>NZ_CP157621.1:0-557025 GCF_048302515.1 Variovorax sp. 350MFTsu5.1 | reverse complement strand
ACCACCCGGATCCTCGACACCGGAATGCCGAGCACGTCGTTGGCGATCTGCGCGAAGCTGGTCTCCATGCCCTGTCCGTGCGAGTGCACGCCCACTCGTACTTCGAGTCCGCCGTCCGCGGTCATCCTGACGACCGCCTGGTCGAAGCCCGGCACCACTGGCAGGCCCCAGTTCGCGAACACCGTCGTGCCGTGGGCGGACTGCTCGGTATAGGTGGCCGTGCCGAAGCCGATCAGCCGCCCGTCGGGCTCGCCGCGCGCCTGGCGCTCGCGCACGGCCTGCAGGCCGATCATCTCCACGGCGCGGCGCAGGCTCGCCGGGAAGTCGCCGCTGTCGAAGTGCTTGTTGGCCACGTTCACATAGGGCATGGCCGAGGCCGGCACCAGGTTCTCCAGCCTCACCTCCCATGGCTCCCGTCCCACCTCGCGGGCCACGGCGTCCATGAGCAGCTCGATCGCGAAGCAGACGCCCGTGCGCGCGACGCCGCGGTAGGCCATGAACCCGGGCTTGTTGGTCGCAACGCAAAGGGTCTCGCACCGATAGCCGCGGAAGCTGTAGGGCCCTGGCAGGTTGCCGATCGCCTGGCCAGGTTCCAGGCCGACGAAGAAGGGATAGTAGGAATAGGCGCCGCCGTCGATGGTGATGACGGCATCCAGCGCCAGCAGCCTGCCCGTGCGGTCCGCATAGGCCGTGAGCCGGTAGTGATGCTGGCGCGTGTTGGCGCCGACGATCAGGTGCTCGCGCCGATCCTCAAGGTAGCGAAACGGCGTGCGATAGGTCTTGGCCAGCCAGGCGACGCAGAGGTCTTCGGGATAGAGCTGTCCCTTGTAGCCGAAGGCGCCGCCGACGTCCGGGGACACGACCCGCACGGCTTCCTCGTTCATCGCGAGGTGCTGGGCGATGCCCACGCGCAGCAGATGCGGGACCTGGGTGGCGCTGACGACCACGAGCTGGTCGGTCTGGAAGTCCCAGTAGGCCAGGACGGACTTGCCCTCCAGCGGCACGATGCATTGGCGCGACAGCTCGACCGTGCGGCTGACCTTCACCTCGGCCTTCGCGGCGAGTTCTTCGAAGTCACGATCGGCCCGCAGCGTGAGAAAGACGTTGTCCTTCCATTCGGGGTGCATGAACTCCCCCGTGGCCGCGAGCGCGGATTCCGCGCTGTGGTACACGGGAAGTTCGTCGTACGAGACCTCCACTTCCTCCAGCAGGTCCTCCGCCATGGCGCGCGTGGGGGCCACTGCCATCGCGATCGCCTCGCCGACGTGACGGACCTTGCCCGACGCCAATGGCGGCAGCGCCGAGTACTGGTAGGTGGGCACAGAAGAAGGCGACCCGATGTCCGCCGCATCCGACATCATGTCGCGCAGGAACACCTTCCCCGCAAGCGCTTCGGGGATCTCGACGCCGGTGACCACCGCGTGCGCGAGCGGGCTGCGCAGGAACGCGACCTCCTGCAGGCCCGGCAGCACGAAGTCGCCCACGAAGTTGCCTTTTCCCACGAGGTGGCGCGCGTCCTCCTTGCGAGGCACCCGGGCGCCGATGCCCTCGCGCTTCAACAGCCTCGCCGGAATGTCTGCTCGGTCCATGCGTTTCCTTTTATTGACTGGTTTCCTGGTGCCGGACTCCATCGAATCCGCCCACGCCCGGCAATGCCCAGGTGATCGACGCGCAAGAACAGGTCTCTTCGCCGCACCCCGCAGAAGGGCTTTCATCGCCAACGTGCGTTTCGACATCTGAGCCGCACGATATGACAGTTCACATGCACAAGTATATGGCCGATGTCGAAGCAATGGAAGACAGGTTCTGTCGATGCAAACCCTAACAGCTGAAACTCGCAGAGTTGGTGCATCTACATTGGAATTTCTCCCCTTTTTGGCGTTCTCTTCGGGCCCATCAGATCCAACGTGGTGCAGCGTCGGACAGTAAAAACCCGTACTTGAAATCGCGAGCGCGTCCAACTAATATGACAGTTCACTGACTAATTTTGAGAGGTCCGGAAATTACCGGATGGAGCCATGAACTGGATCAAAGTCGCTTCTGCGCGAGAGCTGAAAAACGATGAAGCGAAAACCGTCAACGTCGCAGGCCACGGCGTCGCGCTGTTTCGTATCGACGACGAGTTCTTCGCCACGGACGGCATGTGCACGCATGCCACCGCGCTGCTGTCGGAGGGCTATGTCGAGGACGGCTGTGTCGAATGCCCGCTGCACCAGGGGCGCTTCGACATCCGCACGGGCAAGGCGATGTGCGCGCCGGTCACCGTGGACCTGCGCACCCACGCCGTGAAGCAGGAAGGCGATGACATCTACGTGATGTCGCCGGCCGCGAAATGACTTCGCCCGGCATCGTCATCGTTGGTGCGGGGCAGGCTGCGGCGGTCGCCGCCCATGCGCTGCGCGAACACGGCTACCGCGGACGCATCACGATGCTGGGGCGGGAGCGTCACAGGCCGTATGAGCGGCCCCCGTTGTCCAAGGCCGTGCTGGTCGCGGCCGAGGAGCCGCGCCTGGACGTCCTCGCGCAGGACGCCTGGGCACTTGGCGACATCGATCTTCGAAGCTGCAGCGACGCGGTCGCGCTGGATCTCTCGAAGCGGCAGGTTCGCCTTGCCGACGGTCAGGTGCTCCCGTACGACATGTGCCTGATCGCCACGGGCGGCGAGGCCAGCACGCTGGCGTGCGCACCGGCGGGCCGACCGCGCGTGCACTACGTGCGCACTCTCGACGATGCGCGGCGGCTGCGCGCGGCCCTACAGGGCAAGCCGCGGGTCGCGATCCTGGGGGGCGGCTTTCTTGGCCTCGAGATCGCCAGTTCCGCATTGTCGGCCGGTGCGGCGGTGACCGTGATCGAGCGCGCGACGTCCCTGCTCGATCGATTTCTTCCGCCCGAAGCGTCGGCGTGGCTCGAGTCCGGCCTGCGGCAGGCAGGCGCGGGACTGCTGCTCGGCACTGCCCTCGAAGGCGTCCACGCTCTGCCTGATGGCCGTATGCGCCTGTCGACCCATGCCGGCGATCTGGAGGCGGACGAGATCGTCGTGGCCATCGGCCTTTCGCCCAACGACGCACTGGCCCGCGATGCGGGCCTGCAGATCGCGGCGGGCGGCGGCGTTCTCGTCGACGCGCAGTGCCGCACCAGCGACGAGCACGTGTTCGCGTGCGGCGACTGCACCAGCCAGCAACGCCCGGGGCACGCGGCGCCGACGCGCCTGGAGTCCTGGCAGAACGCCAACGAGCAGGCACGCACCGCCGCGGCCGCCATGCTCGGTGCGACCGGCCCGGCACCGGCGGTGCCCTGGTTCTGGACCGACCAGGGCCGGCACAACATCCAGATGCTGGGCCTGCCGGCCCCCGGTCTCGAATATGTCCGCCGGGGCGATCCGGCCACCGGCAAGGTGCTGTGGATCGGCCACCGCGGTGGCGTTCCGCTGCACGGCGTGGCCATCAACGCCGGGGCCGATCTGCGCGCCATCCGGCCCCTCTTCGAGCAGCGGCAGCCGCTGCTGCTCGACGAATTCCAGCGCGACGCCACCGATCTGCGCGCATGGGCCAGGCAGATGCGCAGCGGCGCCCCTTCCACCGTTCAACCACCCCTCAGAGCCTAAGGAGCTTTCATGTATCAATCGCAGGCGGTCATCGGCATCACGAATGCCCGAAAGAACCCGCCCCTGGAACAGTGCGTCTGGCCCGCGGACGCGCTCCACAACATTCCGGACTGGGTCTACACCAGCCAGGCCATCTACGACCAGGAGATCGAGCGCATCTTCCGCGGCGACACCTGGAACTTCGTCGCGCTGGAGGCCGAGATCCCGAACCCCGGCGACTACAAGCGAGGCTACGTCGGCGCCACGGCCGTGGTGATCGTCCGCGCGGAAGACAACACGATCTCCGTCTTCGAGAACCGCTGCGCCCACCGCGGCGCCGAGTTCTGCCGCTCCAGCCATGGCAACGCCAAGGAGTTCGTCTGCCCCTACCACCAGTGGTCGTACGACCTCAAGGGCAACCTGCAGGGCGTTCCGTTCAAGCGTGGAATCAACAAGGTCGGCGGCATGCCGCCGGACTTCAAGAACGCGGAGCACGGCACCCGGCAGCTGCGCGTGACCACGCGCAACGGCGTGGTGTTCGCCACCTACTCCGACAAGACGCCGCCGCTGGAGGAGTACATGACCAAGGAGATCGTCGAGGAGTTCGACGTTCCGTTCTCGGGCAGGAAGCTCAGGATCCTGGGCTACTGCCGCAACGAGCTTCCGTGCAACTGGAAGATGTACCACGAGAACCTCAAGGACCCGTACCACGCGACGCTGCTGCATTCGTTCCTCGTGGTGTTCGGCCTTCTGGTGCCCGGCATCAAGTCGATCGTCTTCGCCGACAAGGAACATGGCCGCCATGGCTACATGGCGTCGTCCAAGCCCGACCAGGTCTATGCCACGGTCGCCGACGACGACAAGGCCGAAATGCGGTCGTTCAGCGACAACCTCCGGCTGCGCGACGAGCGGTTCCTGGACTACGTGCGCGAGTTCGATTCGCCCTGGTCCGCCAACATGATGACCATGTGGCCGAACCTGATCGTGCAGCGCCAGATGAACACGATGGGCGTGCGCCAGATCATTCCGAACGGCCCGAACAGCATGGTGATGCAGTGGACCATGTTCGGTTACGAGGACGACACGCCCGAGATGACGCGGCACCGCCTTCGGCAGGGCAACCTGATGGGGCCATCGGGCTTCCTGGGCCTCGAGGACAACGAGGCATTGAAGTTCGTGCAGGAGGGCATCCGCAATTCGTCCACCGACAACAACGTCGTCAAGCTCGATGCCGGCCACCAGGGAACGGCGCGCAACCTGATCTCGGAGTCGTGCATCCGGTCGCTCTACCAGTACTACCGGGACGTCATGGGCATCCGTGTCGCGGAGGTGGCAGCATGAAGGAGCGGCTCGCCTACGCCAGGTCCACGATCTCGCCGCGCCGCGCGGCCGAGCTGCGCGCCGAGGTCGACTCCTTCCATGTCGAGTACTGCGCCGCACTCGATGCCAACGACATCGAGCGCTGGCCCGAGTTCTTCAGCAAGGACGCGACCTACCGGATCACCTCGCGCCAGAACGCGCTGCTGGACATGCCCGTGGGCCTCGTCTACTGCGAGGGCCTGGACATGATCACCGACCGCGCGCTCGCGGTGGCGCACTCGCAGATGTTCGCGCCACGGCACATGCTGCATGTGCTGGGAATCACGCGCGTGCTGCAGGAGACGGGCGACACGATCAGCTCGCAGACCCCCTTCATCCTGATGCAGACCCTGGTCGAGGGGCCTTCCACCGTGCATCTCGCGGGCATCTATCACGACCGCTTCGTGCGCGACGGCGAACGGCTGCTCATTGCAAGCCGCGAAGTGGTGCACGACACGGAAATTCTCGACACGGCCCTGGCGTACCCGGCCTGAATCCATTGAGGACCCCAATGAATCCAACCCCCAAGATCGCGCTCGAAGAGCACTTCAGCGCCCCCGGCTTCGATGCCTATTCCGCGAAGTACACGCGAGCGCTGCCGGCCGACTTCGTGGCGCGGCTCGACGCCAGGCTCAGCGACTTCGACGACCAGCGCCTGGCCGAGATGGACGCCGGCAACATCGAGTACGCCGTGCTGTCGCAGACGATGCCTGGCGTCCAGGCCGAGACCGACAGCGCCGCCGCCGTGCGGCGCGCACGCGAGAACAACGAGTTCCTCGCCGAGCGCGTGGCGCGCCATCCGCAGCGCTTCGGCGCCTTCGCGCACGTCGCGCTGCAGGACCCGGCGGCCGCAGCGCGAGAACTCGAGCGCACCGTCGTCGAGTGCGGCTTCAAGGGCGCGCTGATCAACGGCCACACCCTGGGCCGCTACTACGAAGGCAGCGAGTTCGACGTGTTCTGGGAGCGCGCCGAGGCACTCGGCGTGCCCATCTATCTGCACCCCAACGCCTTCAGCCAGCCGCCGGCGCTGCTGGAGGGCATGCCCGTGCTTCAGGGGGCCACCTGGGGGTGGGGCGTGGAGACCGCGGGGCATGCACTGCGCCTGCTGTTCGGCGGGGTGTTCGACCGCTTCCCGCGACTGACCCTGCTGCTCGGCCACATGGGCGAGGCACTGCCGTATCAACGCTGGCGCATCGACAGCCGCTTCGCCGCGTACCCCTCGGGCATCAAGCTGGCGCGCAAGCCCAGCGAGTACATCGGCAGCAACATCCTGATCACGACGTCCGGGGTGTGCTCCGCGCCGGCACTGCTGGGCGCCATCGGCGAGCTCGGCGCCCATGCCGTGCTCTTCTCCGTGGACTACCCCTACGAGTCCACCGCCGAAGCCTGCGCCTTCATCGAGCAGGCGCCGCTCGACGCGCGCACCCGCGAGCAGGTGTGCCACGGCAATGCCCGCCGGCTCTTCAAGCTCGGCAGCCCGCAGGACCTTGCGCTCCTGCAGATCTGAAACTTTCAAACAAAGGACGAAACATGCCAGTCAGCGATTACCAGATGGTCAAGGCCTGGGACGAGGTTCTGAAGCTCAGCAAGGTGGAGCGCGGCCAGAAGGTCTCGATCCTGTGCGGTCCCCACACCCATCCGCAGACGCTGCAGACCGCCACGATCGCGGCGCAGGCCGCGGGCGCGGTCGTCACCAGGATCGAGCTGCAGCCCATCAACGCGGAGAAGGCCCCCAGCCGCGACCTGATGAACTACCTGGGAGAGACCCCCCTCACCAACAACCCGGTCGCGCTCGCGGCGATGAAGAACAGCGACATCGTGCTGGACCTGATGCTGCTGCTGTTCTCGCCCGAGCAGATGGAGATCCTCGAGTCGGGGACGAAGATCCTCCTGGCCGTCGAGCCGCCCGAGGTGCTGGTGCGGGCGGTACCCACCGAGGCCGATCGCGAGCGCGTGCTCGCCGCATCGAAGCTGCTCAAGGCCGCCAGGAAGATGCACGTGACCTCGCCGGCCGGCACGGACGTGACTTTCAAGCTCGGTGATTACCCGACCATCTCCGAGTACGGCTTCTGCGAGGAGCCCGGGCGCTGGGACCACTGGCCCAGCGGCTTCCTCTTCACCTTCGCCAACGAGGGCGGCAGCGACGGCACCATCGTGATCGATCGCGGCGACATCCTGCTGCCGCAGAAGAACTACGTCTCGGACAAGATCACCATGCAGCTGCGCGAAGGCTTCGTGCGCAGCATCGAGGGCGACATCGACGCCGCGCTGCTGCGCGAGTTCATGGAGGCCTACAAGGACCCCGAGGCCTACGCCATCGCGCACATCGGCTGGGGGATGCAGCCGCGCTGCTACTGGCACACGCTGTCGCTGGTGGACCGCGAAGCCACGTCCGGGCAGGACGCGCGTGCGTTCGAAGGCAACTTCCTGTTCTCGCTGGGCCCCAACAACGAGGCCGGAGGGCCTCGCACCACGCCCTGCCACCTGGACATTCCCTTGCGCAACTGCACGGTGAAGCTCGACGACGTCGTCGTGGTTCGCGACGGCAAGGTCATCGACGAGGCCTTCCGATGAGCGCCGATCCGGACATCTACCAGAAGCAGGGCTTTGGCAATGCCGTCGCCCCGAAGGCGCCATACGGCCTGCTGATCATCGACTTCGTCAACGGGTTCGCGGATCCGCTCACGTTCGGCGGCGGCAACATCGAGCCGGCCATCGAATGCACCCGCGGCCTGCTGGCCGCTGCGCGCGAGCGCGGATGGCCCATCGTCCACACGCGGGTCGTGTACCAGGACGATGGCGCCGACGCGAACATCTTCGCACTCAAGGTGCCGCCCATCCTGGCCCTGCGCGAGGACGCGCCGCAGAGCCAGATCGTCGCGCCGCTGCAGCCACGCAACGGCGAGCTGGTGCTGCGCAAGATCCATCCGTCGGCCTTCTTCGGCACCTCGCTGGCTTCCTGGTTGTCGCAACGCGGCGTGCAGACCTTGCTGATCGCGGGATGCACCACCAGCGGGTGTGTCCGTGCCAGCGTGGTCGATGCCATGTGCCACGGCTTTCGCCCCCTGGTCGTCACGGACTGCGTGGGCGACCGGTCGCTGCAGGCGCACGAGGCCAACCTCTTCGACATGGACCAGAAGTACGCGACCTTGATGCCCCGCGACGCCGCACTACAGGCGACCGAAGCAGCGCAGCCGCGCGGCATCCCGGCCTGAAGCCAGGCCGCGCCCCACGACTCCCGACCCCCTCTCGTCAAAACCCGGGCGAATGAACCCGCCAGCGCCCCACTACCTGGAGAAGAAGATGACCCCCAAACTCATTGCCGCGATCGCGGTTTCACTCGCGACGCTCGCGCTGCAAAGTCGCGCCGACGTCATCAAGGTGGGTGTGATCGCGCCCATGTCCGGACCGTTCTCCGCGGTGGGGCAGACCTGGGAAGGGGCGACCAAGGCCTACCAGAAGCTCAACGGCACCACTGCAGGCGGGCACACGATCGAGGTCATCTACCGCGACCTGCCGGAAATCAATCCCGCGCAGGCCAAGGCACTGGCCCAGGAGCTCATCATCAAGGAAGGCGCCCAGTACATCGCCGGCCTGTACTTCACGCCCGATACGCTGGCTGTCGCCGCGCTCGCGCAGGAGGCGAAGGTGCCCGTCGTGATCTTCAACGCGTCGACCTCGTCGCTTCTCGAGAAGTCCGACTACCTGCTGCGCACCTCCTACACGCTGCCGCAGATGGCCGTGCCGGTGGCCAAGTACGCGCTCGAGAAGAACGTGAAGAACGTCGTGTCGCTGGTCAGCGACTTCGGTCCGGGCCTCGACGCCGAGAAGGCCTTCAACACCGCGTTCGTCGCCGGAGGCGGCAAGCTGCTCGAGGCGATCCGTGCGCCGCTGAAGACGACGGACTTCGGCCCCCTGATGCAGCGTGTGAAGGCGCTCAAGCCCGACGCGCTCTACGTCTTCGGACCCGGGGGGCCGGCCACCTACGCAATGATCAAGGCCTACAACGAAGCGGGGTTGAGGGCCGCAGGCGTGCGCTTCCTGGGCACGGGCGAGACGGATGAAGACCAGCTGCGCGCGATCGGCCCCGAGCTGCTCGGCATCGAGACAGGCATGTTCTATTCGGCGACGCACAACTCGCCGCTGAACAATGCTGCCGTCAAGGCGCTGGCCGAGGTGGCGCCCAAGGCCATACCGACCGTCCAGCTCGCGAATGCGTACGACGGCCTGCATGTGATCTATCACATGATCAAGGCAACCGACGGCAAGCGCGACGGGCCCAAGGCCCTGGCCGCCGCCAAGGGCTTTTCGTGGGAGAGCCCGCGCGGCCCGGTGAAGATCGACCCGGCTTCCCGCGAGTTCGTGCAGAACGTCTACATGCGTGTGGTCGAGAAGGACGCCTCGGGGCGCTTCGTCAACCGCGAGTTCCGGACCTTCGAGATGCAGCCCGACTACGGGCGCATCCAGGGCGCGGCCAAGTAACGCAGAGGCTGCAGCATGTCTTTCGCGCTTCTGAGCAGCATCCTGGTCGACGGCGTCACGTACGCCATGATCCTGTTCATGATCACCGTGGGCCTGTCGATGACCATGGGCCTGATGCGTGTGGTGAACCTGGCCCATGGCGCCTTCGCGATGCTCGGCGGTTTTCTCGCAGCGAGCATTCCGCAGCGCCTGGGCGTACCCATCGGGCTGGGCTTCGTGCTGGCGATCGCCCTGGTGGCCCTCTTGGCCTTGATCTTCGAGCGCACCCTGCTGCGCCGCTTCTACCGCCGCGACGATCTCGACCAGATGTTGGTGACGATCGGACTGATGTTCGTCGCGACCGCGGCGGTCAACCTGATGTTCGGATCGTCGGTGACCTCCGTCGCGCTTCCCGAGGCATTCGGCGGCTCGGTGGACCTGGGCTTTCGCTCCATTCCCCGGCACCGGCTCATCGTCGTCGCCTGCGGACTGCTGGTCGTCGTCGTCCTGTGGTTCGCGGTGGACCGGTCGTCCTTCGGCATCCGGGTGCGCGCTGCCGTCGACAACGCGCCCATCGCCCGGGCCATCGGCATCGACACGACGAAGATCTACGCAGCCACCTTCGCGATCGGTGCCGCGCTCGCGGCGCTGGGCGGCATCGCCGGTGCCGAGCTGCTGCCGATGGAGCCGACCTATGCCTCCAAGTACCTCGTGATCCTCCTGGCCGTCGTGGCCGTGGGTGGAAACGGAAATCTATTTGGCTCTTTCTTCGCAGCATTGCTGCTCGGCATCGTGGAGACCTCGATGAAATACATGGTTCCGCAGCTCGCATCGGCTGCCTTCTTCCTGACGATGATCGTCGTCCTGCTGTTGCGGCCCCAGGGGCTGTTCGGGAGACAGGCATGAGTGCGGTGATTCCGCCCATGGCGATGGCTGTGCCGCCCCGCGCCCGCCCGTGGACGCAGTTGCGCGCCGAGATCGTCCTGACGCTGGCGGGGCTGCTGGCCTTCGCGTTGTTCCCGCAGGACCTGGGGTTGCTGACCAACATGGCGACGATGTCCATCTTCGCGCTGTCGCTGAGCCTCGTGCTCGGGCAGGCGGGCATCGCGACCCTGGGCCAGGCCGCGCTCTACGGCGCCGGAGCCTACGTCGCGGGCTGGACAGCGCTGTACCTGACGGCCGATCCGATCGTCGGGCTGCTGCTCGGCGGCCTGGGCGGAGGGTTGATCGCGCTGCTCAGCGGTGCCGTCATGCTGCGCTCGACCAAGCTCACGCTGGTCATGCTCACCATCGCCGTGGCGCAGTTGCTGCTCGAGCTCGCCAACTGGGCCCGATGGCTCACGGGCGGCGACGACGGACTTGCCGGCTTCGAGGTCGCCCCGCTGTTCGGCATCTGGGAGTTCAACTTCATGGGCCACACCGGCTATTTCTACGCGCTGGGCGCGCTGGTGCTGGTGTTTTTCCTCGTGCGCAACCTGGTCGATTCGCCCTTCGGCCTGACGGCCAGGGCGATCCGGCAGGACCCGGGCCGCGTCCAGGCGCTGGGCGGGCGCGTGTACCTGCACCTGCTGGCCGTCTACACCGTCGGCGGCGTCGTGGCGGGCCTGGCTGGCGCGTTGACCGCGCAGACCAGCAAGGTGGCCAATCTCTTCATGCTGGACTTCACGACGTCGGCGGGCGTCGTCGTCATGATCGTCCTGGGCGGCACGCGCCGCCTGTCGGGTGCGGTGCTCGGCACCGTCGCCTACATGACCATCCACCACATCGCATCGACGTTGAACCCGTACCACTGGCTCTTCGTGATCGGCTCGATGCTGATCTTCGTGCTCATCGTCCTGCCCGAGGGCCTGATCGGGCTCCTGGACCGGGCCGCGGCGTACGCCAGGCGTCTGGGCCGCAAGGGAGGAGCCCGATGACCCTCCGGCTGCAAACCCGCAACCTGTGCCACTCCTTCGGCGGCCTGGCCGTCACGCAGAACGTCACGCTGTCGCTCCCGCAGGGCGCGCGCACGGCACTGATCGGGCCGAACGGCGCCGGCAAGACCACGCTGGTCAACCTGCTCAGCGGCGCGATCCGTCCGAAGTCCGGCGACATCCAGCTCGACGGCCGCTCAATCGTGCAGCTGCCGCAGTACGCACGCGTGCGCAGCGGCATCGTCCGCACGTTCCAGATCAGCCGCCTGTTCAAGGACCTGACCGTGGCGGAGAACGTCAAGGTCGCGGTGCTCCAGCGGCTGCGCGCCTCCATGCAGTGGTGGCCTTCGCCGGCGCGTTCGGCGCGTGTGCACGACGAGGTCCACGAGACGCTCGGCATGCTGGGCCTGCAGCCCTATGCGAACCGGGTGGTGGGACGGCTGGCGCTCGGCGAGCAGCGGCTTGCGGAGATCGCGCTCGCGCTCGCCATGAGACCCGAGGTGTTGCTGCTGGACGAGCCCGGCGCGGGCGTGCCGCAGGGAGAAGGCGGCCGCATCATGAGCGCCATCGAGAGCCTTCCGAAGGACCTGTCGGTGTTGCTCATCGAGCACGACATGGACCTGGTGTTCCGCTTCGCCTCGCACATCATCGTCCTGGTTGCCGGCGCGGTGATGGTGGAGGGGTCGCCGCAGGAAGTCGCGGCCAACGAACAAGTCAATCAAATCTACTTCGGACGAGACGGCCACCATGCCCAGCACCCCCATTGAACTTCGGTTCGACGACGTCACGACCGGCTACGCCGGCGTACCCGTGGTCGAACATCTGAGCTTCAGCGTGCGCGAAGGCGAGCGGCTGGGGCTGATCGGGCGCAACGGCGCCGGCAAGACAACGACGCTGGCGACCGCGACGGGCCTGGCCGATCTGATGAAGGGGCGCGTCCATTTCGGCGGCAAGGACATCAGCGGCGCCAGCACCTTCGCCCGCGCCCGCGCCGGCTTGGGCTACGTGCCGCAGAGCCGCGACATCTTCCCTTCGCTCACGGTGGAGGAGAACCTGCTGTCGGGTCTCCAGGGGCGCTCGGCCGGCGCGGCGCTTCCTGCGGTCTATGAACTGTTCCCGCGGTTGAAGGAGCGGCGGCGCAACGGCGGCACCCAGCTGTCGGGCGGCGAGCAGCAGATGCTGTCCGTGGCGCGTGCGCTCGTCGGGCAACCGCGCATCCTGCTGCTCGACGAGCCGCTGGAGGGCCTGGCCCCGATGGTGCGCGAGGAGCTGATGGATGCCATCGTCCGCATGAGCGACAAGCTCGGGGTCGGGTGCATCCTCGTGGAACAGCACGTGGACGTCGTGCTCGACTTCTCGACGAACGTCATCGTGCTGGAGCGCGGCGTCGCCGCGTATGCCGGCTCGGCAGCCGCGCTGCGCCAGGACGAGCAACTCCTGAACCGCACCATCGGGATCCAGAAGTGCTAAGGCCGATGCCTGCTGCGCGATCGGGGCGCGGTGTGCCGTCGCCGGCTCGCGCCTTCGTCGGCAGCGGCAGCGGCAGCGGCAGCAGCGGCTGAATGCGGCACGGCTTCTATCCGCCATGCAGAACCTTCGCGCTCTCCTGAGTCCGCTGCGGGCTTTCGATGCGGTGTACCGGGCCAAGGGAGTCTCGCGGGCAGCCCAGCTGCTTCACGTCACGCCCGGGGCCGTGAGCCAGCAGATCAAGCAGCTCGAGGCCGGGCTGGGCGTGCAGCTGTTCCAGCGGTCCGGTCGCGAGATCGGGTTCACGGCGGCGGGCGAAAGGCTCGCCCACCGCGTCTGCGATGCCTTCGACCGCCTGCAGGACGCGCTCGGTGACCTGGCCGAGCATCGGAGTGAAAGAAGGCTTCGCCTCAAGGTGACACCGAGCCTGGCCATCCGCTGGCTCGTTCCTCGCCTGCATGGCTTCTACGCGGAGCACCCCGACATCGCACTGGAGATCGCAACGATCGCCATGGCCGACGACATGCGGCTCGAAGGCGCGGATTGCGCGATCCGCCATGGCATGGGCGAGTGGGCCGACGTCGAGCTGGACCACCTTTTCGACGACGAGTTCGTCCCGGTCTGCGCACCGGGCCAGGCGGGGCCGTTGCAGACACCTCGCGACCTGCTGCAGGCCAACCTGCTGCACTCCATGATGCGGCCGCAAGCGTGGCCGCTCTGGTTCGGCTCCGCCGGTCTTGCGGATCCCGCCCGCTCGCGCGGCATCACCCTGGCGAACGCCGCGTTGTGCTATCAGGCCGCGGCCGATGGCCTGGGCATCGCGATGGCCCAGCGTGCCTACGTGGAAGACGACCTTCGAACCGGCCGCCTGGTGGTCGCTGTCGACCACATGGCACGGACGGAACTCGGCTACTACCTCGTCTGCGACCCGATGAAGGCGGCCACCGCCCCGGTGCGGCTGTTCAGGGAGTGGATCCGGTCGGTCCGCTAGGCGTGCCCCGGGGGCTTGCTAGTCGGCCTTGAAACCCGAGGCCTTGACCACGGGCTCCCAGAATGCGCGCATCTCTGCGAACCTGGCGCGTGCAGCGGTGGGTGAGCTTCCCGTGTTCACGAAACCGAGCGCGCCGACCTTCTTCGCGAACTGCTCGGTCGAGGCCGCCTTTCGCACGGCGTCGCTCCATTCAGCGACGACGGGTGCAGGCGTCCCGGGTGCCAGGCAGATGGCCAGCACGCCGACCGTGGTGAGTTCCTTGCGGCCGAGCTCGGCGAAGGTCGGCACATCCGGCAGGAGCGCGGAGCGTTGGGCCGAGGTGACGGCAAGCACGCGCAGCTTGCCGGCCTCGTGGTGCTGCGCGAAGTCGCCGACCGTGGAAGTGCCCGCCGCGATGTTGGCGCCGGCAAGGTTCACGATCATCGGGGCCGCGCCCTGGAAGGGGACGTCCTGCAGCGGCGTTCCGATGATCTTGCCGATCTGCAGCCCCAGGAAATGCGTCGGTCCACCCGACGCCGCATGGCCGAAGTTGGCGCTCTGCGGATGCGCGCGCACCCATTGGGCGTATTCGCCGAAGGTCTTCACCGGCGAGGAGGCGGGTACGGCCAGCGCCATCGCGAACTCGACCACCGTCGACACCGGGAGGACGTCCCGCTGCGGGTCGTAGTTGAGCTTGTTGAAGACGAAGGGGTAGATCGACGTCAGGAAGTCGGGGCACAGCATGGCCACGCTGCCGTCGGCAGGGGCGGCACGCATCGCATCGATCGCGATCTTCCCGCCAGCGCCCGGCCTGTTCTCCACCACGACCGTGCGTTGCAGCGAGTCGTGCATCTGATCCGCGAGCGCACGCGTCACCACGTCGAGGGTGCCGCCGGGCGAGAAGCCCACCAGGATCCTGGCCGGTGGCCGGCCGCCTTGCTCAGCAATGGCCGGCGGTGCGCCGACGAAGGCGGCGATGGCGAGTGCGAGGCTGCAGCGCCAGGAAGCAGGCAGTGTCTTCAAGAGATGCTCCAGGAGGAAGCCGGATCGGTCGTCCGGATGCAAGTAGGGCAAGGTGGGGCGGATCGGCTGGAGGCAACGTCTTCGTCGACGCCGTCGTCCTCCAGTCGAGGAGTTCAGCGGCCTCGGAACACCGGGGCGCGCTTCTCGGCGAAGGCGCGGCGCCCCTCCAGCCGGTCGTCGCTGTCCCTGAGCAGCCCGAAGGCCTGGCGTTCCAGCGCCAGCCCGCCGGCCAGCGGCAGCTCGCGCCCGCTCATCGCGAGCCGCTTGGCGGCCGTCATCGCCAGCGGGGCATTGGCCGCCATCGTGCGCGCGAGCCGGATGGCCGTTTCCTGCAGCGCCGAAAGCGGCACCACCTTGCTGACCAAGCCGATGCGCAGCGCTTCGGCGGCGTCGATGCGCTCGCCCGTCAGCAGCATCCACATGGCATCGGACTGGCCTACCGCGCGGATCAGGCGCTGCGTGCCGCCCGCCCCCGGGATGCTGCCGACGCGCACCTCCGGCAAGCCGAACTGGGCGTTGTCCGAACAGATGCGGATGTCCGCCAGCAGGGCCAGCTCGAGTCCGCCGCCGAGGGCGTAACCATTGATCGCCGCGACCACGGGCTTGTCGGTGTGCAGCGTGCCGAAGTTGAAGTGCCGGTTGCCGCCGCGAAAGACTTCCCGCGCGACACCGTCGCCCGACGGCATCGTCTTCTTGAGGTCCGCACCCGTGCAGAAGGCACGCTCGCCCGCGCCGGTGAGGACGAGCACGCGGACGTCCTCATCGTTGCAGACCTGGTCCCAGATGCCGAGCAGTTGCTCGTTGGACTCCGGGTCGATGGAATTCATGGCCTCGGGCCGATTCAGGGTGACGATGGCGACGCCATCCTGGACTGTGTAGACGATGGGCATGGTTTTCTGTTCTTCAGGTCTGGGAAGGGCTGGCTGCGGCCACCGAGTCGATGGCGCCGGCTGGCATGCCCAGTGTGGCCAGCACCTCGCGGGTGTGCTCGCCGAGCGTGGGGGCGGCGCGTCGCGCACGTGGCCGCTCGCCCACCGCGCCGAGCACGCTGCGCGTCAGCGTCAACGTGCCGGCGACGCGGTGCTGCACGCTTTCCGCGAGCGCCGCCTCGACGAAGGGGGCGGACTGCGCCACCTCGGCATAGTCGTTGATGGGACCGCAGATGATGTCCACCGCAGTGAACTTCTCCAGCCAGAAGGTGCGCGGATGCGCGAGCATGCGAGCTTCCAACTCGCGCAGCAGCGCCTGGCGGTGCTGCAGCCTGCTCTTGTTCTCTGCGAAGCGCGGATCGCAGGCGAGCTCCGGTGCACCGATGGCGGCACACAGCGCCTGCCATCGTGCAGGGTGGTAGGCCGCGACCATGATCCACCCGTCGGCGCAGCGCAGGGCCTCGTTGGGCGTCGAATACGGCGCTGCATTGCCTTGCGGTTCGGGCACGAGCCCATCCGCGAAGTAGGACGCGAAACTCACGTGCTGGAGTGCGATGGCGCTGGCGAACATGCTCGCCTCGACGTGCTGACCGAGCCCCGTGCGTTGCCGCTCCTGGAGGGCGGCGAGCACCGAGATCGCCGCCAGAGAGCCCGTGACCAGGTCGACGACCGGCACCGGTACCTTGCACGGCTCTCCATCGGGCGCCCCGGTGACGCTCATCAGGCCGCTCACGGCCTGCAGCACGCCGTCCACGCCGGGCAGATCCTTGCTGCTGCCATGCTGGCCGTATGCCGATACCGAGCAGTAGACGAGCCGCGCGTTGTCCGCGGACACCGTGGCGTAGTCGAGCCCGAAACGCGCCATCACGCCGGGACGGAAGCTCTCGACCAGCACGTCGGCCTGCGCGATCAGTTCCTGCGCGGCCTGCCGGTGCGACGGCTGCTTCAGGTCGAGCACGATGCTGCGCTTGTTGCGGTTCAGCGCCAGGAAGGCGACGCCCTCGCCGTTGACCCATGGCGAAAGGGCCCGCGAGAGATCGCCCGTGGGCGTCTCGACCTTCACCACGTCGGCGCCGAGATCGGCCAGGCACAACGTGCAGGTCGGCCCGGCCATCACCTGCGTGAAGTCGATCACTTTCAAACCGGTCAATGCATTCGCGAGCATGCGATCCGGCCCGCTATACCGACGGGCTGCCGAGGCTGCGCCCGCCGCAGACGTACAGGAGCTGGCCGGTGACGTAGCTCGATCCGGGTTCCGCGAAGAACCGCACCGCCCGGGCGATGTCCTGCGGCTGGCCGATCCGCTCCATCGGCACGGTCTTGTGCAGGCTCTGGCGCACTTCTTCGGTGAGCGTCGCGAACAGCGGCGTCTCCACGATGCCCGGCGCGACAGCGTTCACCGTGATGCCCTTGCGCGCATATTCGAGCGCCAGAGAGCGGGTCAGGCTCACCACGGCGCCCTTGGAGGCCGAGTAGGCCGCCTGGCCGCGGTTGCCCAGCCATGCGCGAGAGCCGATGTTGATGATGCGCCCGAACCGGTTCTGCGCCATCTGCGCCAGGACCGCCTTGGAGCAGATGAACTGCGAATTCAGGTTGATCTCGATGACGCGGCTCCAGAACGCGAGATCCATCTTGGAGACCAGCTTGTCGCCGCCGATGCCTGCGTTGTTGACCAGGATGTCGATGCGTGCGTGCGATGCCAGCAGCCGGGCGACCGCCGCTTCCACCTGGTCCACGGAGCTGACGTCGACCTTGAAGGTCGTCACGTCGGCGCCTTCGCTCGACAACGTCCGCTCGGCCTCGCCCAGCGCGGCGTCGTCGAAGTCCCACAGTGCGATGCGGCAGCCCCCCTGTGCAAGCTCGCGGGCGATGCCCAGGCCGATGCCTTTGGCGCCGCCGGTCACGATGGCGACGAGGCCCTGCAGCGAGGCGGGCGCGATGGTGTTTGTCTGGTTCATGGCGGGCCCTCAGAGCGAAAGAATGTTGATCGAGCAGGCGGCGTGGTCCACACCCCAGATACCGCCGCCCGTGACCTGCGTGAGGCCGATGCGCGCGCCCTGCACCTGGCGCGCGCCGGCACGGCCCTGCAGTTGTTCGCAGACTTCCACGACCTGTGCGACGCCGGTCGCACCCGGCGGGTGTCCCTTGGCGATCAGCCCGCCGCTGGGGTTGACCGGCACGCGGCCGCCCAGGGCGGTCGCGCCGCTTTGCAGCAGGCTGGCCGCATCGCCGCGCTTGCAAAGGCCGAGGGCCTCGTAATAGAGCAGCTCGGAAATGGTGAAGGCGTCGTGCACTTCCAGCAGGCTCAGGTCCTGCGGCCCGATGCCGGCCTGCTCATAGGCCAGCCTGGCGGCACGCGCGGTGATCTCGGCTTCGGTCATGTCGACAGGCGCGGTCTCGAACAGGCCCGACTGCACCACGGACGCCAGCACTCGCACAGGCTTGGCGACGCCCCTGGCGGGCTTGGTGCTGAGCACGAGGGCCGCTGCCCCGTCCACCACGGCGGGGCAGCATTGCAGCAGCGTGAGCGGCTCGGCCACGGGGCGGGACGCCAGCACCTCCTCGCGGCTCGCCAGCTTGGCGAACTTGGCGATCGGGTTCAAGGCCCCATGTTGGCGGTTCTTGACGGAGATGTCCGCCAGCGTCTCCAGCGCGAGGCCGTGGTCGTGCATGTACCGCTTGGCACGCATGGCGTACAGGGCGGGCATGATCATGCCGCGCCGGTTGTTCCAGTCCTTCTGGCTGAGCTGCAGCGGGCCGCCGCCGAGGCTGCTGAGGTGGTCCATGCCGAACACCACCACGGTGTCGTACTGGCCGACCTTGAGCGCCTGCAGTGCGAGATTCAGCGCGGTGGCTCCGCTGGAGCAGGCGTTGTCCACGTTGTAGACCGCGCCGCCGCCGACATGCAGTTCGCGCAATGCACGCTGCCCCGGCAGCATGGCACCGAGCGCATTGCCGCAGTAGAACGCCTGCACCTCGCCAAGCTTCGTGCCGGCATCGGCCAGCGCATCGAGGATGGCCGCCTGGGCCATCGCCTCTTCGGTCAGTTCGGGGAAGCGGCCGAAGTCAGTGATGCCGACGCCGGTGATCAGTGGTTGCTTCATGGCGCGTCACTCCTGGAATGCATAGTCGGGCGTGCCGTCAAGCAACGCGAAGGGCACCACCCGCAGGCGGGCACCGATGGCCGGCGGCTCGGCGCTGTACAGCAGCCGGCCGAACGCGCGCACGCCGGGTTCGAAGTCGACCATGGCAAGGCCATAGGGCTGCTTGTCCTTGCCCGGGTGAACGATCGTGAAGCTGTAGAGAGAGCCGATGGGTCCGAGCACGATGTCTTCGACTGTCTGGTCGTCGTGGGTGAATTCGATGGGCGGGAACTGGGCCGGTTGGCCGGCCACGCGGGTCGCGACGAGCACCATGCCGCCGGGGGTTTCACGGAAGGGGGATTCCGTTCGCTTGATGATCTTCAAAGGTGTCTCCTGTTCGTGTGGAGCTCGCCACAGCGAAGGAAAGTATCGAGATCCAGGTCCCCGCGGTCATTGGATTTCTGCTGGGCATTCTTTAGCGGAACTGAACGATTCGACGCATGCAGCCCAGCTAAACAATGGTCAGCAGAACTGAAAGGACAGCGGCCAGCGCGATCTGCATACTGAGCCGATGAATGAACAAATTCGTGTACCGGTCACCTTGATGCGCGGTGGCACCAGCAAGGCTGTTTTTCTCTCGCAGCACGACGTGCCCACCGATCCACAAGCGCGTCTGCGATTTCTTCTCGCTCTGTTCGGCAGCCCCGACGTGCGCCAGATCGACGGGCTCGGCGGCGCCGATATCCTGACGAGCAAGTGCGCCATCATCGGGCCGCCGTCGCGCCCGGATGCGGACATCGACTACACCTTCGTGCAGATCGGCATCGACCAGCCCACGGTCAGCTTCGAGATCGTCTGCGGCAACATTTCGTCGGCCACGGGGGTGTATGCGTTGCAGGAGAAGCTGGTTCCGGTGCAGGAACCCGTCACCACCGTTCGGGTGCACAACACGAACACCGGAAAGATCCTCCGAATGGCGGTGCAATGCGCCGACGGCGAGCCGCGCGTGGAGGGCGACAGCGAAGTGGATGGCGTGCCCGGCACCGGCGCAGAGGTGGCGCTGGATTACTCCGACACCAGTGGTTCCACGACCGGCAAGCTGTTGCCCACGGGGCAGGCGCGCGACTGGGTCCACGTGTCGAAGCTCGGCCGCGAAATACCGGTGTCGGTGGTCGACGTCGGCACGGCGTGCGTATTCATCCGCGCGGCGGACCTGGGCATCACCGGCACTGAACTGCCGGGCCAGCTCGGGCCCGAGATCTACGAGATGGCCGAGGAGGTGAGGCGCTGGGTCGTCGAACGCTGCAATCTTCCGTCGTCGGGGATCCTGACGCCGTACCAGATACTGATCAGCGAAGCGCAGGACTACCGGACCGTTGCCGGCGACCGCGTTGTGCAGTCATCGGAGATCGATTTCGTCGCACGCATGGTGCTCGCCGGTGGCGCCATGCACAAGGCATTCCCTGGCGGAGGCTCGGTGTGCCTCTCGGTCGCAGCGCAGATCGCGGGAACCATTCCCGCCGAAGCGCGGGGCACGCATGCCGGTCCGACGCGCATCCGCATCGGCCATCCGAGCGGGGTGCTCAAGATCTTCGCGAATGTCGAGCACGGGGGCGGAAACGACTGGACGGTTCGCGAGGTGCACTTCACTCGCACGGCCAGGCGCCTTTTCGATGGGACGGCCTATGTGCGGCGGTCGCGCCTCGAAGCGACTGGCGAGGGGACGTTGTCATGAACGCTCCGGATCTTTTCTCGCTGCGGGGCCGCACTGCCCTCGTCACTGGCGGCTCCAGAGGCATCGGACGCATGATCGCCGAGGGGTTCCTGGCGCACGGCGCGCGCGTCTACATCAGTGCGCGCAAAGCCGAGGCATGCGATCAGGCCGCGCACGAACTCGCGAAGTACGGCCACTGCGTATCGCTGCCGCACGACGTGTCCACCGTGGCCGGCTGCCAGGCGCTGGCCGACGCCTATGCCGGGCATGAAACGACGCTGGACATCCTGGTCAACAACGCCGGAGCGGCCTGGGGAGAGGCCTTCGATGCCTTTCCGGAAAGCGGCTGGGACAAGGTGGTCGATCTGAACCTGAAGACGCCCTTCTTCCTGACGAAGGCGCTGTCCGGGCCGCTGCGCGCCGCTGCCCGGACGCGCGTGGGGAAGATCATCAACATCTCCTCCACCGACGGCATCGGGCTCAACCCCCAGGAGAACTACTCCTACGTCGCGAGCAAGGCCGGCCTGATTCATCTGACTCGGCGCATGGCGTTGCGCCTGGCGCAGGACAACATCGCGGTCAGTGCCCTCGCACCTGGCGCGTTTCCATCCGAGATGAACCGCAATGCCCGCGACCATGGGCCCGCGTTGTCCGAACACATTCCCGCCAAGCGCATCGGCACGCCGGAAGACATCGCGGGTGCAGCCATCTTCCTTGCTTCACGCGCAGGCGACTACGTGATGGGTGCCACCCTCGTGGTGGATGGCGGCGTGACCCAGGCCCGCGCCTACCGGTGAAGTCGTGACGCGCAGGTTCAAGTCGGCGAGAGCGCAGGCGCGGGTTCGGCCAGCGAGCGCCCCTCGCCTGCAGCGAGCAGCCGGTCGTTGATGTAGGTGGCGGGCGGCTTTCCGAAAGCCTTCTTGAACATCGTGATGAACGCGGAGGGCGATTCGTAGCCCAGGTCGTACGCGACCTGCTGCACGGTCGCGCCGCCGGACAGCTCCCGAAGTGCGACCAGCATGTGCAGTTGGCGACGCCAGCGTCCGAAGCTCAGACCGGTCAGCGCCGTGCACAGCCGGTTCAGCGTCCGCTCGCTCATTCCGAGCTTGCCGGCCCAGTCCTTCTGCGTCCGTCGGTCCGAAGGGTCGCGCATCATGGCGCGCGAAACCTTGCGCAGCCGCGCATCCTCGGGCATCGGCAGGAAGATCTCTTCCGTCGGCATGGCACAGAGCTGGTCCAGCAGCACGCGGACCAGCCGGTCGGTCGGCCCGCCAGCCTCATAGGAAGGCGGCTGCCCCGCCAGGTACTGGATCATCTCGCCGAGCATCGGGCTGATGCGCAAGGTGCAGCAGCTCGCGGGCAGCGGTGCGGCATTGGGCGCCACGAACAGATAGAAGATCACGGCGTTCGCGGTGCTGTGGTTGCTGTGCGGCGTCCCGCCCGGAATCCACACACCGGCCTGCGGCGGAACCATCCACATCGCGCCAGGGACGTCGCACGAGACGGCTCCGCGCAACGCCATGACCAGCTGGCCTGACCGGTGCACGTGGATCGGAATCTCTCGCTCGCGCGCCTGGACATCCACGCGGTGGGCCATCACCGGCACGGACGGTTCGTAGTCCAGGTCGAGGCTCGCGCCAGAGGATGTTCGGTCGGAGCGCGTCACGCTGGATGGCCAAAAAGAGAAATCATCTGTCCAAGTTTGCAATTCTAGTCTTGCAGGGGGCGCCATAGCATTCCCGCATGCAAATGATTCGCAACCATATCGAGACCGGATCGACCGGATCAGGCCTCGTTCCGAAAGGAACCGCGTGATCGCACCACCTCGCTTCTCCAGGCAGGAGTGGCTCTTTTCTCTCAAGAGCTTCGCTGCCTCGATGCTCGCGCTGTACCTGTCCAGCCGCTTCGGGCTGCCCCGGCCCTTCTGGGCCATGATGACCGCGTACATCGTGGCGCATCCCCTCGCCGGGCACGTTCGCTCGAAGTCGCTCTATCGACTGGCGGGCACCTTGTTGGGATGCACGGCCTCCGTGGTGCTGGTGCCATCGCTGTCGGCATCACCGGAGCTTCTGTCGCTGGCCCTGGCGCTGTGGGTCGGGGCCTGCCTCTACCTGTCGCTGCTGGACCGAAGCGCACGCTCGTACGCCTTCATGCTGGGAGGCTACTCCGCGGCACTGATCGGTTTTCCGTTGGTGGAAACGCCTGCGGGAATGTTCGATACGGCCATCGCCCGGGCGGAAGAGATCGCACTCGGCATCCTGTGCGCCAGCTTCGTCCACAGCCTCGTACTGCCGACCGGCCTCGGGCCTTCACTGCTCGGACTGGTCGATCGCACGCTGGGCCATGTCCGGCGATGGCTGGACAATCTCGTTGGTACAAGCGCCGACGAAGACACCGGCGAGCGGCTCTCACAGGATCGACGGCAGCTCGCGGTCGACATCAGCCAATTGCGCTTGGCTGCAACCCACGTGCCCTTCGACACGAGCAGCCTGCGATGGGCCCATGGTGCCGTAAGAAGCCTGCCTGACTGTCTCGCGGTACTGACCCCTTCGTTGTCCGCGCTGGAAGACCGGTTCGATGCGCTGCGCGAGGCGACGGGGGAAGTACCAGCCGAGGTCACGAAAGCCCTCGAACGCGATGCTGCATGGCTGGATGTCGCCGCGCCGTCGGGCACCGAGAGCGAAGTGCATGCCGATTTCCATGCGCGAGCGGCGGATCCGAGCGATTCCCCTTGGGTACGGGCCCTGAAGATCGACGTTGCCGCGCACCTCGACGAACTGATCGCGGGATGGCGCCGCTGCAGGACGCTTCGCGACGACATCGCCGCCGGCCTGGATGGCCGCGCATCGCCGCGGCGGCAGCGAAGACTGGCCGCACGGTCGCCGATCCTTCACGTGGACAAAGGCTTGGCGCTGCGTTCGGCCTTCACCGTCGCACTCTCGACCTGCGCGGCATGCGCGGTGTGGATCATCAGCGGCTGGCGATCCGGGTCGTCGATGGCGATGGGCGCAGCAGTCTTCTGCAGCTTCTTCGCCACCATGGACGACCCCGTTCCGGGCATGCACAAGTTCCTGGTCGCACTGCTGTGGTCGATGCCCGTGTCGGCTTTCTACGTGCTTGGCGTGATGCCGCTGGCTCAAGACTTCGGCATGCTGATGTTGTGCACTGCACCTTTGCTGCTGCTGGTCGGTGGCTACCTCGCTCGCCCGGCCAGCAGCCTCGCGGCACTGGGCATGTTCTTCGGCGTGGCGGGCACGTTGGCGCTCCAGGACATCGCGAGCGCCGACTGGACCAGCTTCCTCGAAGGCAATCTGGCCCTCTTCGCCGGTGGAGTGATCGCCGCGCGCACCACCGCCGTCGTGCGCAGCGTGAGCAGCGAATGGAGCGCACAGCGCATCCGCCACAGCGGCTGGCGAGACCTGGCCGACATGGCGTCACACCCCCAACGCGCATCCGAACGCGATGCCTTCAGCGGCCGCATCCTCGACCGCATGGCCCTCCTGGTTCCACGTACCGCTGGAGACCCCGGGCCGCAGGAAGGAACTGCGGCGCGGCTCGCGCTGCGCGAGCTTCGCATCGGGGCCAGCATCTGCGTCCTTCAGCAACAACGGCACCGACTGCCCGAAGCGCCCTCGGCCCGGCTGATGGCCGAGCTCGCTCGCGCGTTCCGCGCCCAGGCCGCCGGTGCACCGGCGCAAGTCGGGGCACTGCTGCCGCAGATCGACCGGCTGTTGTTGCATTCCCTCGCAAATGCCAACTGCGCGCCCGCAGTCTCTGCCCTGGTGGGCTTGCGCAGAGACCTTTTTCCTTCGGCCTCCACCGACCTGCAACCATGATCGAAACAAGCTTCTTCGGCGTCTACGTCCCAGGCCTGCTCCTGCTGGCAGGCGGTGCGATGGCTTTGGCCTGGTGGCTTCGCCGCCTGCTGTCGCTGATCGGCGCCTATCGGTGGATATGGCATCCCGCCCTGTTCGATCTGGGCCTCTACATCGTGGTGCTCCATGCGTTGGTCCGACTCACCGGGGCCATCTCCATCTGACCGATCACTTGTCCTGCTGCACGACCATGAAATCCAAACTATCCCTTCTCGCCGCCTGGACCTCGCGCCCGATCCCTGCCCCCCTTCGCCTGTTGTCGACTGCGCTGGTCACTGCAGCAGCTTGTTGGGCCGCGCTTCAGCTCTGGGATCATTACGAACTGGCCCCATGGACGCGCAATGGTCGGGTAAGGGCCGACATCGTCCAGGTGGCGCCCGATGTCTCCGGCATGGTGGCCGCCGTGGCGGTGCGTGACAACCAGCCGGTCACGGCGGGTGAGCTTCTCTTCTCGATCGACGAAGCTCGCTTCATGCTGGCCCTGCAGCAGGCCGAGGCCGCCGCGGCTGCGCAGCGGATCGTCATCGACAACCAGCGGATCGCGCTGGGTCAGGCGCAGCGCGAGAGCCGCCGCAACGACGAACTGCAGGGACTGGTCGCCCAGGAAGTGCGCGAACAGGCCCGTTCGCGCTTCGAGCAGGCCCGGGGCTCGCTGCTGGCGGCCGAAGCGGCACTGCGCCAGGCAGAGGTCGCGGTCGACACGGCACGCCTGAACCTTCAGCGCACGCAGATACGGGCACCCGCTTCAGGACGCGTCACCAACCTCGACCTGCGCCAGGGTGCCTATGCGATGGCCGGCCATCCTGCCTTGGCGCTCGTTGCCACCGGTTCGATCTACGTCGAGGGCTATTTCGAGGAGAACAAGCTGGCGCGAATCCAGTTGGGCGACCGCGTGCGCGTGACCCCCATGGACGCGCCAGCGCTCGAAGGCAAGGTCGACAGCATCGTCGCGGGCATCGTCGACCGCGACCGCAGCACCGGTGCGAACCTGCTGCCCAGCGTGAACCCGACGTTCAACTGGGTGCGGCTCGCGCAACGCGTCCCCGTGCGGGTGAAGCTGGACCCGCTACCGGCCGACGCTCGCCTGGTCGTCGGCCAGACGGTCTCGGTGGAGGTGCTGGGTCCTCAGGCAGGGCCCACCGCGGCCGCAGCTCGCGTCCAGGAGCCGCGGACATGAAGCTCGCTCGCGCCTTTGTCCTGGCAACCGCTGCCGCACAGGCTCTGCTGGCCGGCTGCGTCCACGGACCTGTCGGGCCCGACTACACAGCACCGGCTGCGCTCACCGCAGCGCAGGCCGCTTCGAGCGGGCCGTTTCTCTCCGGCGGCGGAGCCACGTCGGAAGCCAGCGTGCCACCGCGCTGGTGGCGCCTTTTCGAAGATCCGCGACTCGACGGCCTGATCGCCCAGGCCTTCGAGCACAACACCGACCTGCGGCAGGCACTGGCCACCCTCGAGCGGGCAACCGCGGTGGAAGCCGAGGTCCATGGGACCGAAAAGCCAGCCATCACGCTGAATGTCGGCCCGAGCTTCGGTCACGTTTCGGGCCTGTCGCTGCTGCAGCGCGACCAGGCGCCGCCGGGCCGGCTCGGCTACAGCATGGGAGCCGCCGTGTCCTACCAGGTGGACCTCTTCGGCCAACTGCGCCGTGCCCTCGAGGCCGCCGAAGCGGATACCGGCGCCACGCGCGCCGCGGTGGACCTTGTGCGCGTGACCGTTGCTGGCGGCACCGCGCAGGCCTACGCCGCGGCGTGCTCCAGCGGCCTGCAGCTGCGCGTGGCGCGCGAATCGGTGCGCCTGCAGGAAGAAGCGCTCGAGCTTGCGCAACGGCTACAGCGTGCGGGCCGGGCTGGGGCGATCGACGCTGTGCGTGCGCGCGCACAGCTGGAAATCCTGCGTGCCGCGATCCCCCCGCTGGAGGCAGTGCGGCAGCAATCCCTGTACCGGCTCGCCACGTTGACCGGCACCGCGCCCCGGGACTTTCCTGGCGCCGTAGGCCGTTGCGAGCAGCCTCCACGCGTCGCTGGACTGCTGCCGGTCGGCGACGGCGCGGCGCTGCTCGCCCGGCGGCCCGATGTGCGGCAGGCTGAACGAAGCCTGGCATCAGCGACTGCGCGCATCGGTGTCGCAACCGGCGACCTTTATCCCAAGGTGACGCTGGGCCTTTCATCGGGCTCTGCCGGCTTTCTCGACCGCTTCGCCAACCGCGAGACCTTCAGCTACAGCCTGGGTCCGCTGCTCAGCTGGACCCTGCCCGAAACAGGTATCGCTCGCGCACGCATCGCTCAGAGCGAAGCGGCGACCCGAGTGGCGGCTGCGCACTTCGAAGGCACTGTGCTCGGCGCTTTGCGAGAAGCTGAAACCGCGTTGAACGCCTATGCCCGCGAACTCGAGCGCCATGCGGCTCTCGCCGCCGCGCGCGATCAGAGCCTGACTGCGGTCGATCAAGTGCGTGCGCTGCAGATCAATGGAAAGCTGGGGCAGCTCGATGCCCTGGACGCCGAGCGAACGCTGGCTTCCAGCAAGGCGGCCCTGGCCGCCTCGGAAGCCCGGTTGGCAGAGCGCCAGATCGCCGTATTCATGGCCTTGGGTGGCGGCTGGGAGGCCAGCCCGACGGCACCGCCCCAATGACACGGACAGCGAGCGACAGGGCGGAAGATGGATGGCTTCGAGCATCTCAGGACCTTCGCGGAAGTTGCCTTCCAGGGCAGCTTCTCGCGCGCAGCGGGCAGGCTCGGCATCTCGAAGGCCAGCGTGAGCAAGCACATCGCCACGCTGGAGTCCCGCTTCAATGTGCGTCTGCTCAACCGCTCGACCCGCTCGGTCTCGCTGACCGATGCAGGCCGCCTGCTGCAAGCGCGCTGTGCATCCCTGATGGAGATGATCGAACAGACCACGAGCGAACTGCGGGCACGCGGCTCGCACCCCAGCGGCCGCCTGCTGATCACGGCGCCGCACGGAATGGTCCAGACCGCATTCCCGCGCCTGCTCGGCGACTTCCTCACCTGCTATCCCGACGTGCAGCTCGACCTGAAGCTGAGCAACCGCATGATCGATCTGGTCGACGAGGGGGTCGATATCGCCTTGCGGTTCGGACGCATCGGCGACGAGAACCTGATCGTGCGCCGCCTGCGGCGAATGGGACTGACCCTTTGCGCAACGCCGCGCTACTGGGCTCGGCGCGGCATTCCTTCGCAGCCCGACGACATGCGAAAGCATGACGTGCTCGCCTACTCGGTCATGCCGGGACCGCCACAAATCGCATTCGAAGTGGATGGCCAACCCTACAACGTTTCCATTCACGGACGCATGGACGCCAACGACGCGAGTGCGCTCATCGGCGCGGCGTTGGCCGACATTGGCGCAGTATGCGTCCCCGACCTGCTCGCGCAACCCTACGTGGAAAGTGCGCAGCTGGTCCCGGTTCTCCAAAACTTCATGCCCAGCGATATATGGCTCTACGCAGCCTACACGCAGCGCCGCCAAAACAGCGCCGCGCTACGTGCAATGCTCGCGATGCTGGAAGTTCGAATGCGGGACAGCCCGACGCCCCTCGCTGTCTCGAGAGATGCTGCACCTGCACCTCTTTGAGGGCGAACCAAGGCCTCTTCGGTTCGACCTGCCGCGGCGGCACGCTCAAAGACCAGGAGATCCTGAGTCGGGTTTCATCATCGGCTGGGGCACCATAGGCCGGCAGAAGCGCAAGGCGGGAGACTTTGGGGTCGGCCGCGTTGATCTTCGTGGCGTCCTGACCCAGCGGGACTGCGGCGGCGGAATTCCGGGACCCGGTTATGCAGCCCAGTGGGCATCGGCATGAAGAAGGACGAGCTCGTGCCGCTGTCCAAGTGAACGCGACCCGCTGCGCTGGAGAAGGCGGGCGAGCTTGACCGCCTCTGGGCCAAATGGCTGGGCCCGAGCACCGAATATAAGATGGTCCGCGAAGAGAAGGTCACGCCACTGACCGAGTCAAGTTCGAGATGCTGCCCTGAGCCCCGGGGCTGGCCGGCCCTTCGCACGGTGGGATCTGCCGCGCCACCGAGCTGCGCCGGCGCCCGGCGGACAACGAGCGCATCAGCGCCGGATTCCGCAAAGGGTGCGCTCGGAACGCGCGCACGCTTCGCAAGAGCGGCGGTGCTCGAAGCCTGGCGCGTCCGCCAGCGCTGTCATGCGGCGGCGGTGGGCCATGCAGACCGCTTGGATCCGGACCGCTGGCAGTGCTATTGCACAGTTGGGCTGTCTATTCCTGGCCTTGCGGAAACGTCTTGCCCACTCACTCCAACGGCACCGTCGGTGCGCGCATGACGCTCAAGCAGTATCTCGCGGCGCGACAGGTGGTGGTGCGCCCCGATGGGCGCGAGCACCTGCTCGAGCACTTCCTGGACGGCAAGCGTTGGCGGCGCAACGTGACGCTGGGACCCTCGCACTTCATGCGTCTGCTGGCGCCGCTGCCGGGCACCGACCTGATCGCCACGGTGCCTCAGGACATCGCCGCCGTCGTGGGCTGCCACCTTCCGCCGCGCGAGATCGCACTGCTACCCGCGGCGAAAACCGGTCGAGGCCTGACTCTTCATATTTCTTGCTAAACCTCAGGAGTGCGTTGTCGGTGCATGGCAACTCCGAAGTTCAAGGCGCTCGGATGGCCGCAGTCCTCGATGCAACGCGAAGCCACCGCGCGCAGCGCGCACCATGGTTTGCCCGAACGTCGGTCTCCGCCAGGCGACTACAGGCGGTCGACCGGGATCTTCAGGTAGACGACGCCATTGGCCTCCGCGTCTGGAAAGCTTCCGGCGCGGACATTGACCTGGACCGAAGGAAGCATCAGCGCCGGCATCGCCAGCGTGGCGTCGCGCGCATGGCGCAGGGCCACGAATTCGTCCTCGCCGATACCGTCGCGCACATGGATGTTGCCCTCCCTCTGCGCAGCCACGGTGGTACAGCACACCGGCTCGCGCGAAGCGGGCGGCGGGTAGTCGTGGCAGAGGTAGAGACGCGTGTCGCCTGGCATCGCGAGCAGCCGCCGGATGGAGCGATAGAGCTGGCGCGCATCGCCGCCGGGAAAGTCGCAGCGCGCGGTGCCTACGTCGGGCATGAACAGCGTGTCCCCGACGAACACCGCCGAAGGTCCGCCCGCCGGGTCTTCAACGAGATAGGCCACGTCGGCTGGCGTATGGCCGCCGACGTGCAGGGCCCTCGCCTGCAGCAGGCCGATGCGGAATGCCTCGCCATCGGCGAACAGATGCTGGAACTGCGAGCCGTCCACGGCCAGGTCCTCGGCGTTGAAGACGCCCCGGAACACGCGCTGCACCGCCGTGATACCGCTGCCCACGGCCAGCATGCCGCCGAAGCGCTCGCGCAGGTACGGCGCGCCCGACAGGTGATCGGCATGCGCGTGCGTCTCCAGCAGCCACTGCACCGTCAGCCCGCGCCGGTCGATCGCCTCGGCCACTGCTTCCACCGGGGCGGCGTCGGTCCGGCCCGAGTTCGCGCGGTAGCCCATCACCGGGTCGATGACGGCACAGGAGCCCGCGCCGTCATCCACCAGATAGGAAAAGGTCGAGGTGGCGGGGTCGAAGAAGTGCTGGATCGCCAGCTTGGTTAGGTTCATATAATGAAAGTAATTTCATTGAACGAAATAAATTATATGACCCGCGATCCGGAAGCGGTCCTGGCAGCCCACCTCGCGGCCATGCAGGACCGCCCCCTTGCCCAAGCCACGCGAGACCGCCTGGCGCAGGCCATGCTCGACTGGTTCACCGCTGGCTGGTCCGCGATCGGCATGGCCAGCGCCACCGCGCTGCGGCAGCTTGCCGTGGCCAGCATGCCGGGGCAAGGCACGGCCCCGGTCTTCGGCGGCGCCTCGACGCAGCCGCTGGCCGCTGGCTTCGCCAATGCCGGCATCGCTCACCTGCGCGAGATCGACGACGCGCACCGGGCCGCGATGCTGCACCCGGGCGTGGTCGCGATCTCGCCGGTGATGGCGCTGGCCGCGGCGCAAGCGATGCCGATGCGGCGCGTGGCCGACGCGATCATTGCCGGCTACGAAGTGGCGCTGCGCGTGGGCGAAGCGCTGGGCACCCGCCACGCCGCCGGCTTCCACGCCACCGCCACCGCCGGCTGCGTGGGCGCGGCGGCAGCGAGCGCGGTCGCGCTGGGCTTGCCGCAGGCGCAGCTGCATCACGCGATGGGGATCGCGGCGACGCAGTCCGCCGGCCTGTGGCAGCTGGTGGACGACGAAGCGCACGAATCCAAATCGCTGCACCCGGCCTTCGCCGTGCGCAACGGCATGACGGCCGCATGGGCCGCGCAGGCGGGCTTTCCCGGGGCACGCGCCTTCGTCACCGGCCGGCGCGGCCTCTACGCGCTGCTCGCCGGCGACGGCCCGCTGGCCGCGCTCGACGGCGAGCTCGATGCGCCCGAGCGGCTGAACACCGCCACCATCAAGGCATGGCCCTGCTGCGCACAGCTGTTCACGCCGCTGGATGCCACGCGCGAGATCATGGACAGGCACAGCCCCGCGCCGCAGGAGATCGAATCGGTGGACGTGGTCATCTTCCCGCACGCGCTGAAGATCGCGGGCGTGCGCTGGCCGAGCAAGGCGGCGGAGACGCCCTTCAGCCTGCCCTACGTGGTCGCCACGCTCCTGTCGAAGGGACGGCTCGGCATCGAGGACATGGAAGCCCCCGACCTGCACTCGCCCGCCCTGCTCGCGCTGGCCGAGCGAGTGCGCGTGTCCACCGACGACGGCTTCCAGCAGGCTTTTCCGCAGAAGCGCCCCTCGCGCGTGACCATCAACATGAAGGACGGGCGCAGCTTCGAAGCATTGCGCGAACTGCGCCGGGGCGACCCCGAAGACCCCTTCGACTGGCCGCAGCTGCAGGCTCGCATGCGCGCGTTCGCGCCGGCAATGACCGATGCGCAGGCCGAGCGCCTCTCCCGCTGGTGCGCCGCATTCGCCGAAGCGGCGCAGGACCACGAGCCCTGCCTGCCGTCGCCCGAGCTCTTCGGCGGCTGACCGTGCTCCGGCGTCAGGCCGGCACCGGACTCCAGCCGCTCGGCGCCTTGCTGGAGAAGCCCTGCAAGGCCAGTTCGTGACGCACGATCTCCGCCGCCTTGCGCTGGGCCGCCACGCTGTGACGCGACGCGAGGCCGATGACCACCATCGCGCCCAGGAAGGTTCCGTCGCCATCGAACACCGGCAGCGCGACGGACGCCATCTCGGCGACACGCTCGGCGCGCGTCATCGCGTAGCCCTTCTCGTCGATGTCGGCCTGGTGCTCGGTCGCACCGCCAGTGAAAGCCAGGAGGATGTGGGCCGAGGAACCGCCGGCGGAAAGCGGAATGCGCGTTCCCACCTCGACGTGGTGGCGCACCTCCTTGGCCGTGTTCTCGCGGTAGAGGCACACGCGCTCCTCGCCGCTGCGGATGTAGAAAGCCACGGTCTCGCCGGTCTGCCGCATCACCTCGTGCAGCACAGGCTGCAGCCGCGTGCCGAGGTCGAAGGTGCTGCGGTAGAGCATGCCCATGTGCAACAGCGCCGGACCGGGCGCATAGCTGCCGCTCTCGAAGCGATGAATCATCCGGGCCCGCGTGAGCACGCCCAGCAGCCGCAGCAGTGTGGCCTTGTCCAGGCCGGTGCATTCCGCCAGCTCGCGCAGCGACATGCGCAGCCGGTCTTCGCGAAAGCACTCGAGGATCGAAATGCCCCGCTCCAGCACGCCGGCGGGAGGCTTGGGTCCGACAGACGCTGCGGTATCGATTTCTTGGTTTTTCATGGTGGGCGCTCCGGGCTGCGGATTATCCGGGTTGACAGTTGCCGCCTGCGATCATAAAGTTTCATTCATTGAAGTTTGTTTTATTCATTGAAACAAACACGAACAACGAGACAACCCGCCGCCCCAGCGGCGCAGCCATCGCAAGACCGCGCATTCCATGTCGAAACCAGCCGACCCATTTGTCGAAGAGCTCCGCACCATCACCGGCGCGGCCTATGTGCTCACGGACGACGCCGACACGGCGCGCTACGTCAGCGACTGGCGGCGCAACTACCCGGGCGCCGCGCGCGCCGTCGTGAGGCCGGCGAGCACCGAAGAGGTATCGCGCGTGGTCGCGGCATGTACGGCGTGCGGCGTTCCCGTGGTGCCCCAGGGCGGCAACACGGGGCTGGTGGGCGGCTCCACGCCGGACGCCTCGCGCCGCGAGATCGTGCTGAGCCTGGACCGCATGACCCGCGTGCGCCGCGTGGATCCGCTGGACAACAGCATGACGCTGGAAGCCGGCTGCACCGTGCTCGCGGCACAGGACGCCGCTGCCGCCGCCGGCCGGCTCTTTCCGCTTTCGCTGGCGTCCGAAGGCAGCGCCACCATCGGCGGCGTGATCTCGACCAACGCGGGCGGCGAACAGGTGCTGCGCTACGGCAACACGCGCGACCTGACCCTCGGCGTCGAAGTCGTGCTGGCCGACGGGCGCGTGCTCGACGCGCTGGGCGCACTGCGCAAGGACAACACAGGCTACGACCTGAAGCAGCTGTTCATCGGCGGCGAAGGCACGCTCGGCATCGTGACGGCCGCCACCTTCAAGCTGCATGCGCAGCCGGGCAAGACGGTCACCGGCTGGGTGGCCGTGCGCGATCCCGAGGCTGCCGTCGCGCTGCTGGCCCGGCTGGGCGGCGCCGTCGGCGAACGGGTCACGGCCTTCGAGCTGATCGGCCGCGAGGCGCTGGCCCAGGTGTTCGCCCACGGCACGCCCGGCATGCGCGACCCGCTGGCGGAGAGCCACGCATGGGCCGTGCTGTTCGACGTTTCCGAGGCATCGGCTCTGCTCGACCCCACGCCCGCGGTGGAAGAGGCGCTGGCCGAAGCGATGGAGCAAGGCCTCGTGCTCGACGCGGTACTCGCCGCCTCCGAACAGCAGGCCCACGCGCTGTGGTCCCTGCGCGAGCACGTGCCCGAGGCGCAGCGGCTGGACGGCCCGTCGATCAAGCACGACATTTCCGTCGCCGTGTCGCGCATTCCCGAGTTCATCGCCGAAGCCGGCGCCGCGCTGCAGAGCCTTCTTCCCGGCATCCGTGTGGTCTGCTTCGGCCATGTAGGCGACGGCAACCTGCACTACAACCAGAGCAAGCCCCGCGGCATGCCGGACTCGGAGTTCCGCGCCCGCGAGGAAGCCGTGCACGAGGTGGTGCACGCCGTCACGGCGCGCATGCAGGGCTCGATCTCCGCCGAGCACGGCATCGGCCGCCTCAAGCAGCAGGCCTTCCTTCAATACAAGCAGCCGGTCGCGCTGGAGCTGATGGCGCGCATCAAGCAGGCGCTCGACCCGGCGAACACATTCAACCCGGGGCGCGTGCTGCCCCTTTCCGTCGACGCCCCGCGCCGCTCTTCCATCTAGTACTTCAGGACTCCCATGCCCGTTTCCGTATTCGACATGCAATCGCTCCAGCACCTGTGGGGCACCGACGAGCTGCGCACCATCTTCGGCGAGGAGAACCGCGTGCAGAAGTGGCTCGACTTCGAAGCCGCGCTGGCCGCGGCCCAGGCCGAGCTGGGCATCATCCCGCCGGCGGCCGCGAAGGAGATCATGATGCAGGCGCAGGTGGAGAACATCGACCTCGGCGCGATGTCGGCCGAGATCCGCCGCATCAAGCACTCGCTGGTGCCCGCGCTCAAGCAGCTGCAGTCGCGCTGCTCGAAGGAGAACGGCGAGTGGGTGCATTACGGCGCCACCACGCAGGACGTGGTGGACACCGGCGTGGCGTTGCAGCTCAAGGAGTTCCACGCGGTGGCGCTGCGCGACATCAAGGCGGTCGGCCGCGAACTCGCGCGCCTGGCGACCACCCACCGCGACGTCGCGATGGCCGGGCGCACGCACGGCGTGCAGGCGCTGCCGATCACCTTCGGCCACAAGTGCGCTGTCTGGCTCGACGAGCTGGGCCGCCACCACGAGCGGCTGGTGCAGGCGGCGCCGCGCGTGCTGGTGGGCATGCTGGCCGGCGCCGTGGGCAGCCAGGCGTCGCTGGGCCCGAAAGCCGAACAGCTGGAGCGCCTCATGCTCGACAAGCTGGGCCTGGGCACACCCGCCATCAGCTGGGCACCGGCGCGCGACCGCTTCACCGAATACGCCAACCTGCTGGCCATGCTCGGCGCCACGCTCTCGAAGATTGGCAACGAGCTCTTCAACATGCAGCGCAACGAATTCGGCGAGGTGGAAGAAGGCTTCTCCGACGGCAAGCTGGGCTCCTCGACCATGCCGCACAAGCGCAACCCGACGTCGGCCGAGAACCTGGCGGGGCTCTCGCGCCCGCTGCGCTACAACGCCGCGATGATGGTCGAGGGCATGGTGCAGGAGAGCGAGCGCGACGGCATCGCCTGGAAGATGGAATGGAAGGCGCTGCCGGAGTGCTGCATGATCGCCGGCGCCATGCTGTTCCAGGCGAAGAACCTGCTGGCGGGCCTCAAGGTCAACGCCGACGCGATGGCCGCCAACCTCGATCGGATGCGCGGCTACCTCCTGTCCGAGCGCGTCATGCTCGAACTGTCGGAGCGCGTGGGCAAGCAGACCGCGCACGAGTGGATCTACGAAGCCTCCATGCACGGCATCACCTCCAGGCTCGATTTCGCCGACGCCATGCGCGGGCACCCGGGCCTCTCCAAGCTGCTGAGCGACGCCGAGATACGCGACCTCACCGATCCGCTGCAGTACCTGGGCCAGTGCGGCGCAAGCGTCGACCGCGTCGTCGAGCAGCAGAAGGCCTGGCTGCAGGCCTGAGCCCGCCGAGCCCGAACCGCAAAGCGGCGCCCACAAGAGCAAAACGGAGACAGTCCATGACAACCTTCGCAAGCGCAACCATGCGCCGCCGCCGCATGGCGCTGGCCCTGGCCGGCCTGCTGAGCCTGGCGGCCATGCCGGCATTCGCCGCCTATCCCGAACAGCCCGTCAGGCTGGTGGTGGGCTTTCCTCCCGGCGGGGGCGGCGACCTGTACGGCCGCTTGATCGCCAACGCGCTCGGCAAGACGCTTGGCCAGCCGGTGATCGTCGACAACCGCGCAGGCGCCGGCGGCAACATCGCCGCCGACGCGGTGGCCAAGGCGAAGCCCGACGGCTACACCCTGCTGCTCGCGATGAGTGGCAACCTGGCGGTGGCACCCGCGCTGAGGCCGCAGGCCATCCCCTACAAGGCGCCCGACGACTTCACGCCCGTAGGGCTGATCCTGGAGGCCCCGCACGGCCTGTTCGTGGCCCACAACTCGCGCTTCAGGACGGCACGCGAGCTGCTCGACGCGGCCCGCACGCAGAAGCTCAGCTTCGCCTCCACCGGTGCCGGCGCGGCCGCGCACATTGGCATGGAGATGGTCAAGAAGGAAGCCGGCATCGAGATGCTCCACGTGCCCTACCGGGGCTCGGGCCCGGCCATCACCGACATGCTGGGCGGCCAGGTCGACTGCTTCTTCGCGACCGCCTCGCCGCTGGTGGGGCAGGTCCGCCAGGGGCAGCTGCGCCTGCTCGCCATCACGGGCAACGCGCGCAACCCGGCCATTCCCGACGTGCCTACCTTCAAAGAACTGGGCGTGAACGTTCCCGTGACCCAGTGGTACGGGCTGGTGGCGCCGGCCGGCACGCCCGCGCCGGTGGTGAAGTACCTGGCCGACCACCTGGGCCGCGCGCTAGCCACGGCGGAAGTGCGCGACGCGATCCGCCGCGACGCGGCCACCGAGCACAACCTCCCGATGGACCGCTTCGGCAAGTTCGTCCAGGAAGACATCGCGCGCTACAAGGGCGCCGCCACGCCGGCCCTGCTCAAGGAGATCTCGCCCTAGGCGAGGCGCGCAGGCTCTTTCCTTCCGCTCCTTTCCTCGACTCTTCCCGATCCATGATCTTCGATACCCTGATTTCCCCGGACCAGCTCGCCGCCGCACGGAAGCACGACCCCGCGCTGCTGCTGCTCGACTGCAGCTTCGAACTCACCGACCTGCAGGCGGGCCAGCGCGCCTACGACGCGGGCCACATTCCCGGCGCCTTCTACCTGCACCTGGAACACGCGCTGTCCGCCGCCAAGACCGGCCGCAACGGCCGCCACCCCCTGCCCTCGCGCGAAGCCTTCGCAAGGACCATGGCCGCGATGGGCCTGAACGCCGACGCACAGGTGGTGGCCTACGACAACGCCGGCGGCATGTACGCCGCGCGCCTGTGGTGGATGCTGCGCTGGGCAGGGCACCGGCAGGTCGCGGTGCTCGATGGCGGCATCGCCGCCTGGAAGGCCGCCGGCCACGCGCTCAGCACTGACAGGCCCGCACAGCGACCCGAGGGCAGCTTCAGCCTGAAGGCCCCGCTGGTCGCCACGGTGTCCTACGCAGATGTCCGGGCCAACATCGACGGTGCCGAGCGGCTGGTGCTCGACGCCCGCGCGCCCGACCGCTTCCGCGGCGAGAACGAAACGATGGACCCGGTAGGCGGCCACATCCCCGGCGCGCGCAACCGGCTCTTCAAGGACAACCTGGGGCCGGACGGCCGCTTCAAGGCCCCGGCCTTGCTGCGCAGCGAGTTCGACGCCATCACCGGCGGCCGCCCCGCCGCACGGCTGATCAACCAGTGCGGCTCGGGCGTGACGGCCTGCCACAACCTGCTGGCGATGGAAGTCGCCGGGCTGCAGGGCGCGGCGCTGTACCCCGGCTCCTGGAGCGAGTGGAGTGCCCAGCCGGGCGCCCCCATCGCGACCGGCGCGGCCTGAACCGCGCCCCATCACGAGATCACAAGAACAGACTGGAGACACCCCGTGCAAAGAACTTCTTCGATCGGGCGCTGCGTCCGCATGGTGGCCGCGGCCTGCCTGGCAGGCGCTGCAGCGATGGCCACGGCCGCCGGCTACCCGGAGCAGCCGATCCGGCTGCTGATCGGCTTTCCTCCTGGCGGCGGCGGTGACCTCTACGGCCGCACCATCGCCAACGAACTGGGCAAGCACATCGGCAAGCCCGTCGTGGTCGACAACAAGCCGGGCGCTGGCGGCAACATCGCGGCCGAGCTGATGACGCAGGCCAAGCCCGACGGCTACACCCTGCTGCTGGCGATGAGCGGCAACGTCGGCAGCGCGCCCGCGATACGCCCCAGCCTGCCCTACAAGGTGCCTGACGACTTCGTCTTCATCAGCCAGCTGGTGGAGACACCCTACGGGCTGGTGGTCAGCGGCGACTCGAAGATCAGGACCATCAAGGACTACGTCGCCGCGGCCAAGGGCGGCAAGCTCACCTACGCCTCCACCGGCGCGGGCGGGGCGGCGCAGATCGTGATGGAAATGGTCAAGCAGCAGGGCAACCTCGACGTGCTCCACATCCCCTACAAGGGATCGGGCCCCGTCATGACCGACCTCATGGGCGGGCTGGTCGACAGCTTCTTCGCGCCCTACACCCCGCTGATGGGACAGATCAGCAGCGGCAAGCTGCGGCTGCTGGCGGTCAGCAGCGAAAAGCGGATCCCCAGCATGCCCGACGTGCCCACGCTCAAGGAGTCAGGCATCGACGTGGTGATGACGCAGTGGTACGGCCTGGCCGCGCCCAAGGGCACGCCCAAGCCCGTCATCGACAAGATCACCCAGTCCGTGAAGCAGGCCATGCAGGCGCCCGAGGTACTGCGTGTGTACCGCGCGGACGGCGCCCAGGAAGCGACGCGCACTGGCGCCGCCTTCAAGGATTTCGTGCTGAAGGACATCGCCAACTACAAGCGCGGCGTCGAGCGCGGCAACCTCAAGGTGGAGTAGCACAACGCCATGCGCCCACACAGCGCCCACTGGGGCGTCTTCTCCGCCGGCTGGAGAGACGGCGCACTAGTCGTCCGCCCGCATCCCGGCGACCCGGACCCGAATCCGCTGATCGAGAACTTCACGACCGCCATCCAGCACCGCGCCCGCGTCACCACGCCCATGGTGCGCCGCGGCTGGCTCGAACGCGGACCGGGCCCCGATGCGCGGCGCGGCGAGGACGGCTTCGTCCCCATGGCCTGGGACGAGGTGCTGGACCGGCTCGCAACGGAACTGCGGCGCGTGCAACGCGAGCACGGTTGCGAGGCCATCTTCGGCGGCTCCTACGGCTGGTCGAGCGCGGGGCGCTTCCATCACGCGCAGAGCCAGGTCCATCGCTTCCTGAACACCACGCTCGGCGGCTACGTGCGCTCGGTCAACAGTTACAGTGCCGGCGCCTCGGGCCCGATGCTGCCGCACGTCATCGGCACGATGGAGGAAGTGGCACGGCGCAACGTGACCTGGGAGCAGATCGTCGAGCACACCGACGTGGTGCTTGCGTTCGGCGGCATGGCGCTCAAGAACTCGCGCGTGGCCTCGGGCGGCATCAGCCGGCACGTCGAGCGCGATTCGATGCGCGCGGCAGCCGCGCGCGGCTGCCGCTTCGTCAGCATCAGCCCGCTGAAGAGCGACCTCCCCGAGGAAGCCGCCTTCGAATGGCTGCCTGCCGTTCCCGGCACCGACACCGCGCTGATGCTCGCGCTGGTGCACCAGATCGTCAGCGATGGCGCGCATGACCGCGAGTTCATCGCGCGCTGCTGCGACGGCTGGGACAGCTTCGAGGATTACCTCATGGGGCGAAGCGACGGCGTCGCGAAGAGCTGCGAGTGGGCCGCGCCCACCTGCGGACTTCCGGCGGCGCGGCTGAAGGCCCTGGCGCGCGAGCTGCCCGGCAAGCGTGTGCTGGTGGTGGTCTCGCATTCGCTGCAGCGCGCCGAGCACGGCGAGCAGCCGGTGTGGATGGGCGCGGTACTGGCGGCCGCGCTCGGGCAGCTCGGCCTGCCCGGCGGCGGCTACAACTACGCGCTGGGCACCCTGGCGCACTACGGCAAGCGCAACAACGCCGTGCCCACGGCCGCGCTGCCGCAGGGCGACAACGGGGTGAAGGCGTTCATTCCGGTGGCCCGCATCAGCGACATGCTGCTGAACCCCGGCCAGCCCTTCGACTACAACGGCCGGCGCCACACCTACCCGCACATCCGGCTCGCCTACTGGGCCGGCGGCAACCCCTTCCACCACCACCAGGACCTGCGGCGCCTGAGCGAAGCCTTCCGCACGCTCGACACCTTCGTGGTGCACGAGATCGCGTGGACCGCCACGGCCCGCCACGCCGACATCGTGCTGCCCTGCACGATGACGCTGGAGCGCGAGGACATCGGCGCCACGCCCACCGATCCGCTGATGGTGGCCATGCACCGCATCTGCGAGCCGCACGGACTCGCGCGCGACGACTACGACATCTTCTGCGACCTGGCGAAGCGCCTGGGCGGACTCGAAGCTTTCAGCGAGGGACGCGATACGCGCCAATGGCTCGCGCACCTGTACGAGCGCACGCGCACGGGCCTCGAATCGCTGGGCCTGGAAGCGCCGGACTTCCAGAGCTTCTGGCAGCGCGGCGAGATCACGCTGCCGCAGCGCGACGACGACGGCGGCATCCTGCGCGCCTTCCGCAACGACCCGGACGGCGCGCGGCTGGCCACGCCCAGCGGCAAGATCCAGGTCAGCTCGCCGACCGTGGCGGGCTTCGGCTACGCGGACTGCCCCGGCCACCCGGCATGGCTGCCGCCGAAGTTCGCGCCCGACACCGCGCATCCGCTGTGGCTGGTGGCCAACCAGCCGCACACCAAGCTGCACAGCCAACTCGACTTCGGCGCCCACAGCCAGGCCAGCAAGCGCAACGGGCGCGAGGTCTGCACCATGCACCCGAAGGCTGCCAGCGCGCGCGGCATCCGCGAAGGCGACATCGTCCGCCTCTTCAACGAGATCGGCGCCTGCCTGGCCAGCGCGCACCTGTGCGCGGACATGCGCGAGGACGTGGTGCAGCTGCCCACCGGCGCGTGGTACGACCCCGTGCTGGACGCCAGCAACAGGCCGATGTGCGCGCACGGCAATCCGAACGTGCTCACGCGCGACATCGGAACCTCCTCGCTGGCACAGGGCTGCGCGGGGCAGCTGAGCACCGTTCAGGTCGAGCGCTTCGACGAGGAGCTGCCGCCGATCCGGGCTTACGAGCCCCCGGTGCCCGCGGGTCGCTTCTGAACGGGGAATGCAGTCCCCCGTTTGCCGCACCCCGCGTCGCTGCCCAGCTTACTTCGACGCGTGTCGCACCCTCACACGATCGCTCGGCTCATGGCCGGTCTCAGTCTCTCCACAACCATCTCGATCAACATGGAAACAGCCAGCGGGTGCCGCCTAGGCGTCGACAGCAGCTTGTGCTTTCCGCACGCTGGCGAGCACCTCATCTAACGTTGGGATCGGTCCAAAAATCATCCCCGTCATCGCGTCGTAGTCCCGTTGCAGGGCGTCCATCATGGCCGGGGCAGGGAGCAGAGTGAAGCTGCCCGCCTTGGCCGTCTCAAGACCCAGATCCGGACTTCCGAAGAAAAGGCGCGCGTGGCGAGCCTGCAACTGCGAGAAGAAGGGGCCGTCGATGTAGGTCCGGCATGCATCACGGATTTCATCGAGCCGCGCACGGCGCTTCTTGCCGCTCATGGCCTCAAGTTCCGCCACGTCTACATACTGACACAGGTCTTCGCGGAACACCGTGATGTCGATGTCCTCCGAGAACCGTGAAATCAGGCCGAAGGCTTTCGAGAGCGATGTCCCGCCTTTAAAGAGAAGGCGCGGACCACCGGGCTCCAGTCCATTGAAAAGCGCATCGAGCGTCCAGCAGACCCAGAAGTCTTTCTCGACGTTTTGGACGGCAGTGCCAAGACGAGCCGCCGTGCCAAGAAACAGATCGCGGCGTTCTTCGTCACCAGCAGTGATGACGGTCTGATAGGCCTCGTTCATTTCACGCCTGCCGGTATGTCGCTGTGCGATTTCTTCTGGACAGGCGTTGGCTTGCTGACGCTTGCCGCGTCTGGCATGAGATCAAGGACGGGGCGCAGATAGTCTTGCATCCAGATTGGAAGCGCGCCAAATCCTTGCGTCAGGTCATCGCGAATGGCATCGCCTTGCTTCTTGTCCGTCAGAAGCCTGTCGATTTTTTGCCGGATATGGTCGCTATCCGAAGGCAGCGTGTCCTTCAGCCAGTGCAAGGCTTGCACTAGGCGCATGGCCGGACGGCCCGCCCAATACAACTGGCTTGGCGCGCACAGCTTGAACTCGATCAGCAGCTTGTCGAGCTGGATGGAGCGGCGCCGGGTGTCGGTATAGATGGTGACGTGAGCTGGGACGGCATCGGTCAGGCCCAGATCGTTCGCGGCCGTCATGCCGTCAACCAGGATCCGCAGGTTGTCGCGGCGGGCAATCGCGTCAATGATTGCCCGATAGTCGGGGGTGGTCGTGCGCTTGGTAAGCCTGTTTGTGACGGGCTTGTCGTAGAGCCCCCGGTCAATGCGGCGGAGCTGGTCGCGCTGGGTCATGCGCTGCAAGGTCTTGTCGATGACATCCCGGGAGCCAAGCTGCGCGAAATCGGACGGAACCCAGACATGGCCGGGGCCGGAAGCGTCGATCAGCGATGAGATACGGGTCGCAATGTCTGACATGAACAGCTCCTGTCCGAAATTTACATACATATTTCGGACATCTTTGCGATCCAAACGAGCGAGAAGCGTAGCGTGAGCCGAATCGAGATCTATTTGTAGCCATGTCGCAATATCACTTGCACCGCATCCCAAGGAACCCCGCTCACCCCGCCTTGATGTTCCATGGCAAGGGCGCTGCATGGATGCATGGGCCGGATGACATCTGAAAGAGCAGAAGCGCGCCCCGTGGTCGTGCGCCGCGCAACGGCAATGTCCCTGGCCGAGGCGTCCGTGAGGCGCTCAGGACACCGCAGCTTGTAACGCTCCCGCCCCAAACTCCTATGAACACGGTATTCCGGACACCGCGCTTTGCGAGTTCACTGTTCCCCCACGCAGAGGAAGCCAGCGCATGCCCAAACGGATCATCCACAACGCGACCGTGACCTTGAAGCTGCCGTTCGACATCGGCGCTGGCGCGGAACTCACTGCCCTGCGGGAGGCCGGCATCCGGTCGACGCTCTGGGCAATGCCGAGCACGGCTTCCTGTTCGTGCGGCCGAGCAACGGAAGACGAAGCCAGACCAACATCTTCCGCTGGTTTGCCCGCGAGGTCGGGCAGGCGCGACCGTGAGCCGGCCAAGGTCTGCCGCCTTGCCGCTCAGCGGTGCAGGCGAACCACGTCGCCTTGGCCGCTGGGCTCGAACATGTAGCCCACGCCCCAGACCGTCTGGATATAGGAAAACTCGCCGTCCTGCAGATGCCTGCGCAGTCGCGAGATCTGCACGTCCAGGCTGCGCTCGAAGACACCGAGCTCACGCTCCCGCGCCACCTGGGCGAGCTTTTCGCGCGACAGCGGCTGTCTTGCATGGCGAACCAGCACCTTCAAAAGCGCGATCTGATCCGTCGTGATCCCCAGGGCCTGGCCATCCTTGCGCAGCATGCGCGTGCCCAGGTTGAATTCGAACGGCCCGAAGCGCACGACCTCGTTGCCCATCGACGGGCCGCCCGGTACCTCCTTCGGGGGGCTGCGCCGCAGGATCGCCTGGATGCGCGCACGCACCTCCTGGGGATTGAAAGGCTTGCCGACATAGTCGTCGGCCCCCATCGTCAAGCCCCTGATTCGCTCGGCGTCCCCGGCCCGCGCACTCAGGATGATGATCGGCGTGCGCACGCCCGTGGCACGCAGCCGCGTGCAGACCGAGAGGCCATCCTCGCCCGGCAGCAGGACGTCCAGCACGATCAGGTCGACGACACGGTGAGACAGGATCGACGACAGCGATGCGCCGCCGCTGCCCTTGAGCACCTCGTAGCCCGCCTGGGAAAGGCAGCCGGCGAGCACCTCTCGCGCACGCAAATCGGCGTCGATGAGGGCGATCGTGTCGACCCGTTGCGGGGCCGCCGTGCCCACAGAGCGTCGCGACCAGGAAAGCAGGTCCTGCGCGGGCGCCTGCCGCGGCAGGGCCTCAAGCTCGCCCTCCCCGTGGCCGTCATTGGCTTGGCGCCAGAGTGATTTCAGATTCATGGGAAAATCGGCCCATCCGCACGGATCGGCACAGACCTCGAGCGGAATGACGACCTTTGGTTTATAGGGTCGCACCCGATGATGGATCAAATCCATCATCGACGGCCGAAGCGGCATGCGCACGGCTCCCGGCACGTGAGGCAGCCCGCCAGCGTCCCGCGTCTCAGATTGCAGCTGCAATGCCACCATTGGAATGAAGCCGAGGGCCTCTTTCATCCGTGCAATCCACGCAGGTACGTTTCTTGTGCGGCATCAGGTTGATGCCAACTTCGGCGGTCAGGTTTGGTGCGCCGATAGCCTCGCCATTCTCGTACGGGCTTTTTCAGGGGCGCCCGATGTGCACGCCGCGTCTGACCATCTGATCAGCGATGAAGCTCTCCATCCGGCGCTGGAATTGCTCAATCGCAGCGTCCCTGGTGGGGCATTGGGTGAGCATCAGCACACAACGGACACTATGCCCTTGCAGCAGCTCGGCCTGGCCTCCAAACGTTCCTTCCAACCCTCGCCTCAACTCCAGCGAGCAGGTCCATCCTTCAGGCAAGTTGATCGTGGTCGCCTCAGCAGACATGAAAGCAGGATAGGCCCTAACGCGGCCATCATCAACCCTGCGCCCTCTCTGGCGGAAGGCATCGATCAAGTCGGAATTCGCACCCCGGCAACCGGTTGTGTGGGGGCGACACCTCGGTTCTTAGCACTTGAGCAAGCGCTTCAGCGAGCGCTACTTGCACCAGTCTCGCGCGCGAAAGGGCGAGCTCCGCTTGAAGCCGGAGGTTCCGACTCGCTCGAGCACGCTCTGATACTTGTGCATGCGTGAGCCACGGCCATCGGCGTGCCCGACGCCAACGCAATGCGAGGCCGCCCACCCCCGCAGTTTTACGGCAAGAATTGCAAGGCGCATCGAGGCCGCTGATGCCTATGTCCGCTGGTACAGCGAGAAGCGGGTCAAGGCCTCCCTTGGCTTAATCAGCCCGACCGAATAGCGTCGAATAGCGGGTAGCTTAGGACTTGCGACATAAAACCGGTCCAAGTTTTTGTCCGTTCCCCTCACAGGGCCAACTGAATCACTTCTGGCTGGGGGCCGCTTTGCTCCTTCAGTGGCCGAGCTGGGACTGCTGCCCGACGGCGTCCAAGACCCCCAGCGCATCCTCCGGCAACACCAGCTCGCCTGCGGCCAAGTTCTCCTGCAGGTGGATCCTCGAGGACGTTCCCGGGATCAACAGGATGTTAGGCGCACGGCGAAGCAGCCACGCGAGCGCGACCTGCATGGGGGAAGCTCCGAGCTGTCTGGCGATCCCCGTGAGGGTGTCCGACTGCAGTCGGGTAAAGCCCCCGAGCGGAAAGAACGGGACGTAGGCAATGCCGTCGCGCAGGAGCTGGTCGACAAGCGCATCGTCGGCGCGATGCGCCAGGTTGAACTGATTCTGTACGCAGACGATCTCGGCGATCCGTCGCGCCTGCGCGACCTGCGCCGCCGTCACGTTGCTCACACCGATGTGGCGCACGAGCCCCTGGTGCTGAAGTTCGGCCAAGGTCGACATGGCCTCCTCGATGGAGCCTTCGACGGGATGATGCGCATTCAGCATGCAGCGAAAGTTCACCACGTCGAGCACGTCGCGTCCCAGATTGCGCAAGTTGTCGTGGACGGCCTGGGTCAGCTCCTGCGGCGAGGCCGCCGGCAGCCACGCACCGTCAGCATCACGACGCGCACCGATCTTGGTGCCGACTAAGAGGTCATCGCGGTAAGGCGACAGGGCTTCGCGGATCAGTTGGTTGGTGATGTGGGGTCCGTAGAAGTCGGCGGTGTCGATGTGGTTGACGCCGCTTTCGACCGCCTCGCGCAACACCGCCAGCGCGGCCTTCGGATCCTTGGGCGGACCGAATACGCCTGGGCCGGCGAGCTGCATCGCGCCATAGCCGAGACGGCGCACGCTGCGGCTGCCGAGCTTATAAGAGCCAGATTTCTCGATTCCTGTCTTCATCTTCGTTTCCAGTTGGAGGGATGACGGGAAGATAGGCCGACCCTGCTTGCTTGATAAGCCGTCACAATCGGCACAGGTTGTACGGATGAGCGAACAATGAGAGTCAACGTCTCGGACTTGGAAGCGTTCCTGGCGGTCGCGAAAGCCAGCAGCTTTCGCGGCGGGGCGCGCGCAATCGGCAGCAGCGCCTCCGCAGTGAGCGATGCGGTCCGCCGACTGGAGCGCGAGGTCGGCGTCCGGCTGCTGAATCGCACGACGCGCAGCGTTGCACCCACCGAAGCGGGCGCGCGGCTGATCGAGCGGCTGCAACCGGCCTTGGCCGAGGTCGACGCGGCCCTTGATGTGGTGAACGGCTATCGCGATCGCCCAGCAGGCACATTGCGCCTGAACGTCCCCATCAGTGCGGCCCGGCTGGTCCTACCTGCGATCGTGCCGCACTTTCTTGCGGCCTACCCCGAGATCAGGCTCGAGGTGATTGCCGAAGACGACTTCGTCGACGTGCTCGCCTCCGGCTGCGACGCGGGCATCCGCTACGACGAACGCCTGGAAAACGACATGATCGCTGTGCCGGTCGGCCCTCGCGTCCAGCGCTTCGCGGCCGCCGCCGCGCCGCGCTACCTCGCACAGCACGGCAAGCCAGAGCATCCGCGCGACCTGCTGAACCACGCCTGCCTGCGCGGCCAGTTCCCCAGCGGCGCGATGCCACCGTGGGAATTCGAGCGCGATGGGGAGAAATTGCGGGTCGAGCCCTCGGGACCGCTGCTCGTGCGCATCGGCGCTGCAGCCGATCTTGCGGTCGATGCGGCTGTCGCAGGCACCGGCGTCGTCTACCTGTTCGAGGACTGGCTGCGCCCCTTCTTCGAAAGCGGTGTACTGGAGCCGGTGCTGCGACCCTGGTGGCCCAGTTTTCCTGGTCCTCTCCTCTACTACCCGGGGCGGCGCCTCGTTCCCGCCCCTTTGCGGGCCTTCGTTGATTTCATCAAAGCCGCCGGGGACAGGGACTGACCGGTCACGGTCGACTCACCTCACTGAAGAATGGCATCGTGTTGCTCCGCAGCCGAAGCCGTAAGGGCTTCCTCGAGGATGCTGAACACGTCGCGGCCTACGCTTGACACGAAGTAGTTGCCGAGGTTTGTGACTTCTGCCGCGACGTTGTTTCCCCAAGGCGGCTTCGACTGGCGATTCTCGATCTCCCATACCACCGCCGAGGGAGGCAAGCTGCTCAATGCGGCTTTGGCCTGCCGCAGTTCCCCGAGTGCCAGTAAGGCGTTCCGATGTTCCAGGCGGCCTTGGTAGAGTTCTTTCATCAGATGAGGGAACCGACTGCCCCACCCATCGGGTTCGCAGTGCGCGCTGACGGTCGAGAAGAACGAGTGGACGAACGACGGCGCACCCAGTTCGTCCGTGATTGACCCGACCGTCACTCCCACCGCCATCAGAGCTCCTCGTGAACTGGCGTCGCCCAGTGCGTCGCCGTATGACTGCTATCGACGGGTGGCATGGCCCGGGAGTGAAGCGTCTCCTGCCCCAGATACTGCCGGTCTCGCGCGCGAAGTCCAGTTGCCGCGCATCGTCTCAACAATCTCGCTGTGCTACAAGTGTGCTACACGGCTGCAGCCGCTCATCTCAGAAGGTCAATCAGCATGTCAACGACGACCATCCGCCTTGAAGATGAACTGAAGGCCCGCATTGCTGCTGCAGCAGCGCGGTCGGGCAGGTCTTCACATGCGTTCATTCTGGACGCGCTTTCCGACATGGTCGCGCGCAGTGAAATGGACGAGGAACTGCATGGGATCGCCGACAGGCGCTGGGCTGCCTTGCAGCGCACAGGTGAATCGCTTGCCTGGGAGGATGCAAAGGCCTACATCCAGGCACGTGCAGCCGGCAAGAAGGTTGCGCGACCCTCGGCACGCAAGCCAGGGGGTTGAGCGTTTTGATGATTCGCATCGAATTGGCGCCGGAAACTCTGGATGACATCGATCGCTTCATCGACCATTTGGCACGGCACAAGATCGTCGATGCGGCGGCTCGAGTCCAGGAAATTCTCGAAGCCATCCAGATTCTTTCACGCAGCCCCCTCATCGGCCGCCCCGTGAGGGACGGAAAGCGAGAATTGGTCGTCGGCAAGGACAGCCGTGGCTACGTGGCCCTGTACCGCTGCTTTTGAATCGATCTGGTCTGAACACATGCGGACAAGCCTGGCGGCCCGAGGCGTGGCAGGCTGTGCGGTCACGATAAAGCGTACGCAACAACAAGTTTGAAGGAGAGCAAGCGACCACGTGTGTGATGGGCCAGACAGGTCGGACCGGGACGAGGACGCCCCGATAGGGAATGAGGGCACCAAGCTCGATATTCAGATGGGAACCTTGTCAGCGAAAACCATCAGGACCAGCGGGCGTATCAGCCTGCACAACAGGCCGGATATAAGACTGCAGCCCTGCCGCGCCTCCTGCTTCTTCAAGCCATGAACTGCTTGTGATCCGGGAGGCGCCCATTTAGATCTTCCTTAAAAGCTCAATACAGTCCACTCGCGAGTGCAGCGATTGCCAAGCCATGCGTCAGCGCGGCAGCGGGCAGTCCGGCACGCTGGTACACGAGGCCCGCGACCAGTCCTTCGATCAACGTGAAGACCAACACTGGCAGGCCCACACGCGTGACGATCGCCGCCAGCCACACATGGCACAGGCTGAAGAGTACGGCTGCCACGACGACCGCACGCATCGGTGCCATGTGCTGCCTCAGTCGCTGCTGAAGCATGCCCCGGAACAGCAACTCCTCATAGGCATTGCCCAGCAGCGCGAAGACAAGGATCGGGCCGAGCAATGCCGGATCAGGCTTCGGCAGAGAGGACAGACCCAGGGCCGTTTTCAACGCGGCAGCCACCCCAGTGATGACCAACGCGCCAAGTACGCCATACAGGACCGAGGCCGCCGGACGCACGCCCCTCCACCATGTCAGGCGCTCGAGCCAGGCCACGCTCGTGAACAACACGGCCGACATGCCCGCCAATGCGAACAGCACAGGCGTCGGCGCTGCCAGCCGCATGGAGCCCGGACCCAGCTGCCAGAAGCCTGCAGGGCTCATCGCATCTCGCGCGAAGATGAAAAACAGGATGTGGACGCCAAGCCGTGCCGCAACCAAAGTGCGCGGAATGGCCAGCAGCAGAGTCAGCGCGAGCAGCCCCGGCGGCAGAATCGAAATGAGATAGTCGAAGAGTAGAGAAGACGATGAGGCCATCGGGATGGAGCATATGTCTTCCACGCCGATTCCGCCTGAGGGCGAACGACTTCCGTGGCTGCGTACATCGATCGACGCGGCTTGATCGACCTCCCAGCTTGCCGAAGCGACGCGCAGAAAATCTTGAACATTCAAGGCACTGACACGCGACAACTGGCCCCGCCGGGCAGCCGTACGAACCTCGCTCGCGGCACGGTTCAACCTGCCTCCCCCGCGATTGAAGAGTGGTTTGCCTGGTGCCTGACGGGTGGTTAAAGGTGTCAGGCCCGAGGGCTTGCATCAGCCCGAAACAAGCGTGCTGGGGCTGCTCCGACCAGGCCCGCTGTCGCGACCAGTTTCCGTGCCGCCTTGGAGGTGACGACGATCGGATCGCACAACGCGCTTACTCCGCGTGTTCGCGCACGTACGACCGAAGACCCTCGACGTTCAGCACGTCGATGCTGCCGTAGCGGATGCGAAGCAGACCCGCCTCCTCCAGTTCGTGCAGCGCACGGTGGGCGACCTGGCGAGAAATGCCGGCGAGCCGGCCAATCTCCTCCTGCGATATGTGAAGCACCGGATGGGTCTGCGGGTTGAGTTGAGGATTGAAGAGCTCAGCCAGGCAACTCGCCACGCGCGAGTTGATGTCGTGCATCCGATAGCTCTCAGCAAGCGCAATGAACTGGCCAAGCCGCGCGTTGAGCTGGTGCATCATGAAATGGCAGAAGCTCAAGCTATGGGCGACCAGGTAATGGAAGGTCTGGCTGGGCATCAGCGCGATGCGGCTGTCGTGCAAGGCGACAACGCCATAGGGACGCAATTCACCCTTGAGCACAGAACCCTCCCCAAGCCAGCCACCATTGGAAACCCCCGTCAAGGTGGTGCTTCTGCCGTCCGCCGCCAGGACGTCGACCTTGACCATCCCATCGACAACGCCGATCCAGTGCGTCGCAGGACTTGACTTGTGGCAGACGATCTCGCCGGCTGAATAGAACCGGTCCTGCGTCTCCAGTTCGACACGTTGAAGTTGCTCCTGCGTCAGTCCGCGAGCCCAGGCAGCCGCGCGCAACGTCGAGATGGTCTGCACGTGCTTTGTCATTGGAAAGACTTTCTTCCTCGGCCTTACTGCCTAGCATGCGCTGCGCAGGCGACATGCCTGGGGCGCCCGAGTTTATGTGGCAGCACGAACAGGAGACAAATCATGAAAAACCCTCTCTCGATGACAACCTGCGCACTGTCCATCAGCCTGCTGGTGGCCTGCGGCGGGGGCGGTGGTGGAAGCAGCTTGCCAATGCTGTTTCCGACATCCACGCCCACGCAAACTCCGCCATCGCCATCGCCGACGCCCTCGCCGGTCGCGTCGGCGCAGGAGAAGTGCGCCGTCTTCGCCGGCGTTTCGCTCGCCGGTGCGACGCTGAAGGAGGCCACGCTCGTCCCCGCTACAGCAGCAGCCGCGGAGCACTGCAAGGTCACGGGCACCCTTCATGGCACGCTCAACTTCGAGGTGCATCTACCCACCGAATGGAACAACAGGCTCTTGTATGCCGGCGGCGGCGGTTGGGACGGCAGCATCAACATCGCCCCCATCTCGCCTAGCGGTTCAACCGCCGGCTACGTGCTCGTCGCCTCGGACGGTGGTCGCCAAGGGGATGCCCTGGACGCCTCGGTCTTTCTGAGCAATCCCACCGCCCAGGCGGACTTCGGCTACCTGTCGATCCACTCGGTCAATGAGATCGCCAAGGAGATCGTTCGCAAGCGCTATGACACGGATGCCGAGTTCAGCTATTTCGAGGGTTGCTCCAATGGCGGCAGGGAGGCATTGATCCAGGCCACGCGCTTTCCGAACGACTTCGACGGGATCGTCGTGCGTGCGCCCGCCTACTCGTTTACCGAACTGTTCCAGGCTTTCGTCGCGAACGGGAAGGCGCTCGCCGCGCCGGGCGGGCAACTCAGCGATGCGAAGGTCTCGCTCGTCGGCAAGGCCGTCACTGCGCAATGCGACAACCTGGATGGAGTTGCCGACGGCATCGTGAGCAACCAGGACGCCTGCACCTTCGATCCGTCGGTGCTGCGCTGCACCGCAGGCGATGCCGATACCTGTCTGACCGACCCGCAGATCGCAACCGCCAAGACGATCTACTCCGAGCTCAAGCGTGCGGACGGAACCACCGTCTACCCAGGCTGGGGGCCCGGCGGTGAAGACCTGGGCTGGCCGGTCTGGGTGACCGGCTCGGCCATCGGTGGCACGGGCCTGCAGTTCCAGTTCGGCAGCGGCTTGGTGAAGTACTGGGTCACCGGCGATCCGTCCTTCAACGTGCTTGGTTTCGACCCGGAGTTCTACTCCGCAGGACTGCGCCTGGCCGCCACCACGCTCGACGCGACGCCGGACCTGCGCTCCTTCTTCGGACAAGGCGGCAAGATGATTCTTGCGCATGGAACGAACGACTGGGCGATCAGCTACAAGGGCTCGGTCAAATACTTCAACGACGTCGCGACTGCGGTTGGCGGCGCGTCCACGCGCGATGCCTCGATGGAGTTCTTCCTCCAGCCCGGCGTTCAACATTGCGCTGGGGGCGTCGGCCCCGACACGGTCGACCTCGTGGATGCTGTCGCAAAGTGGCGAGAAGGCGGCGCAAAGCCTTCCACGCAGAATGTCGTGGCAACGAAGCTCGATCCAACGACCCAGGCGCCTGTGCTGGCGCGGCCCCTGTGCAAGTACCCGAGCTTCCCGAAATACAAAGGCAGCGGCGACATCAATTCGGCGGACAGCTACAGCTGCCAGAGTTCTTGAGCGACTTGGCAATCTGGAGTCGGTCGGAGCCGCCGTGGCAAGGGCTCGACGGACATCGGCCGAGCGTGAAGCGATGTTTCGCTGGCGCTTGCTGCTATCGCGCACTGTGATCCGACGGAGTTCTTGAACCGGCTGCGCAATACCTTCAGGGCCTCTGCGCCACATCCCGATGATCAAACATCCTCTTCTCGTGTATGACACGGGCAGATGCGCTTTCCTCGGTGTCTCTCGGGCAGCAGAACCGCGACGGCCGACTCGCATAGCTGCAAGCAGCTACGGCCTCGGACTCTTCATGCGCGCGGTTGTCGCAATCGTGCGAGCTCAGCCCGTCCGAGCGGCGTGATGCGCAGAATCACGCCGTAACGCTCCGCGTCGTCGCCCGGCTCAGGCAGGTTCGCGTCGATCAGCTTGGCGGCCACCAGAACGGCGGCACGCTGCACATCGGCCTCGTCATGGATGGCCAGAGGGAAAGAGGCCTCCTCGATGCTTCGCAGGAAGTCCATGGGCATTGCAATTCCTCCACAGTTCGCCCGAAGGGCTACCCATATAAGGATAGATTCCTGCGGCCTCAAGCACCGAGCCGTTCGATGGACCAACATATCGAAGGAAACGTGGTCAGCGGCACTGTCACTCCCCCAAGTTACTTTACCTTGAATTTCAAAGTACTACGCTTCGGACGGGGCGGCCACTTCTCTCTTCCTCCTCCCTCCACCGGCTGTCCTTTCAGCCCGCTTCGGCGGGTTCCATCGCCATGACGAATGACGCGTCTGCAGGTACGGTGACCAAAGAAGAGAGCAGCGTGCGGGCGCAACTGGCCAGGTTACGGTGCGAGCTGAGCGAGACGCCCAAGACGCCGAAAGCACCCTGTTCGTCGGACGCCTTCCCAGGCGCTGCTCGCGCACCGGGCGCGCATGGGGCATCGCGGTGAACCTCAGGACAAGACCCACCCGGACCCTGAATGCAACCGACACCCGCTCTCTGCCGGCGAGGACATCGACAAGAACTGGGGCCAGAGACTTCCTCGCTCTGACTCGACAAGACAACTTTGTCAACGCCTCTTCTGCAAGCGCTACAAAGCGGTTTAAGCGTTGCGATGCCTACCCCCTGTCGAACAGTTGCCAGAATCGAGCGATGCCGCGCATCTGAAATCGAGGCAGTCGACCATCACTGTGGTCGTAGCGACTGAATGGTCTGAATCGATTCGACGTCTCGCTTGGGCAGCAGGGACAAATACGTGGAGATGATCACGGCTACAGCCTGCGGGTTATTCAAAATGTTCAACACGTCAAGCCTGCACGAAGGCACGTCTGGTTCCTGACTTACCGACTGAATTTCAAGCAGAACCTCTCGGGCAAGTTCATGATCGCTACGAGGTCGTCCTTGCGGCATCAGCCAGAAATTGACCTCCTCGGTCGGAACGCGACGGAAAATGCCAACCACGAGAGCCCACTCTTTCGCCTCCTCGCAAAGCGGAATCCGCATCTGGCAAGTAAGAGGATCTTTCGATGTACTTGTCACCCCAAAGCCCTCATCTGACGTCCCCTCAGCGCCGTTATGGACACAGCGGATGCGGTTCCTAGGGGACTAGGCACCCAAAGCAACAGTCCAACCTGCTCGGACCTCTCCTGCGCACGTGCACGCTCTGGCATGAGGCGTCTTCCTCCTCAACTTTGGTATTCATGGGCACAATTACCGCCCAAACGCGCTTTGACGGGAAATCGTCTACCGCCTTCTCTTTGCGCGCAAGATGTTTATGCATCGCGTAGCCACCGGGGCTGCGAAGCCATAGGACCTCTCCTCTGTGCCTGGCGCAGGCGCCCTTGGACTGCGTGCGACTGCCAAAGAGGCGGGCCGAAATGATCGTGAAGGTCCAAGGTTCGCAGCCTCGACCCGATCGTTTCGTGCCGGGCGAAGCGCCTGAACCTCGGCTTTGGGTCGAATCGTGGAGAAGGCTCCGCTGCGCAGAAATGAGCTCTCGCCCATTGCCTAGCGATCCAGTACGTGATGACGTCAGCATGTCGGCTTGCTACAGCTTCCGAGAAGCTTTCATCCTCCATACCATGGTCGAAATAGCGATCTTGGCGGACGGGAGCCGGGGCGCACAGGCGTCGGCGTGAGGTCGACGGGCGCCCAATGCGATCTGCAAGGTGCTGTGGGCGCAGCGCGTTCTCGTCACCAAAACAATGATGCAAGCCCCTCCATCGAACGCGAGGAATAGGGGTTCTGTCAAGCTTTGAAGCCAGGCACTCCTCGGCGAACCGTCGCTTCGCGGCTGCATGGCGTTTGTCCCGAGCACGCCTGAACGTTTCGCGCCTGTCAGCCAGACATCCGTTCCTTGGATTCCACGAGACTTCGGGCCGTTGGTTCGCACCTGCACACTCGACGAATGTCGCTTCACGACAACGTGACTCGGTTTTTTTGACGACCTTGAACAACTTCGCCCTACATCGCGTGTTGGCGGGTTGGCGCAGCAGGCTCCATCATTCGCAAGTCATAGCCTGCAGGAGGCGAACATGGAGTCACGCTGCAACACCAGAGACCGTTGCTTCGCGCAGGAGACGACCATCGACCGGCTGCGCACCGCGCGTTGCACCCTCGGAAGCTGCACGCAGGCGCACCAGCGCCCTTCCCTGCAGCCATCGGGCAGCGCCTGAGCCGTTCTGAGGAAGATCCATCATGCCTACGAGGAACTTTTCAACCATTGATGCCGCCAGCAGGGCCATCAATTTCGTGCTCACCGAAACGGAGCTGGGGGCCACGCCAGCGCACTACTTCGAGCCGACCAATCTGGGGGGCCTCCCACCGACAGAGTCTGAGCTCAGGGTCAAGGAAGACACGGAACTGGGCAATCGCACCCGCTTCGCGACGCACATGTGCCTCATGTCGGCGAGTCAGGCCTTGAAGGCATGCCTGGATCTGCTCAGCTGCGAAGTCGATCTGCCGCCTCATGAACGCACCCGCCAACTGGCGGAAATCGCCAGCAAGGCGCGAGCCGCCGAAGAGATGGCTGCGCAGGCCGCCGGCGTCCTAAGGGGCGAAGTCACCGTACCCGAGAACGCCTCGATCGTGGTCTCGCGCGGCACACGGTGATTGCAGCGGGCCTCGGAAAATGCGCAGGCCGAGCGCGCAACGACGCATAGGCTGGAGTTCACACGGGGTCACGGGCCGAACCTTGCCAGGCAGTCAGCCCCTGCCGCCAGATGCGATCGGTACGATATAGCTCGCGCCCGACAGAAGGCGTAATAAGGCCCTTCAATGACACGCTACGCGTTTCACTTCCTGCTTTTTTTGGAGCGGGCTCCTATGTTCGCCTGCCGGGTCCGAAGATCGAAGAAAGATCGAAGTCGAGGCTGATGGCCGAATTCGCGCTCTCGTGTTGCCTGCAAGCCAGCGCGGCCCTATCCTCGTCGGCCTTGGGGACGCAGCTGTCCACGCCAGGCAGCCGTAAGGCGCAAGCCCCCGAACGCCGCTTCGATGAGGTGCGCCCCAAGAGGCAAGGCAGGCGGCCTGAGCCCCCGTCCCTCAGAGCGAATGCCACTGAAGGTCGAACATTTCAGGTTCTGCTTGCAGTTGAACTGGGCATCGCGCGTCGGTTACCGCTGCAAACTGACGATGAGCGGGCACCGCTCTGTTTCGCGCCGTTCGCAACAGTCTTGAACCAAGCTGGACAGCGCCGCCTCGATCCGATGGAGGTCCGCGAGCTTTCCCCTGATGTCCACCAACTTCTGCTGGGCCAGCACGCGCACATCGCAACAGTGCGTACCGTCTTCCAGTTCCAGCAGTTGCGCCACTTCGCCAAGGCTGAAACCCAGGCGCTGTGCGGATTTGATGAATCGCACGCGTGCCACGTCCGCATCGCCATAGCGGTGGACACTGCCGCCCCCCGGCTTTCGGGGCATCGGCAGCAGGCCTTTTCTTTGATAGAACCGGATCGTCTCCACGTTAACGCCTGCCGAGCTCGCGAAGCTTCCGATACTGAATTTGCCGGCTTTCTGATCCATGGCTGTTGACTCCGTACTTAGGTACGGAGTTTAGGATCGGGTGCAAAAACATTGTCAAATCATCGTGACGTCACAGCAGACCGTCCTGTCCGGGCCTCTTGTTTCTACCGGCGTGGAGGAATCGTGCAACTTTGAGTTTGGCGCGCGCGAACTCGAGCTACCTCGCCAAACGGGCGAATCCGACTTGCATTGGCCGCTGCATGGCTCATCCGACGTCGACCGTCGGCTTCCCTTCCTGCGACATCCCGACGTCGTCGCCGCCCACGCTTGGACATGCGTCAGGATCGAAGTGGAGGCGTTGACCCCAGCGGCGTCCTGCGCCAGCGTCGCTGGCGCGTGGCCCATGAAAGTACTGAAGTCACACCGTGATGGCCCTGCCGCGATGTATTCGGTATTCCTGCGCTTGATCTCCGGTGCCGCCGAACGCGTCGCTGACTTTGCCACCTGCCTGGAGGCGGTGGACTACGCAAGCGCCATCATGGGAATGCAATGGAACCTGGGACGCTGTCTACCGCGTTGCGGCGAACTCTTCGCTCTGCAATGCGTCGTGCGCACCGCTGGCGTACATTTGTACCTTGGGCGAAATTCGACTGTCGATGCACCCGAATGGATCGAAGATCCTGCATCCGCAATAGTGTTCGGCCGAGGCGAAGCCAATGAGTCGTCGCTGATAACGCAAGCGCTGCGAGGCGAGGAAGCCGCGCGCAAATGCTCTTGGCTTGCGGCACAGGTCCTGCATGCGCGAGTTGCACAGGCAAGAGCACCTGAAATCTGTGCCGTGCCTGAAATGGATGTTTGGATCGGCATGGCGACGGTACTTGATCTCGTTCCATCGTTTGCAACGCTCCACGTGAGCCCAGGCTTCGCATCCACGCTCTTGCGCTTGCAGCGACTGTGCCAACACGCTTCGTTGAAAGAAATACGCGCCGAGACCACCGCGGTGTACTGGGGTTCGCCAGAGGTCTTCGGCGCACGGCACCACCAGCGGGGCGAAATGATCGTGACGCCCGCCCTGGTGCGATTTGCGTCCCTTCCGAGCGCGCGAGGTTGTCGCATGGAGACAGTGACACTGGACGTTTTCGAGTTCATGCAGGCCGTCCAGTCATACCGCTGGGATGAAGGCACGTTGGTGGTGGATTTGCATGGGATTGCAAAGGTGCCGAGCGCCTGATGGGGCCAGGACACGCCGAGACGCGCCCCGAAAGCGCTTCTGCCCAAGCAGACAGCCGGCCGTCCTCCGCTCCCATCGAGAAGCCGGTGTGTTTGCATGCTGCCTTGCTGAAGATGATGAGCGACCAACCACCCTGTAGGGACCGCCTGTGTGGATCCGGCCCTCGAACAGGAGGCAGCAGGTCAAATGTTCCTCGGCCCACGCCGCTGCAACCGGCCGAAGACGTTCCTTTGGAGTTGCGCCATGGTGCCAGCGTCCTCTGGTGATTCGGCCGGCCGGGCGGCCGGCAAGCTCGGCAGCCGTGGTCGAAGGCGTTGCTGCCTTCGCCCGGCGCATCGCCGCGCGCCGGGGCACAGGGTCAGTGCACAGGACCGCCGCGCCAGCTCGGAAAGGGCGCTTTCCCCAGCGCCACGGCCACGCCCCTAGCCGCCAGCAAGCGCGTGGAGTCGAGGGTCGGCAACGGTGAGTCGCCAGGCCCGATGAGCAGCGGAATCTCGGTGCAGCCCAGCACCACGGCATCGCAACCACTCTGGGCCAAGCGGGCGATAACGCGCAGACATTCGGCACGTGATGCATCGCGCAGGACGCCGTTGCACAGCTCTTCGAAGATGAGCCTGTGGACGAGCGCCCGATCTTCGTGCGCGGGCGACCTGCACGCCAAGCCTTGGCGTTCCAGAGCCTCGCGGTACAGTGGCCCTTCCATGGTCCATCGAGTGCCCAGCACGCCCAGCGTCCGATGGCCTGCATCCCGTGCCGCTTTCGCAACCACATCGGCGATGTGCAGACCGGGCAGCGCCAACGCGGGGCCTTGGGCCTGCAGGGCCAGGTGTGCAGTGTTGTCGGGGCACAGGAAGAAGTCGCACCCGGCAGCCAGCAGGCGCTGGACCGTCACGGCCAGCGTGGCACGGATCGGCTGCAGCGCGTGGCGCTCCCATGCAGGCATGCTGTGTCCCATTGCGATCACCGAGGTCGTGATGTCGGGATGCAAGTGGGGGCCGAGCTGTCGGCTGCCTTCGTGACAGGCCGCGAGGTAGCAAAGCGCCGAGCCTTCGGCGCTGTGGGCGAGGATTCCGAGGTGCTTCATGTGCGCATTGGATAGAGGTGGCAGAGAATCGTAGAGTTCGGCCCGCGAAATCGGCGCGCTCGTTCGCCTTCGGCGCTTTCCGGATGTTTTGTTTTTCCGCCACGAAGTGAATATCGTGAAGCTCGATGCCATCGACCGCCGCATCCTGGCCTGCCTGCAGGAGGACAACCAGATCTCGAACCTGGCGCTGGCCGAGCGCGTCGGTCTCTCGCCCCCGGCCTGCCTGAAACGCGTGCGCGCCTTGCGCGAGGCGAAGGTCATCATCGGCGACATGTCGATCGTGGACCCGAAGGCACTGGGCCAGTTGGTCACCGTCGTGATGGAAGTAACGCTCGCGCGTGCCAGCCTCGACGTGGTCGATGGCTTCAAGCGCAAGATGGTCGGGCAACCCGAGGTGTCGCAGTGCTACCTGGTGACGGGCGCCTCCGATATCGTGCTGATCGTGCAAGTGGCCGACATGGAGGCCTACGAGAGTTTCCTCACACGGGTGCTCTACAGTGACGCAGCCGTCGCGACGGTTTCCAGCTTGGTGGTCGTCAACCGGATCAAGTTCCAGCCACGCGTGGTGGTGGATGGCAACGGGCCATGAACGTCCAGCACTGCCGGCCGCTTCCTGTGCGGGGCATGCATAAACGAAGACGCCATGCGAGATCCGGAAGGACGACATCGCCGTCTGCCGCAGCGCGCTCTTGGAGATCTTGAAAATCCTCGCCCTTGAGAAGCCCCATGTCGCTGTATTCGGCGTGCGGTCAGACGCGGCGCTTACGGGGTGGGCTCCTCATGCCCCGAGCGCCCCGTTGTCAGACGGCCGCTGAAGGGACCGACTGGTTGCGCAGGTGGCGCTGCATGAAATCGCGTGCCTCGTCGGCCGGCACAGGCTTGCACAGCCAGTAGCCCTGGGCTTCGTCGCATCCGCGGCTGTGCAGGTAGTTGAACTGGACGGGCGTCTCCACCCCTTCGGCCACCACCTTCATCCGCAGCCCGTGGGCCAGCGTGATGATTCCGTCGATGAGCGCGCGCGCGTCCGCGTCCTGCGAAAGGTCGTTGATGAAGGAGCGGTCGATCTTGACCGTGGAGAGCGGAAAGTGCTTCAGGTACGACAGCGACGAGTACCCCGTGCCGAAGTCGTCGATGGCCAGGCCCACGCCCATGTCGCGGATGGTGCGCAGGATAGCCACCGCGTGCTCCGGGTCCGCCATCATCGCGCTCTCGGTGATCTCCAGCTCGAGCAGCGAAGGATCGAGGCCCGACGACTCCAGGATGGCCTTGACGTCGGCCACGAGCGTGCGGCTTTCGAACTGGCGCGGCGACAGGTTGACGCTGGTCAGCACCTCCGGCAGGCCGTGCTTCTGCCATGCGAGCGCGTCGGCACAGGCTCTTTCCAGCGCCCACTTGCCCATCGACACGATCAGGCCGAGCTCCTCGGCGATCGGAATGAACTGCACCGGCGGGATCATGCCCAGCACCGGATGGCGCCAGCGCATCAGCGCCTCCACGCCGACGATGCGCTGCGTCTGCAGGTTCATCTTCGGCTGGTAGTGCATTTCCAGTTCGCCGCGCTCCAGGGCGTGGCGCAGGGCGCTTTCCAGCATGAGCTGCTCGGTGCTCTGCGCGTTCATCTTCGCCGCGTAGAAGCGGTAGGTGTTGCGGCCCTTTTCCTTGGCGCGGTACATGGCGGTGTCGGCGTTCTTCAGCAGCGTCTCGGCATCGCCGCCGTTCTCCGGATAGATGCTCACGCCCACGCTCGCGGTGACGTGCAGTTCACGCCCCTCGATCACGAAGGGTTCGGCGCAGCGCACGAGGACGCGCTCCGCGATCACTGCGGCATCGTTGGCGCTGTCCAGTTCCTCCAGCAGCAGCACGAACTCGTCGCCGCCGAAGCGCGCCACCACATCGGTCTTGCGCAACAAGGCCTTGAGGCGCTTGCCGCAGCCCTTGATCATCTCGTCGCCCACGCCGTGGCCGAGCGTGTCGTTGATGTGCTTGAAGCGGTCCAGGTCGACGAACATCACGGCGAACTGCTTCTGCTGGCGGTTGCTGCGCCGGATGGCGCGCGCAAGCTCCTGCTGCAGCGACGAACGATTGAGCAGCCCCGTCAGCTCGTCATGGCTGGCCATGAAGCGCAAGGTCTTCTCGGCCTCCTTGCGCTGCCGGTACTGAGAGATCTGCAGTGCGATGACCCGCAGCGACTCCAACGTCTCGGCCTCACTCACGGAGGGTCTGGAACCGAAGAGCTCCAGTGCCGTGGCCGCCCCCGGGGCCACGATCGGCACGATAAGACCGGTGATGAGTCCCGCTTCGCGGGCCATCGCATCGCGGGCGAAATGGGCCGGCGACGCCTGCGTGTCGATGCGTACGACGCCACCAATGCCCAGGGCGCGCCCCAGCGAGCCTTCGTCGGGCCGGTACTCGCGCGACCGGCTGGCGCAGGCGAACTGCGACACCGCAGACTCCTGGTCTTCGGCATGCCAGATGGCGTCACAACGAACCACACCGTCCTCGCCGACGCTCCACAGCGCGCCACAGTCCCAGCGCAGTTCGCTGCAGATCGCCTCCAGGGCCAGCGCGATCACCGTCTCGGTCCGGCCGTCACCGGCGAGCAGCCGTGCGATCTTGTACTCGAGTTTCTGGCGCAGCGCATCCTTGCGCGGCCGCGTGGTGTCGCGCACCGTGCCGCGCACCAGCATCTTGCCCGCCTCCTCGCCCGACTGCGCGATGACATGCAGCCAGCGCTCGGTGCCGTCGGGCATGTTCAGGCGATGTTCGAATTCGCTGCGCTGCGCGGACTGGACGGCCGATGTGATTTGCTGGTGGACTGCCGCGCGCTCCGAGGCCGGCACGCGCGAGAGCATCGCGTACAGATCCGGCGGCGAGGAATCTCCCGCAAAGCCCAGGATCCGTCGCGCTTCCGCGGAGCATTGCAGCGCGCCGGTTTCCGGATCGAGGGTCCAGCCGCCCAGACTGGCCAGCTGCTGGGCGTCCTTCCACTGCCGTTCGCTCACCCGCAGGTGGCCGGTCATCTCGCTTGCCAGGACCTGGGCCCGGCTGCGCGAGGTGGTCAGCGAAAAGACGATGCCTGCGAGCAGCGTGCTGGTGGCCAGGCCACCGAGAACGACGAACCACGGGGTCGCCTTGTCGAGCGGGCCGAAGACCTCGCTTTGGTCTTGTTCGACCTCGACAAACCAGGAGTGGCCGCCCAGCTCGAAGCCGAGCATGCGCCGGAAGCTGTGCGCAGGCGAGGCGATCTCAACGACGGGCTTCGCCAGGGCGGCGCTGTCGAACAGCAGTTGCTGCTCGCTGAATGGGGTGGGCGTCACGAACCTGACCTCGACGCGTGTGCCAATCGCCCCCTTGCCCGGCCCGGCATCGGCAAGGCGCAATCGCAGCGTCCGCGCGCGATCGGGGCTGACCACGTCGCGCAGCATTCCGGCGATGCTCAGGCCCGTGCCGACCGAACCCATGTAGGCGCGGCGCCGCTGATCGAGCGTATCGAGCGGCATCTGCGGGCGATAGACCGGCAGCCGCATCGCCAATCCGATGTCGGCCTCGCGCCCAGGGATGCGGACCTTGCGGCCGGACGTGACGAGCCCACCGGTGTCGCGCCCCTGCTCCAGCGCATTCCCCCGGTCGGGCATCGCGCCCAGGTCATTGCCCAGCAGCTTCTCGTTGCCGACCTGGGGTTCGATGTAGAGCAGCGGATAGTAGATGTCCCGCTCGCCAGGCGGCTTGATCGCGAAACCGGAGGCAACGCCAGCGCCGAGACTCGCATCGCGGCGGACCTGCTCCTCGAAGGCGCCCTTCTCATCGGCAGCAACGAAAGGGGCGTAGGTGGCGGCCTGAAACCCAGGGTAGGCACTTGCCAGGTTGAGCCCCGTGACGTAGTTCCTGAAATCGATCCGCGTCACGACCTCGGGCGTATTGAACCGCGCCCGCAGCCCGGTGAGGACGGCGACATAGTCGTCGAAACGGTCCTCGACCTTTCGCGCCAGGTCCAGCGCGGTTGCATCGAAGCGCGTCCGCGCGCTGCGCTCGATCTCCTGGTGGACGGAGATACCGAGCGCGATCGACATCGCGAGGCCAACCCCAAGGATCGCCAACGGCAGGCGAACCTTGACCCCGATGGACTTTGACATTGGACTTGCCCCCGTCGCTGGCTCAGACCCTATTTACATCGTTGCCGCAATATATCGAGGCCACGCAGGTCCGTCACGCAATTCGTTACGAAGATAACAAGGCCGGATTCCGACGGGCCTTCAAGACTTAAGCCTTAAGAATTAAAGGCGTGACACTGGCGCCCCAAGGCAAACGGCAAGCCGTCTGTTCTCGAAAAGAGCGTCGTCGACGCTGCTCGGGCCGCGCGAAGGCGTTCGAGCGCCATTCAAGAAGTGGGGGAATGTGCCGCCGCACATACGCGATCGCGTCCCTCGATCTTGGCCTGGTACAGGGCCTTGTCGGCCGCCTCGATCAGTTCCTTGGACTGCCCGTCCGATGCGGAAGGCCTCAACGCCTCCACGCCGGCACTGAGCGTCACGAAGCCGTTCTCCACACCCGCATGCGCGATCTTCAGATCGCGCACTGCATTGCGGATCCGTTCCGCCAGCAGAAGCGCGTCCTGCACGTCGGTGTTGGGCAACAGCACCGCCAATTCCTCTCCGCCATAGCGAGCCGCGAGATCACCTGGACGCCTGGCGGCCAGGGCCGCGACCGTGCGCCCGATCTTCTGCAAGCATTCGTCGCCCGCCGCATGACCATAGATGTCGTTGTACTGCTTGAAGCAGTCCACATCGATCATGATGAGCGCCAGGGTGCTGGCGTCGCGAACAGCACGCCCGATCTCGGTGTTCAGGGTCACGTCGAACTTGCGGCGATTGGCAAGGCCGGTCAGCCCATCTTCCATCGCGAGCGTGTTGAGGGTCCCGTTCAAGGTCTCCAGCGCATCGCGCGCGCGCCGCAACTCGGCTTCCGTCTGGACCTGCAGCTCGAATTGCTTGACCAGGCGCCATCCGACGGCACCGACGACCAAGACAAGAAGAACGACGCCGGCGGAGTGCCACAGTGTCTCGCGCCACCAGTCGGCGAGGATTTCCTCCTTGGAAAGGGACGCCGCGACGAACAGCGGATAGTTCGGAAGACGCCGGAAGCTGTTGAGCCGCAGGACCCCGTCCTGCGCAGACCTGATGTAGGCCGTACCCACCGGTCCCTGAGAACGGTAGGCCTGAAAAAGGTCGCTGCCGCGCATGTCGCGCCCCGCCGTGCTCGGACTGTAGGGACGACGCGTGATCATGGTTCCATCCTCACGAATCAGCCCCAGGGCCCCTGCCTGCCCGATGTCGAGGCTGGCGTAGAAGTTCACGAAAAAATCGATCCGGATCGTGGCGAGCGCAACCCCTGCAAAGCTGCCGTCGGCATGGTTGATGCGCCGCGAAATCGGCACCAGCGCTCTGCCGTTGGTCCGGCTCGTCACGGGTACGCCGACGTGCGGCCCACGGCTCGTGTTCGCGCGATGGAACTGGAAATACTCCCGGTCAGCGTTGTTCAGGTTCTGCGGCCAGATCTGGCGGGAGTTCGCAACCCAGTTTCCATCCTCGTCGTAGATGTGAAGCCCGTCCAGTTGCGGAAGCTGCGCGACGCGTACTGCGAGAAATTCGCGCAGCCGCGCGATCTCGGCAGGCCCTGTTCCCTCGGATTCGATCCGCTCAACAAGACCGACGAGCACCGTGTCGACCAGCTTGATCTGATCGTCCGCCTGCTGCGCCATGGCACGCGCGAGATTTGATGTCGCCACGCTCATCTGGCGCAGTTGGAGCTGGCGAGACTGCCAACTGTTCCAGCCATCGATCGCGAGCAGGCCCAAGCACACGAGGGCAACGAAGACCACCGTCCTGGATGCGAGGGACAGTCGTCGCAGCACTGCTTACTCTTGCGATGAGAGGAGGAGAGCCATGCACGGACTTTGACACATCCAAGGCGATTTGAGACCCGTGGACGACGGGTTTCTCCGCCCGGAACCGCACCACTCGCGCTGAACGGTGGTCAAGCGTAAGCGGATGGTGTTACTCCTTCGCCCCACCACGCTGCCAAGCTCTGATTCAGATCGGCAGCAGGCTCGCAAGGGGTCATCGATCTGCGCGACATCGGCGAGCGCGGCACAGGTGGTGTGGCAATGACCATACGACAGCGGCCGCGCGCGCAACGGCAACAGCCGAATCCTCGTGTGTCCGAAAACGCTCACCACAAGAGGATCCCTCCGGAAACCCGCAGGGAAACAGAACCAGAACCGTACCGACGCCAAAGGGGCGTGGGCCCTCAGCACTCGATCAAAGGGCAAGCACCCGTCGGGACTACCGTCCACCGACACCCATACCGACCCAACATGCGCTAGGCACTGTAGAGTCGGCTGACTCGAGGACGTCCAGGAAGGAGGATCACGTGCAGCACTTCGGCAGCGATTCCAGTGAATCGATGTTCGTCCAGGCATCGACCGCCCAAGCCCATACCAAGATCGTAGAAGTGCACGCGTTCGATCACCAGTTGCTGCGCTTGAAACGGGCATTGGGCGTTTCCGCCGATGGAGAGGTTGCCAAGGCCTTGGGCATGACCAAGGCTGCTTTCTCCGAGCGCAAACGGCGCAACGCATTTCCCAAGGACAAGCTCTTGGCCCTCGCCGGCTTTCGGCCGGAGTTGAAGCTGGATACGGTGCATGTCATGACCGGAATACCGGCAGCGACCGCAATGCCGGAATCCGTCAAGGCCACAATGCAGCAGGCCGTGTTCGAACAGCTGCGACAGAATCTGCCGGTTGACGAGCAACTGCTGCTGGACGGGTACCGCGCCTTGGACGATCAGGCCAAGAAGCGGTTGCTCAGCCAATTGATCTCTGTTTGGCCGCCCTCCTCAAGGGATGGGTAGGCCGTGACCGCCTTGGGCAGGACAGACCTGCCGCGACAAGGTGCTTGCCCGCGCCGGAGCGCGCGCCCCGCCGGCGAACTGGGACCCTCGACACTGATTGGCATCAAGGCGAGTGATGCCCGGCAGAAGGTAAGCGCCGATGCAAGGAATGAGCATGCACATTTCACGGTCGCACGGACCCAATCGGACATGCGATGTGACATATCTCTCGCTTTCCATGCCGAGATGATTTCGCCTGCCGCACTTCGCAAAAAATGAAAACAAAATATTGTGAATCGGCGAATGTTTGCCATCCATAGGCAGCTTCCCGAAGTCGAAGCCTCGAGCCGCTGGCGTCCTTCGCTGACACCAGCGATCTGAGGGCGCCCGCTCGGCACTTGCCCCCCGGGCCTGCCGGCAGCTTCATTCGCCTGTCTCAGCATGGGCGCAACGATCGCGGCCGAAGCCCCTTTCACCGTCAAACGTAGAAACTCGCATGGAGCTACTTCTCACGCCTTCGTACAACGTGCCGCTGGTCGCGTTGTCGTATTTCATTTCGGTCGCAGGCTCTCTCATCGCGCTCGTCGCCGCCCGCCGCATCGTGGGGCCGGGAGGCCGCATCAGCGTCTATCACTGCGCGACCGCAGGGCTCGCCTTGGGCGGTGTCGGCGTGTGGGCCATGCACTTCATCGGCATGCTCGCACTGCAGCTTCGTGTGGGCGTCTCGTACTCCATGTTCGAGACGTTGATCTCGCTTGTCGCCGCGGCCGCAGCGACAGCCATTGCGCTTGCTTACGTGGCCGCGTCGCCTCGCAGCACGGTGCGACTGGTCGTGGCCGGTATCCTGCTGGGAATGGGGGTGGTCGTCATGCACTACCTCGGCATGTTCGGCATGCGCCTGGGCGGCTTCATCGAGTGGTCGTACCCGATCATCGGCCTGTCCGCCCTCATTGCCGTGGTGGTCGCGACGGTGGCGCTATGGCTGGCGTTCAACACCCGCACCATCCTCATGCGCGTGCTGGCCGCCAGCGTGATGGGCGCTGCCGTCTGCTCGATGCACTACACCGGGATGGCCGCAGCGGACTTCATCTGCACTACCGCGACGCCCCAGGCCATTCCTTCCGGCCTGGCCGTCGTCAGTGCCCTGCAATTGCCCGGCTGGGTTGTGATGTTCACCGTGGCCGCATTGTTTTTGCTGGCGCTCGATCAGTTCGTGCGCCATACGGTCGAGTCGGCGCAGGCCAAGCCATAAGCCAACTCAGGAGCGACCAGCGTGCAAGCTGGCCTGGACGCTGGAAGCCGTTCGCAGGGCGCATGGCTGTCAGGTCACGTTCATGTGCGCCTTCCTGCATTCTTCAGCTCCGTCAAGGCAGAATTTCGGACGGCCAAACCTCGGCAAGTCTGCGCACTGCAGTCTCCCGGACACTTCATTGCTTTGGCGGCTCGGGTCTCACGGAATCTCTAGTGACGGCAGGTCCACGGTGAAAGCCCGGCGCGCCGCCACTCGTCTGTGGGTCAAGTGCGAAGAGGCGGACAAGGTTCAATGCCTTCTCGCTGGGCATAGCATGCGAGAAGGCCGCAGGCAGCGTTGACCGCGCTCCCGGTCGATAGCAGTTGCATCCTGAGGAGTCCCCTTTGCCGACGCAGCGACGGAGCAGTTTCAAGGAGAAACCGCCAAGACGAAACGCGGCGCTGCAACGAAGTCAGCTTTTCACGCCCGCGAGCGATGAAGCCTGCATCGCTACCACGCGCAGCCTGCATGAATGCCGCCCCGATCAAGACGGTCTCCCAAGCCCCCGCGCCGAAACCTCTGGGCATCAACGCTCCTCTGAGATTCGTGCTCCAGTTTAGAACGTCCCTTCCTGAATGCGAATCAGGCACCCGTGAAACGGGTCGCCCTGGGGTCGCCTCGCCCCTGTCGCCCCTTATCGTTTCATCATCGGCACGGACACCGAGATGTGGTCGACCAGAGCACCGTCGCGGTAGTAGGTTCGCACTTGGCGACCGTCGAAGGTCCATTGATCCCATTCGAAAACCGCCTCATCCTCCATGGACCGTTGAGGCTCGCCATAAACGCGCAAGGCGCTCTCCCGCGTCGTGACAGCCGAATGCCCGAACGGCGCGATGCCCGCATAGCCATCGACGTGGTCGTCGCCCGCGGGGCAGAAGAAGGCGCCCGCGAAAATGTAGGGGCCGCGGCCACGCGGTTCGCCGCGCTTCAGCTCAAAGGCCGCTCGAGGGACAAAGGTCAAACTCACGTCCTTTGCCTCCAGATGAACGAAGTCACTGCCTTCTGCGCTGAGTGTCTTCGGCGACAGCGCGGCGACCGAACCCCCATGCGCTTGGATCGCATCGGCGAGCTGCGCATCCGTGTTGCTGAGCCCGAGCAGCTGGTGAATGTTCTCGATGTTCATGCGTGTTCTTTCCTGCGCTGCGCGCATCCGCGCAGATCATTTCCCGTCCTGATTTCATGCGCTTGTGCAGGCCTGCACGCCCGCGCCTTGGTACCGCTGCAGCGGCACCTCCACAGCTTGGCGCGGGGACCCGCGGGGCACGGGCAGCGAGCAACAGTGTCGCGCAGTCGGTGCGGCTGCCTAGCTGGCGGCTGCCGACGCCTCTTCCTCCTTGGTCACCCGGGCGGCCTCGATGGCCGGGAGATGCTTCTCGGCCCAGGACGACAGCGTGCTCAGCGGTTCGATCAGGGAGCGGCCCACGGCGGTGAGTTCGTATTCGACCTTCGGTGGCACCGTGGGATAGACAGTGCGCTTGACGAGGCCGTCTTGCTCGAGACCACGCAGCGTCAGGGTCAGCATCCGATGCGACACGCCGTCGATCAGGCGCAGCAACGCGTTGAAGCGCATGGGGCCTTTCGACAGGCCGCCGACCACCATGATCGTCCACTTGTCTCCGATGCGATCGAGCACCCGTCCCAGCGCCTTGCAGCGTGCATGCTCGTCCTGCCCGACCGCGGGCGCCGCCTGTGTTGTCTTGCGGGTGTTCGTCATGGCGCTCCTGCGGCTTTTCTCTTCATCGGGAACATTTTTGTTCGCTGCGAACCTGCCTGTTCGTTCTTGCGAACCTAGCCGATTGCACGCACATTTGCGCGAACATTTTGTTCGTAACGATAAAAAGGTTATCAAATGAAGATCGGCATCAGTGGCGCCAGCGGCCAGCTTGGCAAGAAGATCCTGTCCCGTCTCGCCCAGCACGGCCATGGCCACCGGCTCGTGGGCATCTCGCGCTCCCCGCAAACCATCGAGGAGGGAATCGAGGGCCGGTTCGGTGACTACGACAAGCCGAACTCGCTGACTTCAGCCTACGAAGGACTGGACCGCCTGCTGCTCATCCCCAGTGCGGACCTCGCACCAGGGGTGCGCGCCGGCCAGTTCAGCGCTGCGATCGAGGCGGCCAGGCAAGCCGGCGTCGGCCATGTCTTTCTGATGTCCGCAAGCGGCACCTGCGAGGCAGCCGTTCCCACACTGGAGCAAACCTATTAGGTGGGCGAGCAGACGCTGATCAGAACCGCGCCGCGGTGGACCATCCTGCGGATGAACTATTACGCCGAATCCATGGCCGACGAGATCAAGATGTCGCTGGGCACAGGCGTGCTGGCCGGCCTGGGCGACGAACGCGTGGCCTACGTCTCCCGGGACGACGTGGCGGCCGCAGCAGCGGGTGCGCTGCTGGGCGAGGGGCATTCGGGGGCGATCTACAACCTGACCGGCGCGGTCGCGGTCACGGGCTTCGAACGGGCCGCCATCGTCTCGGAGATCGCCGGCAAGCCCATCGCCTATGCGCCCATCACGGTGGCGCAACTCCGCGCTGGCCTGGCCCAGGCCGGCCTGCCCGAACCGATCGTGGATGCCATGGCGGAAATCAAGGCCAGTTTCGTCGCAGGCAAGTTCGACATCGTGACGGGCGATGTCGCACGTCTTTCCGGGCGCCCGCCGAAATCGCTTCGTGACGTGCTCACTTCGGCGCTTGCATGAGACCGCAAAGACGCGTGGCCCGACGCTGAGTGCCTGAGGGCTTCAGCCCAGGGAGAGCCCGCGCTGCCTCTCCCAAAGCCGCACTCGACGGGCCTTGTGCCCGGATCGCGCGAGCACGAGAGGCGGCTGCAGCTGTCTCGCAGACCGATCCGGATGTCCACCTCTTGCTCTAGCCGCGACAGCGCGCGCAGTTGTGCTGATGAAGATCGAAAGCACATCCCCAAACGCCCGCAAAAAGCGCATCATCGTGTCTGACGAACCCACGGTGCAGGCTGTTCGCGAGGCAGAGCATGACTTGGTTCAAGAAGCTGTTCTGGATCGGCGCCGGGCTCGCCGCCGCGGGCACGCTTGCCCTGTTCGTGAGGGACGAACTGAGGACCTCCCGGCTTCAATCGGCCCTATGGCACGACCTCGCCAGCGATGCGCACTACAGCGTCGAGACCGGTGCCAGCGACGCCATACGCTTTCCGCAGACTGGCCCGTTCGACGAACGGCTGGGCTATCGCCAGCTTCCCGACTTCATCGAACGCCTGCAGGGCCAGGGCTACGCCGTCACGCGCCAAGCCCGCATGTCGCCACGGCTGCTCGAACTTCAGGACTACGGCCTTTTCGCTCCCTACCGCGAGAAAAATCAGGCCGGCCTCATCCTGCGCGACTGCCGCAACGATGCGCTGCTGCATATGCAGGTGCCCAGGCGGGTGTACCAGCGCTTCGAGGACGTGCCGCCGCTGCTGGTGAACGCCCTGCTGTTCGTCGAGGACCGCCACCTGCTGGACGCGCAGCCGCCGCAGCGCAACCCCGCGATCGACCCGGAACGCTTTGCGAAGGCCGCGCTCGAGCAAGCGCAGCGGGCGATCGGCCTGGGCCGCACTGCAACGGGGGGCAGCACGCTGGCCACCCAGATCGAGAAATACCGCCATTCGCCACAAGGCCGTACCGGGTCGGTCCGCGAGAAGCTGCGCCAGATGGCATCGGCTTCACTGCGCGCCTACCAGGATGGCGGAGACACGCAGGCGCGGCGGCACCAGATCGTTGTCGACTATCTCGACACCGTCCCGCTGGCAGGGCGTGCCGGCACAGGCGAGGTCCATGGCCTGGGCGACGGCCTGTGGGTCTGGTACGGACGCGACTTCGATGAGATCAACCGCCTGCTCGCCGGCGGTGCCGAGGAAGAGGCGCCTGCGGACGAAGCGTTGCTGCTGCGCCAAGCCGAAGCCTTCAAGCAGGCCCTGTCACTGATGATCGCACAGCGCCGCCCGTCGCAGCACCTGCTCGGCGACGGTGCCGGCTTGGCCCGGCTGACCGACAGCTACCTGCGGCTGATGAGCGAAGCGGGCCTGATCACACCCGCTCTGCGCGACGCGGCACTGCCGCTGCCCCTACATCTGCAGCCCGGGCTGCCGCCGCAGCCCCGACCGGACTTCGTGCAGCGCAAGGCCGCGACCGCGCTGCGCACTCATCTCTCCGCGCTGCTCGGGGTACCGCGCGCCTACGACCTGGAGCGGCTCGACCTCGACGCCGACACAAGCCTCGACAGGGTGGCGCAGGCGACGGCCGCCCGGGTATTGGCCAGCCTTCGAACGCCCGCCGCGGCAAGGGCCGCGGGGCTCATCGGCCCTCACATGCTCGATCCGGGCGCCGATCCAGCGCCGCTGACCTACAGCTTCACGCTGTTCGAGCGCGGCGCACAAGCGAACCTGCTGCGCATCCAGGCCGACAGCATGGACCAGCCCTTCGATGTGAACCAGGGCGCGCGGCTGGACCTGGGTTCGACCGCCAAGCTGCGCACATTGGTGAGCTACCTCGAAATCGTGGCCGTCCTGCACGCGCGTTGGTCTGGCCTGAGCCCGGCCGAACTGTCAGCGCAGACACCGAGCCCCCGCGATCCGCTGGGCATGTGGGCCAGGCAATACTTGCTGCGCGCCAAGGACCGAAGCCTCGCGCCGATGCTCGAGGCAGCCATGGAGCGGAAATACTCGGCGAACCCGGGCGAGGCTTTCTTCACCGGCGGGGGCCTGCACCAGTTCGAGAACTTCGAGCGCTCGCGCAACCCCAGCTCGATGACCGTGCGCGAAGGCTTCAAGCATTCGGTCAACCTCGTGTTCATCCGCCTGATGCGCGACCTGGTGCGGCATCACATGTTCGGTGGCGCCTCGGACGCGGAACGGCTCCTGAAGGACCCCACCGATGCGCGTCGGCGCGAGTTGCTCGCGCGTTTTGCCGATCGCGAGGGTGCAGCCTTCCTCGCCCGCTTCCATCGCAAATACCAGCACCTGTCGAGCGCACAGGCCGAGACACTGCTGCTGCGCGACCTGAAGCCCACGGCACCGCGCCTGGCGAGTGTGCTGTTCACGATCGATCCGGAGGCCAGTGACGCTGGGCTCGACAAGTTTCTCGCGCGGCAACTCGGCCACGGCCCCAGATCTGCAGGGGAGCTGCGCGCGCTGCGCACCACCTACGCGGGGTTGTCGCTGGCCGACCGTGGCTACGTCGCCCGCGTGCATCCTCTCGAACTCTGGCTGGTCGGCTTCCTGCGACGCCACCCCGACGCCACGCTCGCCGAGGCAGTGAGCGCGAGCGAGAAGGAGCGCCAGGACACCTACGCCTGGCTCTTCAAGACTCGGAACAAGAGCGCCCAGGACAGGCGCCTGCGCGAGTTGCTCGAACTCGACGCCTTCGCGCAGATCCATCGTTCGTGGCAGCGTCAGGGCTACCCGTTCGCATCGCTGACGCCGTCGTATGCCAGCGCCATCGGTGCGTCAGGCGACCGGCCTGCAGCCCTGGCTGAGCTGATGGGCATCATCGTCAACGACGGCCTACGGCTGCCCACGCAGCGGGTCGGCGCATTGCACTTTGCGCGCGACACGCCCTATGAGACGCGGCTCGAGCCACGCCATGCGAGCCCCGTGCAGGTGCTGCCCGCGGAGGTGACGGCAACGGTGCGGCGCGCGCTGTTCGAGGTAGTGGACGGCGGTACGGCTAGGCGCCTGAAAGGCGCGCTCGTGGATGCGAACGGCCGCGCGATCGGCATCGGCGGCAAGACCGGCACCGGCGACCATCGTTACGAGCGCACCGGCCAGGGCGGCCGGGTGATCTCCGAACGCAAGATCGACCGCTCGGCCACCTTCGTGTTCATGCTCGGCGAGCGCTACTTCGGCACGGTCATGGTTTATGTGCACGAACCCCATGCCGCCCGCTACCGGTTCACGAGTGCGTTGCCGACCCAGTTGCTGAAATCGCTGGGGCCACAGTTGCTGCCGGTGCTCCAGCGTGACGGCTGCGGCGGAGATTGACTGGCGCGCAACTCCAACCAACATCAGTCAGGTGCCCTGCCCGGGCCCAACGCTGTCGAAAGGCTTGATCCGGCACATCCAACGTGGCGTGTACGCCCTGCCCCTAAAGCTCGAGCTGTGGTCTACGCGGTCTTGATGGTCTCTTTTTCCAAAGCCCCGATCTCAACTGAAGCGCCATACACAAAGCATATCGTCGCAACGCCGGACCAAGCCAAAGCACCTGCTCGAGGTTGGGTTCGGCTTCGAAAGCGGGCGACGTGATCAAGGGCGCTGGAGTCTACGCAAGATCCGTTGGATCCGCCCCGGCATGGGCAGACGCCCCGGGATGATTTGTTTCAACCGCAACGAACAGGGAAATCTGGTGCTGTTGCTGGTCTACGTGAAGGCGAGGTTCGACAACACTCCCGCCGCAGGGGTGGTGCGATGGTGCCGGCAACGAGGATATACGCGGATCGAATCAGGTGCGCCATCCAGCCCAGGTGCCCCTCGACGGCCGAGGGCGCTCAAGCTGCACAGATGGCATCTTGGCTTTGATCGTGGACTGCGGCGTTCCCAGCCATTGCGCAACAGAAGGGGCTTACCCGCTTTCGCTCTCACGGGTACTGGCGCCATGATGACAACGTCAACGCCGGCAGGTGATCGCCTGCAATCAATAACTATTCCGGAGACCTCGGTGGATCGAACAGAAATCTTGGCCACAGCCATTGATATGGCGCGCATGGGGCGCGGGTTCACGGCACTCGATGCGCTCGACTGGATTGTGGCGATGGTCGGCGAGGAAGATCCAACGAGCGCCTATCACGACGCCAACGTTGAAAGGCTGCTGCGTCTGGCGGCGTGCATCTGGTCACTGAGGCATGGACTGCTCCTGTCGCACCCGCCGGATTCGGGCCCGTCAGATGATCTTGACACAGGATGTTGAAATTGCACCCGTTGCGTCCGACCGTCGCGTGCGGCGCGCTTGCCCTGATGCAGTTGGACACTCCGAACGGAGGTCAGCGCACGACCGAGACAAGCATTGAACCCAGTGCCTTCGCGGAACTCCCAGTCTTGCCGGAAGCTCCGAGCAAAACGGCAAATCAGAACAGGTACCGTGCATGGAGCACCGGCCGCCCGCTTGACTGTACGCCCCCGAATTCTGTTCGTAAACAACGAAGGGCCAGAACAGGTGGGGCAGGCGATCACTGTCCTCGGGCGCCCCCTCGTCGTCGGCGGCACGCCCATCCGCGCCGTCAAGCGCCCTGGCTCTGCTGCGATGCTCTCCAGCCAACCATCGATTGTCGCAACACTCGCGAGCAACGCTGATGACGTGAGTGCTGCGACAAGGAAACCGGTCTCTTCGAAGCCTGTTGTCAGCACCTCCGATTCCGGGCAGAAGAAATCAGGCAGCCGCCGCCAAACTCCTTTCCCACCTCCAAGAGCGCGCGATGCAGCCAGTTGCGCCGCGAGTAGGTAGAGAGTTGGGGCGCCTACCTCGATCGCCGCGACCAAACCTGCGGCTCGCCGCAAGCAGTGCCGGAAGGATGCCGGGCAACTCGCATTCCGGCCTTGAAAGTGTCCAGAGGAAAAATAAGTCGCCATCCCGACCGTTCCTCGGGCGTTTCTGCCGCGTCGAATCCCAGCAGGAGTGGGCTGGCAAGGGGCTGCGTCGAGAATTCGATGCATAGCCGGCGGCTGAGACCACTGGCGACCGGGGACGGATCGGTCATGCGCTCGCGAACCAACCGCTCGGGTCCGTCCCTGGATTGATCCACAACATGCAGCAGCCTCGAAGCTGCCTTACGGATGTCTGAGATACACCGCCGCGAATCAATTCGACGCGCGGCGGATCCTCATCTCACCACTTCACGCGCACGCCCACCGAGCCGTTGATCGAGCTCTTCACCCTGGCGTTGCCGCCGCCCGCCCAGAGCTTGCCGATTTCGCCGTACAGGCTCGTCGACTCACCGAGGGCCAGCGTGAAGCCGCCCGCGAGTTCGGTGCTCGTGCCGCCGGTCGGGGCTGCGATGTCGGTGGTGGTCGCGCCGTTCACGAAGCGGGCGATGTCCGCGCCGCTCGACGTCCGGTAGACGTTGAAGCGGCCGTACGGCTGCAGTGTGCCGACGCCGGTGGCGATCTCGCCCTTCACCCGCACGCCAGCACGCGCGATCCAGCCGCTGTCGGCCTGCGGCTGCACGACGGCGCCGACGATGGCGGAGTTGCCCAGGTCCATGTGCTGGTGGATCAGCTGCAGCTGCGGCTCGATGCGCCAGCCGCTGCCGCCCAGCGCGAAGGACTGCCCCACCTCGATGGAGCCCAGCAGGCTGTTGCCCTTGCCGCTCATGCCCTGGCTCGCCAGCGGCTCGACGGTGTAGCGGTGGCGGCCCGATTGCACCACCGCGTCGGCATAGAAGCCGCTGTCGCTGGTGTAGGTGCCGTACACGCCCAGGTACTGGCTGCGCAGGTCGTTGCGCCCCACACCCAGGTTCTGGATGCCGCTGGCGAAGCCTCTCACGCTGGCATCGCCGTCGAGTTGGCCGACGTAGAGGCCCGCGCGCCAGTTCGGTGTGGCCAGCAGGTCGGTGCCGGCCTGGAAGCCGGTGAGCCGGCCCTTGCTCGATGGCGATACCGCGCCGCCCTGCTGGATGTCGATGTCGGTGGAGAGCACGCGCGCCCAGGCGCGGCGGCCCAGGGAGGGGGACGCGAGCGAAGGTGACCCGTCGGCGCTGACCTTGGCATCGTCATCGCCCACCCGCAGGTGCAGGTTGCCGAGCATTGCGAGGTTGCCCTGGCGCAGTTGGCCCGGAAGTGCCGCGTAGAGCGGCACTTCGGCCCGGTAGGTCGGGACCTGCACAGCGGCAGCGCTGCCTGTGGCGGTCGCATTGATCGCATTGGCCGTGTTGCCCGTCGCGGCCGTTGCCGTCGTGGTCGAGCGCAGGTACCAGTTCTCGCCTGCGCCGTTGGCATCGGCAGCGTACAGCCGGTACTCGTAGGCACCGGCGTCGACGTGACCGCCTGCGAGCGAGAAGGCATCCTTGGTGGACTGCGCGGTGGTGGTGGCGCCGTTGAGCGCCGCGATCACCTCGATGCCGTTGCCTGTGGTCAGCGCACCCAGCCCGCCGAGCTGGGTGATCTGCACCGTCGTTCTGCCGCTGGCCGAGGCGCTCACGCCATTGAGCACCAGCCGATCGCTCAGGCTGGTGCTGTCGCCAAGAACTGTCCCGAGCCGCAGCACGCCGTTGTTGCCCACGTAGGCGCCGTTGACGGTGAGGGTCGTGCCCGGTGCCGTGCCTACGAGCGAGACCGTGCCGCTATTGGCGAGCGAGGCGACCGTCTGACTGAAGCCCGCGAGGTCGAGCGTGGCCCCGCTTTGCACGGTGTGCGCCGAGGCGGCGCTGAAGGTCCCCGTGGCACCCGCCTTCAGGGTGCCTTCAGCCACATTGGTCGCGCCCGTGTAGCCATTGGTCCCCGAGAGGGTCAGCGTACCGCTGCCCAGCTTGGTGATGAAGCCACCTCCGCTGATGGCGCCGCTGAGGGCCGCGTTGAAGACGCCAGTATCGATGACCGGGTCGTTGCTGCCGGTCAGCTGAATCGCATTGGCCAGGTTCAGGCCGTCGGCCACGAAGCCGAGCGTGGTGCCGTCATCCATCGCCAGCGTGCCGGTACCCAGCGCCTGACTGTTGCCGACGTTCAATCGGCCTTGCTTGAGCGCAGTGCCGCCGGCATAGGTGTTGGCCGCGGTGAGCGTCGTGGTGCCAGCGCCTTCCTTGACGAGCGAGCCGGAACCGCTGATCGTGCCCGATACCGTGAGCGCGTCCGAGCGGTTGATGGCCAGCGTCGCGTTGTTGAGGATGTTGCCCACGATGCTGCCGGAGGTGCCGCCGTTGCCGAGCTGCAGCGTGCCGGCGCTGATGACGGTGCCGCCGGCGTAGGTGTTGTCGGCAGCGAGGATCGTCGTGCCTGTGCCGGCCTGCACCAGCGAGCCGGTGCCGCTGATGGTGCCGGACAGCGTCAATTCGCTCGAGCGATTGACCGCCAGCGTCGCGTTGTCGACGATGGCGCCTTTCACTGCGCCAGTGGTGCCACCATTGCCGAGTTGCAGCACGCCGGCGCTGACCGTGGTGGTACCTGTGAAGGCTTGATCCTGCGTCAAGGTGAGCGTACCTGCGCCGGTCTTCTCGATGCCGCCCGTGCCGCTCACGAGGCCACCGTAGGTCGCGTTGTCGGGCTGGGAGAAACGCACCAGACCGTTGTCGGTGATCGACGAAGGTGCGAATTGCGCGCTGCTTTGCAATACGCCGGCCGGACCCACGGTCATGCTGCCCGTGTAGGTGCTGGCGTTGGCGCCGAGGATGAACGTGCCGCCGTTGACGGTCGTGCTGGTGATGCCCGAGGACGGCAGCGCGACGTTGAAGGTCCAGGCACCGCCATTGCTCTGCAGCGTCTGGAAGCCAGCCAGGGACCGCGGCGCGAACGTCGCGGCGGCGCCGTCGTCGCTTTCGAGCGTCAGGAGGTTGGCGCCGCCACCGCCGCTGATGTTGCCGGTGATCGACGACCCCGTGTAGACATGCAGCGCATCGTTGCCGTTGGCGAAGTTGAGCGAGCCGATCACGCTGCCCTTGTTGGTGAAGTCGACAGCGGAGGTCCCGTTGGCGCCGAACACGGTGGCGGTGCCGGCATTGGTGTTGCCCGCCACATAACCCGCTTCCATCGTGCCGGTGTTGAGGATCGTGTTGTTGCCGGAATTCGCCTGGAACCAGATCGCGGCGTGGGTCGATCGCACGGTGCCGTGATTGATGATCGTATTGCCGCTGCCCAAGGGATTGACAGCTTCCGAGTTGGAGGCCGTCCCATCGGCAAAGACGTTGGCGCCTTGCTCGACGACGAGGGTGCTGTTGTTGTTGAACTCGATCGTGTTGGCGCCGAGGTTGCCTCCGTAGGGGCTGTCTGCGCCGGTGGAGCTGTTCTGGACCGTCGCCTTGCTCTGGACCACGATGCTGGCCGCGTTGCCGACGCTGATACCCGAGCTGTTGCCGGTACTGACCGTCGTGCCCGACGTGACCACGACCGCGACGCCGCTCGGCGTCGCCGGCCCGCTGCCCACGGTGGCGGTCTGGTCGGTCCCCGTGCAGCTGACCGTGTTGGCGCTCGTGTCGGTCGCGCATGCGGCAGCGGCCGGCAAGGAAACCGCTGCCAGCAAGGTGGCGGCAACCAGGCTTGCACCCTGGGAGGCCGCTGTCGATCTCGCATGGCCACGCCCGAATTCGGAGGCGACGGTCCAAAGGGCAAGTGCGTCGTTCCAAACGACGCGAAATATCTTGTTCATTACTTGAGTCCTGGCAATAAAGAAAGATGGCGCATCCGGATGACCGCGCTCTCGATCGCGTGTGACCGGCACTGCGGCCTCGGTGACGGGGCGGACTCTAGTGCACTCTGGGAAACGAAAGTTGCCATTTCTCGAGCGCAATTTGCATTTCTCCATCGAACGCCAAATCGTTCACATTTGTTAACTCTCATTGATTCAAGAAATGGAATTCACCCGTTCATTTGTCGATGCAATCGATGTGGCAAACGGACCAGTGCGCTCAAGTCGATGAGATCGACGAGCAACGGCACCGACATGCGCAGGGGCCAGAAGGTGCACACAGGCACTCACGCGGCCAGCAGTACGGGAGCCTTGGCCAGCAGGAGATCCCCGGCTCAAGGCGCCCGACGGATCGTCTTTGCAATGGGAGAGTCGCCCCCGCTGCTGCCATTGGCAGCGCCGCGCGTCGAGGAAGAGGCCGCGCATGCCCCTGCGAAGACAGTCATTGACGGAAAGGCAAGAACTGCTCGCTGCGAGCGACGCAGTTCATGCATGATGCTGACTCGATCAGCCCGTCGCCATGCGCATACCCGGACGCTTGCGCCAAAGCAGGCATGCGCGAGTCGCCCATCGGCAGCAGTGCTCGCGAGCTTCACGGCAAGTGACGGCCCGATCCCCGAGGTCGCGGCCTCGCATTGCGCAAGGGCGACTCGTGGCGACGAGGCCGCCCTCGTGCCAGACACACGGCAAGTGTCGCCCGGCACATGGCAGCGCGCCTTGACCACCTCAGACGATCGCGCGGCCCATGGCGGCGTGGTCCTTCAGGCCGAGTCTCTCCACCACCATCTCGACGAACATGGAAACGGCCAGCGGGCGGCGCCCCCGGCTCGGGTACACGACGTTCAAGCCGGGGTCTACACGCGTGTATCCCGGCAGCACCCGCACCAGCCGTCCCGCAGCGACATCAGCGCCTGTCAGGATCGAGGGCAAGGCCGCAATGCCGAGCCCCGCGCAGGCCGCCTTGCGCAGTGCCTGGTGCGCGTTGCTCTTGAAGCGCCCCTGGACTCGCACGTTCGTCTCCACGCCGGCCATGTCCCGCAAGCGCCATGTGCTGCCGCTGGCGTCGGATTGCACCACGCACGCGTGCTCGCTCAGTTCCTCCGGCGAGGCCGGCATGCCTTGAGCCGTCAAATACGCAGGGCTCGCAATGAGCTCTGCGTCGCTCGCGCAAATCTTCCGGGCCGCATAGCTGGAGTCCTGCAAGGGAGCGCAGCAAAAAGCGACATCGATGCGATCCGCGATCAGATCCAACGGCAGATCGCTGGGTACGAAATCCAACGTGACCAGCGGATGAGCCGCCAGGAACGCCGCCACCCATGCCATGTCGAAGAAATCGAAGAAAAGGGTCGGTACAGCCACCCGTACCGGGCCACTCGGCGCCGAGCTGTCCGCGATTTGCAATTGCCCGGCCTCAATGAGTTGCTTGATGGCGGGTCCGCAGCGTTCGTAAAAGGCCCGCCCTGCACTGGTCAGCTCGAGCTTGCGCGTGGACCGCTGCATCAGCCGCGTGCCCAGCCGCGCTTCGAGCTGCTGGATGCGCCGGCTCACCGTTGGGGACGGCATGTTCAGCCGCCGCGCGGCCTCGGCAAAACTGCCACACCGGACGACCTGCACAAACATCGCCACTTCATTCAGATCGAGCACGAAGATTCTTTCTATTGTTGAGATTCGGATGGTTGCCCCCTCCTCCTGCGCCAGGGCACGCAACCCGCGTGCACCTTCGGTTCCTGCCAGGCGCCTTCGCGCGAACTCAAAAACCCGCAATCCGTTCTCCCGATCGCTCGAAAGTGCTTGAGCAACTGAGCAATCGGGAGACCTGCCCCTGCAAAGTCCATTGCGGGAGCTCGCGGATGACGTCCCGCTGACTTCGGACGAAGCGAGGCGCCTGTACAGTCAATCAGTCAGCCCTGAACGCGCAGGGCAACGCGCGGTCGGGTGTCGATGAACGCCTCGACCCCAGCGCATGAAGCGCTGGGAATCCGATGGGTTTCCAATGCCTAATCCACCGGATCCCGGCCTGAGCCCTCATGGCACTCGCCGGGACAGCGATCCCACCGGCCATGTGGGGACCTTAGAGCCCCGGCGGCCTATCGCTCGCCGCTGACCTCGAGCTCGACGCGACGGTTGGGCTGCAGGCAGGCAATGAGCTGGCTATGCGGCCCGCCGTCGGTACACGGGACCAGGGGCTGCGTCTTGCCGACCCCGAAGGCGCGCAGCGCCGAGCGCGGCAGGCCCTGCGCGATCAGGTAGTCGCGCACAGTCGCCGCACGCGCGGCCGACAGCGCCTGGTTGTAGGCATCGCTGCCCAGCCTGTCCGTGTGGCCGATCACGGTGATCGTGTCGACGCGCTTGTACTGGCCCTTGAGCTGTGCGGCCAACTGGTCGAGCTGCGCCCGCCCGTCGGCCGACATGTCGGCGATGCCCGACTTGTCGAAAGCAAATAGCGCGTCCGCGGCCAACTTGAACCGCTGCGGCGCCGCCGCCACGGCGGCGGCCGGCACCGGTCCCGCCACCTCGGCCTTGGCCGCGACATAGCCCGCGCAAGCCGGGTCCTTCCAGTACATCGCGTCGGACAGCCCGTCCCTGTAGACCACCTTGTACTGGCAGGTGACGAACTCGTCGCCGCGCCCGGTGCGGAAGTTGAACAGATAGTCCCACTCCTTCGGGCCGAACAGTCCTTCGCTGAAGTGCGGATAGCTGATGAGCTCGCGCACCTGATTTTTCGTCATCCCCCGTCCGACGCGGCGCAGTTGCTCCACATTGACGAAGGTCCCACCCTTGAGCCAGGCACTGCCCGCCTCGGGAAAGCGCACCGCCTCGGGAAAGCGCACCGCCTCGGCGGCTGCAGGTGCCGCGCCTGCCTGCTCGGGTGCTTGGGTGCCCGACGCGCAGCCCCCCAGGACTGCCAACAGAGCGGTCAGTGCGAGGCTTTGGATTGCATTGTGTGTTTTCATAGATGTTGTTCCTCTTGCGCTCAGTCGAACGAGAACCCGAAACCCACGCGCACGATGGCCTTGCTGCCACCGGTGGCCCAGCCCACGCCCGCATGCAGGGTGGTCTGTCCGTTGTCCGAGCGTTTGAGCAGGTTGAAGCCGATGCCCGCCTGCCCGTTGTAGCCAGCCACCGCCCCGCTCACGTGGTATCGCCCGGGCTCCACCGGCGTGACCACGGCCATGGCGGCCGAGGCCGCGATGCCGCCCGAGAGCATCCGCGCGTTGGCATCGACCTTGTCGCCCAGGGCGTTGATGCGGTTGTTCAGGCCGGCGCTGGTCGCGTTGAGCTGGTTGACGTTGACCGCGTCGGTGCCCGCCACGCCCGGGGCCACGTTGTGCACCGTGACCGGGCCGGTGGCGTTGCTGCCGCCCATGGTCACGCTGTTGTAGTTGGTCGTGCCGTCGGCGTTGGTGTCGTACTTGACCGTCGACTGATCGATCACCGCCACCTGGCCCTGCACGCCCCGCAGCTGCGACACGTTGACCGCATCGCTGTCGGCCGTGCCCGCGGCCACGCCGGTGATCTGGCGGAACTGGCCGCTGGCGGCATTGCCCACCGACACGGCCGCCAGCGTGCTCGTGGTCGCACCGATGGCGATGCGCTGCGCGTCGGTCGCGGTGGGCGGCACGTAGCCGGCCACGCCCGCCGCCGTCGAAGCCACCGAGCCCGCGCCCAGCGCCACGCCGCCGGCCTGCGTCACGCTGGTGCCGGCGCCCAGCGCCACGCCCTGCACCGCGGCGGCCGAAGACTGCGTGCCCAGCGCGATCGAGTCGGCCAGGTGCGAGGTCGAGCCCTGGCCGATCGCGATGCCGCCGGGCGCGCTCTGCTGCACCACGGCACCGTTGCCGATGCCCACGCCGTTGTTGCCGTTGACCACCGTCTGCGGGCCGACCGCGACGGATTCCGCGCCGATGGCCAGCGAGTCGGCCGCCGTGGAGTTGGCGTGGAAGTACTGGATCGGCGTGACCGCGAAGGACTGCAGCGCGCCGCTGAGCTGGCGCACCGTGACCGCGTCCTGCGCCTGCGTGCCGTCGGCGACGTTGGTGATCTGGCGGTAGGTGGTCGCGCTGCCGACGGAGAGGGCGCCCAGCAGCGTGCGGTCGGTCGTGTTGAACGGGATCAGGGAACTGCCCGCCGGGATGTTGCCGGTGCTGCCCGCGACCGTGCGGTCGGAAACGGAGCCCGAGCCTAGTGCGACCCCGTTGTCGACGGTGGCGCTCGCATCCTTGCCCACGGCGACAGCGTCGGCACCCGTGGCGCCGTTGTTGTTTTCGTTGCCGCCGCCGGTGGACTGGACGCTGAAGTACCTGATCTTGTTGGCGGTGACCGTGCTGCTCAGGTTCTCGATCGACTGGTTGGTGAAGAAAAGCTGCGAACCGTTGACGGCATCGGTCGACGAGCCCGAGAGCCTGCCGGCTGCCACGTTGGTGATCGTGCGCTCGGCTCCGACCGAACCGACACTGACTGTGCTCGTCGGCGCGGCGCCGGCGAAGTTGTAGGTCGTGCCGTTGATCACGGTGCTGGCCGTGCCGACGGCCGCGGCCGTGGTGGAGCCGGAGCCGAGCGCTACGCTGTTCGCGTCGGCCGCGGTGGCGCCGAGGCCGATGGCCACCGCCGATGTTCCGGTCGCTGCCGCATTCTTGCCCGAGGCGATGGCATCGGCTCCCGTTGCGCCGTTGTTGGTCTCGTTGCCGCCGCCTATGGAGTTGACGCTGTAGTACTTGGTTTTGTTGGCGGTGACGGTGGCGCTGAGGTTCTCGATCGACTGGTTGGTGGCAAACAGCTGCGAGCCATTGATCGCGTCGGTCGAGGTACCGGAGATCCGGCCGGCTGCCACATTGGTGATGGTGCGCTCGTTGCCTACGCTGCCCACGCTCACGGTGCTCGTCGGCGTGGTGCCCTGGAAGTTGTAGACCGTGCCGTTGATGGTCGTACTGGCCGTGCCAACGGCCGTGGCCGTGACCGAGCCTGAACCCAGCGCCACGTCGCCTGCATTGGCCATCGCCGTTGCCGCATCGCCGATGGCCACGCCGCCCGCCTTGCCGGCCGCACCGGCCGTGGAACCGTTGCCCAAGGCCACCGAGCCTTGGCCAATGGCCTTGTTGCCATTGCCGATGGCGACCGCGCCATTGGCCTGGTTGGCCGCTGTGGCCGAGGCCGTGCCGTCGCTGTTGGCGATGTTGTTGGCACCGCCGGTGAAGGCACCGGTGCCGCTGGCATAGCTCGGATCGCCGATCGCCACGGCTCCGTCGCCATAGGCGGTGTTGCCCGAACCGATCGAGATGGCCTTGCCACCGGTGGCTCTCGCGTTCTTGCCGATGGCCACCGCCTCCGCGGAATCGGCCGTCGCCGTGCTGCCGATCGCGATGGTGTCCGCGGCGCTGGCGCGCGCGCCGTTGCCCATGGCGACGCCGCTGGCGCCTGCGGCCAAGGCGTTCACGCCCGCAGCCAGGGCATTGATGCCGGTGGCGCCGTCGTTCGCATAGTTCGCCTGCTGCGTGCCGTTGTCGTTCACGGCGTAGTAGTGGTTCTTGGCGCCGTTCACCTGGGTGGTCAGCTGCGTCATGTTCACCGCATCGGTGGGAGCCACGCCGGGTGCCACGTTGGTGATCACCGTGTTGTTGGCGTTGATGCCGGTGTTCGTCACGCTCGGGCCACCCGTGATCGTCAGGCCATTGTTGTTCAGCACCGTGCCGCCCGTCGTCACGCTGGTGAAGCTCGGCGTTGCGCTGGTGGCGATCTGCACCTCCGAGCCGTTCTGCGCGATCGCGATGTTGTTGCCCGCCGTGTAGGTGGCGGTGCCGCCCGGAGCGATGTTCTGCACGCTGGTGCCCGTCACGGTGCCCGTGCCCGTCTGGGCCGTGGTCACGTTCCAACCCTTGCCGGCCGTCACTCCGATATTGGCCAGCTCGGTGTTGGTCGCGAACAGCTGCGAGCCGTTGATCGCATCGGTCGATGTGCCGGAGATCCGGCCCGCGGCCACGTTGGTGACGGTGCGCTCGGCGCCGACGGCGCCCACGCTCACGGTGCTCGTCGCCGCAGTGCCCTGGAAGTTGTGGACCGTGCCGTTGACGGTCGCACTCGGCGTGTTGACCACTGCCGCCGTGACCGAGCCAGCGCCCAGTGCCACGTCGCCAACATTAACGCCCGCCGTCGCGCCGGTTCCGAGCGCCACCCCGTTCACGGTGCTGACTGCCGCGTTGTTGCCCATGGCCACGCCGCCGGTGGCCGCCGCAGTGATGCTGGCGCCCACGCCAGCCGCAATGGAGTTGATGCCCTTCGCGCCATCGTTGTTGACGTTGCCCCCGGCCACGCCGTTGTCGTTCACGCTGTAGTACTTGGTCTTGCTGGCCGCCACCGTGGTGGTCAGTTGGTCCACGTTCACCGCGTCCGTGGGTGCCACACCCGGCGCCACATTGGTGATCACCGTGTTGTTGGCATTGATGCCGGTGTTCGTCACGCTCGGACCGCCCGTGATCGTGAGGCCGGCGTTGTTGACGACGGTGCCGCCCGCGGTCACGCTTGTGAAGCTCGGCGTCGCGCTGGTGGCGATTTGCACCTCCGAGCCATTCTGCGTGATCGCGATGTTGTTGCCCGCCGTGTAGGTGGCGGTTCCGCCCGGGGCGATGTTCTGCACGCCGGTGCCCGTCACCGTGCCCGTGCCCGTCTGGGCCGTGGTCACGTTCCAGCCCTTGGCGGCCGTGGCAGCCACATCATCGATGGCGGCATTGGTGGCAAACAGCTGCGAGCCGTTGATCGCATCCGTCGAGGTGCCGGAGATGCGTCCGGCCGCCACGTTGGTGATCGTGCGCTCCGCGCCTGATGCACCGACACTCACTGTCGAGGTCGGGGTGGTGCCCTGGAAGTTGTAGACCTTGCCGTTGATGGTCGTGCTGGCCGTGCCGACAGCCGTGGCGGTGGTCGAACCGGAACCCAATGCCACATCGCCGGCGTTGTTGGCGACCGAGTTCGAGCCCAGCGCCACGCTGTTCGCCGCCTTGGCGCCGGCCGTATCGCCCACGGCGACGCCGCCCGCTGCCGTGACGGACGAGGCGTTGCCGAGCGCCGTGGCACGCGCCGCCGCGGCGTTCGCGCCGGTGCCCACGGCTGCGGCGCCCTCGCCCGATGCGCTGGCGAACTCACCGACCGCAAGGCTGTTGGTGGCGCTGGCGTTGGAGAAGGCACCCACCGCCGTGGAGCCGCTGACGCCCGATGCCACGGCGTTGACACCGATCGCAGTGCTGCTGACCGCGGACGCCTTGGTGCCGGTGCCGATTGCAATGGCGTCGCCGGCCGTTGCACTCGACTGGAAGCCCTGCGCCACCGACTGATCGCCCGCCGCCGATGCGGCGACGCCGGCGGCCAGCGAATTCGCGCCGGTCGCGCCGTTGTTCGTGTAGTTCGCCTGTTGCGTGCCACCGTCGTTCACGCTGTAGTAGTGGGTGGGCGTGCTGGCTGCGATGGCCGCGACGGCCTGATTGGTAGCGAACAGCTGCGAGCCGTTGATCGCGTCGGTCGAGGTCGCAGAGATCCGCCCCGCCGCCACGTTGGTGATGGTCCGCTCGTTGCCTGCGCTGCCCACGCTCACGGTGCTCGTGGGCGTGGTGCCCTGGAAGTTGTAGGTCGTGCCGCCGATGGTCGCGCTGGGCGTTCCCACCGCCGTGGCGGTGACCGAGCCGGAGCCCAGTGCGACGTCGCCCGCATTGGCCGCCGCCGTCGCCGCATCGCCGATGGCCACGCTGCCCGCCTTGCCGGCGGCGCCGGCCGTGGAGCCATTGCCCAGGGCCACCGACCCTTGGCCGATCGCCTTGTTGCCGTTGCCGATGGCCACTGCGCCGTTGGCCTGGTTGGCCGCGGTGGCCGAGGCCGTGCCGTCGCTGTTGGCGATGTTGTCCGCGCCGCCGACGAACGCGCCTGTGCCGCTCGCAAAACTCGGATCGCCGATGGCGACAGCGCCGTTGCCATAGGCCGTGTTGCCGGAGCCGATGGACACGGCCTTGCCGCCGGTGGCGGTGGCGTTGGTGCCGATTGCAACCGCTTCGGCCGAATCCGCCCGGGTGTTGCGGCCGACCGCGATGGTGTTCAGGGCCGAGGCGTTCGACAGGCGGCCGATTGCGATCGCTTCCGTCTGGGTTGCGGACGATTCCCCGCCGATGGCGATGGCATTGGTTCCCGCTGCATTGGCACCTGCGGTCGTGTTACCGCCAACCGCCACGGAACCGGTGCCAGTGGCGCGCACTGCGGTGGCGGCGGTGGTTCCGCCCGAGCCGAGCGCGGTGGCGTTGTCGGCACCCGCATTGGTTCGGGTACCGATCGAAACCGAGTCGACGCCGGTCGCGTGATTTGCGATACCCATCGCGACAGCGCGTGTCTGGGACGCCTCCACGTCCGTGCCGACAGCGATGGCGGCCTGGGCCGTGGCGCCCGTTCCCGCCACTGTGCGCGCGCCAAGATTGATGGAGTTGATCTGGGAGGCGATGGCTTGGAAGCCGATCGCAATGGCGTTCCGCCCGCCTGCGGTGGCAGTGCTGCCTTGCGCGACAGCATCCATTGCGGAAGCGCTTGCCTGGGAGCCGATTGCAATCGCCCTGTCCGCGGTCGCACCTGCGTTCAGGCCGATCGATGTCGTCGCGTTGCCCGCGACCCCGATGCCAGCGTTGGTGCCGATGGCGATGTTGTCGTTGCCGCTGACCAGGCTGCCTGCCGAAGCCTTCAAGGTGGCGTCGTAGGCGACAGAGCCGTCGCCTGTGCCGAGAGCGACGTTGCGTGTTCCCGTGACGCCCGAGCCCGCGCCGCGCATCACGCTCGCAGTGCCTCCCCCCATGGCGGTGTTCAGCGCGCCGCTGACCAGCGCTCCGGCCGCAATACCCACTGCGATCGAACCCGTATTGGCTGTCGTCGAGCCCGAACCCGCGCCCTGGCCAACCGCAACTGTGCTCGCCCCGCTGGCAAGCGCTTGCGCTCCGAGCGCAAGCGAACTGTTCCCCAGCGCCCGGGCACTGTTCCCTACGGCTGTGCTTGCGGCGTCGCTTGCCGTCGCCAGATGCCCTATCGCAATGGCATCCGTTGCAGCCGCGTTGGCCTGACGTCCCAGTGCCGTACTGCTGTCTCCGCTGGCGACGGAGGCCCACCCCCCGGCCAACGCAAAGTTGGCGTTGGCCCAAGAGCTGACACCTATCGCCGTGGAATTGCCTCCCGCGGCATTGGCGAAGGTGCCTAATGCGCTGGCGCCGGCTGCAGTGGCACTGGCGTTCACGCCGATCGCGACTGTATTGACGTCGTTCGAGACGGTGCCGCTACCTATCGCGACCGCGCCTCCCGGGCCCGTAGCGGATGCCAGACGGCCGATAGCGACCGAATATTGCGCCGAAGCTACGGTCTGATAACCCACGGCCGTCGCCCAGTTGAGAGAGGCTATCGCCTGATATCCGAGCGCCGTGGCTCCATCCGCGGTAGCTTGGGATTGCCAACCCATACATGAGGCGGTGCCGTTGTAGTAGTTGTAAGGCGACGCAGTGCAGTTCACCGACTGCGCCTGCGCCATCGAGGCACCTCCGAGCCAGCCCAGGGCCAACAACGCACTCATGACCCCCGCGCGCAAGAGCCCCGAGGGGCGCAGGCTGAGCGCGCGCGGCACAGCCGCCTTGCGGCTGCCGCCACGCTTGCCGCGGGCGCGGGTGTTTTCCGACGCCGCAACCCAGGCACCAAGGGATTCATTCCAAATTGAACAATAGATCGTATTCATGGGGCTCCGTCCGTTCGATTCAAAAACCGCTTCTCCCTGGGAATTTCGCAATTAACTGTTGTTAACAACTATTGATGACGACGTTAACGATTGCAACTTGGCCTGTTGCTTTTCGGAGCAATTTGGTTGAATCGATTTAAATTTACGAATGGAAAGCACTCAATAATAGTAATATTAAGTTACTAATAAATTTATTCGCTTACCACATCATTACCGCTTCAGAGCGTGAGTTTTTTGGCTGAAATTTGCACTTTCTATTGAATCCAACTTGCTTGACCCCGCTTTTCGTGGCGTATTGCCGCGATTGCGAGAAAGTTGCGCAGTGAGTCGTTCCATCGGGCGGCGACACCCAGGTGAACGCCTTGGGCGACGAGGTATGCCCCTGCCTCAACCATCGCGCCCGATGAGGAGTGCGCCCAGGAAACTGCCCGCGAGGTTGGCTGAAGGCTCAGGCGCTCAATCCACTTCCTAGGGTGGTTTTCTCCAATGGAGTCGGGCCACCAGCAGTGGGCCCCGGTGCTTGGCGAGCGTGCTTTTCCAGCCTTCGCTTGGATTCCAGCCGCCAACGCAGATGTCAGGGCGACACCGCAAGCCAGGGCTGACGGCGCGGGTACCTGCAACAAAACTTCGCTGACACTTGGCTACTTCTCTGGGGCAAGGGGGCCCGCATATCAATTCACCCTTCGCGGACCAGCAAGCATGCGATGACCTCACCTTGCAAGACATAGCGTCAAATGCGTGAGGTTTTTTTGATGCCGCCTCATCCCTTTTTGAGTTGTATACATGCAACATATTCGTCTTCTAGCTCTCGCAGCTCAAAAGCCTTGCCTCGATTCCATCAAAAAATGAACTGGTGAATTTCAATTTCAATATGAATAAAAAGCCACAATTCATGAATTCCCATCGATCGCGTCCCCATGCATGCGAGCACGAATTGAAGTTGTCTAATTCACGTGCCCTTCCCTTCACACCATCGCCTATTTCTGGCCGCGGACTGCGATGAGCTTGGTCAGCGACGATCCGCATGCAAAGCACGCTGTGCAACAAGTAGGAACTCTTGCTTGATCGCACGCACATGGAGCCCAGGTACGGCGGACTTGCGGCGGGGCGGTCACGGAGCCCTGTCCAATCCATCGGAGCCACCGGCCCTCGTCGCGACTAGCCCAGTGCTCAACCGAGGGATCCCCTGTCAAAGGAGCTGTCAATCGCGCGCCCGAAGCGGCCGAAGACGCGCATGCTGCGAGGCGAGCGGCGCGCTTACAGACTGGATAGCTGGCCTGGCATCACGGGTCCCTGCCTTCCAGCCTGCCTCCTATGAACGTGGGATTCGTGAAGAAGCCTGCCCTGGTCCACTGGGCCGCCAGGAAGCATGGAAAGCACAGCAATGCCTAGACGGACCATCCACAACGCGACCGTGACCTTGAAACTGCCGTTCGACATCGGTGCCAGCGCGGAGCTCATCGCCCTGCGGGCGGCCGGCATTCCGGTCGATGCGCTGGGCAATGCGGAACGGGGCTTTCTCTTCGTGCGGTCGAGCCATGGCAGGAGAAGCCAGACCAACATCTTCCGATGGTTTGCCGGCAAAGTCGGACAAGTGCCTGGCTAGCCGTGCTGGGACGTCGGCCCTGCGCTCAGCGGCGGGCGCGAAAGAGATCGCCTCGCCCACTGGGCTCGAACATATAGCCCACGCCCCAGATCGTCTGGATATAGGAAAATTCGCCGTCCTCCAGCAGCTTGCGCAGTCGTGAAACCTGCACGTCCAGGCTGCGATCGAAGACACCGAGTTCGCGCCCATGCGCGGCCCGAGCGAGCTTTTCGCGCGACAGCGGTTGCCTTGCATGACGAACCAGAACCTTGAGGAGCGCGATCTGGACCGTCGTGATGCCGAAGATCTCGCCGTTCTTGCGCAGCATGCGTGTGCCCAGGTTGAACTCGAAGGGCCCAAATCGCACAACCTCATTGCCCATTGAGGGGCCGCCCGGCTCCTCCTTCGCAGGACTGCGCCGCAGGATCGCCTGAATGCGCGCGCGCATCTCACGCGAATTGAAGGGCTTGCCGACATAGTCGTCGGCTCCCATCGTCAAGCCCCTGATCCGATCGGAATCCTCCGCCCTCGCGCTCAGGACGATGATTGGTGTGCGCACACACGCTGCACGCAGTTGCCTGCAAAGAGAGAAACCGTCCTCACCCGGCAACACAATGTCGAGCACGATGAGGTCGACGACGCTGCGAGACAGGATCGATAACAGCGATGCACCGCTGCGGGCCTCCAGCACCTTGTAGCCTTCTTGCGCAAGATAGCCGCCGAGCAGTTGTCGCGCGTGCGGGTCGTCATCGACGATGGCGATCACGTCGGCTCGCGGGGACGTTGTCATGCCAACAGAGCGTCGCGACCAGGCGAGCAGGTCCCGTGTCGGCACCTCGCGCGACACTGTCGCGAACTCGCCCTCCTCCCGATCGTCGCTGGCATTGCGCCACATTGATTTCAGATTCATGGGAAATGCCGGCCCATCCACTCAGATCGACCAGAAGCCTTAGCAGGAACGAAGAGGCTTGATTTATAGGGTCACGTCCATTGATTGATCAAATTCATCAGTTGTCAACTGTCGTGCGGCGGCGGCGTTGTGCGAAGTAGGACACCGACCGTCAAATGAGCACCCCTCGGCACCAGGAAGGCCGGGCGCGTTGCATTCCCAGTTCCTTGTCGATCAACCAGTTCAGGCGGGACGGGCAAGGTTGCGATCGCGGCGATGTGAACCGGGTTTCCTCGGCGAATGCTCGATGCTTGGATGGAACAAATGGCGTTGCGCGTCCGCGGGATCTTCATGGGCGGCTTTGGAGCGCCTCATCGCCGCCGAGTCCTCGCATCGTGACGGCCACCGCGTTTCACTCAGACTTCTTGCCCCCTTCATTCGATCCGGCAACAACGCTGCCACTATGGGCCTACGGATAGATAAGAGGCTGGCATGCTGAAAAAGAAACTCCTGGATATCGGACTGGGGACAGTGATGGCGCTGTCTCTGCTGTTCGTCTGCATCGCGGCAAACGCGTTCTCCGGCGATGCCACGGACAACGCGTTCGCCGCCTTGCTCTCCATGCCCGGTGCGGAACCGGCCGAAGGATTCTGGGATTTCCCGAAACCAGACGATCTTCCGGTGGCCAACCAGGCGGCACTGACCGCCTATCTGGCGAAGCAGCAGAAGGCCGGCGCGGACTTCAACGCCTACCGGCACGGGGGGACCCTGCTGCACCACGCCATCCGCGCCGGTCAGGACAGGACCGCGATCTGGCTGCTGGCCCATGGTGCGGATCCACGCAAGACGCTCCAGGGCGGTACTGACACCGCGGTGACGCTGAGTGCGAACTACAAGCGCGACAAGGTGTTGAAGGTGCTGGGCTCGGTCTACGGATTGACGACGACTGTCATCCGCCCCGCGCCGCCCAAGGCGCCGGTGGATGCCGCGCGCATCGCGTCGCTGTCCTTCGGCTCGCCCTCGGACGACAAGCTGGCGCGCGAATACATGCGCAAGCTGGCGATATCCGTGAGCTCCTACAACCCAAAGACCGAACAGTTGGCTGCCAGCGAAGCCGCCATCGCCGGATGGAGCGCGCTTGCCGGACGGCTCAAACCCGAAATCTACGCGCGCATCGTCGACGACGATCAGGCCCTGGGCAATCTGGTGCTGATGAACAGCCGCTCCGCAGCCGGTCTCGACAGCGCACTGGCCGGCGTCCCGAAACCAGTGCTGCAGCGCCACGCCCAAGCGGCGCTTCGCGGGCTAGTCCAACGAGCCTGGGTTCAGTTCCCGCACGATGCCAGCCAGTCTCCCAGCTACGGAGTGCCGCCAGAGCTTTGGCGCGCGCTCTGGCGACATCTGCCGAAACCGATGGACTATGCCGAATGGCCCGCGCTGGCCGGGCGCATCCAGCCGGAGCTCTGGGACGAACTGTTCGCCAGTGGCTATGCCAACCATGACGCTGACACCGCCTTGCAGTGCTTGCCTTCGGACATGGATGCAGGCAGCTTCAGGGCTGCATGGCCCCTCATGCGGGAGCGATTCGCCAATGCGCGCGAGGCCGTCGCGCGCACCGTCCTGAGCCCGTTCCGCCTGATCGGCTCGCAGCATCCCGCCTGCTACGCGGCCAAGGACACCGAGACACGCGACAAGCTGCTGTTTCTGGCCTCGCAAGGCATCCCCCGGCCGATCCGCGGCATCGACCGCAGACGGCTCGGCGACAGCGCCAAAGTGCTGCTTCCGGCCATGAACCCTTTCATCGATGACACGCCTGCGGGTAGGCCTCGGCTCGTCGATGCCAACGTGAATTGCCGCTTCGAGCTGAGCGATGTGCTGTACCGCGAACTTCTGAACAACACTGTGGTGAAGAACGCGGCGGACGGCACGATGAGCGCGCGTATCGAAACGGTGCAATTGGTCGAGATTCCGGGGGACGCGGACTGTGGCCTGCTGGTCGGCGGCAGCAGCCAGATCGGTGGCTATGTGAGCGGAACAGTCGATACCTTCACAGGCCCCGAACTCAACCCCACGCCCTCGTGCCCCGATCCAAGCGATTGGTACGAGGTGTGGCACGAACGCGGAGGAAAGATCGAGCGGCTGAACACCGACCTCGGTGGCGAAGACAACGTGCCACGACTGTTCCCCGTGAAGGACACCGTCACGGGCCGCCGCTACTACCTGCACGACGGAGGACAGAACGGAAAATGCCACGGAGGCCGCAGGCTGCCGTTCACCTTCGAATGGAAACAATCACCGCAAGGCCTCGCGCTGATGAAAAACACCGCCTCCCCCGACCTGGAAGACGCGCTGTACGCGCAGTGCACCTTCGACGAAAAGACGTACGTGCACTGCGACGGCCTCCCGGCGATGAATGTCACGGCCGGGCCCTCTACCGAAATGAACCGGAACAGCGCCTTCAAGGACATGGACCTGCAGGCCTTTTTCAAGGTGTTCAGAAAGACCCAGTTCGACGAGTACCAGGCAGCGGTGCAGGCACTCGACAGGCCACGACTGCAGCAATTCAAGACGGAAGGCGTACCCGGTCCGTGGACCGCGCAAGCCCTCAAGTCGCTCGCCGGCTCGGCCCTGCCGCTGGCCGACAAGCGCCATCGCATCGCCTGGCTGTTCGCCGATCATGCTCAGCTGGCGCGCGCTCTGGACGGCGAAGTTCTCGAATCCTTGGCAGGCTGGTTGCCACGCAAGGACTGGGGGCCGGTGTGGGGTGTCGTGACCAGCGATCGTGAGGCTTACCACTACGGCCTCGCCTACCTGCGCGCGAATGTCGCTGAGAAAAAGAACGACGCGCTGGCCTGCGATATCGACCACGCGCAGGGGCTGATGTGCGGCGAGACCTGGGGGGTCGACCGATGAGCATGTGGATGTCGGCCTTCGCCCGACATGCAACACTCGAGCTCATGGACGAAACACTCTCATCCTTCGCACAAGACCCGGATCTGGTGTCGTTCGAGTCGTTGATTCCGGGCTGCCGTTGGCGTGTCCTCAAGCCACGTCACCTGCCCATCGAAGCAGGGATCCGCGCGGAGCAGGCCAGGCTGGCAGGCAAACGATGGCTCGTGGTCGGGTTGCTGCGGGAGCTCGATGGTGATTACCTGACTCTCGATACCGTGCATCTCGATGCAGCGTTCGATGATGAAGGCGAGGCCCTGACGCGCGCGCGTTCGCTGCAAGCGGAAATGATGGCGACGATGCGCGTGAAGTTGAAAGATGCGAACTGCCAATCTGAACCCCCCAGGTGGCCTCTGAAGGAGGCATTGTTTGGAAGGCCTGTGCTGCACGCGGGGGACACCGCCTACTTCGATGCCCCCAACCTCTGGTCCTGGGCGTGGGTCGATGTCGCCGTCCTTCCCATCGACCCTGCATCTCCGCTCAACGTCGAACTCATCGACGCGATCGGCGAGCCTTACGATCTGGGTGCGCTTCAAAAGCATTTCGAGAGGGTTGGGGAGTCGCTCGGTGTTGGTGTACGCCCACCATGGACGATGCCGCCCGCAACCGCTCCCATGACGCCGCCGGAGTTCTCGCACCTGAACGTCAAACGCCCGCCCATCTTCTGGAGACTCTTGTCTTGGTTGGTGCCTGCACTGGGCATCCTGGCCATGATCGCCGGCTATTCTGGGGTCATCGGCCATCACTCTCAACGCCACAACGCAGCGCCGACAGAGCACCGCTGAGCGTACAGCGCATGTTCGGTCGGTGCGACGCAAACAAGGCGTGCAGCCTGCTGCGATCTCTACGCACCGACCGACGACATGTTCAACCAGAGGGAACGGCTCCACTGGAACGCTCGCCTGGCTAGCGGACGCCCCCCGTATCCGCCCGTGCCTCGTTCAAGAGCGCCTGAGCCGCCACCCACGCCCGAGCGGCGGCCTTCGAATCACCAACGGCCCGTGCATCAGCTGTGGCGCCGCTGAGCAGCATCACGTACACATTGGCCAGCCGACGCGCGGCACTGCGATTGACCACCTCTCGAAGCAGGCGCTCGATCATCGCGAGCAGGTCATTGCGATAGCGCACCGCCACATCGGTCACCGTGGGACACGTATCCCCGAACTCCGCCAGCGCTCGCTCGAACAGGCAGCCCGCAAACGTGGGACTGCGAAACCACGTCCCATACCAATCGAAGATCCCTTTCAGGCGCGCGCTAGCGTCGGGCATGGGCGCGAGCTTGGCAGCCATGCTGTCCATGATGAAGGCGTAGCGCTGTTCGAGCACTGCCCTGATCAAGTCTTCCTTGCTGGCGAAATGATGGTAGAGCGTCATGCGGGCGACCTCCGCCTCGTCGATGATCCGCTCGATGCCGACCGGGTGAAAGCCATGAAGGGAGAACAGCTCGCCGGCCTTGTCCACCACCTGCTGGCGCTTGCTCGCGCGCATTCCGTCGTCTCCTGGTTGTACGACGAAATCTTAGCTGAGCTTTGGCAGTGGCGATTGCCCATCGGTTGCGCCTTGTCGGATTGACCAGTCGCAGGAGCCCAAGGAAACTACCGCCATGAAATCGCTTCGCATCCCCGCCCTGTGTGCAGCGCTGTACCTTGCATCCACATCATGCATTGCCGGCGGGCCATGGAGAGCTCGAGTACACGCCCGGATCTGTTCTTTGCGTGGCTCTCGTCCGCCGACGATAGCGAAGGGGTTGTCGTCAATCTTCAGAGGCATGCGGATTTTCTCCGGCTGACTGAGCATTGCAAAAGCGGATTGCCCGTCTACCGCTACGGGCAGAACACTCGATACACATGTAAGGCCGAGCCGTATGACACCGGCAGTCCGGATAGCAGGAAAATCGCCCAGGTCACAGTGAAAGGGCCGACCCCGAAGTCAACAACAGCTCAGTTCGGCATGTTCTCGTTGAAGCCCACGCGGACCACGCGCTGGAACACAAGAGCCATCACGCCCGACGAACAAGCTGCACTGAAGAGCTTTATCGATGTCCGCAAGCCGCGTCTGCGCGTGGCCGTCAAGCAGCTGAAACTCGCCGCGGTCACCGTGACCTTCGCCTCGGATGAAGAACGCGCAACGCTCATCGTGCCAGGCAACGAAGTCCGGGACGAACCAGGCGGTTACTACGCGCAGCGACACTATGTCTTTGTCAAGGACCATGGCGCGTATGCCTACCGAGGCATGCTGCCTGCCAAACCCGTGCAGTACTTCGACCTCGACGGCGGCGATCTTCCCAACGTTCTTGTCGAGGAGGATTGCGACGGCTTGTGCATTTCCCTGTGGAGCATCTCCAAGGGGATCCGCAGCGTCGCCGGGTTCGGTGGTCACTGACGCTGCCCCGATGATGAAGTTTGTGCAGTTGTTCGAGAGGCTGATTCAGACGTGAATGCTCACACGAACGAAGGCGGGTCCAGCGTCCGTTGCGCAAGAATGCCTCGATCGACGAGCAGTTTCAGCAGTTCCGTGTATGTCTGGCATGCGCTGGCAGCGCTGTGCTCCAGCGCCTTCCCAAGCTCGTCCTCGCTGCCATGCACACGCGTGTATCGCAACGCGACCGACGTGTTCAGCGTGGCAAACGCTCCGCACAACTGGACGAACGCAACTGTCTCCTCGAACAGCCTGGTCTTGACCTCTATGGCGATCATCATGTCAGAGCCGTATCCGCACTCTGCGTCCACCTTCGCGGCATAGGCATTCAAGTCGTATGCAGGAAGCCAATGCGGCGCCCAACCATTCAGGTTCGAGGCGATCTGGCCGATGCTCGCGTTCAATGCCATCGTGAAACTCCTCTCGCTCCGATGACGTGGTTACAGGCGGATGAAGTCTCGGCCGCTAACGATTCCGCCCCGGCGAGCTGCAGTCCGTGTAGTAGACGTGGCACCCGGTGTCGCCATCGCTGCTGCAGATCGCCATGCCTTTCTGAATGGCTTCCTCCTTTGTGCCGGCGGCCGCCGTACTGAATCCACGGCTTCCGACGAGCATCACTCCGCATCCGTTGGAATAGGAAAGCTGGAGCTTGCAAGGCGATCCTCCCTTGGCTTGGCAATCGGCCAAGGCCTTGCACTGAGCACCTTGCTCACTGCGCTCCCCGATAGCAATCCCAAGCACGCCCTTCACGCCGTCGGTAGCGATCGCGCCCCAACGAGACTCCAGCGGGGCGGGAGAACCATAGCCACTGTTTTGAGGGGATTGCTGCGCGCTGGGGGCACGCCCGCAAGAAGTCGCACTGTAAGGAATCCAACCCGGCGGGCAGGCCACCTGCGCGCGAGCGTGGAGTGCGAAGACAAGCATGCCCAGCACGGCCAGAAAGGAAATGAAGCGCCCCGCGTTCATCGTATTCACTGGTCCTTCGCAATGGACAGGTACTTCTCCAACACATTGGCGCGTTCGCAGAGCCTGAAAATCCCATTGAGCTTGACCTGCATGCCCGCGATGGGCTCGTCTGCGTAGAGCGCTTCCTCGAAGACGGAACTCCTCGTCTGCAGTTCCAGCCATGCCCGCTGCGCGCCCACAAGACTTTCCTTTTCCCGCGCGCCGAGCCTGGCGAGCAGTGCCTTATAGGTCTTGTTCAGGCGTGCGTCCTGTTTCGCCTGTTCATCGGAGTGGCATGCGGCGATGGCGATCCTGTCGGAGCTGGCCTTGTCGATGCATGCGAAGAACGCAGCAGTGATGCCCTTGGGCGCCTCGCGCCTGATCAACTGGCCGGTGCTCTCGTCGGCCTGGGCTGCGACGCAATGGACGAAGACGGCAAGAGAGATGGCGATGGTCTTGAATGTTCTCTTCACGATTTCATTACCGCTGGGGATTCCTGTACGGAGCGAGCCGGTGGCTTGCCGGAACGCATCGAACGCACACGGTGTGCGTTGAATGTATACCGATCAGTCTGATTTGAATAGAATTCCGGGCAATCGATCGAGCATGATCGCACTCGAGTTGCCGATGAACTTTTCGCGCATGAAGCCAGGCTTTTTTCGCACTGCAGCCAAGAGGGTTCGCGGTGTCCGGGAGTTCCACATGACGCATGTGGCTTCAGCCAGACATGTATTCGGCGCAGGCATCGCGGCCATCGGCATGATGAGCCTGTGCCTGGGATGCGGCAGCGCCCATGGCCAGCCTTCCGATCAGGGTGAAGCGGACCGCGGGCCAACATCGCAGCCCCTCTCCTCATCGGACCTCAGCGCGGACCAGGCTTTGCAGCGAATGCTGGAGTTGATCCGCAGCAGCAGAAGCGTTGCCGATGTCACGCCCGCATCCATGCAACGTGCGCTCGGCGTGCAGGTCAAGAAGGTCGACTCGCAGCAGTTTGGCTACGGCCAGCGTCTTCCCGGGAACTGGGCCTTCGGCATCATGCGGCAGGACGTGAGCGGCGCGGGGCGGGTGGACCTGACCTTCAGTCCGTTGCCTGGAATGCAGCCTGTGCCCTGGAGCCGCTGCGAACCCGATTTCGCCCGCTTCACGGCCCGGCTGGCAAGCATGGGCTTCGCACGCCATTCGTCCTATGGCGAACATGGTCGATGGCTGTACGACGTCTTCGAGCGGCCCGGCATGCGGGTCGAGGTGTACCCACTACCGGCCGAGCCCCGCAACGACGGGGCCCCGGCCCCTGCATGCGTCCAGATGGTGCTGATGCAATAGCACACCCGGCCGCGGCCGGTCAGTTGTTGAGCACGCCGAAAGGCAAGGTCCATCCGGAAAGGCTGCTTCCCACGTTCGACGGGTCCTTCACCGCGCGATCGCCCGGCATGAAGACCGGGCCGGCGCGATGCTCCATCGTCTCCTTGGGCGTGTGACCGAACTCGGCCTTGAAAAGGCGATAGAAGTACTTTTCGTCTGAGAAGCCGTGCGTCCATGCGACCTCGGCGATGCGCACATGCCGACGCCGTGGGTCACTGAGCACCTGGTACGCATGACGCAGTCTTCGGCGCCGGATCTGCCGCATGATCCCACCCTCCACCTCGAATAGCTGGTAGAGCCTGGCCCGTGAAAGCCCGACCTCCCGGCAGATCCTGTCGGGCGTGAGATCGGGCTCGAGCAGATGCGCATCGATGTAGTGATGAATCCGTTCCAGCAGCGCTGCACCGATCGAGCTGCCGGCCTCCCGTATCGTTTCGTCGGTCGGTGAAACGGCGGCGGCCATCAGCAGCAGCATCGACTGGACCACATGGGGCACGTCCTGCTGCCGCAACGTGGAGAGGTTCCGGAACAGCGACAGCATCTGGTCGGCCAGGAGCCGGCCAATGGCGCCGTTCAGCTTGCGATCGTGCAGGAATGCGGCGTGGCCCGGCAGGAGATACCTGGGCACGACCACGCTGATCACATCCCCCGCTTCGACGATGCAGTCGTTGAGTTGGGCCACGTCGTAGAAGAAGAGGTCACCGGCTCTCTTGATCGCGTCCGGTCCCATGTCGCGGCGGGTGACCTGCCCGCCCAGCAGCAGCGTGAGGCGAAAGGAGTCCTGCCCGTCCAATCGGATGCGCCGTGCGTTGCGGTCGACCGAATAGGTCAAAGGCCGAGTCCGACCGGGCCAGCGCCGTCCCGAGATGACCAGAGGCCCGAGGGCCGCGCCGGTGGCTTCCGCGTCGAAGGAACCATGGCCGTCGTCCTCGAATACGCAGTCGCAGAGGTTGTCCTTGACCCACAGGTGAAACCGGTCCCGCACGGGATAGTCGGTCGTGGAAAACCGGAAGACGGGAACGGCGTCCGGCCGGACCATGGCAGCGAGTTTTCTTCCCATAGGCCGAAGATCATCGCCGATCGCTGCTACAGCGCCGATGGACTGCGGCTCGCATCGGTGTTCTGCACGGCGCATGGGTGTCATGCCTCAAGGCTGCCTGGCCTTGTCGAGCAGCAACTTCGCCGCCTGCCATGCGTCATGCACCAGTTCCTCCGGATTTCCATGGGCCTGCGCCGCGGCGCCCGCGCCATGGAGAAGCATCGCGTACGCGAGCGCCAACCGCACGGCAGGCGCCTGCGGGAGCAGCATGCGCAGCATCTCGGCCATCTGCCTCTTCAGCGTGCTTCTGTAGCGAAGCGCCACATCCGAGATGCCCTTGGTGTGGACACCGAACTCCGACAATGCACGCTCGAAGAGGCATCCCGCGAACGCGGGCGTGCGAAACCAATCGCCGTGCCAGTCGAAGATGCCCTTGATCTTTCCGATAGGGTCGGGAATCTCCTCCAGCCTTCGCGCGATGCTGTCCAGGATGTCGTCGGAGCGCTGCTCGAGCACGGCCTGCACGAGATCTTCCTTGCGCGAGAAATGGCGATGCATCGCGATGCGCAGTTCGTCGGAGCCCCCGACGATCTCTTCGACGCTGACAAGGTGAAAGCCTCTTTCAGAAAAGAGTCGAGTCGCCTTTCCGACGAGCCGTTCACGGCTCTCCTGTTCCATGCCTTGTCCTCTGAGTCGCGACAGTCTGGCGATCACCATCGTCGGGGAGTAGTGACGGCGCATCGGGGATCCCGCGGCGTCGCCGAGTCAGGCGCATCGTAGTTCAGGAGCTTGCGGGCGCGAGTGTGATTTCATCCATATCAGGTGGAGATCCGGCGCCGCTACAGGCGCCAGGGCGCAGAAGGTTTCAGCAGGGAATCCGGCCGCCGCCCATCATGCACCAGCGCTGCGTTTCCTGTTGTGGCGGTGGGTACGGCAGCCCGGTCCTCGGATTGATCTGGTCGAGGCCTTGACCGCGGAGATTGTTTGTAGCGCGGATTGCCGCAGCTTCCGACAGAACTTTTTCAGTCGCTGCGCGTTGTTGCGCGAGGTCTGCCTTCTGTGCGACATCCACGTTCTTGGTCATGGTCACCAACCGTGCGAACTTCGGGTCACGAACATCCTGCAGGGGTGGCAGAGGCGGCAGGGCAGGCCCGATGAGTATCGGGCCGTCGTATCTCGGGACGGGCAGCTTCGACGGCTTGCCGAAGTCTGCCGCCATGCTGATGTCCCACGAGGCTGCGTTCATTCCGAGCGCGTATTCGTAGTCCCGATTCACGCTTGCCAGTGTGAGCGGCTCTGCTGGCGCGGCAAGCGGCTGTAGGGAAGCCGGCAGGGCCTGTCGTGCGGCAGGGTAGATGGCGCGCATCCAACTCCCTACGGCGAGGGAGTACTGGTACAGGACTGTTTCGTATGCGGCGAGTACCTGCGCCTGGCTGTAGCCGCCGGGATTTTCGAAGAACGGCTTGTAGGCGAGCAGGCTCTGGTAGTACTGCGCGTTGGCATTGCGCTGCGCGACGACAAACTGCTGCTGCGGATCACTCGAGGCGGGAGGCGCGTTCACCGCGCATCCTGAGAGCGCGCAGGCGACGATCACTGAGCCTGCCATCGCTCGCAGTACCGACCGGAGTTGGCGTGAAATTCCAGATGCCTGGAGCGCGGTGAGAACTTTCATCTCTATGCCTTCGTGGTGACTGTGTCGGTTGCGTCGGGCCCTGGAGGTGCGCGAATATATACCAGTCGATCTAGTTTGAATAGAATTCGCCGTGCGCAGACAGACAGTCATTGCGGAGGGTTCTTGATGCCGGCGAAGAGCGCGAGCGCAATGTCGTTTGATGTGTCGTCCCGACGTGCACACGTGGCTCGCTTCACACCCAAACTCACGACTGCAATCTGATGCTGGCACGTTGCCTCAACAACTCGACGCATCCTCGATCGCCGCATCAAAAACGCGTACGGACCCCGTCTTCATTTCAAACTTTCAATATGCTGTCACGCCCCTTTCTGAAAACCATCGGTGCATCTGCCACACGCCACGCGGCACTCGCGCTCGGTCTCGCGCTCTGCTTGCCGGCCATGGCTCAAACCGGCGCACCAGCACCGCGCGTGCAGTCCGACCTGAAGGACATCCGCATGCGGGCGATCACCAGCCTGCCCAAGGCGGGCGGCAGCGCCGACGACCGCAATAGCTGCTCATGGCGCGTGATCCAGCCGAAGTCAGCTGCTACCAAGGTGGTTGCGGCGCAGGGCTGGGCGGTGATGGCCGATGTGCCACTGGGTTCGTATCGCGCTGTCAGCTTCGCCGGCCAGATGGAGGCTGGAACGAGTGGCACCTGCACGATCACCCAGGGCAACGTGGCGGTGTTCGATGGCGACAGGCTCGTCGCGCTGGCCTACGGCAAGTCGCCCGAAGACCCCGCCATCGGCAACCTGACCGCGCTGGAAGGCGGCTCCGTGCGCGTGTGGGACGGAGACCTCGTCGGCTCCCCGGTGGGCGACCTGCGCGTCGAGGCCGACGGCACCCTGCACCTGGGCAAGCTGGCCGACGAGGAGTCGGTCTGCAAGGGCCGAGCCAAGGTGCCGAACGTCTACGGCATGCCGATCGACAAGGCGCGCAAGGTTCTGGCTGCCAACGGATGGAATCCGGTGCGCGGCGGGGCCAGCAGCGAGTCCCGGCAAGCCGGGCTGGTCAAGCGCGGCATCGCCGAAGCCGAGTCCTGCGCGGGTACCGGCCTTGCCTATTGCGACTTCGGCTATTCCGGCCCGGCAGGCCGACTGACCGTGACCACCGTGGGCGAGAAGGATCTTCCGAACGTCTCTGACTATGAGGTCAAGTGCCGCTGACCGCCGAGCGTTGGCGACCCCGTCCTGCTGTCCCCGCAACCTCAGAACTTCACACGCAACGTCTACCCATGCGAACCGCTACCAACGACCTGCGCGCACTGTCGGCATGTGCTCTTGTGATCTGCTTGAGCGCGTGCGAACCTGCCACGCCGCCCACCAGTCCCGCGACGGCACCCACGACACGAACAACGGCAACACCTGCGCCGAGCGCCCCTGAGCAGGTCAAGAATACGGCGTCGTCGCTGCAAACGCTGCTGAGCGTGTTCGCTGGTCAAACGGCCGAGGACTGGTCCGCGTTCGACAACCTCTCCGGTGTGCGCTGGAGCGATCCGAAGCCGCTGGACAACCCCGACTCGGTCTCTCCCGATGCCACGCACTACCGCGGCGGCGATATGCTGCTCGCTGGCTTCGGCGAAGTGGATGTGCCCGATGGCAAGGTGGGCGCGGAAGCCGGTATCAGGAAGGACAACGAAGGGCATGTCGGCGTGGTGCTCCACGGCAATGCGAACACGGTGCAGTCGATCGCGCTGCAGAAGTTCTATCCGAGCGACGACACGAAGAGCATCCTGCAGCGGCAGTTCGGTGGCGATGCGACGGTGACGCCCATCGCCGGCGATTGCGCGTTGGACGACGGCACGAGCGCTGCGAACACGCAGAAAAACGCCTTCTACGAACTGAGCATCGCCAATGTCGCCCTGCCTGTGTTCGCGGAAACCTATGTCGACGAAGACGGCGGCAACCAGGGACCAGGCTCGACGAACTTCGTCTTTTACCGGGCCAAGCCACAGCAACGCATCGCAAGGATGCACTGCAAGGCATCCTGAATCCGCGCGAAGAAAAGAGCATCCATGCGCCATATCCCTTCCCGCACTGGCCGCCGTTACCTGCAAGCCGTCGCGACGACAGCGTCGTTGCTTGCGGGTGCCGTATCGGCCCAGCCTCTGCAGATCGCTGCGGTTGGCAACAACACACCGCTGGAGCTGCTGCTGACCGACACCGTCAGGCAGGTCCCCTACAACCCCTACGCATCGCAACCCGGCGTGCGGTGGAAGAACGGCAAGGACGCTGGCCCCGAAGCCGAAGGCACCATCGAATTGCCCGGCGCGGGCGGCAAGCCGTCCGTGCAAGCGGTGCTGAGCGTCGAGCGTGACGCGCAGGGTCAGACCACGTCGGTCGGCGTGCTGATTCCGTCAGCCGGTCGCCAGAAGCCTTCGACGCAGTTCCGGGAGATCCTGCGCCAGCAGCTAGAGCCCGGCGCCACCGTCACGCTGATCGCCGACAATTGCGCCTGGGACGAAGGTGGCATGGAGCCCTGGAGCAAGGACGTCTTCATGCGCCTGAACTGGCCTGGGGAGCGGCGCGCCTTGTTCGTGCGCGGCCGCCTCAAGGCCTGGCCCGATGCCTCGTCCAGTGCGATTCATTCAGCATTCTTCTTCGATGCCGAGGATCCGTCGCAGCTGATCGAGCAGATGGGTTGCAAGCGTGCCAAGCAACCGTAGAGGCAGCCATGCCGTCTCGCATTGCGCTGTTCCTGCTGCTGCCCCTGATCGTAGCGTCGGCTCGCGCCGGAGAACCGAACGGGATCACGCCACAGGTCCAACAACCGCCGGCGCTGACCCGACAGGTTCCTCTTCGTTTCAAGCGCCACAACTTCCAGGCACTGTGCTACGACAGCATCGGATGCACCGTCGTCTACAACGGCCATCCACAGGTGCAGCAAGCCGAAGGCAAGCCCTCGCCCCCCAAGCCTGCCGGCGACAACGGCAAGGCCTGGGGATCGACGGAGCTCGGCATCCGGAATTTTCCGAAACCGGCTGAGGTTCGCTGGAAGTCGAAGGACGGGACGACGCACGAGGCGAGCGTCGACATCGGTTGGATCTTCAGGGACGAGCTCATCTGGCACGCCGTGCCCAAGGACGAGATGACCGACTTCCATGCGGGTCCCGTCGCCGGCGCGCCGGACGTTTACCTCGAGGTGGACGACCGCACGATCAGCGTCTACACGGCGATGTTCATTCCGACGCGAGACGAACAGGTCCACGGCAACAGGGACAGCAATTTCAGGAAGGACATCTTTCTCGTATGGCGCAAGACGTACTGAAGAAGCCCATGGCCACGACCGGGGGAGATGCATTCGCCATGAAGTTCTTGCTGCTGCTCCTGCTCGTGAGCCTATCGGGCATTTACCCCCTCGCTCATGCGGAGGGCGGCTGTCCTGCCGGCATGGTTCCCGAAGGCGGACAAGGTGTCATGTCTTGCAGACCGACCGGAGGTTACGGTCAAGGTGGGCAGGCCAACTCGGGACCGGGCAGCGTGACGTACATCGAGCGGTGGGGAGCTGTTGCGATGGACACCTACGAAACAGCGAACGTGGGAGCCTCGCATGACAAGTCCAGCCGTGCCGAAGCGGAAAGGATCGCCATGGACAACTGTCTCGGCCTGGGCTCCAAGAAGTGCCAGCTGATCTCGACCTATTCCAATGGCTGCGTGGCTTTGGCGGAGAGCAACACCCACTTTGGCATCGCGAGCAAGCCCACGTTGGGTGACGCCCAACGCGCCGCGATGCAGGAATGCAACGGTGCTCCTTGCAAAGTCGTCTTCACCAGTTGCAGCCAAGCGAAAGCGATTCGCTGATCTGCCGCGGCGCCAGAAAAAGGCACATATCGATGAAAGCAAAGATCCTTTTGCTCTGCTGCCTGTTGGGCCTGAGCACCCAGCTTCATGCGGAGGGCGGCTGCCCTGCCGGCACGGTTCCTGAGGGTGGACAGGGCGTATCTTCCTGCCGGCCCCTCCCAGGTTATGGTCAGCCTGGAGTCCCCGCTCCGTCGGGGCCGCGAAACGTGACGTACATCCAGCGGTGGGGAGCCGTTGCCCTGGACGCTCGATATACGGGCAACATCGGCGCATCGCGCGACAAGTCCAGTCGGCCCGAGGCGGAGAAGATCGCTATGGCGAACTGCATTTCTCTGGGCTCGACCCAATGCGAACTCGTCTCCGCCTACACCAACGGGTGTGTCGCTCTTGCGAAGAGCGACACGCACTACAGCGTTGCGAGTCGGCCTGCGTTGAACGAGGCGGAAAATGAGGTGCTGGGCCTGTGCGGTGATGCATCCTGCAAGATCGTCTACAGCAATTGCAGCAAGGCGATAACAGTTCGTTGAACCGCCGAGCAACCCGGGAAAATCTCACGGGGCGTGCTTGTTTGTTGGCGCCGACCGGAAACTGAGCCAGCGGGGGTGCGGATAAAAACTTGGACTGGTTTATGCCGCAAGTCCAAGGCTCACCGGTATTCAATAGGGCCGCGAGGCTGTGCGGGCGTGGATCCAGCGTACCGGACTGCGATCGGACGACTTCCTTTTCCCGAGCCGAATGCAGGACTCGCCGCACCTCGGCACCCGGCAATACGCCCGGATTCTTGGTGGCTGGGTCAGGGAGCTTGGCTTGGACCCTGCCGACTACGGAACGCACTCGATGCGACGGACGAAGGCAACGCTGATCTACCGGCGGATGAGGAACCTCCGCGCGGTGCAGTTGCTGCTCGGCTGACCTGCCCCCTCTTGCCATGCCATTCATAACGAGGAAGTCCGGGGTTGCAAGATTAATTGATCTCGGTGGTGTTTGAGCTGGGCCGAGCTGCATCGCCAGCGCGCTGGCGATGCAGCTCGGCGAACTTGGCTGGCGGCATGCGATTGCAACTGCTGTGCGGCCTGACCTCGTTGTAGTCCTGCCGCCAGGCGGTGATGGCCGACCTGGCCTGCACCAGCGTCTCGAACCACTGCTCGTTCAGGCACTCGTCCCTGAATTTGCCGTTGAAGCTCTCGATGTAGCCGTTCTGCATGGGTCGCCCGGGCTCGATAAGGATGTGGCGGATGCCATGGGTCTGGGCCCAACCCATGAAGGCGCGACTGGTGAACTCGGGGCCGTTGTCCGTGCGCACGGCCAGCGGATAGCCTCTGAAGACCGCCGCCTGGTCCAGCAGCCGCGTCACGTACTGCCCAGAGATGCCCCAGTCCACCGAGATGCTCACGCACTCGCGGCTGAAGTCGTCGGCCACCGTCAGGCACTTGATGCGCCGCCCGGTGCTCAGGCTGTCGCTGACGAAGTCCATGCTCCAGACCTCATTGACCGTCCTGGCCAGTTGCAGCGGCACGCGCTCGCTGACGGGCCGCTTGGCCTTCTTGCGCTTGCGCACGGCCAGGTTGGCCGCGCTGTAGAGCCGGTAGACCTTCTTGTGGTTCACGCCGGGGAAATGCGGGCGCAGCATGTCGTGGATGCGCCGATAGCCGAAGCGCCGGCGCACATGCGCGATCTCGACGATCTTGCTGCTGAGCTCCTGGGTCATGGCATCGATCTCAGGTGGGTTGCGCCAACTGTCGCGTGAGAGCCCCACAAGCCTGCACGCCCGTCGCTCGCTCAGATCGCATTGCTCGATCATGGTGGCGATGGCGGCACGCTTGGCCTGTGGGGCTAACGCTTTACCCCGAAGGCGGTGTTCAGCGCGTGGATGTCCAGGTGGGCTTCGGCCAACAGCTTTTTGAGCTTGTTGTTCTCCGCCTCCAGTTCACGCAGTCGCCTCGCATCGGGCACCTCCATGCCACCGTACTTGGCTCGCCACTTGTAGAAGGTGGCGTCGCTGAAGCCGCCCTTGCGGCACAGCTCCTTGATCGGCAGGCCGGCCTCGGCCTGCTTGATGAAACCGATGATCTGCTCCTCGGTGTATCTGCTCTTTCTCATGTCCGTCATTCTCCAAGTTGACGGACTTCGCTGCCATTACGCTGGTACGGCCGGGAGGGGGCAGGTCACGGCCACTCCAAGCTCGAGTCGACAGTCAGATACCTGGGCATCGAGGTGGATGACGCCCTGGAGATCTCAGAGCAGGCGGAAATTTGAAAGAGCGTCGATTGAGCGGTGCAAATCCGTCCGCCTTGCTGCAGCAGTGAGGCGGATCGATGCCCCACCAGATGGCTCGATTGTGGCGCACAGCTGTCATTCAGCTGGCCACGCCGACTGACTGCTGCCAGTCTGAAGCGTGCGTACGCGCAGGATAGCTGTGCAGCGACAGTCGCCTCTACTTCGGATTGACCGACGTCGACTTTATTGAGCCGTCAGCGCCGACGACGATGGAGATTTGGCCTCCCAATTGGGACTGCCGAGCACCGATATACCATTCGCCAGATTTGCGGCCGATAGAAAAAGCCGGGCCCCATCGGAGGCCCTCGCGCAGGGCGTGGCCTCTTGCCGCGCGAAAGGCTGCCACCGCATCCAAACCATCGGTATCGTCAATCAGCTGGCCATCGCTCTGACGAAATCGGAAAGTCACCTCAGAATCGAATGTCACATTCCATTCGCCGCCTTCAAGATCCCACCAAAAGGTCGGTAGTGTGTCGCCCCAGCGGGAACGGCCTATCTCGATGGCTTTCGATAGTGCTTCTACTTCATCCATAGTGACTGTCCGCTCTTTATCTACATTGTGCCGTCGCAACGAACGGCTGGTTCTGGCCGATTGTGTTGAAAAACACTGCCGAATTCTAGGAACTGGCTCGCGGTTTGCATGCCCTTCGTCATCGATGGAGGCATGCATCATGATGGGTCAGAGCATCGTTCAAGATCAGCTGTTTTACGCATTCAAGCTCGAGGATCACGTCCCACGCGATCACTTGCTGCGAGGCATTGACCGCTTCCTCGATCTTGGCGATCTGCGCCAACATCTGGCGCCGTTTTACAGCCATACCGGCCGACCCTCGATCGATCCCGAACTCATGATCCGCATGCTGGTCATCGGCTACTGCCTAGGCATCCGATCCGAGCGTCGGCTGTGCGAGGAAGTCCATCTCAACTTGGCCTATCGCTGGTTCTGTCGCCTTGGCCTCGAGGACAGAGTGCCCGATCACTCGACCTTCTCCAAGAATCGCCACGGCCGCTTCCGCCAGAGCGATGCATTGCGCTTCGTCTTCGAGGCAGTGCTGCGCCGTTGCATGAGCGAAGGCCTGGTTCAAGGTGAGGGATTCGCCGTCGATGCCAGCATCATCAAGGCCGACGCCAACCGTGCACGCAACGTTCCTGCTTCCGACCTCGCGCAATGGCGCCAGGGCACCCAGTGCAACCGCGCGGTGCGCGAGTACCTTGACGCGCTCGATGCCCAAAATCCGGTGACCGAGGATGTGCCTGAAGAGGTACACGAAACGGCGGCTGCATCACGGAACGTCTCCCCGACCGACCCGGCTGCGCAGTGGACCGCAGCACCAGGTGGTCCTGCGTTCTACGCTTACTCAACCAACTACCTGATCGATCTGTCGGCGGGGATCATCATGGACGTGGAGGCAACGCCGGCACACCGCACGCAGGAGGTCGAATCCACTCGGACGATGATTGACCGTGTAGAGCAGCGCTTCGACATCAAGCCGCGACGGCTCGTGGGCGACACCGCGTACGGCACCGCGCCACTGCTCGGCTGGATGGTCGAGAGCAAGCAGATCGAACCTCACGTGCCTGTGTGGGACAAGACCGTGCGCAAGGACGGAAGCCTGTCAATCGGCGAGTTCCGGTGGCAGCCTGAGCGCAATGAATATGTTTGCCCTGAAGGCCGTGTGCTGCGTAACGACCGGCGGCAGTTCACGACGCCGCGCACCCGCATCACCAAAGCCGACACCATCATCTATCGGGCGAGCCAGGCGGACTGCATCGCCTGTGGGACGAAAGATCGCTGCTGCCCGAGCACGCCATTCCGGAAGATCGCTCGCAGCATCCATGAGGGTGCACGTGAGACGGCACGATCCATTGCGCAGACACCGCATTACAGCCAGTCGCGCAGGGAGCGCAAGAAGATAGAGATGTTGTTCGCGCACCTCAAGCGCATCATGAAACTGGATCGGCTCCGGCTTCGCGGGCTCAGTGGTGCGCAGGATGAGTTCTTGATGGCCGCCACCGCCCAGAACCTGCGGCGAATGGCGAAGTGGTTGATGCCATCTGAAGCGGATACGGCAATGCAGGCGACGTGAGAGGGCTGCAAGGCTGCCACGTGCTCCCGAAGCGCCAACTCGACTACGAGCCTGTGGAATCGCCAGTGCAGGCTAGTGTGCTGTCCCGCTGATACGCGAGCAAAGTCGATGCAGCTTTTCGAGGATGGAATCGGCGGTGGCAGTCCAAGCGAATGGTTTGCAGGACTTGTTGTATGACGCGACGAAGTGATCGATCTTGGCAACGAGGTCCTTGACCGAAGAGAACGAACCGCGGCGGATGGTCTTGTCGGTGATCAGTCCGAAGAAGCGCTCGACCTGGTTCAGCCACGAGCTGTAGGTCGGGATGAAGTGCATGTTCCAGCGCGGCCTTGTGGCGAGCCAGGCACGCACCTTCGGATGCGAATGCGTGGCGTAGTTATCGACGATGCAGTGGATGTCCAGCTCGGCTGGCACCGACTTGTCGATAGTGCGCAGGAGCGCCAGGAATTCTTGGTGCCGATGGCGTGGCTTGCACTCGGCGAGTACCGCGCCGTTGAGAACGTTCAGGGCCGCAAAAAGCGTCATCGTACCGTGGCGAACATAGTCATGCGTGACCCCTTCGACATATCCCAGACCCAGCGGTAGCATCGGCTGTGTGCGCTCCAGCGCCTGGCATTGACTCTTCTCGTCCACGCACAGCACCAGTGCGTTGTCCGGCGGACTCAGATACAGCCCCACGACATCTCGCAGCTTCTCGATGAAGAACGCGTCGGTGGACAGCTTGTTGGATTCCACCGATCTCTGACCCTAGATTTCCATCGAATACTGACCCACCCGCTTTGTGAGCCTGAAGGCTTCACGGTGTGGATAAGTGCTTGATGTTCTCCTTTTTAGATTGAGGTGTGTGGATCTGTCGCAGATTGCGCCGCTGTTTCCGCGATTTGGTGGCCTCGATCGCGAGCCAGGTCGCGAGCTTGTCGGCATAGGGATCGAGCTTGCTCGAGCTCGCCCGCTTGGCGTAGCGCGGCGCTTCTTCGCCGGCTCGTAGGTACTTCTTTTACGGTGTTGCGAGACAGGCCTGTACGCCTGGCTATCTCGCGGATGGACATCTGCTCGCGCAGGGCCCAGCGTCTGATGACACTCAATGTCGCCACGTCTATCACTCCTAGAATCCCCTGCCTTAAAAATGAGCAGGGTAGGGTTTTACGTGGGTCAGTCTTAGACGGAAATTACCGCGTTTAAAGGGTCAATTTTCAGTGGCATTCAACAACGCACCCATCCCGAACCACAGGGTGTTCAGGGCCAAGAGGATCGTCCAGCCTGCCAGTTGCATCGTCTTCACTTTAAGGTCAATAATATTGACATGAAAGATGCTACCGAAAAATCGCCGCCCGCCGAAGCCCCCGCGATCAGTGGACTGCAAGTGCTCCAGGCCATGCAGGCCGGGCGCATCGAGCGATCGAGCATCGCGCACACGATGCCCATGCAATTGACGAGCGTTCAGCCAGGCGAGGTCTGCATGATCGTCACGCCCGACGCGCGCCACCTCAATCCGGCGGGCATGGTGCACGGTGGCTTCGCGGCGACCTGCCTCGATGGCGCGGCCGCGCTGGCGCTTTTTTCTGCGTTGGACGCCGGCACGCCATATTCGACCGTGGACCTCAACGTGAAGTACGTGCGCCCACTGGTGGCCGGCATCGGCTATGTGGCCACCGCCCGCTTGCTCGAGAAGACGCGCAGCATGGGCGTATGCAATGCGGAGATTCGCGGCCAGGACGGCAAGCTGCATGCACTCGCTTCGGCGACGCTGATGATCAAGCCGGCCTGAGCATGCACTCATCGCGTGGTGAACTGTTGCATCTCGTGCGCGGGTGCTGTGCGGCCTTCGCGGCGAGCGCTCTCGATGCGCTGTGCGCGCTGGTCACGCCGGACAGCGAGTTCGAAGCCCCCGGGCTCCCCGATTTCATGCCGTGGGCGAGTGCCCATCATGGACGCGACGGCGTCCGCAGGTTCGTTGCCGCCCTGGACGCGCACCTGATCTTCCACGCCTTCGAACCCGCGCGCTTCCTCGTCGACGAAGAGGCTGCATCAGCGGTCGTGGCCGGCAAGGCCGTGTGCACGTCACGCGCACCGCGGCGCCGCTACGACAACCAATGGGTACATCTCTTCGAAGTGGCGGCCGGCAGGGTCGCTCGGTTTCGCGAGTACCCCGACACGGCTGCACAGCTCGCCGCGATCCACCCCCGGTGGGCCGCCGGCCCGCTGTCTGTCCACGGCCGCTAGGCCAGCCGGGCCAGCGCGGTCATCACCTTGCGCCAGGCGTCCTGCTCGTTGGGCGACACCGTCTGCAGTGCGGATTCCATCGCCTCGCGTTCGTGTTTCGAGGCCAGCTTCTCGACGCGCGCGCCCAGCGCCGTCAGCCGCAGCCTCTTCGTGCGGTGCTCGTTCGCATCGCGTTCGGCCACGACGTAGCCGGCGTCCTGAAGGAACTTGAGAGGGCGGTGCATCGCCTGCTTCGTCACGCCCAGGAGTTCGATCAGCTGCCCGATCGAGATGCCTTCGGCGCGCGCCACCGCGTAAAGCAGGCGATGGTGCACGCGCGAGAGGCCGTGCTCCGCCAGGAAGGCATCGGCCTTGACCACGAGGCCCCGAAAGGCGAAGTGCATGAGCAGCAACGCGCCATCCTGTGGATGGAGTTCGCGCATGCCCGCACGGGCAACGCGCGGCAGTTCGAAAGCCGGGTTCGGCAGATGAATCGGCTTGGAGGAAGTCTTGGGCATACCTTGTCGTCACGCACGGGGCCATGCTCGGCGCGCCGGCGCAGCTTTTTCCGCGATGTGGCCGCGGAATCGCATCCGGCCAGTTGGCACGTCGGGAATGCCAGCAATCTCGACCCGCTTGGAAGCGCGGCAGTGGAGTTCACCAACCATCGCACAAGCATAGCGCAGGGTTCGCAGCACGTGCCGTTTCTCGCGCGAGGAAGTGGTCAGCTGGGCCAGCTTGCCGATCAGGTATGCGAAGACCACAGCCGCGCGAACTCGGTCGAGCGCAACTACCTGGCCGCGCGCACGGGCCGCAGGTGGCGCTCGGCGCGGCGATCGTGCATGCGCCCACTTCCGTGGCATTGCTTGCAACCGGTTGGGTCTGCCCCCCGCCCCTCGGGCGATCCAACGCTCTGTCGCGACGCGTGATCGACCAGATAGGCATCGACGCTCCGCGCACGACGTTGCGGCAGGGTCATGTCGCGATCGGATTGCCGACGCTGTCCCCATGGCCAACCACGCGGGCGGTGACGCCAGGCTCCTGCGCGATGGTCTGGGCCACCTGGTCAAGCACGCGGCGAAATGCGGTCTTGATCGTCGCACTGTCCGCATCGAAGGCGACCTGGCTGGGAACGCTGGCCTTCAGGGAGCCGTCCGGCTGTTCGACGATCTGCGTGCCGGCATCGACTGTCGGGCGGTGAGCTTGTTGCAGATGCTGCTCCAGTTGTAGCCGACGCCTGCTGTAGCGACCGCCCCCGCTGCAGCGCCGATGACCGTGCTCTTCTTGTCGCGGCCGATCGCTCGCCGGCTCCAGTCTCACACGAGCACCGGGCCGAAGCGCAAACACACTTCCAGGGCCAACAGCGCTCGACGCAGGCCCTCCTGCGCCTGGCGCTGCTGCCGGCATCCGCTCGGCTATCCTTCGCCCGCCGCGGCCGCAGGCGCTTTGCCTTTGCCGTGCCAGCGATGAACGCCAGACCGATCCACCTCTTGCCTGAGAGAAAGACCTCGCTCCATGTTCCGAACCTTGCTGAAGTCCAAGATCCACCGCGTCGCGGTCACCGACTGCGAACTGCACTACGAGGGCTCGTGCGCCATCGACGAGGACCTGCTCGATGCGGCCAACCTGGCCGAGAACGAGCAGGTCCACATCTGGAACATCAACAACGGCGAGCGTTTCGTCACCTACGCCATCCGTGGCGAGCGGGGAAGCGGCATCATCTCGGTCAACGGCTCGGCCGCACGCCGTGCGTCGGTCGGCGACCTGATCATCATTGCGGCCTTCGGCCTGGTGCCGGAAGACCATGTGAAGAGCTACAAGCCCAAGCTGGTGTTCGTGGACGGTGCCAATCGCATCAAGGAAGAGCGCGCCCACATCCCGGTGCAGGCCGCCTCGGGCGAAGCTGCCATCGCCTGAAGACGCCGAACACCCATGGCGATGAACGAGATTTCGGCCGATATCGTCGCGCAGGCCATCGAATTGCTCGGCGCGGACGGGGCGACCGAGGAACGTCTGGCCGATCAGTTCATCGCCCTGATCGGTGACGACATGGGCACCCGCCGCCTGCGCGACTGCATTCCCGAGGCCTTCGGTCTGGTGCTGGCGTCGCACCTGTGCCCGACCCTGAAGCTGCCGGACTATTTCCAGGCGCTCGATGCGAACGGGACGTGGCAGCGCATTCCACTGCGCGCCGAGCCCGCTTTCGTGCATGCCCTGCCGATCGCGCTGCACATCTTTCACCACGGGCCTCGGGCACGCTTTCGAAACATCGCCGACATGAGCTCCGTGGTCGCTGCCTTGAACAACGCCCTGAACGCAGGCGACTCGCTCGACGGATGCACCCTCCATGGTCCTCAGATGCAAGGCCTTCCGGCAAGCCTCTACGAGGTCCCAACCGATTCGGGGAACGATCCGCCAGGACACTGAGCTTCGGTAGACCGCGGCCTGCACAGGCCTTGGAGGAAGCACCTCCAGCTTTTGGTTGCTGCCTCGAGCAGCCGGCAAACGTCACCGATTTCTCGATCCGGTGGAACTGCTGCCCGGCATTCCATTACGCTTGCGCCGTTCAGCATCCTCTCCGATCCCCCAGACGACTTTCAGCCCCCGAGGCTCCACTTGTCCCGACGCATCGACGCCTACAGCCTGCGCCTTTTTGTCTCTGCCGCACGAGCAGGCTCGATCGTGCGCGGCGCGGAGCAGGAGCACATCGCTGCGTCGGCGCTGAGCCGTCGTATCGCCGACCTCGAGCACGCTTTCGGTACACCGCTTTTCGTGCGCTCGCCCCGCGGCATTGAACTCACCGAGGCGGGGCGCGTGGTGATGGCGCGCGGCGAGCGGATCGACGACGACCTGCAGGCGCTGGTACGCGAAGTGCAGACTGAGGGCGGCTCGGTGCGCGGCACAGTGCGCCTCTATGCCAACATGTCCGCCGTCATCGGTTTTCTGCCCGAGCGGCTGCACGCCTTCATGGCCACCCATCCGCAGGTCGAGGTATCGCTGCAGGAACAAGACACCCGCGACGTGGTCCGTGCCTGCCTGGATGACCGCGCCGATGTCGGTGTGGGTGTCGATCTACCCGTGCCTGCGGGCCTGGAATCGTGGCCCTTCGCCACCGATCCGCTGCAGGTCGTCCTGCCGGCCGGCCATGCGCTTGCACGGCGCAAGTCGCTGAGCTTCACGCAGGCACTCGAGCACCCCTTGATCGGTGTCCACCAAGGAGGCGCGCTCGACCGGTCGCTGCACGAACGCGCCGCGGCGCTGCACCGGTCGTTCGCACCCACCGTCTCGGTCAGCAGCTTCGATGCGGTCTGCCGCATGGTCGAGGCTGGACTCGGCATCGCAGTGATTCCCCAAAGCGCGGCCGCGGCCTATGCCGGGAACCCACGCTTCGTGCGCCGTCCACTCGACGAGCCCTGGGCGGCTCGCAAGCTGCGCATGTACGCGCTGCGCAAGACACCACGCCTGCGCGCGGTGGCAGCATTGATCGACGCACTGCACGGGTAAGCCCGGATCTCGCATCTTGCGAGAGCCCGTCTGCCGCATCGGCGCTTTTCGGTATGCGCCGGTGCCGTGAAGATTCGGCATGCCAGTCACATCGCCGGCCCATGGCGCCGCCCTCTCCTTTGCACCGAACCCTCTTTTCCTGAGCTGCTCGGCCAAGGTGGTCTCGCGCAGCCTTCGAGGCGAACGTGTCGTACTCGCCGAAGCCCGTCCGCTGCGCGACGATATCTCGACCGACGAGATCACACCGCTGCCGATTCTCACGCACTATGACGACAAGCTCGGCCGCTATCCTTACACCGGCTTGCGCGCCGGCGACGCCACGCCGATCGGCATCGACGCGATCCGCGCGCAAGGCGTCGAAGTGGTGGTCGCGGGCAAGCGCTACGGCAAGGGTTCGTCGCGCGAGCACAGCCCGGCCGCCGAGAAGCTGGCTGGCGTGCGACTCGTGATCGCCGAGAGCTTCGAGCGCATCTACCGCCAGAACGCCGACAACATCGGGCTGTTCACGTCCACCGACTTCCGCCTCGTCGCGCGCATCCAGGCCGGCGAGGCAATTCCGATCGAGGAGCTGGTGGCTGGGCGCGATGCGCTGGCCACCACGATCCTGAAGAGCGGGGGACTGCTACGCTTCGGGCAGCGTTTCATGCGCGAGATCTCTGCGCCGGCGCACGTGCAGGAAACGCGCCCGCGCACCCTGTTCGAGAAGATCGTGGCGCGCCACGCCTTGACGACCGAGTTGACCGAAGCCCGTCCGGCACCGGGCGACGGGGCCTTCGTGCGTGCCGACTGGCGCTTCATCCACGAGTACTACACGGGCATGGCCGCGCACATGCTGCATGCGACCTTCGGCCGCCCCCTCGCACTGCACGACCCGGCATCGATCCTCGTGTTCGAGGACCACACCTCCTACGTCGAGGAAAGCCCGGCCCATGTACACGACGGACTCGTGCCGAACGTGATGCGCATGGTCGGGGCGCAGCGCGAGTTCGCCTCGTCGTACGGACTGCACACGCACCGCACGCTCACCGAGGCACAGGCCGCTGCGGACGACGGCAGCAACGCCGCGGGCATCTCGCACGCGATGGTCGCGGAACACTACGCGCTGCCGGGCCAACTGGTCGTGGGCACCGACTCGCACACCCCCCACAGCGGTGCGCTCGGTTGCGTGGCCTTCGGCGTCGGCACCACGGACATGGCCAATGCCTTCGTTACCGGAGCCGTGCGACTGACGATGCCGCCATCACTTCGCGTCGTGCTCGACGGCCACCTGGCCGCCGGCGCGACGGCCAAGGACGTCGTTTTGCACCTGCTGGCCGATCCGTTCATCCGTGCCGGGGGGGGCGTGGGCAAGGTGTTCGAGTTCTGCGGCGCGGCACTTCGGCACCTCTCGACCGACGAGCGCGCGACGCTCACCAACATGACCGCCGAGCTCGGTGGGTTCACCGGCATCGTCGCACCCGATTCGGAAACGGTGCGCTTCCTGCGCGAACGCCGCGGCATTGATCTCGTGCTCGAGCCGTGGATGGCCAGCGACGAAGGCGCTGCGTACGCGCAGACCCTGCACATCGACTGCGCCATGGTGCCGCCAATGGTGGCTCGCCCTGGCGACCCCGGCAACGGCTTGCCGCTGACCGAGGTGGTCACGCCAGTGCGCATCGACATCGCCTATGGCGGATCCTGCACCGCCGGCAAGCGCGAGGATTTCGATCACTACCACGCGGTGCTGCGCTGGGCCGCGGACCGTGGCCTGCGGGTCGCGCCCGGCGTGCAGTTGTTCCTGCAGTTCGGCACCACCTCCGTGCGCGACCACTGCATCGCAGAAGGCTACATGGCCGCGTTCGAGCAGGTCGGCGCGCGCATGCTGCAGCCGTCCTGCGGCGCCTGCGGCAATTGCGGTCCCGGCGGCTCGGTCCGCGCCGATCAGGTCACGGTGAGCGCCATCAACCGCAACTTCCCTGGCCGGGGCGGACCGGGGCAGGTCTGGCTTGCGAGCCCACCCACTGTGGCCGCAAGCGCCATCGCGGGCGAACTCGTGTCGTTCGAGACGCTGCAACAGCGCTACGCATGAATTTCAAGACCCAGGAGACAACTCGCCATGAACCTCGACACCTTCACACGCCGCACCGCGCTGGCGGCATTGCTCGCCTGCGGCTGCGCCGGCGCGCACGCCCAATCCGACAAGCCGCTGCGGCTGGTCGTGCCGCTGGCGGCCGGATCCACGGTCGATGCCGTGGCGCGCGCGATCGCACCGGGATTCGGCAAGGCGACCGGCCACCCGGTCATGGTCGAGAACATCGTCGGCGCCGGCGGGATTCCGGGCACCAGCCAGATCGTGAAGGCGCCCAAGGACGGCCTCACGCTCGGGATGATCTCGTCGAACCACGTCATCAACCCCGGCATCTACAAGACCATCCCCTACGACAGCCTGAAGGACATCAAGCCGATCGCCGTGCTGGCGACCGTGCCGCTGGTGCTGGTGGTCAACCCGACATTGCCGGTCAAGAACGTGAACGAACTGCTCGACCATGCCAAGGCGAACCCCGGCAAGCTGAACTACGGTTCGGCCGGCAATGGCAGCACGCTGCACCTGGCGGGCGAGTTGCTGATCAGCGAGACCGGCATCGACATGAAGCACGTGCCTTACCGCGGGACGGGTCCCTTGATCACCGACCTCATCGGTGGCCAGGTCCAGCTGGGCTTCGTTTCGATTTCGCAGGTCGCGCCGCAGATCAAGGCCGGCGCGCTGCGAGCGCTGGCCATCTCGACACCGACGCGTTCCGCCGCGCTGCCGGATGTTCCCACGCTGGCGGAAGCCGGCGTGCGGAAATACAGCTTCGATGCGTGGATCGCGCTCATTGGCCCGGCAGGGCTGCCCAAGGCCATCGTCGACGCCGACCATGCCGCCATCAAGGCAGCGCTGGCATCACCGGAAGCGCAAGCGGCCGTGGCGGCACAAGGCCTCAACATCCTGCATACCGGGCCCGATCTCGCACCCACGTTCTTCCTATCCGAAATGACGAAGCATCAGAGGCTCGTGAAGCAGTCCGGCGCGACATTGGATTGAGACATGGGGTTTCCCGCATGGGCCGAACATCTCAGAAGCGAGCCGCAAAACGACGCGCAGCGCCTCGCCCGCGATTTCCTGCTGGCCTAGGTCGCCGCCGAAAAGGAAGGCCAGAGCGAACTCGGTGCGATCATCGGCACCTTCGAGATCCGCCTGGCAAGCCCGGACTAGGACGGCCCGCCGGCCCTCGGCGGTTGGCGCCGAGGGCCGGCGTTCGCCCAAGGACGGACAACGCTCGCCCTCACCGGTGATGCGGTCTGCTGCCGGAACTGACGTGCCACGGGACTGTCCCTCCAGACCACGGCCTTGCCTTCGTCGATGGCCTCGCGCCCGTAGAGGATCCAGCCATCGCACACGGTACCGATGGGCTCGATGACCTCGAAGCGCTCGGTGCGCGCAGCCGCGAACGACGCGAAGACGATGCCCGCGCCGTAGCGCCCTTCCTCCAGGCCGGCCTGGACTGCGAGCACCGTGGGTTCATGGACTTTCTCCGGCCAGGCGGACAGGTCGGCATAGCTTTGCGTGGCAGGCTGCACGCCCACCCTGGAGGCATGGACCTCGCTTCCCTTGGCCTGCACAAGCGCCATCGGCTGGCTCGGAGATACGAAGGCGTCGACCACCACCATGGCGCTGCGATAGGTGCCGGTGATCTCCGCTGCCGCGGGATGAACGGCGCATTGCAGCAGGTAGTCGGCTTCGCTGGCCACCAAAGCACGCGCGCCGCTGTGGAAGTCGTCGAACAGCGCCACGCGTGCGAGCTGTTCAAGTCCGTGCGCGGCGAGGTATTGCTCGAGAACGAAGTGGTGGTTGCTGCCTCGCGGGCCCAGTGTCGAAAAGATGATCATGTGCTTCAACGGCATAACAGGACGGCTAAAGGAGGGTCGCCTCCACCCGGAAGCCTCGCGAGGCGTGCGGCATCGGAGATGCCAGAGGGGCTGTGCCTCGAGACCCTTGCGGCCGGTGGAGGAGAGGCGGCTTCATGCAGCAGCGGCAGGTGCGCCGATGATCTCGTCCTCCAGCCTGCAGGTCTCGGCGATGATGAGTTCGTAGAGGGCGCGCAGGAACGGCGGGCTCATGCCGTGTTCGGCGGCAAAGGCCGCCGCACGCTCCTGCACCACGCCGATGCGATGCGGCTGCATCATCGGAATCGCATGGTCGCGCTTGTGCAGCCCGATGCGGCAGCAGCAGTCCAGCCGCTGTCTCAGGGTCTCCAGCAGCATGTGGTCCAAGCCGTCGAGTTCGTCGCGCAGTGACTGCAGGATCCGCTCGGCGGCAGTGCTCTGCGCGAAGGAAGATGAAGGAGAGACCGCCTCACGGGCCGCGGCCGACGCGTCCTCGCCGCCTTGCAGATGTTGGGATGGGGTAGTCATGCCAGCGCTCCTCATTCGAGCTTGATGCCCTGGCTCGCGATGATCTGCGCGAGCGCCGCCGTGTCAGCCTTCACCCGATGAAGCAATGCCTCGCCCGATATGCCGACGGCCTCGTAGCCGTGCTGGAAGAGTTTCTGCTGCACCTCGGGCGAGCGGATGATCTCCGCGAGGACCTCGTTCAGGCGCCGCGCGATGGGCGCCGGCAGGCTGGCGGGAGCGGCAGCCGCGGTCCAGATCTCAAGCTCGAACCCTTTGAGCCCCGCTTCCTGCAAGCTCGGATAGTCCGGCACGAGCGCAGATCGGCGCGCCGAGGTGACCCCGATCGCGCGCAGCTTTCCGGCCTTGACCTGGGGTTCGGCAAGGCCCGGCGGCAGCAGGGCGAGTTGCAGCTGCCCGCCGCCCAGTGCGGTGATGACCTGTGGATTGCCCTGGTATGGCACATGCACGGCACCGATGCCAGTGCGGGTCTTCAACAGTTCCATGCCGAGGTGGCCGATCGTGCCGATGCCCGGTGTGCCGTAGCTCCACTTGTTGCCGGCGGCGCGCGCCGCATCAAGAAAACCCCGCGCGTCCGTCTTCGCGACTTCAGGGGCTGCAGCGAGCACCAGCGGCGCCGTGCAGATGATGCTCAAGGGCACCAGATCCTTCTGCGGGTCGTAGGAGATCGACGGGTTCAGGACCTTGGCGATGGTCATGTTGCCGTTGATGAGAATACCCACGGTGTGCCGGTCGGAGGACTTCGCGACGATGTCCGCCGCGATGTTCCCGCTGGCGCCGGGCCGGTTCTCCACGATCACGGGTTGGCCCAGCGCCTTAGCCAGCGGTTCGGCAAGCACGCGCGCCACGAAGTCGGGTGAGGAGCCACCGCCGAAGCCCACGACCAGACGCACTGGTCGCGTCGGCCAGTTCAGCGCCTCGACTGGGGGACCGGAGGTTCCGGAGGAGCGCGCTTCAGCGCGCGCGGCGCTGGCGTGCTGCGCGCAGGCCGCGCCAGCGCATACGAGGGCGCCAGCCAGGCACATCAGGCGCGCGAAAGGTGATCGAGACAGCAGGAGGGACATGATGTTGGAAGTTGAAATGGGGGCGCCAGTCTTTCGTCGACCGCGCTCCCGATCAACTCCTGCTTGGTACGCAAGAAGCTGCCTATCACCTCCAAACGCGGCAGGCCCCGTCTGCCCCCTGACAAGCGCAGTGCCGCGCATGTGTGCTTGCCTGCGATGCAAGTTCGCTACGGCGCGCCAACAATCTCGACCTGCCGGCACACCGGCCGATGGCGAGCCCGTGCCGCACCGCGGCCGTGCAAGACACCGCCCTTCAGGACTTCGACAGGTACATCGCCGTGGTGGTCGGCGAGGCATGGCCGAGGTTGTTCTGCACCACCGCCAGCGATACCGGCGCACGCCCTTCTCTTCCACGCAGGGCATGGGCTCCATGGGAGTGCCGCAGCCAGTGCGTGCTGGCCTTTCTCAGCTGTGCGGCTTCGGCCGCTTCGAGGCCGAGCGCCGCACGCGCGAGAAAGGCCTTGATGGCCTGGTAGAGCCCCGAAGGCGACCAGGCGGCGGGATGCTCGGCCCCCGTGCCGAAGCGGGCCAGCAAAGGAACACCGCGGTTGCCGGGCGCATCCACCTGCCGATCAAAACCATGGCGCGCCAGCTCCTGCCCCAACTCATCGATCAGTTCGACCGGCACCGGCACCTGCCGACGCTCGCCGCGCTTGCCAGTCACCGACAACAGCCAGTCGCTGTCGCCGCGCCCATCGGCAACAGAGGATGGCCCCGGCTGCAGGTCCTCGCAGCGCACACCTGTGATCTCGGCCAGGCGCAGCCCGGTGGCATAAAGCCAGCGCATGCCCCGGCGCAGCCGCCGTCCAGGTTCGGTGTCCACATGGCTTCGCAACAATCCATCGAGGTGATCCCACTGCGCGAAGCTCAGCATCCGTTGGGCGCCGAGGCGACCCTGCGCATCGGGCGGCAGTGCCGATTGCGCAAAGGGATTGCCCACCACGTAACCCTGCTGCACCAGAAAAGCGAACAGGCTGCGAAGAATGATCAGCGACTGGCGCAGCGCGACCGGCGTCAGCGCGCCTTCCAGCGGTCGCCACATGGGGGACCAGCGCTGGTGATGGCGCGCACCGCACCACTGGGCAGGCGGATTCTCCAGAAAGGCCTGGTAGGCCTGTGCATCCTCGCTCGTGAGCGAAGAGAGCGCCTTGCCACGCTCCAGCACTGCCCACAGCAGCAGCCGCTCCGCTTCCTTTCGATAGGAGCGCTGCGTGGAACTCATGGATGTGCGGGTCGCGTCGGCGCTTCCCTTGGCAGCGAGCCACGCACCGACGGCCGCGTGGTCGTCGGACGCCGCAAGCCGGCAGACCTCCCGCGGGGCGCGGCACGCGCCCGCGCGGCCGTCCAACTCGGCGGGCAGCACGAATTTCTCGTAGGGCAACAAGGCGGTGGCGGCCGGCACGACCCCGTGCAAGACGGACGACGCCAATTGCGCGCGCGGCACGCTGGCGTGAGCGCTCACATGCAGTCCGAGCACCTGCTCGTTCGCGTGCAGCCAGTCCAGAATTCGCGCGGCCTTGCGCTGGCCCACGCCCGGCACCTGAACCCACCAGCGCGCCCCGCTGCGGTTGACGTGCGCCACCAGCGTCGCCAGTGTCGCCAGCCCCGCGCGCTCCAGCCGCTCGGCCAGTGCCGGATGCAGCCAGGCCGCCACGCTGTCTGCCGGGCGCGGGTCTTGGGCGACCAAGCGCTCCAGCCAGTGCAACGCCTCGAGCTGGCGCTCGATGACGCGCGCACGGCGCGAGGGCTGGCCGCGCCCCCTTCCCGATGCACCACCGCCTTGCGCGAAGGCCGCCTCGTAGGCCTCGATCTGCTCGGCTTCCGAGAAATCCTCCAGGCCCTGGGCTTGCGCGAACTCGGCCAGGCTCGGCAGCGCCGGCGTCGCGGTGAAGCGCTCGGGGTCCAGCAGGATCAAGCGCGCCGTACCCGGCTTGCGCTCGCGGCGCGCGGCTGCGGCAAAAGCATCCCGGATCCAGGCGATCGTGCGGCGCACGGTGCGCAGGTCGACATGCTCGCCCTCCAGCCGCAGGTAGCGCTCCCAGCTGGCGCGCTCGTCCACGCCCTGGGCGAGCGCACGCATGAAGGCGAAATGGCCGCGGTGGAGCTTGCGCGGAGGGACCTTCTTCACGGGGACGGCGCAGCTGCGGAGCCCGGTCGGCTCCTCCAGAACTTCCACCAGCGGCGCGGCTCGGTCTCCGGCGGTAGCGGCAACTGCTGGGCTCGGCTGACACGAACGCGCTGGCGCCACTCGACTTCCAATGCATGGGCGGCGCCATAGGCCCGCGTGTCCCCGCGCGCGGCACGCGCGCGCCACTCGCGGGACAGACGCTCGAGTGCGTCGTCGTCCAGCGACGCCAATTCTTCACGGCTCGGCACGGGGTGGCGACTCATCGGCTCAGCTCCCTCCCCCGCCCTTGCGGATCGGCGTGCGAGACGCTGACGGGATGCCAACCACTTTGCTCCGGCCCAGGTTGGCCCGCGCCCTGCCGCTCGCTATGGACACTGGCGTCACTGGCCCGCCCAACAGGGGACGTCCTTGTCCTGATACTCATGCTCACCGCAACCCCCATTTGCTTCGTATTCCTCGATGCTATCGGGACCCTGGGCCCAGCGAAATCATCTCGCCCACCTGCGTGTTTTCGCCGCTGAACAAGCAGATCCATTCCACCCAAGGCTGACATCATTCACATAATCATCAATGATAATTTGTGCTGTCGGAATGCGCAAAGCAAAGAAGGTAGGCACAGGTCCTTCGCTAAGTTATTGATCTATAGGAGTTTTTTACGGACGATGGCCGTGCCGCACGATCCGGTTCCCGCTGTGCTTCAGCATGCTGTTGAGCAGTTGCCTTCGCTTTGCGCTGCAACTGGCTGTCCAACTTAAGGATTCCGTCATAGGGCTCCGGCCGGCATCTCGCCCTCCTCTCACGGAAGGCTGCGGCCGGGGCGAGCGGCCGGCTGAATTGCTCGAGTCGATCCCAAGCAGTCCACGCGACCCGAGCACGTTTCTTGAGCATGCATCTCGTTGACACCAAGTCCATTGGACTGGACTTGCCGGAGCGAGCACGAGCCTGCCTTCTTGGACTGCGCATGAGGCCTGCGATCGCCACGCCTTCGGCACTCCCGGTCGCCGTATGTGCAACTTTTTGGGATTTGGGCGCACAACATCGTGAATATGGAGTGAGCGCAAACTTCAAGTCGAGTTTTTTGAGAAATCCTTCGGGATCTAGAACGGACGATGGCGAATTTGCAGGGAACCTGAGGTGGAAACCTGGTTTCCATCCTCAGGGAGCATTTGAAGTGCATTGCCATACACACGCAGGATCATCCGACCAGATCGCGAATCAAAAGCTGCAGTGACCGAGGGCGCCCTGTGCGCGGCGGCGGGTCGTCCAGCAGAAGGACATCCGGATCGAGCAGCCCCTCGCGCCCGATTGTTCGATACTTGGACTTGAGCGCCCCCAACGGAAGGAGGCACAGGAAAAACAGTCTGGCCGGGAAGATGCTGGAAGCCAGGCCACCGGCGGAGGATCTCGCTCATGTCGAGTGATGCCGCTGACCCGATTTCAGCCTGCCCCCTGCCCTGTCCGGCCACAGTGGGCACCATTTCCCAACGGTGCTCACGTGCCCGGTGGGGTCTCTGCTCAGCCGAGCAGCCGAACCTTTTGCAGAGTCTCGGACATGGATTTCAGCAATGCCTCCGGCGCGAGTTCGGACACGGTGCCAGGCAGCAAGGTCAATTTGATGGTGCCGTCGGGCGCCCGCAGGCAGGAGCCCACTGTCTTGCCTTCGCTCTCGATGGCGAGCTTTTCCGGCTTTGCGCCCGCATCCAGTCCCAGCAGTCGCGCCACCACCGCAGCTGGCGCGAGCTTCAGGCCACGCACCTTCTCGGCGCGCTTCAGGACGCTGCGGCGGTCCTTGTCGAGTGCCGCATTGAGCTGTTCTGCGTGCCGGTGCTGCACCTCGAGGGGACTGCGGAAACACTCGATCACGGCCGATGGCAGTTGCGCCACCATCAGCGCCTTGCGAACCCAGGTATGGCTCCTGCCCACCTTCTCGGCCAGCTGACGCTGGGTCGGGAACAGATGCTCGTCCAGTGCTCGCTGGTACATCACACCCTGCTCGTACGCGGAGAGATCCGAACGCTCCCGATTCTCACGGTCCATCGCCGTGAACAACTCGATGTCGCCCAGTTCGTCGAGCCAGATCGCGGCCAGCACGGGGATGCCGAGATCCAGGCATGCGCGATGACGCCGGTGACCGAACACCAGCTCGTAGCATCCCGGCTCATCCGCCAAGGCGCGCACCAGGATCGGCTGCACATTGCCACCGGCCTGCTCGATGTCGGCCTTCAGCGCAGCGAACTCCGAGGTCTCAAACGACGTGGGATGGCGATTGGCCCAGCGCGAGGCGCGGATCGTCGTGGGGTCGAGCTTGCGCGTGGGCGTCGAGCCATCGTGTTGAAGCAACCGCTCGCGCAGGGCCGCGAGCTCTCCTTCCACGGCCTGCATCTGGCCGCGGAATGCGAGCATCTGACCTGGTCCCGTGCGCGGGGCGGTGGTGCCTGTCTGGGCTGGTGGAAACCTGGTTTCCACCACGGGCGGGACAGCCACGCCGGGCAGCACCGGGGGTGCCGGTATGTGAGCGACCGGCGCTGCGGCAGCAGGCACCGGTTCGGGGATCGACAGTCCTGCGGTCAAGGCTTCGAGGCGTTTGCGTGTACTAGCCATTGGAATCTCCTTGGCGGTGGAAACCTGGTTTCCAGGCGAAGCGCTCGGCGCCCGATTGACGGAATGCGAATGCCCCCTGGCCTTGCGATCGCTGTGGAAACCAGGTTTCCACACGGCACGTACGGCGCCACGCCCAGGCCTGGAAACCAGGTTTCCAGGCAGGACCGACGGCCGAGGACAAACGACGCGAGATCCACCGCGCGCAGGAGCGTTCAGTCCTCCGCGAGAGACCGCCAGCCAGTTCGCCTGCCCCGTGAGGCAAGCGACGCGCTGCCGGTCGGTCCGTGGAAACCTGGTTTCCACCCGGCGTTCGCATGCCCTTCAAAAGAAGTGATGTCTTCCTCATTGCACCTGTGCCTTGTCCGACCAGCTGCTCACCACGGACTGCTCGACCAGGTCGACGAAGGCGTCATAGGCATCCGAAGCGCGCTTGTAGGTCTTGGCAGCGCCTTCGTACTTCTGCACGTCATAGACGGTCGCGAACTCGGCCGCCTTGTTGCTCGTCACGCTGGTCTTCGGGATTTCCACCGGCAGCGTGTATTCCCCATACGTGGCCTGGATCCACTGGCGCACGGCCGGCGTGGCCGGGTCGCTCGGGTCCACCCGGCTGAGCAGCACGTGGAGGAAGTCGAAGGCCTTGCCGGCCATGTCGCCGCCTTGCGCGTCGAGGTTGGCGCCCAGGTCTGCGAGCAGCGACCAGAACTGCGCGGACGAAGCGAAGTCCAGGCCCGAGGGCGGCACTGGGACCACGATCCCGTTGGCCGCCCACAGCGCGTTGATGGTCACGTAGGACAGCGAGGGGGGCGTGTCGATGACGATCACGTCATAGAGATCACGCACGCTTTCCAGGCCGGCGTTGAGCACATCCCAGAAACGCGCGCCCGGCTCCTGCATCTGCCGCGCCGGCAGTGCGAACTCGGCCGAGAAAAGGAAAGGGGCCGCGGCCACCAGGTCGAGCCCGTCCCAGTAGGTCGAGCGGATCGCGTAGCGGATGTCGGACTGGCTGCCATCGCACAGTGGTGCGATCGTCATGTCCTCGCTGATCTCCGCTTCGGGCAGCAGACCGTGCAGGGTCGTGAGCGATCCCTGCGGATCGGTGTCGATGGCCAGCACCCGATGGCCGCGCAGGCTCAGTCCCTGCGCCAGAACCATGGCGGTCGTCGTTTTGGCGACGCCGCCCTTGAAGTTGCCCACCGCGATCGTGAACGCCTTTTTCCCAGCCGGGCGCATCTTGTCGGCGCGGTAGGTCCGGGTCCAGCTGCGCAGCTCGCTGAGTTCGAAGTTGCGCTTGCCGCCGGCCGGCGTCAACCGGCCACTGGGCAGATCCTCCTTGGTGATGCGGTAAGCCACATGCGCCTTGTCGACGCCGCACAAGGCCGCCAGCTGGGCGGTGGAATAGATCGGCGCGACCTTGCGCGCTTCAGGCGCTAGCAAGCGACCACGAATCTGCTCGACCATCGAGCCGGCACGTACGGCCAACGCAGCGATACGCGGCATGTCGATGCGTGCGCGAGCAGGGGAGGGGGGCAGGGAAGAAGAGGAGGCGGACGTGGAAACCTGGTTTCCAGCACCGGCGGGGGCGGGCAATGCCATGAAGAACAGCCTTATTCGACAGAATTCAGCCATTCTATGGGATTCCGTCGAATGGACAAGATCCGCAAAGAGACCCGGCGATTCGACCCTGTCAATTGTGAGAGGGTTTGGGGACCAAGGTGAGGTTCTTTGGGGTTCTCTCTCGGGTGCCGGCGTCCGAGGCGAACAAAATCACCGTCGATCCGCCAACCACTCCTTCTTGGACCCGGCTTCAACCGCGTTCCTAGGGCGAACCCATGCGTTCACGGTCCCTTGACGGCCCCCATCGCTTGGCGCACCCCCAATCCACTCACGTCAAATCCCAACCGTCCACACGTCAAGCGCCTTCAAACCCCATCCGATCTCACATTCAATCCCAAAACCTCTCACACGAAATCCCAACCGTGCTCACATCAGTGCGTGCAAGTCCTTGTCAGCCTTCAGAAAATCACTCCGTCAAATCTTCAATCCTTTCAAGTGTTTCTTTTCAAAGTCTCAAGAGGCTTCTCGTGCATTTGTAAATTGACCGATTCACAAAACAACGGCATGATGTGAAACCGCAGATATCTGAAAGAGGCCCCATGGAAGACGGCGAAGTTCCGCGACAGCCGCCCAAACCGCCGCCGGCCCCTGATGAACAAAGCGTTGCCAAGGCCAACGAGGCCATCGCGATCCGACCCAAGCGGGGCCGCCTGACCCTGCTGTCGCGACGTATCTACAACGCGCTGCTCTATCACTCTCAACGCCAAGGCGTTGACGAACCCGTCTACAAGCTCGCCCTCAGTGAACTGATTGGCGATGCCCGTTTCAACTCCAACAACACGGAGCTGCTGAAATCGCACCTGCGCGACATGCAGGCAACCACCATCGAATGGTCGACCAGCGGCACCGGCCTGAAGCGCTGGGTGTCCTCCCAGTTGCTCGGAACCGTCACCATCGAGGAACAGGGCAGGGGCCGGCCCTGCACCATCACCTGGCGCTACCCCGAGGAGATCCGCGAACGGCTGGTCAAGCCACACCAGTACACCCGCGTGCTGCTGGAGATCAGCGGCCAGATGCGCAGCTACCCGGCCGCCGTTCTTTACGAGATCGGCGCACGCTACCTGAGTTCGCCAAGCCGGCTGTCCATGCGCGAGGACGTGCTCTGGTGGGCAGCCGTGCTCACTGGGCGCAGCGACATCACCGAGGTCGATTACCGCTTTCTCAAGCGCGATGTCATCAGCAAGGCACTGGCCGAGATCGATGCCCTCTGCGAGGACTTCAGCCTCGAACTCATCGAACACAAGCAGGGGCGGCGCGTCGAGGAGATCCAGTTCCGCGTCCTGCCCAAGCTGCAGCAGCGCCTGGGCGCCGCAGACGATCCGAGCCGCAACGTGTTCGACCTCGAACTCGTCGGCAAGCTCATCGCGCTCGGCCTGAAGCAGGACGAGGCCCAGGATCTGTATGCGACCACGGATGAAGGGCAGTTGCGCGGCACCCTCGAGCACGTGGAGCAACGCCTTCGCAGCCAGGCGCTACCGGAACTCAAATCGCCGGCGGCGTATTTCAAGGACGCACTCAAGAAGGGATATGCCGGGGTAAAGGGGGCGATCGAGGTCTCCGAGCCGGCATCCACCCCGGCGTTGGCCCGCAGCCGGCCCGCGGCCGAGCTCAGCGGCGAGGACCGCATGCATCGAATCCGCGAGCTGTGGGAGAACGACCGCATGCAAAAGGCCAAAGTGCTCTACAAGGAGATGCCCGAGGCCGCACAGGCCGAGATGCGATCGCGCTTCGAAACCGAGCGGCTCGGGCAGATCGCGGCACCCATTGCGCGTGCCTGGCGTCGCGACGGGCCGGCCAGCCGCATTGCCGCGACGACCTTCCATCGCTGGCTGGCACAGGTCACCTGGCCCGAGGAACCCTCCGACCGCGTGTTGCTCGACTTCGCGCTGGCCCAGGGCGTGGCTGGAATGTAGGTAGGTCCGCAAAACCCGCCCGCTCACGCCGGCCTCGCGGACCAGCGCGGCCCCTTCGACACCGCCTCGGACAGCCTGTCCCGTCAGCGTGCCTTGGACCTGTCGCCACCCGGCAGGAACAACCGGTGCCTCAGGCTCCAGATGGTGGCACCGAGACGCAGATGCCTCTCGACGTTGAAGTCGTAGGCGCTGTCATGCAGATCTTCCTTTGCGATCAGCTCGGCGATGACGTCGAGCGCGTCCGCCGGCGTGTACCCCAGGCCCTCGCGCCCCATCTCAACGATGGTGGCCAAAATCTTCGTTCTGTCCATAGGTAGGAGGGCCTGCGGAGAAGTTGGGTGCTGCACCTTGGCTTCGAGCATCGTGTCTTGCGCGCGCAAGGCACCGATACGGGAGGTGTCGGGACAGGACGATCATGTGGAAAGCAATGAGGCTGCTGCGTTGTCGACGGCCTCTTGTCAGCGAACGCAGATCGCTGCCGTGGTCATCCATCGGCTCTCGTCGCCGTGACCCCCGCAGGTGCTCGTTCGTGTCTGGCCCTCCGACGAGTGGACGGGCAAGGATGCGTTTGAAGAATATGGAATGAATGGACGTCCGATGGGCATTCCGTGAAGGGGGCGGATCCGACGCACGCAGCGCTTCGGGACATCGGAGCAGGTCCCGAAAAAATGAAGGTCACGGGAACGTCACGCACGCGTGAAAGCATTCCGGCCTTTTGTCCACCGGACTTCCCCCATGCGCCCGAACTCCGTCCTCCGCCGCGCCATTGCAGGCGTACCTTCTTCGTCCCTGGGTCTCCTCTCGCTCCTGCTGGCCTCCTGTGGAGGCGGCGGTGGTGGGAGCGCTCCCTTGGCGCTGCCCCCGGCGCCCACAGCACCAGCGCCGACACCAGCGCCGACACCAGCGCCGTCACCGGCAACGACGCCCGCCAGCGTCAGCGGGATGGTGGTGGGAAGCTACTTCATCAATGCCAAGGTCTGCCTCGACACCAACGCCAACGGTCGCTGCGACGCCGGGGAGTCCTCGACACGCACGGACAAGCAGGGTGCCTTCACGCTCACCGGTTCAGGCGCGGGGATCGTGGCCGAGATCGGCACCGACGCCACCGAATTCGACCCGACCACATCGGCCTCAAAGCCCGTGAGCGCGCGGCTCGTGCTGCGCGCGCCGAAGGAAGCCCCGGGCGTGGTGGATTTCCATTCGACCGCGGTGGTCGCGGAGATGGAAGCAGGCGGTCTCGATTTCAAGGTGGCCAGCAGCAAGGTTGCGATCTCGGTCGGTGTAGTGGCGGCCAAGCTGCTCGGCGATTTCAATACCGAGAGCGATCCGGTGGCCAAGGCGGCGCTCCAGGCCGCGTCCGACGAAGGACTGCAGCGCATCCGCGACGCACTGGCATCGGCGACGGCCGACGACGACATCCGGGCCGTGCTGACGGCTGCCGCCCTGACCGACCGCTACTACCAGACCAAGGCGCCGTACCGCGCCCAGCAGGACGTTAGCACCTACGAGGTGGCGCCAGCTGGCTTTTCGCCGGTCTACACCCAGATGATCGCGCGCCACGGATCGCGCGGCCTGTCCAGCCTCAAGTACGACCTGGCCATCTACAACATGTGGAAGAAGGCGCAGGACGATGGCGCGCTGACCCCATTAGGCGAGAAGCTCGGCCCTGATGTGCTGAAGATCATGAAGGCCAACTTCCTGCTCGGCTACGGCGTGGCGGGCATCAGCACGCCGGGCTACGGCAATGAGACGCAGGTGGGCATCAACGAGCACACGCAGCTCGCGGCACGTCTGGTGCAGCGCCTGCCCGCCTACTGGAAGCAGGTTGCCGACAGTGCCGGATCGGCGCCGCGGCAGATCGTGACCGTGACCTCCGGTGTCGATCGCGCGGTCGACAGCGGCAACTTCTTCGTGCAATCGCTCAAAGCTACACAGCCCGCGCTGGCACCGCTGGTCACCTATCCGGCGGCACCGGGGCCCTACCCTGATGCCGGCGCCGCGGTGAGCCAGCCGGCGGGCACCAACCGCTTCCTGCTGTACTTCCACAAGCTGGTGAAGGCCACCGACCTGGTGAGCAAACCGGCCGATCCCCTGTACACGACCTACCAGGACAGCCAGGCCTATCAGGCGTACAAGTCAGGCGATGCCGACCTGCTTGCCAAGCAAAGTGGCCTGACGCTCACGCCCGAGGCGACGGCGGCCGGCCGCTTGCTGCTGGAGCGGCTGTTTGCCAGGAGCTTTGTCGACAAGATCGCCGACGGCACCTACAGCTTCGCCAACTCCGGCAGCTTCAGCTATACGAGCGACGATGGCAAGTTCTCACCCAACCTCAGCGGCGACGGCAAGACCACGATCAAGTCGCTGGGCGACGCCGGATCGCTGATGTACGAGCTCTACGTGATCGCGCCGGCGATGCGCAGCGAGGCCGGCGTCGACTTTGCCGCCTACATGCCTGCCACGCAGGCGAAGTTCTTCGCCGCGCTGAACGACGGGTCCGATTTTTACGACAAGGGCCCCGGCATGAGCGAGAAGGGCGACATCACCTCGCGCATGTCGCAGATCCTGGTGGACGACATGTTCAACGAGGTCGATGCGATCGAGCGCGGCGATCGCTCGCATGCCGCCAAGCTGCGCTTCGCGCATGCGGAGATCCTCATGCCCTTCGCTGTGCGCATGGGCCTGAAGGGCGTGGACCAGAGCGTTCCCAAGACCGCGGCCTTCAGCTACGTGGGCAATGCATGGCGCGGTGAATACGTTTCGCCCATGGCCGCCAACATGCAGTGGGACGTGTACGCGGACGCCAGCGGCAAGCTGCTCGTGAAGATGCTCTACAACGAGAAAGAGACCGACTTCAAGGCCGCCTGCGACGGCGCGAAGAAGGCGGGAACCGCTCACTTCTACGATTACACGGCACTGAAGACCTGCTACGGCCACGTGGCTCCCTAGCGCCTTGCGGCGAACGAGCGGGCCGGCGGCGAGTCGGCCATGTCCCCACGCGGGGAAGCAAAGGCGGGTACATGAGGAGGCAATCGCGATGGTGGCCGATGTCGCCATGCCTGCGGACAGTTCGACAGTTCGCCCTATCCCAGGCTCCCAGGCTCTCAGACCCTCAGCCCCGCAAGGCGCTTTCAGCGAGGTTGGATGCCCGGCTGACGTGGGGCCGCAAGACGATCCCGCTGCTCGGGAGCTGGCCGCTTCGCGCTGGCGTCTCGGCCATGGAACCAGCCGATCGCCGTCGGCGCTTTTCCCCGAAGAGCCTGCTGCCTTTGGCTTTGTCCTTGCGTCAATCGTTTGCCGACCGGTGCAGCGACCCTCCAACGCAGCCTGAGAAGTCCGGACGGAAGCACGCGCTGAGCGTTGCGCTCGTGTGGTTCGACCGCGCTGGCACCAGCCCGTGGGGCAGGCGGCACAGCCGTGCGCGCGTCGACGGGGCCGGGTGATCAGGGCAGCGCAGCACCGCCGCGTGCAATGCCGAAAAAACCTTTCCGGCAGGCGCTTTCCATGGCGGATGCTGCCAGAACGGGAAGCGTGCCAATAGGCGTCGAATGATTAACGCATATCGAAGCACGTTTTTCGTATTTAACGAACGAAGCATCGCTGCCTAGCATCCGGTCTCGTCCAACCGGTCATAACAGGTCAGCCAGATGTCATCCGCCAAGGCGTTCGAGCCCATCGCCTTTTCCCCCGTTCCCCTCTATACCCAGGTGCGCGAGACGCTGCGAGAGCGCATCCTCGACGGCAGCTACGCACCGCACGCGCAGCTGCCTTCGGAAAGCGAGATGGTGGTGCTGTTCAAGGTCAGCCGCATCACGGTGCGCCAGGCATTGAGCGACCTCCAGCGCGAGAACCTGATCTTCAAGATTCCGGGCAAGGGCACCTTCGTCGCCAAGCCCAAGGCGTTCCAGCACCTGGGCCAGCTCGAGGGCTTCGCCGAGGCGATGGTGCGTATGGGCTACGAAATCCGCAACCAGGTCACGAGCCACAAGACCGTGCCGGCCGCGCCGCGCGTGGCACAGCGCCTGGGTCTGGCCGAGGGCGCCCCGGTCGCGCAGATCAAGCGCGTGCGCCACCTCAACCGTTCCCCGGTGTCCTACGAAGTGACCTACCTCCCGCATGCGATCGGCGAGCGACTGCGCCAGGCGGATCTGGCCGGGCGCGACATCTTCCTGATTCTGGAAAACGACTACGGCATCGCGCTCGGCCACGCCGATCTGCAGATCGACGCGATGCTCGCCGACGAGGTGCTCGCGCGGGCGCTGGTGGTGGCCGAAGGCACGGCCGTGCTGCGGGTGGAGCGGCTGACCCACACAGCCGGCGGTACACCGCTGGATTTCGAAGACCTCTACTTCCGCGGCGACGCCTTCCAGCACCGCCTGCGCATCGCGCGTGCGACACCGGCGCCCGCGCAAAGCAGCCACACCCCGAAGGGCAGCCCATGAACATCGTCACCCGCATCGTCGACGTGCTGGTCATCGGCGGCGGCACCGCCGGCCCAATGGCGGCCGTGAAGGCAAAGGAAGCCAACCCCGCGCTCGACGTCCTGCTGCTTGAGAAGGCCAACGTCAAGCGCAGCGGCGCCATCTCGATGGGGATGGATGGCCTGAACAATGCCGTGGTGCCCGGCTTTGCTACGCCCGAGCAGTACGTCAAGGAGATCACCACCGCCAACGACGGCATCGTCAACCAGAAGACGGTGATGGCCTATGCGCGCAACAGCTACGCGATGATCGAGGAGCTCGACCGCTGGGGCGTGAAGTTCGAGAAGGACGAGACTGGCGACTACGCGATGCGCAAGGTCCACCACATGGGCACCTACGTCCTGCCCATGCCCGAGGGCCACAGCATCAAGAACGTGCTGTACCGGCGCCTCAAGCGCGCGCGCGTGGAGATGTCGCAACGCCTCGTGGTCACGCGCCTGCTCACCGCGCCCGACGGCGCGATCGCAGGGGCGATGGCCTTCGACTGCCGCACGGCCGAGTTCCACGTGGTGCGCGCCAAGGCCGTGGTGTTGGCCACCGGCGCAGCCGGGCGACTGGGCTTGCCGGCCTCGGGCTACCTCTTCGGCACCTACGAGAACCCGACCAACGCAGGCGACGGCTACAGCATGGCCTACCACGCGGGCGCCGAGCTCTCGGGCATCGAGTGCTTCCAGATCAACCCGCTGATCAAGGACTACAACGGCCCCGCCTGCGCCTACGTGGCCGGGCCTTTCGGCGGCCACACCACGAACAACAAGGGCGAGCGCTTCATCGAGTGCGACTACTGGAGCGGCCAGATGATGATGGAGTTCTACAACGAGCTCCAGGGCGGCAACGGACCGGTCTTCCTCAAGCTGAACCATCTGGCCGAGGAGACCATCGCCACCATCGAGCAGATCCTGCACACCAATGAGCGGCCGAGCCGCGGGCGCTTCCATGCCGGTCGCGGCACCGACTACCGCGCGCAGATGGTGGAGATGCACATCTCCGAGATCGGCCTGTGCAGCGGGCATTCCGCTTCGGGCGTGTGGGTGGACGAGCATGCGCGCACGACCGTGCCCGGCTTGCATGCCGCCGGCGACCTGGCCTGCGTGCCGCACAACTACATGCTTGGCGCTTTCGTCTACGGCCGGCTTGCCGGAGAAAGCGCGGCACGCCACTGCGCCGACATCGAACTGCCCGAGCTCGACGGGGACCAGGTTGCGCGCGAGCACGCCCGCGTGAGTGCGCCGCTCGTGCGTGGCAGCGAACAGGGCAGGGCGGGGCTGCCGCCCGCGCAGGTCGAATACAAGCTGCGCCGCATGGTCAACGACTACCTGCAGCCGCCCAAGGTGACGCGCAAGATGGAGATCGGCCTTTCGCGCTTCGAGCAGATCCACGAGGACCTGGAACAGCTCAGCGCCGCCGGCCCGCACGAACTGATGCGCGCGATGGAGGTGCATGCCATCCGCGACTGCGCCGAGATGGCCGCGCGCGCTTCGCTGTACCGCACCGAAAGCCGCTGGGGGCTCTATCACCACCGCGTGGATTTCCCCCAGCGCAACGACCGCGAATGGTTCTGCCACGCACAGTTGCGCAAGCAGGGTGAAGCGATGGTGAGCTTCAAGCGCCCGGTCGATCCCTACATCGTGCCGCTGGATGCGCACGAGATGTCGGCCTACCAGCATCTGCGTGTACCCACCGTGGCCGGTGAGACCGCCGAGGCCTGAGCTTCGGCGCACGTCCTTGCACAGCATCCACGACAAGAAGAGAACCCACATGCCACTCGCTTTCAACCCCACCAGCGTGCCCGTGCGCGTGGACGAGGACAAGTGCATCGCCCACAAGGGCTGCACGGTCTGCGTCGACGTCTGCCCGCTGGACGTGCTCGCCATCGATCTCAGCAAGGGCAAGGCCTACATGAAGTTCGATGAATGCTGGTACTGCATGCCTTGCGAGAAGGACTGCCCCACAGGCGCGGTCACCGTCGACATTCCCTACCTGCTGCGCTGAGCCGCAGTCCGCACATTGCAACCGGAGCATCACGATGAAGACCCAGAGAATCCTGACCGCGTGGGCCGCGGCCCTCGGCCTGCTGCTGGCACTGCCCGCGGCTCAGGCCGAGACCATCCGTATCGCCATCGGCACGCAGGACACCACGATCAATTGCGCCACTGGCGGTTTGCTGATCCGTGAACTGAAGCTGCTCGAGAAGTTCCTGCCACGCACCGGCAAGTACAAGGACGCGCAGTATCAGATCGAGTGGAAGAACTTCACTTCGGGGGCGCCGCTGACCAACGAGATGGTCGCGGGCAAGCTTGACCTGGGCTCGATGGCCGATTTTCCTGGCAGCTTCAACGGCGCTGCCTTCCAGAAGGCCGGACGCAAGAGTATCTTCATCACGGTGCTTTCGGGCAGCACGAGCGGCAGCGGCAACGGCATCGTGGTGCCGAAGAATTCGAAGGTGCAGTCGATCAGCGAGCTCAAGGGGCGGACCATCTCCGTGCCTTTCGCATCGACTTCACACGGCATGCTGTTGCGCGCCATCCAGGCGCAGGGCTGGGATCCGCTGAAGGACGTGAATATCACGACCCAGGCGCCCGAAGTGGCGGGGCCCGCGCTGCAGGCCGGCAAGGTCGAGGCGCATGCCGACTTCGTGCCGTTCGCAGAGCTCTTCCCCTACCGCGGGTTCGCACGCAAGATCTACGACGGCTCGCAGGCGAACGCGCCCACCTTCCACGGCAGCTTGGTTGACGAGGACTATGCGAAGAAGTACCCCGAGGTGGTCGTGGCCTACTTGCGCGCGGCGCTCGAGGCCGACCGCCTCGTGGCGGCGGAGCCCGAGAAGTACAGCGAACTGATCGCCAAGGTCACTGGCATCGAGGCCGAGGTCAACTACCTGTTCCACGGCCCGCTGGGCCTGCAGACGCGCGACCTGAGCTGGAAGCCCGAGTACCGCCAGGCCGTGAAGACTTCGCTGGACACGCTGCGCCTGCTCAAGCGCACCGACAACGACATCGACGCCAATGCCTTCGTGCAGGACGGCTACGTCCGAACCGCCTTCAAGGAGGCGGGGCTGGACTACGACCGGCAACTGAAGAACTATGCGCGCGCACCGTTGGCGGCAAAGGACGCCGCCACGGGCAAGCCGATCACGGACACGAGCCGCGTGGCGCAGATCTGGGTCGCCGGCGAGGCGCTGGTGCGGCACTACGCCTCGCCCGAGAATGCCTTCGGCGACCTGCAGAAGCTGGAAAAGGCCGGCAAGAAGGCGCGTGTGGTGTATGCGCAGGACCGCAACAGCGGCAACAAGCTGCTGGCGGCCGATGCCTGGTTCGTGCTCGGGCCCAAGGGCGAGGTCGATGCCTTCCTGCTCAAGGAGCAAGCCGAGGGTTGGGCTACCAAGCATGGGGGCAGGGTGGCGGACTTCGCTGGCGTTCGCGCCGCGCTGGCCGGCTGACACCCTCTCGGATACCTCGAGCACCGCGCGCTCCCATCCATGATGGCCAGCTACTTCGTCTCCTCTGTCGCGATCCTTCGCGATGGCCTGCCGCGGGCCACCCTGCGCGTGGCCGCGCTGTTCGGTTGCCTGTTCGCGTGGCATTTGGCCACCGGCCAGCGCATCGACCTGGGCTTCATCACCTTCCGCAACGTGCCCTCGCCGCGCGAAGTGGCCGAATCGGCGTGGGCGCTCGCGCAGTCGCCGCTGGTGCTGGAGCACCTGGGCGCGAGCCTGCGACGCGTGTTCATCGGCTTCGGGCTGGCCGTCGCGCTGGGCGTGGCACTGGGCTTGGCCATCGGCCGCGCACGATGGGCCGAGGACGCACTCCTGCCACCACTGGAAGTCCTGCGGCCGATCCCCGCGGTGGCTTGGATCCCGTTGGCAATCCTGATGTTTCCCTCCTCGGAAGCATCGATGGTGTTCATCACCTTCGTGGGGGCACTGTTCCCCGTGCTGCTCAACACCGTCCACGGCGTGGAGGCCGTGGATGCGCGTCTCGTTGCCTCGGCGCGCAGCCTGGGCGCTGGCCGCTTCGCCGTGTTTCGCGAGGTGGTCCTGCCCGGTGCGCTGCCGAGCATCGTCACAGGCCTTGCGATCGGCATGGGCACGGCATGGTTCTGCCTGGTCACGGCCGAAATGATCTCGGGCCAGTTCGGCATCGGCTACTACACGTGGATGTCGTACACGATCCAGAACTACGCCGACATCGTGGTGGGCATGCTCTGCATCGGCGTGCTCGGCATGGGCAGCAGTGCGCTCGTGCGCAGGGCGGGCGAGCTGCTGATGCCCTGGCGCAGGGTGCAGGAGGCAAGACGGTGAAGGACGACGTGAGAGCCGGACGCATCGTCATCGATGGCTTGCGCGTGCGCCTCGGGCATGGCGCGCAGGCCTTCGACGCAGTGCAGGACATCACCTTGCAGATCGAGCCTGGCGAATTCGTTTGCCTGCTCGGCCCCTCTGGCTGCGGGAAATCGACGCTGCTGGGCGCGCTGGCCGGCCATCTGACGCTTGCCAGCGGGGCCATCCACGTGGATGGCGAAGCAGTGCGCGGACCGCATCCGCAGCGGGGGCTGGTCTTCCAGCACCACACGCTTTTCCCGTGGAAGAAGGTGCTGGACAACGTCGCCTTCGGACTGAAGATGCAGGGCGTCGGCCGTCGCGAGCGCGATGCCAGGGCGCACGAGATGCTGCGGCTCGTGGGCCTGGATGCCTTCGCGGGCTTCTATCCCTCCCAGCTCTCGGGCGGTATGCAGCAGCGCGCGGAGATCGCGCGGGTGCTCATCAACCATCCGCGCGTGATGCTGATGGACGAGCCTTTCGGCGCGCTCGATGCCCAGACCCGCCTGATGATGCAGCGCCAGTTGCTCGATGCATGGACGCGCGTGCGCACCACCATCGTCTTCATCACGCACGACATCGACGAGGCGCTGTTCCTCGGCGATCGCGTGCTCGTGATGGGGCCGCGGCCGGGCCGTATCGTCGCCGAGTTCACACCGGACTTCGCCCGCCCGCGTGATCCGTCGTTGGTCACTTCCTCCGAATTCATCGCGTTGAAGCGGCGTTGCCTGCAGCTGCTGCATCCGCATGCGGGATCCAGCGAGCCGCTGGAGCGCCTCACGCCACTCGGCAAGCCCGCTGCCGCTCAACTGCACTTTGCGATCTAGACACAAGAATGACCCTCTCGATCCTCGACAATCCCGAATTGCAGGCCATTGCCCCACGCTTGGTCTCGCCCGATGCCGAAGTGCGTCGCATCGCCGTGATGGACCTCGGCGACTTGGCCGATGAGGCGCACACGCCGCTGTTGGTCGTTGCCCTGCGAGACGCAGAGCCAACCGTGCGCGCCGCAGCGGCAATGGCGCTCGAGAGCATGGAGAACCAAGCTGCCGTCGAGGGACTGGCAGCGGCCCTCGACGATGCCGAGGTCGAGGTGCGTGAAGCTGCTGCCCACAGTCTGGCCGAGTTGAAGGAGCCAGCCTCTGCCGCTTGGCTGCTGCCGCATGCCGGTGCCGGCCCGGCCAGGGTGCGTGCCGCCGTCTTGCGTGCTCTGCGCGAGCTGCGGGCGCCCGCGAGTGCCGAACCTGCGCTCGCGGCGCTGCAGGCGCCGCCAAAGGACGCGGAGGCCGCCGGTGGCGCCAATGCCGCGGATGCCGCGGCTCTGCGCCGTGAGGCGGTCGGCGTGCTCGGCTACCTCAAGCATGCCGGTGCACTGCCGGTGCTGGCGGCGCTCTCTGCGGCCGATCCGGTGGATGAGGTGCGTCGTGCCGCCGTGGGCGCGCTGGCGTTTGCGACGGACGACGCGCAGGCGCGCGCGGCACTCGAAACCGCGCTGCGCGATGCGAGCTGGCAAGTGCGGGAGGAGGCCGCGACCGCGCTCGGCAAGCTGCAGCAGCCCGAGGCGGCGAGGGCACTGCTTGCGGCGCTGGACGATCCCTATTGGCAGGTCCGTCTTCGCGCGGCGCGAAGTCTCGGCAGACTGCGCAGCGCCGAGAGCGTCGCTCCGCTGCTCGCGGCATTGGCCCATGAGATCAGCAACCTGCGCAAGGAGGCCGCGCTGGCACTCGGCGAAGTCGGTGATGCAGGTGCGCTGCCGGGTCTCGAAAACGCAGCGCACGATCCCGACCCTGAAGTGCGCAAGTCCGTGCGACTGGCCATCGCGCAGATCGGCGGACGCCTTGCCGTGTCGCATGGCGCCTGAGTCCATCGTCGATCATCGTCTCCGCGGGGCGTTGGAGTTCCGCTGGACGGACGGGGCGCAGCATGTGGTGTCATATCAATCGCTGCGCGCCAATTGTCCATGTGCCGGTTGCAAATCGTGGCGCGCTGCATCGGGCAACAGCATCGCAAGCGAGCGGTTGCCGAATGAAGGCGTCGAGGTCAGGGACATCCAACCGGTCGGTACCTACGGTGTGCAGTTCGTTTTCAGCGATGGGCACGACAGGGGGATATTCCCTTGGGTCTTTCTCAGATCACTGGTGGCGGGAGTCCTGTGAACTCTGGCTGCCATGGCGCAGTTGCACGGTGCTTCGTCCGAGGGGCAAGCCTTGATCTGACAGAACGGCGCGTGTCTGCCCACCTGCATCAATCGTCGTCGGACCAGTCGTGGTAGTGGTAATGGTTGCTGTGATAGCTGTTGTGCTCGACACGCAGTGATGTGATCGGCGCTTGGTAGGCTGGTGGTGCGGGGCGATAGTAGACCGGTGGCGCCGGACGCACGAGAACTTGCGAAGGGTAGTACGACGGCGCCGGAACGACATAGGTTGGCGCTGGCTCGTAGTAGATGGGGGCTGGTGCCACGACAACGGGTGCAGGTACGCTGATACCGAAAGACCAGCTGACCCCTGCATGGGCCGGGGTCGCCGCCATCAGCGCAGAGAAGGGCATGACCACAGCGATCATGCGCTTCGTCAAGTGGTTCAAGAACATGGATGACCTCCAACATAAAAAATTCAGTCCTCGGAATACCGAGAGGCGGGCGTTCGTGGGCGTGTCTTTCCCGGTCAGATGACCGGTGGTACCCATGGAGCATGGTTATGACGTGCGTTGATAGAGACGCGGCGTGGCTTCCATGGAGATTCGGTGAAGATGGTGAACTGAACTGCCGATGACGGAGCATCTCCGGACAGGAATCTGGATTGCCAAGTCTGTTCGGAGCTTTCTATGCCGAACTCTTAATAGCGATGCTTCGAGAAATCTCGCTGGCATTCCCATCGGTCACGTTCTTTGCACGCGGTGTTGGCGAAGAAATGTTCGACGCATGGGCTCGTGGCATTCGCGCTGGCGAAGTCCATCGGGAATTTGATCCCTTTGAGCCTGCAGAGTAATAGCTGCTCTCGGCCAGATAGCCGGCGTCGATGACCTGCTCCCCATAGGGCGTACCAGTTGAAGGTTAGTAGAGTCCGTTTTCAGAGAAAGAACGGACATGAAGAAGAGCAGATTCACCGACGAGCAGATCATCGGATTTCTCAGGCAGGCCGAGGGCGGTATGGCGATCAAGAAACTGTGTCGGCCTGGGCGGCTTCAGCGATGCGACCTTATACAAGTGGCGCGCCAAGTTCGGCGGCATGCAGGCCAGCGAAGCCACACGGCTGCGTGACATCGAGAGCGAGAACGCCAAGCTCAAGAAATTGCTGGCTGAAGCCCACCTGCACATCGGAGTGCTGAAGGTGGGCTTCGGGGTAAAGCGCTGACCCCGCAGGCCAGGCGCCAGGCCGCTGCCAGGATGGTTGAGGAACTGTCCATCAGCGAGCGCCGCGCCTGTCGCTATGCGGGGTTGTCCAGGACCAGCTACCGGGAGCCTCCCAACATGGACGAGGCCACGGCCAGCCTGAGCACGCGAATCGTCGAACTGACGCATGAGCGCAGACGCTTTGGCTACCGGCGCCTCCACGATCTGTTGAGCCTTGAGGGGCATCAGGTGAACCACAAGCGCGTGTGGCGGCTGTACAAGTTGGCCAACCTGTCGGTGCGCAAGCGCCGCAAGGTCAAGCGGGTCAGCGGCGAGCGCCAGCCGCTGGCAGCCAGCCGGCACATCAATGAAACCTGGAGCACGGACTTCGTGATGGATGCACTATCCAACGGCCGGCGCATCAAATGCCTGACGGTGGTGGACGACTTCAGCCGCGAGTGCGTGGAAATTGCAGTGGACCACGGCATGGGTGGCGAGTACGTCATACGCTTGCTGGACCAGGCAGCGCAGTTCCGCGGCTACCCGTTGGCGATCCGCACCGACCAGGGGCCGGAGTTCACCAGCCGGGCCTTCATGGCCTGGGCCGCTACGCGCGGCGTTCGGCACTTGCTCAACGACGCGGGCTGTCCTACCCAGAACGCCTATATCGAGAGCTTCAATGGCAAGTTCCGCGACGAATGCCTGAACGAACAGTGGTTCGAGTCGCTCGCGCAGGCCAGGCGAGAGATCGCCCGTTGGCGACGCGACTACAACGAGGTGCGGCCCCACAGTTCGCTGGGCCGCATCTCGCCAGCAGGTCGCCGCCTTGCATCGCCAGCGCGCTGGCGATGCAAGGCAATCACCGGAGATCAAGTAGTCTCTACAACCTTCTCGCTAACTCAACATTGGTACGTCTGAAGGGGGCAGGTCAAAGGCGGTGAGGGCACCCATCACGCCGCGGGCTTCGAGCACGCCCAGGTGCCACGCTACCGCAGCCACGAAGCGCGGCTCACTGCCCAGTTTGCCGAAGACCGGGGCGAATCCGGTGAAGAAGGCGACACGCTCCTGCACCGAAGAAGCCGCGCCCGCCCGCGCGAGCCGGTTGGCCAGCGCGGCCGCGAGCGGGTCCTGTATGTCGTGCGTCGCACCGGTCTCGTCCACGCCGCGCAGGTAGTGAAGCCACGCGGCCACGGCCAGCGCCAGCCGGTCGATCGGCAGCCCCGCCGCAAGCCGCTCGCGCACGGTGCCCAGCAGGCGCTGCGGCAGCTTTTGCGAGCCGTCCATAGCGATCTGCTTCGTCTGATGTTGCAGGGCAGGGTTCAAAAAGCGCTGCAGCAGCCGGGCGCGATGCGCATCCAGATCCAGCCCCGGCATCGCCGGCAGCGTCGGCGCGATCTCTTCCCGCATCAGCGCGTCGATGTAGCCGCGCAGCTCCGGCACCGCCATCGCGCGGTCCACGGTGCGCAGCCCGGCCATCGCACCGAGATACGCCAGCGCCGAATGGCTGCCGTTGACCATGCGCAGCTTCAGCCGCTCGAAGGGCTCGGCATGCCCGACGAAGCGCGTACCGCCGGCCGTCCAGTCGGGCCGGCCGTTGGCGAAACGGTCTTCCACCACCCATTCGAGAAAAGGCTCGCCGACCACCGGCCAAGCGTCTTCCATGCCCAGCCGCGCGGAGATGCGCTCGCGGTCGGCATCGGTGGTGCGCGGCACGATGCGGTCGACCATCGAATTCGGAAAGGTGCAGTGCGCGTCGATCCAGTCGTGCAGCGCGCCGTTGACCTGCTTCGCGAAGGCCAGCACGATGCCGCGCAACGTGTCGCCGTTGGAGGGCAGGTTGTCGCAGGACAGCAGCGTGACCGGCGGCAGCCCGCGCTGGCGGCGCAGGTTCAGCGCATGCACCACGAAGCCGGGCATGGTGCGCGGCGCCGCCGGATTCGCCAGGTCGTGCGCGATGTCAGCGTCGTCCAGCCGCAGCTTGCCGGTGGCCGGGTCGTGGTGGTAGCCCTTCTCGGTGATCGTGAGGCCGACGATGCGCGTGTCCGGGTGCGCGATGCGTTCGAGCACCGCCCCCGGGTCTTCGGGCGCGACAAGCACGCCGAGCAGGTTGCCCACCACCTGCAGCGCCTCGCGCGGGCTGCCGTCTTCGGCCGCGTCGCGCAGCGCCAGCGTGTAGAGGCCGGCCTGCGGCTGCAATGCGTCGCGCGTGTCGGCGGCGCGAAGCGAGACGCCCACCGTGCCCCAGTTCAGATCGCCGCTCGCATGCAGTGCCGCCTCGTTGACGACCGCGAGGTGCGCACGGTGGAAGGCGCCCACGCCGAGATGGACGATGCCGGCGCGCAGCGCGTCGCGCGCATAGCGCGGCCTGGCGACGTCCGCGGGCAGTCGGGGCAGGGCGTCGGGATGCAGTCGCTGCACGGTGTTCACTCCGCTCACCAGTTCCACAGCGTGCCGTCGTGCTGCTGCCGGTTCACCGGCAGGTAGGCGCGCTTGTACGGGTACTTCGCCGCAAGCTTCTCGTCGATGTCCACGCCGTGGCCCGGTGCTTCGCCCGGATGCAGCATGCCGTTGGCGAAGCTGTAGGCGTGCGGGAAGACCGCATCGGTTTCCTCGGTGTGGCGCATGTACTCCTGGATGCCGAAGTTGGGCACCCACATGTCGAAGTGCAGCGCCGCGCCCATGCAGGCCGGCGACAGGTCGGTCGCGCCGTGGCAGCCGGTGCGCACCTGGTAGAGCGAGGCCAGGTCGGCGATGCGGCGCAACTGCGTGATGCCGCCCGCGTGGACCACCGTGGTGCGGATGTAGTCGATCAGCTGGTTCTCGATCAGGTCCTTGCAGTCCCAGATGCTGTTGAAAATCTCGCCCACGGCCAGCGGCGTGGTCGTGTGCTGGCGGATCAGCCTGAAGGCTTCCTGGTTCTCGGCCGGCGTCGCATCTTCCATCCAGAACAGGTTGAAGGGCTCCAGCGCCTTGCCGAGCCTGCCGGCCTCGATGGGCGTCAGGCGGTGGTGCACGTCGTGCAGCAAGTGGATGTCGGGGCCGACCGCGCTGCGCACCGCGTCGAAGAGCTTCGGCGTGTGCTCCAGGTACTTGGCGGTCGACCAGTCGTGCTCGCTCGGCAGGTCGGCGTCGGCCGGCTCGTAGAACATGGTGCCGCGGCCCACGCCGTACACCTTCTCCAGGCCAGGCACGCCGCTCTGCGCGCGGATGGCCATGTAGCCTTCTTCCTTGTAGCGCAGCACCTCTTCCACGGTCTGCTCGATGTCGCGGCCGTTGGCGTGGCCGTACACCATCACGCCGGTGCGGCTCTTGCCACCGAGCAGCTGGTACAGCGGCATGTTCGCGGCCTTGGCCTTGATGTCCCACAGCGCGGTGTCGACCGCGGCGATGGCGGTCATGGTCACCGGGCCGCGGCGCCAGTAGGCGCCCTTGTAGAGGTACTGCCAGATGTCCTCGATCTGGTGCGCGTCGCGCCCGATCAGGCAGGGAATGACGTGCTCGGTGAGGTAGGCGGCCACCGAGAGTTCGCGTCCGTTCAGCGTGGCGTCGCCGATGCCGGTGAGGCCCTCGTCGGTCTCGATCTTCAGGGTGACGAAGTTGCGCCCGGGGCTGCAGACGATGACGCGTGCATTGGTGATTTTCATGGCGTGACTGTTGTGCGTGTGTCTTGGGGGAAAGAGGGAAGGTCGGCGCTCAGCCGTTCCAGCCGAGATGGCCGAGGAAGTCGCGGGTGCGCTCCACCGTCGGGTTTTCGAAGATCTGCTGCGGCGGGCCCTGTTCGATGATGGCGCCGGCCTCGAACACCACGACCCAGTCGGCCACGCGCCGCGCGAAGCCCATCTCGTGGGTCACGACGATCATGGTCATGCCCTCCTGCGCGAGCTTCTGCATCACGGTCAGCACCTCGCCGACGGTCTCGGGGTCGAGCGCCGAGGTGGGCTCGTCGAACAGCATCACCTCGGGCTCCATGGCCAGCGCGCGGGCGATGGCCACGCGCTGCTGCTGGCCGCCGGAGAGGTTGGCCGGGAAGTTGCCGGCCTTGTTCGCCAGGCCCACCTTCTCCAGCAGCACCATCGCGCGGGCGCGGGCCTTGTCCTCGGGCATGCCGAGCACGGTGACCGGGCCCATGGCCACGTTGTCCAGCGCCGACTTGTGTGGAAACAGCTCGAAGCTCTGGAACACCATGCCCATGCGCTGGCGCACCTTGCGCACCTGCGACTCCTGCGTGGGCAGCGGCACGCCGTCGACCAGCACGCGGCCGCCGTCGATGCTCTCCAGCGCGTTCGTGCAGCGCAGCAGCGTGGACTTGCCCGAGCCCGACGGGCCGATCAGGCACATCACCTCGCCCTTGTGCACCTGCAGCGACACGCCGCGCAGCGCCACGAAGTCGCCATACAGCTTGCGGACGTTCTCGTAGACCAGCACCGGCGGCTGGTCGGCGTTCTTGCGCGCGGGCGCGAGCGATGCGTTGGGTGTGCTTGCGTTCATTCCTTGACTCCGTACTTGCGGTGGATCCAGTCCACTAGCTTGGCCTGCGGGTAGCCCATGAGCCAGTAGATGGCGGCCATGGCGGTGAGCATCTCCAGCACGCGGAAGGTCTGCGCACGGATCTGCATCGAGGTGTAGGCCAGCTCGCCCACGGCGATGACCGAGACCAGCGAGGTGTCCTTGAAGAGCGAGATCCAGGTGCTCGCGATCACCGGCAGGATGCGGCGCGCCGCCTGCGGGATCACCACCTTGAACATCGCCTGCCGCCGCGACATGCCCATGGCGAGCGCGGCTTCCATCTGCCCCTTGCGGATCGAGTTGATGCCGGCGCGGAAGGTCTCGGCGTTGTAGGCCGCGATGTTCAGCACCAGCGCCACCAGCGCGGTGGTGATCGGCGAGAACTGCACGTCGAAAGCCATGGGCATCACGTAGAAGGCCCAGTAGATGACCAGGATCAGCGGCAGGTTGCGGAAGAACTCCACGAAGCCGAGCGAGACCGACTGCGCCAGCCGGTTCGAAGACAGGCGCATCAGTGCCAGCACGATGCCGCCGGGCACCGCCAGCAGCATGGTGACGACCGTCAGGCCCACCGTGAGCGCGGCGCCTTCGATCAGCGCGGCGCGGTGCGTCCAGATCACGGACCAATCGAAATTCATCTTGAGGGCCTTTCCTACGAGCGGCCGAGGTGCGCGAAGCGGCGGTAGAGCCGGTCCACGCCCCGCGTCACGGGGAACAGGATGCAGAAGTACGCGACCATCACCGCGGTGAAGACCTCCACCGGCCGGTAGCTCTGGCCGGCCACGGTCTCGGCGCGGTGCATCAGCTCGGGCACGGCGATCACGGTGGCGATGGCCGTGTCCTTGATCGCGATGGTGAGGATCGAGCCGAAGGCCGGCAGCATCCGCACGATGGCCTGCGGCAGCAGCACCTTGCGCAGGATCTGCGCGCGCGACATGCCCAGAGCGAGCGCCGCGCGCGTCTGGCCCGGGCGGATCGACTCGATGCCGGCGCGGATCACCTCCGCCGCGTAGGCCGCGATGTGCAGCGTGAGCGCGACCAGCGCGGCCCAGAAGGGGGGGAAGGTCACGTTGGCGATGATCGGGAACGCGAAGTAGATCCAGATCAGCACCACCAGCACCGGAATGGCGCGCATCGAGTCGATGTAGAACACCAGCAGCGGCCGCAGCCAGCGCGGCCCGTACATGCGCAGCAGCGCGATCGCCAGGCCCGCCAGCAGGCTCGTGACCGCGCTGACGATGCTCAGCAGCACCGTCATGCCCAGGCCGCTGGCGAAGAAGCGCCAGTTGTCGACGATGGGGGAGAAATCGAAGTCCATGGCTGGAAGCTCCGTCAGTCGAAGGAGAGGAAGGAAATGAAGGCGAGGGCGGCCATCGTCGTCAGAACGTGACCATCACCTTCATCGCGCGCTGCCGGTCGGCCGCCAGCGCGAAGGCGTCGTGCACGCGGGCCACGGGCACGGCTTCGGTCAGCAGCGGCGACACGTCGAGCACGCCGCGGGCGAGGTAGTCGACCGCCCATGCGTACTCGTCGACGAAGCGGAAGCTGCCGACGAAGGAGAGGCTCTTCACCATGATCTGGTTGAAGGGGCAGGCCTCGCTGTTGCCGCCCAGCGTGCCCACCTGCACGATGGTGCCGCGAGGGCGCGTGAGGCGGATGCAGTTGGCCAGCCCCGCATAGTTGCCCGAGACCTCGAAGCTCACGTCGACCTGGCCCTTGCCCTCGGCCAGCGCTTCCAGCGCAGCCGGGTCCTTCGCGACGTTGATGGTCTGCGTGGCGCCTACCCGAGTGCAGGCGGCGAGCGTCTGGTCGACGATGTCCACCGCGATCAACCGGCTCGCGCCTGCCAGCTTCGCGGCCATGAGGATCAGCGCGCCGATGGGGCCGGCGCCGACCACCATCACCGTCTTGCCGAGCAGCGAGCCGGCTTCCTGCACGGCATGCAGCGCCACCGCCAGCGGTTCGCCGAAGGCGGCCAGCTCGAAGGGCAGGTCCGCGGGCACCGGCACGCACTGGCTCGCCTCGACCACGACCTGCTCGCGCATCGCGCCCTGCATGTGCGGCCACTTGCTGGCGCTGCCGAAGAAGTGCACGTTCTCGCAGTGGTTGGAGGCGCCCATGCGGCAGAAGCGGCACTGGCCGCAGGTGCGCGAGGGGTTCACCGCCACGCGGTCGCCCGCGCGCACCGACGTGACCTGCGAGCCCACTTCGAGCACCAGCCCCGAGGCTTCGTGGCCCGGCGTGAGCGGCGCGCGGATCAGGAAGTCGCCGACGCGGCCGTGCTGGTAGTAGTGCAGGTCGGAGCCGCAGATGCCCACGGCCTTGATGCCGACGCGCACCTGCGTGGGGGACAACGCCTCGACGGGCGCTTCTTCCACCCGCAGGTCGCGGGCGCCGTGGATCTGGCAATTCAACATGATGGGAGCCTCGATGAAATGATGGGCAAAGGGCGACCCGCGGGCAGCGCCGATGGCGGCGGCCCGGAAGGCGCTATCAGGGAAAAGGGGCGCGCCCCACGGGGCGCTCAACTCACTTGAGGTTCTGCGTCATGCGGCGTTCCTCCGCGGTCACCGCCGGCTGCATGCGCTGCGCCACCGCGCGCAGCCAGTCGAGGTACACCTGCTGGTCCTTGGCCACGCCCATGCCGGCCTGGATCTCGAAGATCTTGCTGTCCTGGCAGTCGTTTTCCTTGGGGAACGCGGCCAAGCCCTTCACCTTCTTGCTGATGTTGGGCCACAGCATGCGGTTGAGCGGCGCCACGTCGGAGCGGCCGGCCACCACTTCCTCGATGGGCGCCACCGAGCCCGAATTGGCCACGCCGCGCAGCTTGGCCTTGGGGAACTGCTGGCGCACCAGCGGCTCCTCGCCCGCGCCGGAGAAGTAGGCGACGGTGATCTCGGGCTTGTTGAAGTCCTCCAGCGTCTTCGCGCTGGTGAACTTGGGGTTGTCGGCGCGGCCGAACATGCACACGCCGGTGCTGGAGAAAGTGACGAAGTCGATGATCTTCGCGCGCTCGGCCGTCTGGTTCAGCGGGCCGATCATGATGTCCATCTGGTTGGCCACCAGCGCCGGCACCTTGGTCTCGTGGCTCACCGCCACCGGCACCATCTTCACGCCGAGCAGCTTGGCGAATTCCTTGCCCAGCAGCCACGAGGGGCCGGCCCAGTCCTCGCCGTCGCCGCTGGTGTTCTGCACCAGCCACGGCGGGTTGTTGACCACACCCACCCGCAGCACGCCGGCCTTGCGGATGGCGTCCACCCGTGCGCTCGCACCGGGTGCGGGCGGGGTCTGCGCCGAAGCGACGGAGCCCAGGGCCAGCAGCGCCGTGGCAAGAGTGGCGCGGGCCAGGAAAGTGGCGATCTTCATGACGGTCTTCCTTAGGGTTTCTGGTGTTCGTTCACTGCAGCCCGTTCACGATGCGCGCCTCGTCGGCATCCAGGCGCGGCTTCTGCGTCTTGGCGACTTCGCGCAGCCAATTCAGGTAGACGGTCTGGTTTTTGTCCACCGCCAGGCCCACGGGCGAGGCCTTCTCGGTGCTCGACTGGCAGTTGTTCTCCTTCGGCAGCACGGCCAGGCCCTTCACCTTGTGCTGCAGCGTGACCCACGGCACGCGGTTGATCGGTGCCGCATCGGCGCGTCGGGCCATGATTTCCTCCACCGGCGCGGTCGCGCCCGAGCTGGCGACGGCGCGCAGCTTGGCCTGCGGGAAGCGCTCCTTCACCCAGGCTTCTTCCGCGCCGCCGGTGAAGTAGGCGATGGTCACATCGGGCCGGTTCAGCTCGTCCACCGAGGCGGCCTTGCCCAGCTTCGCGTTGTCGGCGCGGCCGAACATGCACACGCTGGTGGCGGAGTAGATGACGAAGTCCACCACCTTCAGCCGCTCGGGCGTCTCGCCCAGCGGGCTGATGGTCATGTCGACCTGGTTGGCCGCGAGCACCGGCACCTTGGTCTCGTGCGACACGGGCACGGTGCGCAGCTTCACGCCCAGCTGCTTCGCGTACTCGTTGGCCAGCAGCCAGGCCGGGCCGCTCCAGGGCTCGCCCTGGCCGGTGGTGTTCTCGATCAGCCAGGGCGCGTTCTGCAGCACGCCCACGCGCAACTCGCCGGCCTTGCGGATCGCGTCGATGCGCGGGCTTGCGCCGGGGGCGGGCGCGGTCTGCGCGGATGCGCCTGTTGCGGCGGCCGCAAGCAAAGTCAGGGCGAAGCAATGCGCGGCGATGCGGCATCGCCGATTGACGGTCAGTCTCATGGTTTGTCTCCGTGGTTTTCGGGGTGGCTCCGGCCGCTGGCCGGTCACCGGGTGCCTGCTCTCAGCGCCAGGCTTGCGCGAACTCGCTGATCACGCGCTCGATGTGCGCGCGCATCGCCTTGCGCGCCTCGTCCGCATCGCGCTCCAGCAGGGCGTTGAAAACGCGCTGGTGGTCGTCCTGCGAGGCGCGGCGCAAGGCCGGGGTGTGGAAGTGGGCTTCCAGCTGGGACCAGATCGGCGCCTTGGTGTGGTCCCACACGGCGGTCACCATCTGCAGCAGCACGCTGTTGCCGGTCGACTCGGCAATGCGCAGGTGGAAGAGGCGGTCGGCCGCCTCGTTGGCTTCCTTGTCATGCATCTTCTCGCGCATCTCTGCCAGGGCGCTGTAGATGCGGTCGAGGTCGCTGTCCTTGCGGCTCTCGGCGGCCACCGCGGCGATCTCGCCCTCGATCAGGCAGCGCGCGCGCAGCAGCTCGAAGGGGCCCGGGCCGGGCGACAGGGTGTAGGCGGAAACGGGTGCTGCCGCGCCGGGCGCCGGCGCGCAGACGTAGATGCCCGAGCCGCCGCGCACTTCGACGTTGCCCTGGATCTCCAGGACGATGATCGCCTCGCGCACCAGCGTGCGGCTGACGTTGAAGCGGTCGGCCAGCGCGCGTTCGGAGGGCAGGCGGTCGCCCACGTTGAATTCGCCCTCGGTGATGAGGGCGGCGATGCCGGCCGCGAGCTTCTGGTACGAGCGGTTGTCGGAATCCGGCTCGCTCGCGGGCAGGCGTGGGAGTTCGTGGATGGTTGCCATGTGGTGAGCCAGTCTAAAAGTGGTTCACCAATTCCCCGGTAGTGGTTTACCACTAGGGCGCAGCGGGCCTACGATCAAATGTCCGGATCAGGGCTGCGCGGGCAATGTTTTGATTCCCATGCAATCCCGGCCCCGGCTTACGGGACTATCGGCGGATGCTTGCGGTTCGCAAGCCGCCTGCGCCAGTTAAATATCGGTTGTCATCCACCTCGCGAGATCGGCCTCCGTTCACAGGCCTATCGTTTGGATCGCGATTGAATCGATGAAGCCGTGGGAGGAGTTCTGCGAACTTCGCGGCGGCTGCCAAATCCAAGCTACGTCGCGCTCGCCCTATAGTGTCTCGTTCCCACTGAGCACTCCCGCGTTGCGCAATGCGGTGTTCAGCCATTTGGCCGCCGTGTTGCCGTTCTTGATAGCCTCGATGCGCGCGGCCTCGTCCTCGACCTTCTTCGCAGCCACCTGAAGAAGCGTCTCCACCTTCTCCCGTTCGACAACGACCACGCCATCCGCATCGCCGATGACGAGGTCGCCGGCGCGTACCGCCACGCCGCCCACCGACACCGGATGCCCGATGCGCCCCGAGGCCAGCTTGGTCGGCCCGTTGGGATTGGTGCCGACCGAGAACACCGGGAAGCCCATCTCGTCGATTTCCACGCTGTCGCGCACCGCGCCGTCGATCACCACGCCCGCGATGCCGACCTGCCTGCAGGCGTTCATCATGATTGTGCCCATGAGGGCTGCGCTCTGGTCGCCCTTGCCGTCGATCACGAGCACGTCACCGGGCTTCGCGAGTGCGATGGCGGCGTGGATCATCAGGTTGTCGCCGGGTCGCACTTCCACTGTGAGCGCGCTGCCCGCCAGTTTCATCCGGTGGCGCAAGGCCTGGATGCGGCCGTGCAGGGCGCCCCGGCGTCCTGCCACGTCGGCGAGGATGGCTGGCTGGAAGGCCGAGGCCTGGCGAATCAGGTCGGAAGAGACGCGCTCGAAGTCGCGGACGATGTCTGGAAGCTGGTTCATTCGCTGGCTCCCGTTCATTCGGCCTTGACGTCCGCGTCCTTCACCACGCGGCCCCACTTGCGCTTGTCCGCGGCCAGGAAGGCTCGGAACTGCTCCGGCGTGCTTCCCACGGGCTCCAGCCCGTCGGCGATGAGCCGCTTGGCGATCTCGGGCATCGCGAGCACCTTGGCGATTTCGCGCTGGATTCGTTCGACCACGGCCGGCGGCGTGTTCTTCGCGGCGCAGATGCCGGCCCAGGTCACGGGGTCGAAGTCGGAAACGCCGGCTTCCGCCACGGTCGGAATGTCCGGAAAGGCCGGCAGCAGGCGCGGGCTGGCCACTGCCAGCGCGCGCAGCTTGCCCGAGCGCGCGTACTGCATCGAGCTCACGGGCTGGTCGAAGATCATCGAGACCTGGCCCGCGATGAGGTCCGTCATTGCCTGGCCGGTGCCCTTGTAGGCCACGTGGACGATGTCGATGCCTGCGCGGCTCTTGAGCATCTCTCCCGCAAGGTGCCCGCCCGTTGCGGTGCCCGAGGAAGCGAAGTTGATCTCGCCCGGCTTCTGCTTGGCGTAGGCGATGAGTTCCTTCACGCTCTTCACCGGCAAGTTCGAATTGACCAGCAGCATGTAGGGCGCGTTGACCACCTGCGTGACCGGCACGATGTCCTTCTCGGAGTCGAAGGGCATGCTCTTGAGCACATGCGGCTGGATCGACAGCGTGCCCGTGGTGCACATCAGCAGCGTGTGTCCGTCGGCCGGCGCCGCGAGCATGGCCGACGCGGCGATGTTGCCGCCGGCGCCCGGCCGGTTGTCGATCAGCACCTGCTGCCCGAGCCCTTCGGCCAGCTTCGGTCCGATCAGGCGCGCGACCATGTCGTTGGAGCCGCCGGGCGAGAAGCCCACGAGGATCTTGATCGGCTTCGACGGAAAGGCATCGGCGGCCCATGTGTGGGTGGCGCCAAGCCAGGCGGTGCCGATGGCAAGCGCCGGCAGCAGCTTCAGAAGGGTGCGGAGTTTCATTGCGGTTCCTGGTTGATAGCGTGGCCCGAGAGTTCGTCGCGTGCCCGCGCCATGCGCCGGCAGCCTTCCTGCAGCTGTTCGGTGCTGGCGGCGAAGGAGACCCGGAAATGCGTGGGCACCCCGTAGGCGCTGCCTTGCAGAGCGGCAAGGTCCTGCGAATCGAGCAGGTGCATCACCCAGTCGTCGCTGCTGTCGATCGCCGTGCCCTTGCTGTTGCGAAGCCCGAAGAGCGCGCTGCACGAGGCGAAGACGTAGAACGCGCCGTCGGGCACCTCGCAGCGGATGCCGTCGATGGCGTTGAGCGCGGCGACCACCATGTCGCGCCGTTTCTCGTACTCGAGCCGGTTGCTGGCGATGGTGTCCTGCGGCCCCGTGAGCGCCGCGACGGCCGCGGCCTGCGCGATCGAGTTCGGGCCGGAAGTGCTTTGCGACTGCAGCTTGACCATCGCCTTGATGAGCGCCGAGGGACCCGCGCCGTAGCCGATGCGCCAGCCCGTCATCGCGTAGGCCTTGGACACGCCGTTCACGGTCAGCGTGCGGTCCTTGAGGTCGGGCGCCGCCTCGGCCATGGTGGCGAACTCGAGGTCGCCGTAGATCAGGTGCTCGTAGATGTCGTCCGTCAGTATCCAGACGTGGGGGTGGCGGCGCAGCACCTGCGCCAGCGCCTGGAGCTCGGCGCGCGTGTAGGTCGCGCCGCTGGGGTTGTTCGGCGAGTTGAGCATCAGCCAGCGCGTACGGGGGGTGATGGCACGCTCGAGGTCGGCGGGCTGGAGCTTGAAGCCCGCGGCCACCGGGCAGTCGACGAAGACAGGAACGCCGCCGGCCAGCAGGGCGATGTCGGGGTAGGAGACCCAGTAGGGCGCCGGCACGATGACCTCGTCGCCCGCCGCGACCGTGCAAATGAGCGCGTTGAAGATCACCTGCTTGGCGCCGGTGCCGACGATGATCTCGCCCGGCGCGTAGGCCAGCCCGTTCTCGGTCAGGAACTTGCCCGCGATGGCTTCCTTCAGCGCCGGCGTGCCGCCCACGTCGGTGTAGCGCGTCTGGCCGTTGGACATGGCGCGGATGGCGGCTTCCTTGACGTGGCCGGGCGTCTCGAAGTCGGGCTCGCCCGCGGTGAGGCCGAGGATGTCCCGGCCCATCGCGCGCAGCTCGCGCGCTCTCTGGCCGGCCATGGAGCTGGGGGACGGTTTGATCCGGTTCAGGCGTGGGGCGATGTGAAGCATGCACGCAGTATCAAAGTCCGCCCGCCGCGGGACAAACGAGAAATCGGACCGCCGCGCTATTCCTTTTTTTCCTGGCGGACCACGGGCGTACATTCCGCAGGCATGAACTTCACCTTCAAGCAGCTGGAGGCCTTTCTCTTCAGCGCCAAGCTCCAGAGCTTCAGCGCCGCGGCGGTGAAGCTGCACACCACGCAGTCCGCCATCTCCAAGCGGCTGGCCGAGCTCGAGGATTCGCTGGGCGGCCCCTTGCTGCACCGCACCTCGCACGGCCTGGAGCTGGCCCACTCCGGCCGCGAGCTACTGCCGCTGGCGGAAGAGGCCCTGCGCCTGTGGCAGCGCATCGAGCACGACATCAGTCTCGACAAGACGCTGCGCGGCACCTTCCGTGTGGGCGTGACGGAGCTGATCGCGATGACCTGGCTCACGCGCCTGATCCAGCTGCTGCAGAAGCTGCATCCCGAGGTGACGCTGGAGCCGGTGGTCGATGCGGGGCTGACGCTCTTCGAGCGCCTGGAAGCCAACAAGCTCGACCTGACCATCATGCCCGGCACCTTCTGGGGACAGGCCTTCGAGTCGATCAAGGTGGGGCAGGTCGACCAGGCCTGGATCGCGAGCCCGAGGCTGGGCATTCCGCAGCGGGCGCTGAAGCCGCATGAATTCGCCGACTACCCGGTGATCGAGCAGCCTGCCGGCGCCTCGAAGAACAGGTTCTACGAGGCCTGGCGCGCCGAGCACGGCTTCCGCTTCGGCAAGGTGCTGCTGACCAACAGCACGACCGTCTTGCGCGAACTGACGATCAGCGGCTTCGGCATCAGCCAGCAGGCGCTCGACTATGTGCGCCCGGACATCAGGAGCGGCCTGCTGCGCGTGGTCAGGAGCGACCCCATGCCGCCGCCGCTGGTCTACAGCGCGGTCTACCGGCGCGACAACGCCAGCCCCGCGCTGGCGCGCATCGTCGAGCTGACCGTGAAGACCTGCGATTTCACCTTGCGGGCGAGCCAGCACGATATTGCACAAACGCCTCCGCAGCGAGTCGTCGGTGTGCGGCGACGTACAGCACGCCAGAATGCGAAAAAGCGCACCTAGAGCCTTGCCCCGGTGATGCGTGAGCAAAGTCGGTGCGGCTTGCTGAACAGCTACGAGAGATCTGAGCGTCGGACAGAATCCGGCCACAAGGCGACGCGTGTAGGTTCTTCAGGCTTCGCGCGATGGAGGCCATTGAATGGCCCACCCGACCGATACAACTACCCGATCATTTGCCCAAGATGTGAAAAAGGCGAGATCGCCGCGACGACAATCAGATGCAACGGCGCTGGATTGTTCGTCTGTGAGGAGTGCGAGGCTACTTGGTTCGTCGCGTCCGAGATTGGGATGAAGCCCTTCGTGGACCTCGGTTCCCATCTGCAAAGCTTGGGACTCGCACCGACCTGGGATGAGCTTGACGCCCAAGTTTTCTAGACCCGACCCAGCCACAACGAGACTTCCAAAATGCTTGCCTAATTGCCACTGGAATCTTGCTAATACGTCACCGCAAACGGGCTTTTCGAGGGCCGAGTTGTCACGGCAACGTATGGGGGTGACATTGTTCTCTGGGGGAGAGGCAGAAGGGGCATCTGCCAACGCAGCCAACGCAGCCATGGAAGCCGACGCTTGCGCTCCAGGCTTCATCGCTTTTGCTGGGGACGGCGGTGGCGAGGTCTTCATGTTCGACAACGCCGGAGCCATCTACTTACTCCCGATGATCGGGATGGAAACGGTGGCTGCCATGCCCGTTGCCGAGAACTTTCTAGAGCTCTGCAAAGGGTTCCAAAACGAATGACGGGCACGTGCAGACTCGTGTGCCCCTGTGGCAAAGTTCGGCCACAACCGGGCTTTCGCACCGTCGGAACAGCACCATCTATGAGAGCTTCCGAGCGAACCGTCGGTTGGCGGATTCCGATCTCTCAGCCCCAATCGGACGGACCAAATTCCCGCCATCACAGCTTCATGCCCGAGCACCTCCCGGGCGAACGACAATGCCGAGTGCGAGCCACGCCTCCTGCGCATCCACCACATCCCAGTGCTCGACCAATAGCCCGTCTTGTAGGCGATAGCGATCCGCCGTGGAGAAATGCAGGGCTTTGCCGGTGGCAGGCACGCCGAAGAAGACGCCGGTGTGAGTAGCCTCCCACCTAGTCATCGCCATGAGCCCTTCGTCTTCGACCATGACCTCCTGGCGCACTGGCTTGAGGTCCGGCAAGCCGACGTAGAAGGTTTTCACGAATTCCTTGTAGGCGGGCCGAACATCGACGTGCGGTCCACTGCTCGATCGCGCTGCCTCCAGCAGAGGACGGACATTAGCGCTGTGGCTGGAGAATTCCGGATGCAGGTGGTCGTCGACGGCCGTGAGGTCGCGCCGATCGTAGAGCCGGCTGCGAAAGTCCAGAAAGCGTTCCCTGGTGCGGGCTGTTGAAGTCATCGGGTGTTCCTTCGTCGGTTGAAAAGCCCAGCGTAAAGCGCCTAATATCCCTCGACAAGACAGGAAGTTATCCAGGTATCAGAACCACCAGCCTCGCGCAATGAGCCATCCCTCCAGCCCCCAGGCGCGTGCCGAAGTGGCCGCGTTCCTGCGCAGCCGCCGCGAGCGCCTGAAGCCCGCGGAAGTCGGTCTCCCCACAACGGCGAGGCGACGCACGCCGGGCCTGCGGCGCGAGGAGGTCTGCCATCTCGCGGGCGTCGGCCTCGCCTGGTACACGTGGCTTGAGCAGGCGCGCGAGATCGAGGTGTCGGCACATTTCCTCGACCGCATCGCCCGGGCACTGAAGCTCGATGCAACCGAGCGCGCGCACCTTTTCACGCTGGCACATAACCGTCCGCCGCCGATCGTCCCTGGTCCCTCGCTGGCGGTCACGCCGCACCTGCGCCGCATGCTCGATGCGGTCACCGGGCCTGCCTACCTTGCCACGGCATCGATGCACGTGATTGCATGGAACGACGCACTCTCGGCCGTGTTCGGCGACCTCACGACCATCGCACCTGAAGACCGAAACATGCTGTGGCTGGTGTTCGCGAGCCCGGCGCACCGCGCGGCGATACCGCAGTGGGAAACCGATGCGCGCGCGATGCTCGCGCGCTTTCGCGTCGAGTTCGGGCGGCATCGCGACGACCCGGCCTTCCTCGCATTGATCGAGCGCCTGGAGGCCGTCAGCCCGGAGTTCAGGCAGTGGTGGCCCGACCATGATGTCAGCATGCGCATCGATCGGACCAAGCGCTTCGAGGTGCGCGGCGTTGGCCGGATGGAACTGGAGCAAAGCTCCTTCATGGTCGAGGAATCGCCAGACATGCGGCTTGTCGTCTACACGCCGGTCGATGCACAGAGCACACGGAAGTTGAGACTGCTGGAACGCCGCAGGAATGATCGAAATGCACCATGGTCAGTCACTGGCAAGTGACCGTTATCACGTGCATTTCGATACGCCTCCTGAGACACATGGCAGACTAGGCCTTTCCGGGGAAGAGCAATGCCCATCGCGTTCACCAGAACCGTCCATCCCATCGACTTCTCGGCCCTTTCAGGCCACGAGTTCGAGCGATTGGTCTTCGCCACGCTCTTGCGCATGAGAGCCTGGCACTCGCTGAACTGGCATGGCCAGACGGGAGGCGACGGCGGCCGCGACATCATCGGTCTCTGCGATGATCAATACGGGCACCGCTCCACCGTCGTTGTCGCGTGCGCGAACTGGCAAGCATTCACGCTGGGAAAAGCGAAAAGCGACATCGATAACTTCACCCAGACGCTCAGCTCTCTCCCGAACGAGATCGTCATCGTGGCAGGAGGCTCGGTCGGCGCTGACACGAAGGATAAGATCGACAAGCACGCGCGCTCCAAGGGTGTCCACGCGACACAGACATGGTCAGGCGCAGAGTTTGAGGAGCATCTGCGCTTTCATGCGGCATCAGTCTTGGATCGCTTCTTCCATGGCATCGAACTGCCGGACGAAGAGCAATCCTTGAAAGACTTCGTCCACAAGCTCGATCCCGCCACGGCCGCGGAAGCCGCCGAAATGTTGGCGAGGCTCTTCCGCCGGCCGGCATTCGAAACTCCGATCCAGCAAGAGAGCTCCTTGCCTGCATTTCGGCAAGCCATAGGAGATACCATTGGCGCGCTCAACACAGGGATCTGGCGCGACCGAGAAGGTGCCGTCATCTCGCGTGTGCCATCAATCATGACCTTCTCGGACAGGCGAGTCGTGGACAACTTCGAAAAGTGCGTCGCCAGTCTTAACAAGCTGCGCGTTGCTTTCGACGACGGGATCCGAACGAAAGGCATTCGGCCTTGTCAATGCAATGTGCCTGACTGCCCGGTATTCATGGTCGATGACAAGTATCGAGCGTTACTCGAAGCCGAGCGGGGTAAAGTCATGAGCTACGTCGAGCGAGCGTTGGCAGCACTCCGGGCGAGTCAAGCCTGATTGAGTCCGGAGTCTACGAGTGACGGCATGGCTGTGTCGGACGAACAAAAAATGAATAGTCAAAAGGGTCGCGCCGAGGGTGACCAAGGCAGGCGAGCCGATGAATCGGCGTCGGATGCAATGCATCGACTGTTGGGTCGACTAGTTCACGCCTACGCGCGGCTCGACCATTACGTCGGCCTTCAGCTCAAATGGCTTGGCGACTACCGCGCGCAGCCCGTCGAGCAACTTCTTCGCAAGACCATTCCCTTCGACATGCGGCTCCGCCGGCTGAAGAGGCTCGCAATCGAGACGTGGGGTCACACCGACCAGGCTGTTGCCAATGAGTTCCGGGAGTGGTTCGCGGCGGTCGAACGGATTCAGAAGCAACGCAACAACTTCGCTCACGGGCGCTGGGGAGATCCTCGAACGAGTGCGGATGTCGTCCAGTTCGTCGAGCTGACCTTCGAGACGGACGCCGACGAAACGAAGCCTGAACTCACCATTTCCCTTGCGGAGTTCGGTCGATTGGTGAGCGAGGTAGAGGGGCTTTCAGCAAGTTTCATGGCGCTCCAGAAAAAGTTCGAGAGGAGGGTGCGCTACAGGAAAGACCGGGAAGATGCCAGTCCCGCCGGATATGCAAACTGGGTGGCTTATCAGGGGGCGCTCAGCAAGCGAAAAAGCCATGCCACCGGTGCGCGTGGCGATCGCGCAGCGGCTGCTGGGTGAGCTTGAGTTCTCGGCACAGCCGCACACCGGCCACCTGTGGCTGAAGCTGCCACCCTCTTGGTCGAGCGCCGCCAGCGATCCCAATACCGAGTTCGAGTCTCAGCGCGCCCCCTTCTTGTCCTATATGCGGCGTGGGAATGGACTATGGCGCAAACCCGCCTGCACGCCAGAAGAATTGCAGGATCACAAACTGCACGAGCCACCACTGCCCCAACAGCAAGCCAGCGATCACGCCGGTCATAGACAGGAGGTTTACTCCTGTTCGCCGAAGAACCCAGGTGGCAAGACAGACGTTCAACACGCAGAGAAGAGAAAGCCAGGCCTGATACCACTCGGTTGCCCAAAGAGTCGTGTAGGCAATCCATGTGAGAAGGGATGCACAGGCAAAGCTTGCCCAGCGCACTGGAAGCACTGACCGTCCCGTCATGTTTCCACGTTCTTCCACGGCTTCTAGGAGATCAACAAGTCTGAATCGTCGTTGACCATCGAGACCATGAAGCCCCAGCAGACCGCGGCCAGAACTTCCAAGACGCCGATCGGCAGCCATGCGACTCCGCGTTTGCCCCGCAGGTCCTGAAGACCCAACTCACGCAGCGCAAAGGCGTGCCCATGCAGCGCCGCATCTTTCAGCATCTCGTAGGAGCGCGTGAGATCAAGCGAGACACCCTTTCCATGTGCCAGCGAATGGCCGACCCGGAACATCGAGGGAAGATGCTCTTGTTCTGCGCCCAACGCATAGAAGCGGTACGCCCTCTCATGTTCGTCGGCGCTCGTCAACCAGCGGCCGAAATAGAAGCAGCCCAGTGGATGCCCGTGGGCAGCAGCACGCTCATAGTAGGCCACGGCACGGCTTTCGTCCTTTTCGCAGCCAACCCCCTGTGACAGCATCCAGGCGACGAACACCTGACTTTCGACGTGGCCGTTGTCTGCGAGCACTTGATACAGATCGAAAGCCAGATAGAGCAGACGTCCTTGTACGCCTTGCGGGCGGCGATCAGTTTTTCTGCCCGATTCGCATGCACGAGTCGACACGTCGGATAGCTTTCAGGCAGAGGCGTCTCTACCGGAGTTCCGATACGGTCCACGGCTCCACATCCGTGTCAACAACCACCTTGATGAATTTGCGTCCATCACCAGTGTTGGCCCAGTAGGTGAAATACGACTTTGCGCCCGTCATTCGAAAACCGGTAAGCATCGCTTCATTGATCGACTTGTACTTGGTCTGCATGGCTGGGGCGGCCATCAGGTACGCACGCGCCAGCTCTGCCTCACGCGAGGTTGCCGCCGCATGCCAAGCAAACGCAAAGCCTCCAACGCCCAGCAGCACCACGGCGAGCATTGGCCATTTCAGTCGTCCCTTCATTTGCGTCCACTCGATTGATAGATGGAGCCTTGAATACCGATGGAGCCCCCGACCGACGCTCCTGTGCGTCCACCTGGCTCATAGCCAATGTTGCCCTTCAAGCTTGGATCGTTGTACTGTGACCCTCTACCAAAATCATACCCACGGCTGCCGTCGGCCTGTCCGCTGATGCCTGCCCCTGCGATGCCCAAGGTGCCACCCGCTGTGGCCGATATCCCAAGCGTCGCACCGCCTGGCCCAGGAGCGGCCTTTGTACCGCCCGGGCGTCCGGCGAGCGGATCGTACGCAACACCGCCGCCCAAGCCAACGCCCCATTTGCAGCTCAGAAAGCCTTGGCCTGTATTGGGATCTCGACCAAATGAAATGCCGCCGCCGAGGCCGCGATAGAACTCGATGGACACCTCCCAAAGCCCGAGCGGATCGCTGAAGCTCAGCGGATTGGCATCCACATACCCGAACCGGTTCCACCCGCCATCCAGCCCGATCGGATCGGGCTGGCTGTAGCGCCCCGTCCTCGCGTCATAGCTGCGGAAGTAGTTGTAGAACAGCCCCGACTCCTCGTCCGCGTACTGCCCCGGATACCGGAGGTTGAACTTCACCTCCGAGATGCCGGTCGTGCCCGGATTCGGTGTCACTTCGAGATTGGCGAATCGGTTCTTCGCCAGCGTCGGCTTGTCTTCGCCGAACGCGCTGTAGCTCCATTGCCAGACCGCCTGACCATCAGCGTTGCTGAGCCTTCTGGGCGTGTTCAGGTGATCGCTGTGCACCGCATATGTGGCGCCGTTGATCACCGCCACGACCGGCATCGGTCCGTTGACCGTCGGTAGATAGATGTAGCGCGTCTCACCGGTGCTGTGCGTGCCGCCGCTGCCGAGTTCGGCGATCAGGCTACCCTGCTCGTCGTAGAGGTAGGCGTGGCCAAGCTGTTCGGCTGGCGTCGTGGCCGGGCTCCACAGCTTGGTGAAGAACGCCACGAGGCTGTTCCAGAAACCCGGATCGGTTTCGTCGCCCTGGGTCGGCGGATACAGCGGCTCGGTCTTGAACACGCGCTGGCCAAGTGCATTGTGCGCGTAGCGCGTCGTCGGACTGACATCCGTCGCACCTGTGGTGGCGGTGGCCAGCCGGCCTTCCGCGTCGTAGCCGTAGCTCCTGAGACCATCGCTCGTCAGGTCGCCATTGGCGTTGTAGCCATAGGCGACGCTCGTGCTGCTCGCACCGTTGATGATCTGGCTGAAGCCGGCCAGGCGGTTCGAGCCAGCCTGCAGGGTGTAGCCGCGGCTGGTGGTCTGGCCCGCCAGGACGCGCGTGCTGGCCGTGCGGTTGCCGTTGGCGTCGTAACTGAAGCTCGCGCTGTCGCTGGCACCCGCCGCTGCGGCGAAGCTGACGATGCGGCCCGTAGTGCTGTAGCCCACGCTCCAGGTCGTGTCGGCCGCGACGATGGTGCTGTTGCCGGGATTGCTGTCGGCGGGTCCCCACAGGTTCTGGGTGAGGCTGCCGATGCGCCCGGCGGCGTCGTAGACGTAGCTGCTGAACTCGGTCTGGGTCAGGCGCGCCGCGCTGTCGTAGCTGCGGCTGGCCGCAAGCGCCGGGCTGGTGCTGGTGAACGCCCAGTTCCACCCGGTGGGCTGGCCCAGCGCGTTCCATGTGATGCCGGAGACCAGCGGGGTGCCGTTCCAGGTCAGGCCCGTGAGGCGGCCTGTGGTGTCGTAAGTGTGGCTCAACGTACCGCCGTTGGGGTAGCCGATGCTCGCCAGGGTGCCATTGGGGTTGTAGGCATAGCTGACCTGCTGGACGCTCCCGTTGACCAGGGTCTGCTTCTTGAGGGTGACGCGGCCCTGGTCGTCGCGGGTGTACTCGGTGATGCCGGCGCGGTCGACGATCTCACTCAGGTAGCCCTTGCTGTTGGCGCTCAGGTCATAGCGCAGGGTCGTGGTCTTCCCGTCGGCGAAGACAAGGCCGGTCGGGCGCCCCAGTGCATCGCGGGTGATGCTGGTGGCCTGGCCGAGCGCGTCGGTAACCTGGCTGGGCAGGCCCAGCGCATCGAATTGGCCGCTGCGGGGGCCGCTGTCGGCGCTGGTCTCCGAGGTGGCATTGCCCAGGGCGTCGCGGCTGTAGCTGGTGGCGATTGCGTTGAAATCGCTGGCCTGCGTGATGGCGTCCAGGGCGTTGTAGCCCAGGCCGGCACTGGCATTGGCTGCATCGGTGACGGTCTTGACGCGCGCCAGCGCATCCAGCGTCCAACTCGTGGTCTGGTTCAACCCGTTCGTCTGGGTGATGCGGTCACCGCTGGCGTCGTAGCCGAAGCTTTGGTTCTGGTTGGCCCCTTGAGTTTCGGTGGCGACGCGGTTGAGCTTGTTGATGGTGCGCGCCGCAATCCATGCGACCGAGCCGGAGGTGTTGAGCGTCTGCTCCGTCAGCCGGTTGCCCGCGGCGTCGAGCGTGTAGGTGCCGCTCTCGCCACGGTTGTTGCTCCAGCCTGTCAAGCGCTGGGCAGCGTCGTAGGTGTAGCTGGTGACCAGCCCGCTGGGCAGCGACACTGTGGCAACCGTGCCGGTGGGGTGGTAGGTCAGCGTGGTGGTTTGGCCAGGGCTGCTGCCCACGGTGCGCGACAGCATCCGGTCGAATGCATCCCACGTGAAAGTCGTGACCAGTCCGTTCGGATCGGTCTGGCTCGTGAGACGGTTGGCGGTGTCGTAGGTGTAGGCCGTGACATGGCCGAGCGCATTGATGGTGCTCAGCACGTTGCCGCGGGTGTCGTACGCATAGGTGGTGACGGCGCCGTTGGGCTCCGTGTACGTGTGCAGCAGGCCTTCAGTGTTGTAGGTCTGTTGACTCGTGCGCGCGGCGCCCGCCGTGCCACCGGTGTCGGTGATCGTCTTGGTGAGCAGTCGCCCGCTCGTGTTGTAGGTGTACGCGGTGTCCCTGCCCGTCTGGCTGACCAGCGTGGGCACGGGCAGTGCCGTGTCCCAGGTTGTGGCGACGGTCCTCTGCTCGGGCGCGCCGAGCGCTTCCGTGCGCGAGGCTTCCAGGCCGCGGGTGTTGTATGTGAAGCTGGTGACGCTGCCGGTCGCGTTGGTCTGGCTCGCCAACAGGCCCCGGGTGTCGTAGGTGAACGAGGAGTTGCTGGCCGGGCAGCCGGGTGCCGGCTCGCCCTGGATCTGCGAGATTCGCTTGACGCCGTTGACGACGGTGTAGTGGTAGGTCGTGGCGCGTCCCACCGAATCGGTCACAGTCGTTGTGCCGTTGGTGTTGTAGGCCACCTGCGTGAGTCCAGCGTTGCCAGCATGCGTGGTGCTCGTCGCGCGGCCGAGCGAGTCGTAGGCGTAGGTGGCGAAGCGCACACCCAGCTCGTCGGTCACGCCCGTGAGGAAACGCGGGTTGGACGTGTTCTCGTAGTGGTAGGTGCGGCTCGTCACGGCCGAGCCAGCGGTCTTCGTGACCGAGGTGAGCCGGTTGGCGGTGTCGTAGTTGTAGGCAACGCTGAAGTTGGGCGTGGTCAGCGTGCGCGGCTGGAAGTGCGCATCTTCCGTGTAGCCGATGCTGTTGCCGAAGCCGTCGGTCACGGTCACGGCACCGTTGGTGCCGTAGGACAGGCTGTGATACCACCCGTCAGGGTGTGTCTGTTTGGTCAGGCGTCCGGTCGTGTTGAACTCGTAGCGGGTGTTGTCCGCATCGACATAGAGCCAGCCCGTACTGGTCTGAGTGAGCGCGCCGAGTTCGTCCGCATCGGCCGTGATGGTGGAGCCGCTGCGCGCAAACGGAGACTCACGGCCATTGGCATGCAGCAGCACCACCTCGGCGGTGCTGATCCTCAGGCGCATGGCGTAGGAATAGCGCCAGTAGCCGTCGGCGCTGTTGAAGATGCGCGAGAACTTCAGCGGATAGTGCGCAGAGGCGCTGCGGTAGTCCTCTTCTTCCTGCACCTTGTTGCCCATCGCGAAGTTGATGGGGTTGCCGGTGCATGACTGCGGACCGTTGCGCTCGGTGCCATCGCCCTTGTTCTTGCGGGGGATGACGTCGGAGGTGTCGTAGTACACCGTCATGTAGTCCGACGCACTGCATCCGCCGACACTGCCCGAGACGGCCAGGTAGTTCGGACCCGGGCGCAGCGTGACGGGAACACCGCGTCCCTCGAGGAACGAGACGACCGCGGTGAACGAGCCCGAGTAGTTGAAGAACGGCGATCCGTTGAGGGTGGCGGTCACCGTGCCGGCGTCACCGGTGTTGGCATCGCCGCCGCCGGTGCCGTACACCGTGATGTTGGGTGAGGTGACCTTCGCACCCTTGCTCGGCGATGTGAAGTTCAGCGAGCAGGCGGCTTGGACGCCGGCAGAGATGCCCAGCAGCGTGAGTGCCATGGCGCCCTGCAGGGCGAGTCGCTTCATCAGGCGATAGCTGGAGCAGCCATGCCCGGTGGTTGCGTCGGAATGCATGTGTGACCCTCGTTCGTTCTTTTGCCTCGGATGCATTGCATTAAAAGCAATGCTCGGAATGAGCGTAACGACATGTTCGAAGAAGCAATCCAATGGCCTTTTCTGGTTTCTGTGATTGCTCATCGAAAGGATTACTTTGATGGCGCGAGAGTCCCGGCCAGGACTTGGAGGTCGCATTCCGCGGGACGGTGGGTATCGCTTCGCGCGACTCCCGCACAGACTTCACCTGGGCTTCGATCACATCGAGCACACTGCATTCCGACAGCGGTTCGGCGGTGGTAGAGGCCAGGGAGAAGAATGCTTGGGGGAATCGCCTCGATGCCGGCCGCTGTCGCTTTTTCGGGTTCGAGACGGCCTTGAGCAACAGCGGTATCAGGTGACAAAACTGCCTCGACGAACGCGTCGAGATCACATGGCCTTGATGATCACCGTATGCCCGCTGCGGCAAGCGCTCGCACTCTTGTGCATCAGGCCCATACCTCGACCTCAGGCATCGGTGGCCGGCGAGAGTTCGGCCAGGGTGTGCAGCAGCGTCTGCGCACGCACGGGCTTGAACAGCACAGGCACGCCTGAGGCGCGCACACGTTGCAGGCGCTCAGGAGAGGTTTCGCCTGTAACGATCAGCAATTGAGCCGCGGGCGCAAAACGTTCGCGCAGCCGTTGTCCTACATCCAGGCCATCTTCTCCAGCCAGTCGATAGTCACACATGAGCAGGACGACAGGATCCCGTGCCCGGCGCCGTACGAGCGCAGCGCGAGCCTCGGCCTCGCTGGCCACCGCTTCCACCACGATGCCGTGCGCACCGAGCAGTTGCACTACACCGTTGCGTACTTCGGCTTCGTCATCAACCAGCAGCACCCCACCGTGCAGTACTGGCGCCGAACGCAATTCCGGTGGCGTTTCCAGCTTCGGCGGCTCGCTAGCCCCCGCGGGCTCCGCTCGTTGCAGTACCAATCGAAAAAAAGTACCGCGTCCTAGACGTGAATGCACGTGCACTGTGTGTCCTAGCAGCCTCGCCAACCGCTGCACGATCGAAAGTCCGATGCCCAGCCCGCGCGCACGGTCGCGCCCCGGATTGTCGATCTGATAGAACTCCTCGAAGATGTGTTGGAACTGCTGGGACGCAATGCCGATGCCCGTGTCGCGCACCTCCAGCCAGACCTGCTCACCACGTGGGCGCGCGATGATCGTGACGCCGCCTTGTCTGGTGTACTTCAGCGCGTTGTCCAGCAAGTTCGATAGCATTCGGTACAGCAGACTGGGGTCGCTGTGTACCCACAGGCTGCTGGCGCGCACGCGCAGCTGCAGGGACTTTTGCTCCGCCTGGGGCAGGAATACCTGGTTGAGAGAAAGCAGCAGGGTGTCAAGTTGCACGGCGTGCGGCGATGCACTGACCGCGCCGGCATCCAGGCGTGATACATCGAGCATGGCGTCGAGCGAGGCACCCAAAGCGTCGACTGCGCGCATCAACCGCTCGGCGTTGCGGCCTTCCGGGTGATCGCGAAGGGTGCGTTCCATCGCAGCACTGAACAGAGCGATGGCATGCATCGGCTGGCGCAGGTCGTGGCTGGCGGTGGCAAGGAAGCGCGTCTTCTCGGCACTGGCCTGTTCAATGACGGCGATCCGCTGGTCGAGTGCCTCTGCATTGCCGCGACTGAAAAAGAAGTACGAGATGGCCACTGTCGCGATGAGCGAGACGCAGATCAGCGAAGTGAACCGTATTGGGGACGATGACCACAGGTTCCAGATGGATTTCTCGCCAAGGTACACATCGCCGATTGCATATCCGACGACAAAGCCCACACCGCTGCCTACAAGCACCAGCGCACAGATTCGCCAACGGTGCGTCCAGAACTTGCTGTCGCGTCGTGCAAGCAGCGACCAGACACCACTGATAAACGCAAAGCTCGTCCACCCGATCGCCAGCGAATAGACGAGTTGCGCCGTCCATGCACCTCGACCACTGAGCGCGAGAGCCGTCGCGATCAGGCAACAGAATGCCGTCACAGTCACCGTGTCGCGAGCCTGGCGCAGAAGGTCAGAGCGAAGCGGGGAAGCATTCAATGAAATCATGACTTCAGTGGTCCTTCGTTGAGATGCAGGGCTCCGGCGATGAGCCAGATGCTGGACGTTACGACGACTCCAAATCCCTTCTTCTCTCACGTCCGCCGCTTGGCGCCGCGCCCCCTCATTGCGATAGATCGGGCTTCTTCGAACTGACGGAGCGGTTCTTCGATGTCTGTAGCCACCCGTGGCATTTGGGCGGCCCTACGGAATTTCACCCTTGACGGGGCATGGATAGCGTTGGCGCATGTGCAGACGAAATGCCTTGTCCATCGACATCGAGCGCTGCTCGGGCGGCAGGCGCAGCAGAAAGGGAATCAGCGTATCGGTGGTCATCTTCACGCCACCGACCGGGCAGCTGTCGAGCGTCTTGCCCGCATTCTTGGCGCTCTCGTAGTCCACCCGATAGGACTCACCGATACGGGTCAAGCCGTGAAGGGCCGAGACATAGTCCGGGTCTTGCTCCGCACGCACGGGCCCGATCCTGCTCAGCACCTCCATGCTGCGCAGGAAGTCCGCTACCGTCAGGGTCGCGCTCTTGTCCGGCGCGATGGCCTGCGGTAGGTCCCGCGAAGCAGCAAGAACTGGTGTGGTTGCGAGCACAGAGCCAAGAAGCGCCGATCCGAGAAAGGGCCGAAGCAAGACCCGCCTCACGATTGCGAGCCTCGCCAGAACCGCCACCACCGGCGCTGCGTTGCCGCACGCAGATCGAGCGGGCGCAGGTCCAGGATGTCGTAGTTCGTGCTGGGGCCACCGTAGCGCCGGCGCATCTCCCTTTCCAGCTCGTGCGCGATACCGCGCGCGTGGAGCTCACCTTGCAGCGCTCTCCTGCGCCATTGATTCGCCTGAGCCTCCAGTTCCTCGTCGGACAACATCTCCTTCATGGTCATGCGAGTGATTGTGCCGTGTTCGGTGCGCCGTTTTCGACAGCAGTGACGACCGTCTCTCGATCGACTCTGGCAGCAATCCTTGACAGAGAATCCGCTCATGAGCATCAAACATCAATTTGCCGCAGCCATCTTCGCCGCAGCCGCCTTCGCGACCTCGACGGCGGCGAACGCGATCAATCCTGGAGACGAGGTCGTGGTGGGCGTCGGGACGTATGACGATAGCTGCGAATCGTGGATCGCCGCGAGAGTCGCGCCGCAAGGCCATGCGCACAAGGCCGATCAATACCTGATCACCAGCTGGGTACAAGGCTACCTGTCAGGTGCGAACATGGAAAGCATGTTCATTGACCTGAAGAAGGCGACAGCGTTGCCATCGGTGGCCGGGATTTCAGCTTGGCTGGACAAGACGTGCCAGAGCGAACCTCATATCCCGATCGTCTTGCTCATGGACAAATTGCTGAAGGATGTTCGGAGCGCTGCTGTACGGTGACTTGTGCCGCTGGAGCCTTATGGCGCACCGCTCGAAGCTCGGCCTGTCCGCAGCAAGCTATGGACAGCTGCTGGGTGTCTCCGGGCAGACGATCTACCACTGGGAAGAACAAGGCAAGGCTCGCCCGCGATCGGCGCAACTCGAAAGCCTTGCAGCGGTGCGAGGTCTTGGTGCGCGTGAGATTCCGGAGCGCCTCGCTGCATAGAGCTGCTTTTCCGCATTTTCTGGCCATCGCTTTGGGGAGGTGGTTCCGACTCAACCGCGAGTGTTCGGGGATTTACGCGCTGAACTCGACGTATGTGTGGTCCTCACCAGCCAGTTCCTCATCGAGGATGGGGTGAATGATCTCCCAGTCACCGCCGGCCAGGCCAGCTCCGATCTTCGGGTAGCCGATCCGCTTCCCAGAAAAACGGGACTTCACCGCACGCATGACCTTGCGGATCGCGTCGTAGTCAGCTTTGATGCCGGCTCCCCGCCAGTGGAACTGGGTGTATGCATTGACGACGTGGAAAGACCTCGGTCCACGGATGATCTCCGCTTCGGAAAACGTTCCGAGCTTCTTCTCGTCACCTTTCACGGTCAGGCAATCCGCCGCGTAGGCCTCCGGGAACTGTTGCTTGATCGAAAGGGCAATGCCCTTGCCCATCTGGCATTGGCAATTGCACCCGTGAATGATGACGTCGAATTCCCCATTCAGGGCAAGCTGCAGCAGATCTCCGGTAACGGTTCTCATGGGGTATCGGTGTTCTCTGGGATTCGGAAGAATATTGTTCACCAAGCCAGCACGATATCGATGAACAGGTCACTCACCAAGAGAGGACATCGGTGATCGCACCCAAGGCGCTGGTGGCTGCGCGGCAATCATGGTGATCATTGGAGTTGAACGGTCTCCACAGTCGTAGCCAGATCGCGCAGTTGTTGCAGGCAGGCGCCCTCTGGGTAGCCCAGGACTTTCCATCGAGGTACGATCAGCGGCAGCCGTTCGAGCAGATGGCCCGCATGCTGCATGAGGTCAGCCCATCGGACAATGATTGGTGTCGCGCCCTCGGCTTCGAGCAGAAACACGAGGTCGGCCTCCGGCAGCCAGGTGTCCAGGCCCTTGGGCAGCACGGCGAAGCTGACCAGCGAGCCGTCGAAGCCTCGCTGGAGCAGGTTGTGCTTGGCGACGAAGACGTCGATGCCCGCCTGCTCATGGGCCTTGATCAAGGCCTCCTGCTGGTCGTTGTAATCGACCGCCTTCTCTTCGCGCTGCAATGTCGCCAGCAGCGCCCCGGCCTGCCCAGGCGGCGTCCACAGCGCCCACGCCTTGTCGTGCAGCCTGAACATGTCGGCGCTGAGCGGGCGCGACTGCTCGCGCAGCACCCGGCGCGCCGTGGTGATCATCTGCTCAAGCGCGGCAACATCGCTAGCGCCGCAAACCAACAGCGAGGTGCGATTGGGAACCATGGCGACTGGATCGCCACTCAATGGCAATTGCCAGGCGAGTTCGGGCAGGAAGATGCGGCTGGCATCGTAGAAATCTCGGTAGTTGGAGACGTAGAGTCCGGGGCTGAACTCAAAGAAGGTCGGTGCCGCCTTGTGACGCAAGTTGTCCGTCGCGATCTCAAAAGCCTGCTCGAAGCCAATACCCCAGCGCTCCAGATCACCGGGGGCCACCTGCGCGATGGCATGGTCGCTGTCGATGGCGACGGCCGCACCCAGGGTAGGAGAGAAAGGAGTCCACACCATGGTGTCTTCGAGCTTTTTCGAGAGATCACCGCGCTCAATTCGCGCCAGGTCGACGCCTCCGAGGCGGCGCAGGATCGGCAGCAACCGCGGCTGGATCTCGTCAACGGTTGCGGGTTTATCCCCGCCGGTACTTGCGACCGCGAGGGCGAAACGCGTGATCTCCTCTTTTCGCTTCGCAGGCAATGCCTGGCAACAGTCGGTGTAGAGGTTGTTCAGATAGATCACGCCGCCATCAGCACGGCGAATCAGGAACTTATCGAGATCGAGGACGAGCTGCTCGCCAGGAAGCAGTTTCTGGAGCTCCTGCAGGAGCAGCTTGGCGACCTGTTCGTTGCCAGGTTTGCGGTCGAAAAGGCCGCGAATGAATGACAGCATGTCCCCTCCTGCGAGCAGTATAGGCAGCGGCTGTGAAACGCAGGAATGTCTTGTCGAACCATCATCACTCTTTCGAACGAGCGATAGGCGGTGATAGGCTCCTGGCTCAAACTCAAGAGCAGGGAGCGGCTCGGCTCAGTGCCATTCATCTTCTTATGCGACCAACGGAAAATTGATCCACCTATGGAACGTGGATCATTTGAAGAGCAGGACACCTGAATGATTCCGAGCTACTACGTTTACCGCTGAAGCCAACATCTGAGATGCTTGCATCGAGACTGCCAGGCGACCGGCCAATGTCGGCCAGAGTCAGACATACACACCCTGAGTCCAATGAATACCGTCTTTATCGTTCAGCACGTCCACCTGCTTATGCCGCAGGAAGAGGAGGACGTAAAACTGATCGGAGTCTATAGGTCGCTCCAAAGCGCACATGCGGCCGTTAAGCGGATGGCGAGTGCCCCCGGATTCCGAGATCATCCCAACGTCGTCGATCCATCCTATGCCGGCGTAGGCACAGACCAAGGTTTCCACATCAGCGAGTACCGCCTTGATAAGGACAACTGGACCTCAGGCTATGTGACTCAGATCAATTGAGCCATCAGGGGCCAACAACCATTCATTTTTTGCCGGCACGATTCGGCCAAGTGCAGTCGTTGGCCATGAACGCCCCTCTTCCCGTCTAGCTCATGAGTGATATCAGCCGCGTCTATCAAGCTCTTCTGCGTGCATCTGAGCCTCCTCCATCCGATAGAACGCACTCGGTGGAAGTGACTTTAGTAGACACGTCTTCCACTTTCGTCCCCATCGGCTTTGTGCGCGTCGGGCACGAAAAGTTTTCATCCGAGAGTGAAGCCAACCACTATTGGGAGTCCTGTATTCGGGACGATACTTTCATTGAGCCATTGCAGGGAAGGATTGAGCCTACCGATCCGTCCCGATGGCCCGAAATTCTCAACGTCATCCGAAAAGACTTGAAGCGCGTGGGACGCCTGAATGCAGTCACTTTTCCGGAGCAAATTGATGCATGCTTCTCCGTCGAGAATGCTTGCGATTCGTGCACAGGACATGTGCTTCTCATAACTTCCGCGGCGAGCATCCTTTATGTTCATTGGCACAGAGAGTCCTAACAGGATTTGCCCTCGATGCAGAGTGAAATCGGGAGAGGTTCCTTGTTTTGAGTAGCTGCATGAAAGGGAACTCAGCGACAGGTATGGCCCTTTCGCGAAGGCAGGGGCCATCGGCTACAGTCGGCCAGTTGAAGTCATTCGCACGCTATTGACCGGATGACCGCTATGGCGGCAACGCTAATGTCAGCGGTTCAAGAACCGGCAACTCCGGGCTTTACGGAGCGTGTGCACACCGCGGGCCGGGCGGCAACAATGCGGCCACGACCATTCTGGCGACGTTAGCGTCCATCACATGCGAAACCTCCGAGCCATTTACGTTGCGCTGCTCGCAATGCTGGCGCTTCTGCCTCTTCAGGTGCTCGCTTGTAGCTGCTGGCATCCAGACCCGGACGAGTACCTTTCTTCCGCGAGGCTTGTGTTCAAGGGCAGGGTCCTCAGCGTGGACGCTGGCGATGCGGCTCAACGAGCGCTCCCGGCGGGTGCCGCCGGGGTATCCATCCGTGGTCCTCAGTCCAGCATGCAAGCGAGATTCCACATCGAAAAGCTTTGGAAGGGCTCTGCGCCTGACGAGGTTGACGTCTCATACGTTGAGAGCGACGGCGCCAACTGTGGCTGGAGCTTCAAGGTGGGCCAAGAGGTCACCGTCTTTGCGAGCAGTTCGGTGTCCGGTGTCTATAGCACCAGCATGTGCATGATGATCCCATTCGCCTCTTACACGAGGCAGGGCGACACGCGCTATACGGACGCGCTGACGGCATATCGCGCGAGACTGGATGGTCTGGATCAGCGACTTCTCAAGAATCCCGTCGATCGCGAGGCACTGGCAGAGAGGGCGCAGCTATTCGTTCGGTATAGGGACTTCGCGGATGCCGATGAGGCCTTCGGCAAACTCATGGCAATCGTCCCTCGCGACGTGTCGGCGATCGTGGGCCGGGCCAATGCGCGCTACCAGAATGAGCAGTTCGAGGGGGCGCTGGCTGACTTCGATCTCGCACTCTCGCTCAAGCCGGGCGATGCGCAGGCGCAGCGTGGTCGCACGCTGACTCTGGTCAAGATGGGCAAGCCGCAGCAACTGGGCTCGAAGGATAGGGACTTCACGGGTTTTGATAGCGGCTACGCAAAGCGCTACTCCTTTGCCGGGTTGGATTTGCGAGGCGCGTCCTTCAAGGGGGCCAAACTCAACAGCGTCGACTTCACCGGCGCCGATTTGCGCGGCGCCGATTTCAGCGATGCCAATTTTCACACCGTCAACTTCAACGACGCCAAATTGGAGCGCGCAAAGTTCGACGGCTTGAAAGGCTCCTACAAATCTACTTTCAGAGGTGCGACAGCACAATTGGCGAGCTTCAGGAAAGCAAACCTCTTTCACGTGAGTTTCGAGGACGCCGTGCTCGTCAAGGCCGACTTCGAGGGCGCCAAGCTTGAGAGCACATCCATGAGGGGTGCTGCAATTCGAGGGGCCAACTTCAAGGGAGCGTCGATGCTTCTTTCCGACCTCACAGAAGTGAATTTCCACGGCGAAGACCTGTCTGGAGTCGACCTACGCAGCGCGAAGCTGAACGGCGCGGCGCTGCGGCGGGTATCGCTCAGGAGCGCTCAAGTAGGCTTCTATCCAATGTCTGAAATCGGAGACTGGCGGGGAGTGGACCTCTCGACGGCGGATCTGACGAACGTCAAGTGGAGCGCGATCATGATCGATTGCCGCACGAAGTTTCCATCACACCTCAAGGTCGAGACACTCCCCTTGCTGCCGCTGTGGCACGATTGCGACGGTGAGCCGCCCGTGACGGCTTTGCCGGCGGGCTATGAGCGCCAGCGTGGGCCGAGGCTGCAAAGCGTGGACGCGAAGGGCTCGCAGCTCGCAAAGCGGGATTTATCTGGATTTGGCTTCTGGAGGACCAACCTCGACGGAAGCGATCTTCGAGGTGCAAACCTTACGAACGCCGACATCCAGGGTGGCACTTACGGTGGCACCCGATTCGATGGAGCAATCCTGAAGAATGCTCTGGTGATCGGCGTCGACTTCAAGGGCGCCTCCCTTGCCGGAGCTGATCTCAGCGGTGCCCGTCTTGACCGCGCCGATATGAGTCAGGCAAACCTTGAGGGTGTCATTGTTCGGGACACCTGCTTCTTGGCAAATACGAAGTGGCCCGATGGCTTCGATGCCATCGGTGCTGGCGCGAAGCTCTGCAAGTAGGCTCGGTTGTCCTTGACGTGCAGGCTGTCGAGCGAATGTCTCAGAACGTCTTCTTACCATCGTTGGCGAACGACTCAAATGGGCGGCGGATTCAACCGGTCGATGCAACACACTAAAAACTGCGTGAGCAGAAGGAGTGTTGCAGATGAAGTACCGGACGCGAACTTACTACACGGATGCCCAGAAGGCATTGATGTGGGAGCGATGGAAGCAAGGCTGGACGCTCCATCAGATTGCCCAGTTGTTCAATCGATCTCACACTTCAGTGCAGGGAATTCTGTCCCGAACTGGCGGCTTTCGGCCCCCGGCACGTAGCCGCTGCGCCACGGTGCTGACGCTGGCCGAGCAGGAAGAGATCTCGCGCGCTGTGATGGCCGGCTTCTCGATCCGTTCAATTGTTGCTCTGCTGGGGCGCGCGCCTTCAACAATCTGCCGGGAGATCAAGCGCAATGGTGGGCGCTCGGACTACCGGGCCGCTGAAGCAGACGGCGCCGCCTGGGTCCGTGCGTTGCGTCCCAAGCAATGCAAGCTGGTCGAGAACAAAGCGTTGGCGCGTGTCGTGACAAACAAGCTTCGCGCCCTGTGGTCACCCGAACAGATCGCCGGATGGCTCAAGCATACTTATCCGTGCGACCAGAGCCACCACGTGTCACACGAGACCATCTACCGCAGCCTCTTCATTCAAGCGCGTGGCGCCTTGAAGAAGGAACTACTGCAGCATCTACGACGGACACGCGGCATGCGTCGATCCCGGCATCACACGCAGAAGACGGATATCCATGGGCAGATCGTTGGCGCCGTCTCGATTAGCGAGCGGCCCGCATCGGTAGAGAATCGCGCAGTGCCAGGTCACTGGGAGGGAGATCTGGTCTTCGGTAGCAGCAACAGCCAGATCGCCACCCTGGTTGAGCGGCAGATGCGGTACGTCATGCTCGTGAAGGTAGACGGCAAGGACACCGAAACGGTCGTCAACGCCCTGATCAAGAATGCTCGAAAACTCCCTCAAGAGCTCTACAAATCGCTGACGTGGGATAGAGGAAAAGAGATGGCTGGCCACAAGCGCTTCACGCTCGCCACCGACATTCAGGTCTACTTCTGTGATCCACGAAGCCCATGGCAACGCGGCAGCAACGAGAACACGAACGGCTTGCTCAGGCAGTACCTGCCAAAGGGCATCGACATCTCGACCTACTCACAAGCCAAGCTCAACGCGTTGGCGAGACAATTGAACGAGAGGCCGAGAAAGACCCTTGGCTTCCACACGCCGGCTGAGATGTTCAGCCAGACCGTTGCATCGACCGGTTGAATCCGCCGCCCGAAGCAGACGGTCGCGACGCTCCAAGGCAGACATAACCCCGCCTGTTCAAACGTAGCTACTAAGCCGCTAACCGCCTAGTCAGGCCGCTCCCGCAGCATTGCTAAAAACGACGTGAACGTGCTGGCGACGCACACGTACTCGGACGACACGTGGGGACACCGGTAGAAGATGCCGGGCCGCTCCTGAGCAAGCGAGAGATACACGAATCCGCCGGACAAATGTAAGCGTCCCGTGAACCCATCTTGAATCGGCGTTAGGAGCAAAGGATGCTCGTGTCCACTAAGACTGGGTGGACACGTGAACACTATCTCTCCTCAACACACAGGCGATCGGCGGCGCCGCCGCCTGCACAGCGACGAGTTCAAGGCCAACGCCGTTGCGTTGGCTGCGCAACCCGGTATGTCGATGGCGGCGATGGCGATGTCTCTCGGTATCAATGCGAACCTGTTGCGTCGCTGGGTGCGTGACGCGGAGATTCAGCCGCGTAGGCCCGAGCCAATTGATGTACCGAAGGCATTGCCTGGTGCCACCCCAAGCCCGTCAGTCAGCGGATTCGTGCCTGTGCAGTTGCCCGCGCCGGCTGAGGCGCCTGCGCCTGCCGGAGACATCCGCATGGAGGTGCGCCGCGGCGCAGTGCACGTCGTGGTGACCTGGCCAGCCGCGCTGGCCAGCGAGTGCGGTGGCTGGCTGCGAGATCTGCTGCGGTGATCAAGGTCGAGGCCGTCTGGTTGGCCGTCGAGCCGCTGGACATGCGATCGGGCACCGAAGCTGCGCTGGCGCGGGTCGTGCACGTCTTCGGCGCCGCCAGACCGCACCACGCCTATCTGTTCGCCAACCGCCGCGCCAACCGGATGAAGGTGCTGGTGCACGACGGCATCGGGATCTGGCTGGCAGCCAGACGGCTGCATCAGGGCAAGTTCCTCTGGCCTCATGACGCCGCTCCCACGCTCAGCCTGAGTCGTTCCCAGTTCGACGCCCTGGTGCTGGGCCTGCCGTGGCAGCGCGTCGGCGAGGCCGGCGTGATCCGCGTGATCTAGCGCAATTGCCGAAGTTGCTGATGCTCTCCCGGGTGTCCTGGGGCATCATCACCTTCCGTGAGCGACACGGCCACCAACCTCGACCACCTGGACGCGCAGCAACTGCGTGAACTGGTGCAGTCGCTCATGGGCCGAGTGGAGGCCGGTGAACTGGAGATCGATCGGCGCGACCGCGAGATCGCGTTCAAGCAGGCCACCATCGACAAGCTCACGCACGAGATGGCCGTGCTCAAGCGGTTGAAGTTCGCCTCGAAGTCGGAATCCTTCTCCACTGAGCAGAGGAGTCTGCTGGAGGACACTCTCGACGCGGACCTTGCGGCGATGGAGCTGGAGTTGGAGCAGCTCGCACCGGCCAAGGCTGCACCCCATGGCAAGCAGCAGCCCAAGCGCCAGGTGCTTCCTTCACATCTACCGCGTCGCGAGATCCACCACGAGCCTCGCAACGTAGCCTGCGTGTGTGGCTGCGTGCTCAAACGCATCGGTGAGGACGTCGCCGAGAAGCTCGACTACCAGCCCGGCGTGTTCACGGTGGAGCGCCACGTCCGCGGCAAATGGGTGTGTGCCCGATGCGAGACACTGATCCAGGCGCCGGTGGTGCCCCACATCATCGACAAGGGCATCCCGACAGCCGGGCTGCTCGCGCAGGTGCTGGTGGCGAAGTACCTTGATCACCTGCCGCTGTACAGGCAGGAAGCCATCTTCGGCCGAGCGGGCCTCGCGATCCCTCGCTCGACGCTGGCCGCTTGGGTGGGCCAGTGCGGCGTTCACCTGCAGCCGCTGGTGGATGCGCTCAGGAGCGAGATGCTTCGCAGTCAGGTGCTCCATGCGGACGAGACCCCCGTGGCCATGCTCAAGCCTGGCCACGGCAAGACGCACCGGGCGTACCTCTGGAGCTACTGCACGACGGCCTACGACGCACTGCCCGCAGTGGTGTTCGACTTCGCCGACAGCCGCGGCGGGCAGCACGCCCGGGCCTTCCTTGGGCTTGGCGGCGAGAACGGCTGGCGCGGCACCCTGGTGTGCGATGACTTCTCGGGCTACAAGGCCTGCTTCGAGCTCGGTGTCACCGAGGCCGGCTGCTTGGCGCACGCCAGGCGTAAGTTCCATGAGCTGTGGGTCAACCACGGCAGCCCGATCGGCGAGCAGGCCTTGAAGTTCTTCGGCGAGCTCTACGAGGTTGAACGGGTCGTGGCCGAGCTGGGACCAGAAGACCGCCGGCGCGTGCGCCAGGAACATTCACGGAAGGTGGCCGATGCGCTGCACCAATGGCTCACCGCGCAGCGGCAGAAGGTGCCCGAGGGCTCGGCGACCGCCAAGGCCATCGACTACAGCCTGAAGCGCTGGCTGGCGCTCACACGCTACATCGACGATGCGAATCTGCCGGCCGACAACAACCGAGTGGAGAACCAGATCCGGCCGATTGCGCTTGGAAGACAGAACTGGCTGTTCGCCGGCAGCTTGCGCGCCGGCCGGCGCGCTGCGGCCGTCATGAGCCTGGTGCACTCGGCGCGTCTGAACGGCCATGAGCCGCATGCATACCTGAAGGATGTCCTTGAGCGGCTGCCTACACACCCGGCCAGCCACATTGCAGAGCTGCTGCCGCATCGCTGGTTGCCAACCACGGTTTCCTGATCCACGCCGTCGTCAAGGCGGGTTCACCGTGCGCTTACGGACAAATCCCAGCCAACGATGAGCATTTTCGCGACGTCATCCCAACTCGCGTTATTCGCATCGTTCTCGAGTATTTCCTCCGCCGTGTGCATTCCGTCCACGATACCGAGCCGGCCGAAGGAAGTGCCGGTCGGCAAAGGGAACTCGTAGCTGTCGTGACCTGCCCCCTCTTGCCATGCCATTCATAACGAGGAAGTCCGGGGTTGCAAGATTAATTGATCTCGGTGGTGTTTGAGCTGGGCCGAGCTGCATCGCCAGCGCGCTGGCGATGCAGCTCTGACCTGCCCCCTCTTGCCATGCCATTCATAACGAGGAAGTCCGGGGTTGCAAGATTAATTGATCTCGGTGGTGTTTGAGCTGGGCCGAGCTGCATCGCCAGCGCGCTGGCGATGCAGCTCGGCGAACTTGGCTGGCGGCATGCGATTGCAACTGCTGTGCGGCCTGACCTCGTTGTAGTCCTGCCGCCAGGCGGTGATGGCCGACCTGGCCTGCACCAGCGTCTCGAACCACTGCTCGTTCAGGCACTCGTCCCTGAATTTGCCGTTGAAGCTCTCGATGTAGCCGTTCTGCATGGGTCGCCCGGGCTCGATAAGGATGTGGCGGATGCCATGGGTCTGGGCCCAACCCATGAAGGCGCGACTGGTGAACTCGGGGCCGTTGTCCGTGCGCACGGCCAGCGGATAGCCTCTGAAGACCGCCGCCTGGTCCAGCAGCCGCGTCACGTACTGCCCAGAGATGCCCCAGTCCACCGAGATGCTCACGCACTCGCGGCTGAAGTCGTCGGCCACCGTCAGGCACTTGATGCGCCGCCCGGTGCTCAGGCTGTCGCTGACGAAGTCCATGCTCCAGACCTCATTGACCGTCCTGGCCAGTTGCAGCGGCACGCGCTCGCTGACGGGCCGCTTGGCCTTCTTGCGCTTGCGCACGGCCAGGTTGGCCGCGCTGTAGAGCCGGTAGACCTTCTTGTGGTTCACGCCGGGGAAATGCGGGCGCAGCATGTCGTGGATGCGCCGATAGCCGAAGCGCCGGCGCACATGCGCGATCTCGACGATCTTGCTGCTGAGCTCCTGGGTCATGGCATCGATCTCAGGTGGGTTGCGCCAACTGTCGCGTGAGAGCCCCACAAGCCTGCACGCCCGTCGCTCGCTCAGATCGCATTGCTCGATCATGGTGGCGATGGCGGCACGCTTGGCCTGTGGGGCTAACGCTTTACCCCGAAGGCGGTGTTCAGCGCGTGGATGTCCAGGTGGGCTTCGGCCAACAGCTTTTTGAGCTTGTTGTTCTCCGCCTCCAGTTCACGCAGTCGCCTCGCATCGGGCACCTCCATGCCACCGTACTTGGCTCGCCACTTGTAGAAGGTGGCGTCGCTGAAGCCGCCCTTGCGGCACAGCTCCTTGATCGGCAGGCCGGCCTCGGCCTGCTTGATGAAACCGATGATCTGCTCCTCGGTGTATCTGCTCTTTCTCATGTCCGTCATTCTCCAAGTTGACGGACTTCGCTGCCATTACGCTGGTACGGCCGGGAGGGGGCAGGTCACCAGTGGTAGAGGCATCCTAGTTCAGGTTACCAGCGCTCTTGGCGATGTAGTCGACCGACATGAATGGTTCCGCGAGAAACGAAATTTGGTGAAAGGCGCATTTGCACCAGGATTCTTCCGTACTGAGTGACATCCAGTTTCGCCTGAGCTGGCTCCGTATCGCGCAGCACAAATGAGATGCCAACCACCTGCTTGTCGAAGACCGCTCTTGAGGTCATGGCAGCACTCCCCCCAAAGGATCGCATTTGGCCGACTGTGGCCGGTCGCACTGCCGTCGCGAAGAGGCCCCCAAAAGACGTTGGGCTGATCATCCAGCGCCCCGGCGGAGCGACACTTGGCCACCGATGCTCTCAAGGGAATGACACATCCCACTCGCATGGCTGTCATCAGCAAGAAACACCTCAAAGATTTCCCGGTCGGCGATTTTCTTCGACACGTTCTTCGCTTCTGCGCGGGACATGGGAGTGCTTAACTGTAGTGACCGCATGAACAGTCTTTCCACGTAGCCTCCCATGCCCGGAAACCATGCAGTGGGTTCGTCTCAGCCCGTGACCATCAACGTGCATGATTTTGAACGTATCCGCTTGGAAGTGGTCATTTGAAAGTCTGGTTGTGGCCGACTGTAGCCGGCCTGCGCGACTACAAGTCTCCTGCATCCTCTTCGAGTGCCCACTCCTTCATGTCCGGGACTACGCACTGGGCCACAAAGTCGAACACATCAGGATACGTCGCGACAACGATGTTCCAGGTTCTCGGGGAGTCCGTTGAGCCGTTGCTAAATACAGGGTGAAAGTACACAACCTTGTCGGTAGGCGCCCCGTTCTCAAGCTCCAATCCCGCAAAATCTTCGCGATCTTGACGTCGCGCGAACACAAAAACTTCGCCACGTTGGAGGTCTTCGCGGCGAAATGCGTTGGCAGCGAATTCCATCTCATCCGCATCTTGAATGAAATGCCACGGCGTGAAGTGAGTCAGATCGAGAGAAAGGAACCAACGAAGCGCGTTTGGCCAAGCAGATTCAATTTTTGAGCGTTCCATCGAGAGTCAACTTGCCTTGATTGTGGTGACTGACCGGTCTTGGCCGTGGGCGGCTATCGGCAGCTACATTCAGTAGGCCCATCGCGGGAGCCTGTCGTAGTCTTGGGATACACCGGCACCATCTGACCTTGCTTTGCTCGCGCCGCGCAATAGGTCTGACATTGCTCCTCTAAGCGCGAGCCAAGCCAGCCAACGCCATACGTGATCAGCACGCCCGCCACGCCAAAGACCACGCTAACGCCAAGCGCGATCCGTCCAGGCGAAATCGGGCGCTTCATTTGGACAAGGCTCATTTTGGCCGACGAGGTGAATGTCTGGTCGTGGCCGCACCCTGGCGTAGCGGTTGCATGGTACGGCGCCCGATGCAGTCCCCGGCATTGGTCGTAGGGCCTACTCGCTAGTGCAGGTCGGCGCCGGGGCCATTCCGTGCCGGTGCGCCCCAGCCATTGAGCCACGGTCGTGGACCGTGCTCATGCCCGTCGCACCTCAACCGACTCTGACACACCGTCGACGTGAAGCATGTACCGACCACCCTCCTGAACAACCTTTGCTTGGGGCATGTATGCGTAGTGATACAGGTACTTGTACTCAGCCTGAATCCACTTCTTTGGGGCTCCGCTAAAGAACTCGAAAACGGTGTCTCGGTTCTTGTAGCCGGTAAAGCTGCCTCTCAATTGACCTTCAATAATGACCATGTTGAAGTCCAAAGTGACGTCGGGTCCATTGTCAGCGAATTCTGGGCTTAGAGAGGCTGGCAATGCGCGCAGAGCCGATTCCGGCAGGACTGCGCCCCAACCCGACGTTTGACGAGCCCTATCAAGGGTCTACTTTGCGACAATCGCCGTAATAACAACAGCTCCGCTAACGTCGGGCAAAGCTCAAGAAATCACTATGGTCAACCGGTCAAGAATTGAAAAACGAAAGCCCAAGCCTGGCTCTGTGGATGTGAACGGTTTCGTCATTCCAAGATACATCGTTCACGGGGGGCCGGATGTTGCCCGGGCCAAGGGGCTCGACTTAAGCCAATGCCAATACATCGAGGACCCAGTTACCTCTGAGGAGCACCGCAGGAATCGCGAAGCAATGTTCGCGCGGTGGGAACAGGCCGGCGCCGAGCACATCTATCCATAGCCGCATGCTCACCTTGGACAGCCTCGGCCAATGACCACCCATGGCCGAATGTAGCCTCTCTCGGTTTGTCATGAGTACGTCACCCCCAACCTACTGGTCGTACTGCATTGATGCCCAGAAACCTATCATTTTTCAGAGGTTCTCCGACCCCCTGCCATCAATCGGCGCCATATACCTCTCCCAGAAGGCACAATGCGGCCATGCCAAATATCACATCAGCCCTGAAGGAAGAGATCGCACGCGTAGCCCGCAAGGAGGTGCGCGTGGAGATCGAAACGTTGAAGAAGCAAAGCGTTCAACACCGCAGCGCAATTGCGGCCCTTAGGCGTGAAATCGCTGCTTTGCAAAAAGCAGTGCGGCAACTGTCCAAGCTCGATTCGCGCAAGATGTCGACGGCCGAAGCGACGCCGTCCGACGAAGGCGGTCCACGTCGACGTTTCAGCGCGTCGCGTGTAGCGGCGCACCGCGCCAAACTGGGCTTGTCCGCCGCCGATTACGGGACGCTCGTCGGTGTCTCGGGTCAGACGATCTACCACTGGGAGCAAGGCAAAGCTCGCCCCCGGGCTGCCCAGCTCGAAAACCTCGCTGCCGTGCGAAGCCTTGGCCGTCCGGAAATTGCCGAGCGACTAGGCCACTAGCGCGACCGCGCGCATGGGTGATGGTGCAGAAGCCGCAACTGAGCCTTTCTTCCTGCTGGTTGAGGCGCGGCCTCAGTCTCGCTGAACTCGTTGACTCGCCGATCCGGTGACGCGGGTCATCGCGCAGACATCGAAGCGATCCGGCGTCCCGAGAAATTCCGGGCTGCTGCGCTCAGGGTGGCGATGGCAGGCAAGCCCGCCGTTGCCTTCAAGGTCGGGTGCTCAGAGGCGGGCGCTAAGGTGGCCGTCTCGCACGCCGGTGCGATGGCCGGCACGGACCGCATGTACGACGACCTGTTCCGCCAGACAGGTGTGATCCGCGCCCCGGCTTTTGGCGACCTTCTGGACTTCTCGGCCGCGCTCGCAACAAGGCGCGTTCTGCGGGGCCGGCGGATCGCCATCTTCACGTCGACGGCGGGGACGCGGGCACGCTTGTGTCCGACAGCCTGGGGATCCGAGGCCCCGGCGCCGACGAGCTCGCGGCAGTCGTGCTGCGCGCCTCGCAAAGCGGCGACCATACCTCGCTCGATCGCAATCCGATCGACGTTACCCTGGCGGGCGTGCGGCCCGATTTGCTGCGTGGGGTGATCCGGGCACTCCTGACAAGCGCAACCTACGATGTCCTGGTCATCGTAGGTTCGTCAGGCGTCAGTCGGCCCAAACTGATGGCCGGCGCGATCGAAGACTGCCTGCGGCTGTCCCACAAGCCGGTCTTGGCCTATTTTTGGCCTATGTCAGCTCGCATGCGCCTGAGGCCGCAACTCTGCTCAGGCAGCTTGGCGTGCCAGCCCTCGTTGCAGCGGAGAGCTGTACGGCCGCCATGGCCCTTGCTCGATGGGGTTCGCGGCCAGCCCAAGGCCGATGCAGGGGCAGGTCGACGCGATCGCCGCCTTCTCGCGCATGGCCGCGCAATGGGGTGACGACTGATCAAGGCCGAGATCAATTCGATCTTCGTGTTGGCGCAAGGGCAAGGGGGTTGCGCGGTGGATGGAGGCGCCGCGTTGCGCTGAGAAGCCCCGGGAGTGGCTATGCAGAACTGGAAGACAAAGGTCCGGATGCTCCGGTGCGCGTGCCGTGCTGGTACGGCCTGCCATTGCATGTCACGCAACAGCGGCATGCCGCCCCGGTCGGGGTGTGGGCATACGCGAGGGTCCTTGGATTGCACACGACGAAGGTGTTGCGGCAGCCCCTTGACATGCGAAACACTTTCACAGCCCGAGCACATCAACGAACCACGTTGCATCCGCCAACTTTCTGTCTGCCGCCATGCTGAAGTTCAGAGCCATCAATGCTATTGCCTGCGTTCTGGCGCTCTCTGGAAATCCCCTGGGCCTTGCCGTTGCCGGCTCCATCGGCTACCTGGGGCCGGCAGGGAGCTGGACGCACCAGGCTTGCCTGGACCTGTTCGGCGCCAGGGATCTCGTACCGTTGTCACGCGACGAGTTGTTCAGGGCCTATGCCGACGGAAAGATCGAGCGCGCCTGCGTCCCCGCCACGACCTCCGCGGTTGGCGCGACGCCTTACCTCGACGCGGTGATCGACTTGCCCGACGTGCGCATCGTCGCCGAGTACCCGAAGATGCTTGGATACAGCCTGTTGGCCAAGCCGGGGACGAAGCGAGGAGACATCGTGGCGGTCCATGCGCATCCGGTGGCCTTCGAAGAGGTGCGGCCGTGGCTCGAGCGGGAGATGCCCCGCGTGCGTCGCATCGACGCAGCCAGCGCGGGCGCGGCCGCACAGGCGGTCGCGCGCAGCGTGACGCCCGATGCGGCGTCGTTCGGGCCGAAGGTCGGGGCAGACATCTATCCACTCGTGTCGCTGGTCGACGGCATCGAGGAAGGCCCGTACAACGTCACCCGCTGGTGGGTGCTCGGCCGGCAGATGCCGGCGCCCACCGGCGACGACAAGACATCCTTGCTGGTCGCTGTCTCGGATGCCACCCTGTCGAGCACCTTGGCCGAGTTCGGCGCGGCAGGCGTGCGGATCCTGACGATCTACGAGCGCCCGAGCAAGAAGACATTGGACACGCATCGCTATCTGGTGGAAGTCGAAGGACATGCCAAGCAGGGAGCCTTGGCCGCCTTTCTGAAGGAGCATCGCGAACTGCGCGTCCTCGGCTCCTATCCGCGCCGATGATTTGATCCTGTGCTCGCAGCTTTGATGGAGCGCCACAACGCGAGCGGTCCCGTGGGAAACCCGAGGGTCGAAGTCCGACCAGCGACCATCCGCCGCATCCGCCGCATCCGCCGCATCCGCCGCATCCGCAGCCGGTGCAAACCGCACGGAATACAAAGCACCTTTGCACGCCCTGGGCGGAGCGCCTCGTGTCTTCCCACCTAGACTGGCCGCGATGATCCGAGACCCTTCCTCCTTCCCGCAGACCCTGGCCGACCTGCGGCGCCATGTGCGCGAATGCCTGATCCCGCGCGAGGCCGAGGTCGAGCGCGACGACGAGGTGCCCGCCGACCTGGTCGAGGACATGGCCGCCCGGGGCTTTTTCGGCTGGTCCATCCCCGAAGCCTGGGGCGGCGCCGGGATGAGCACCGAGGAACTGGTGCTGGCGGCCATGGAACTGTCGCAGGCTTCGGTGGCTTTTCGTGCGCGCGTCGGCACCAACACCGGCATCGGCTCGGAAGCGCTGGTGGCCGACGGGACGCCGCAGCAGAAGGAGCGCTTCCTGCCGCGGCTGGCGCGCGGCGAACTGACCGGCGCCTTCGCACTGACCGAGCCGCAGGCCGGCTCCGACGCCACCGCCTTGCAGACCCGGGCGGTGCGCGACGGCGACCATTACGTCCTGGACGGCACCAAGTGCTTCATCACCAACGCGCCCATCGCCGGCCTGTTCACCGTGATGGCGCGCACCGATCCCGCCGACCCCACCGCGCGCGGCATCAGCGCCTTCCTGGTCAAGCGCGGCACGCCGGGGCTGTCCACCGGCGAGCCCTACCGCAAGATGGGGCAGTCCGGCTCGCCGGTGTCGGAAGTGCACCTGCGGAACTGCCGCGTGCCGGCCGACAACCTCATCGGCGGACGCGAGGGCATGGGCTTCAAGACCGCGATGAAGGTGCTGAACAAGCAGCGCATCCATCTGGCGGCGCTGTGCACCGGCCCGGCCATCCGCATGCTGGACGAAGCCGTCGCATGGACCTGCCAGCGGCGCCAGTTCGGTCAGCCGGTGGCCGGCTTCCAGCTGGTGCAGGCGCTGATCGCCGATTGCCAGACCGAGATCCAGGCCGCCCGCGCGCTGATTCTGCAGACCGCCCGCCAGCGCGACGACGGCGAGGACGTGGCGATGCAGGCTTCGATTTGCAAGTACTTCGCCTCCGAGATGTGCGGACGCGTCGCCGATCGCTGCGTGCAGATGCTGGGCGGCACGGGGTTCATCCAGGGCCATGCGATCGAGCGCTTCTACCGGGACGTCCGGTTGTTCCGCCTCTACGAGGGCACCAGCCAGATCCACCAGCTCAACATCGCCAAGCGCACCATCGCCGCGGCGGGCTACCGGCTGGACGACTGAGGCGGGTATCGCAAGCCTGCGTTCGTTCGCGTGTGCCGGTGCGCGGGACGATGCGGTACCGCGCTACCGGATGACGTGCTTCTCGCCGAGGGCCTGCAGCCGTTCCTGCGGCAGCCCGAGCAGCTCGCCCAGCACCTCGGCCGTGTGCTCGCCCAGGTGCGGCGGCGGGTGGCGCACGCCCGTGCGCGTGCCATCGATGACATAGGGCGGTGCATGCACGGCCTGCGGGCCGGCCTCGGCATCCTCGAAGCGGTGCCATACCTGCGCCTGCTGCGTGCGCTGCGACTGCAGTGCTTCGTACAGCCCCAGCACCTCGCCGCAGGGAATGCCCGCGCGGTCCATGCGTTCGATGAGCTCGGCCCGCGTGTGCTGCCGGATCTGCGCCAGCAGGATGGGCAGCAGCTCGCCGCGGTTCTTCGAGCGCTCGGTGTTCTTCTCGAAGCGCGGATTGCGCGCAAGCTCGGGGCAGAAGATGACTTCCTCGCAGAACTTGCGGAACTGGCTGTTGTTGCCCACCGCGATCACCACCGGTCCGTCCGCGGCGTCGAACACGCCGTAGGGGACGATCGAGGGATGCGAGTTGCCGAACTTGGCGGGATCGCCCTTGTTCAGCCAGGCGGTCAGGCCATAGTAGGAGGTGATCATCATCCCGCTGTCGTACAGCGACATCTGGACATGGCGTCCCTCGCCGGTGCGCGTGCGCGCGTACAGCACGGCCAGGATTGCCTGCGCTGCGTACATGCCGGTGAACATGTCGACCGCGGCGACGCCGAACTTCAGCGGCCCCTGAGCTTCCTCGCCGTTCATCGCCATCAGCCCGGTCTCGCCCTGGACCACGAGGTCGTAGCCGGGGCGGGCCTTCTCGGGCCCGAGCACCGGATAGCCGGAGATCGAGCAGTACACGATACCGGGGTTGAGCTTCTTCAGGTCCTCGTAGCCCAGGCCCATCTTCTGCGCACCGCCGTACTTGAAGTTCTGGATCACCACGTCGCAGCGCGTGGCCAGATCGCGCACGAGGTCGCGGCCTTCCTCGGCCTGCAGGTCCACGCAGATGGAGCGCTTGTTGCGGTTGCAGCTGTTGAAGTAGGAGGTGTTGTGGCTGCCGATGCGAACGCCCCAGTCCCGCGTGTCGTCGCCGCGCTCGGGATGCTCCACCTTGATGACCTCGGCGCCGAGGTCCGCCAGCGCCATCGCGCACAACGGCCCTGCCATGACCCGGGACAGGTCCAGGACGCGAACACCGGACAGGGGCAGCGGGTTGGGATGGTTCATGCGCGGGGCCGGGCCTTCTTTCATTGCGACTGCTTGGGCAGGTTCAGGCTTTGCAGCACCGGCAGCCAGCGGTCCGACTCGGCCTTGATGAACCTGTCGAGGTCCTCGGGGCTACCGCCGCGCGGCTCCATGCCGATGGCGCGGGCCCGCGCCACGAAGTCGGGATCGGCGATCACTTGGTTGACGGCCTTGTTGAGGCGCTCGATCGCGGGCTTGGGGGTGCCGGCCGGCACCGACAGCGAATACCACAGCGTGGCTTCCATGTCGAAGCCCTGCTCCTTGAAGGTCGGCGCGTCGGGCACTTGCGGCAGTCGCCGCGAATCCATCACGCCCAGCACGCGCAGCTTGCCTGCCTTGACGTAGGGCAGCGCCCCGGTGATGGATGTGCCGTGGACATCGATCTGGCTGCCGAGCAACGCCTGCAGGGCCGGCGCGTCACCGTTGAACGGGATGTGGGTGGTGCTGAAACCCTGGGCCTTCTCGAAGGCGATCGGTGCCAGGTTGGTGAGGATCGCCGCGCCCGGCGAGGCCCGGTTGATCTTGCCCGGATGCTGCTTGGCGTAGGCGACCATCTCCTTGATGTTCTTGTACGGCAAGTCGGTGCGTCCCACGATGATGGCCGGCTGGTAGGCGATCTGCGTGACCGGCGCGAAATCCTTCGCCGCGTCGTAGGGCAATTTATCGTAGAGCACGCTGTTGTTCGCCAGCGTGCCCAGAGAGGACACGAGCACGGTCTGCCCATCGGGCTTCGCGCGGGCGACGTGGTCGGCCGCGAGGATGCCGCTGGCGCCGGGCTTGTTCTCGATGATGACGTTCAGCCCGTGCTTGTTCAGCTCCTGCGCGAGGATGCGGCAGTACTGGTCGGTGCCGCCGCCGGCGGCGAACGGCACGACGATGCGTGTGACCTGCTGCGCGAAGGCGCTGCCGAGGGCGCACGCGCCGATCACCAGCCCGACGATGGTGTTGCGAAAGCTCACGTTGTCTCCTTGTTCTGATCCGGAATCGGATTCGCGAATCAGTCTAGATGTCCGCCGCCGGGGCGGTGCTGCAGGGAGTGAAAAGATGCTTTGCACGCCGCGTCGCGACCGGCTGCGACCGGTCGGCACACTGCATCCATGGACGCACGGATTCGCCGGATCGGAAAAACCAGGGACCGGCTTGGAGAAAGCCCCTGCTGGGATGCCGATGCACAGGCCGTATGCTGGATCGACGCGCTGGCAGGCATTCTCTGGCGCCTGCGTCCGCAGTCCGGCGTGCTCGAGCAGCACAGCCTCCCGGCGCCCGTGGGGGCCATCGCGCCATGCCGCGGTGACGCCGTCGTGGTCGCGCTGCGCAACAGCTTCGCCGTCTACGACTTCGCCACGCGCGCACTGGAGATCCTGGCGCACATCACGGTGGATCATCCCCGCGTGCGCTTCAACGACGGCAAGTGCGATCCGGCCGGCAACTTCATTGCCGGGACGATGCACATGGAGCGCCAACCCGGCGAGGCTGTCCTGGGCGGGCTGTACCGGCTGCGACCCGACGCCCGGGTGGAGCAACTGGCCGACGACATCGGCTTCGCCAACGGCCCCTGCTTCAGTCCCGACGGCCACACGCTCTATCTGGCCGACAGCCTGGAGCGCACGATCTGGGCCTACGACTACGACCCGTGCGGGCCGCTGCGCCACAAGCGCAAGTTCGTGGACACCGGACGCTTCGAGTCCGGACCGGACGGCGCGACGGTGGACGCGCGGGGCTTCGTGTGGACGGTGCTGACCCGCGCAGGCCAACTCGCGCGCTTTGCACCGGACGGCGAGCTCGAGCGCCTCGTGGCCCTGCCTGCGACCTACCCGACCAGCCTGTGCTTCGGGGGCGCGCGCCTCGACCGGATCTACCTGACGTCGATTTCGCGCAGCGCCCGCCTCGAAGGCCCGAAGCCGCACGACGGCGGGCTGTTCGTGATCGAAGGCCTGCCCGCGTCAGGACGCCTGCCGCATCGCTTCGCCCGCGGCTAGAGACCCGGCCGGCAGGCTCTAGCGCTGATCCTCGTCCTTCAGCGCTTCGGCCACGAAATCGACGAAGGCGCGGACTTTCAGCGGCAGGGTGCGGTTCTGGCGGAAGACGGCGAAGATGCCGTTGGAGTACGCCCGCACCGCGAAGCGGTAGTCCGGCAGCAGCCGCACCAGCGTGCCCGAGCGCAGATCGCCGCGCACCGTGGCCTCCGACAGCAGCGCGATGCCCATGCCCCCGATGGCCGCCAGCCGCAGCAGTTCGCCGTTGTTGGCGCTGAGCACGCCCTGGATGGCCAACTCCTGCTGCTCGCCGGCCTCGTCGATGTACTTCCAGATGGTGGCCTCGCGCTCGCGCTTGTAGGTCAGGCAGCGCACCTGCGGCAAGTCGGTGGGGTGCTTGATGCGCGAGTAGGTCTTCACGAAGGCGGGGCTGGCCACCAGCACCTCGTCGCTGGACAGCAGCCGCTTGATCACGAAGCCGGAGTCGTTCGACTCGCCGGTGCGGATGTCGATGTCGAAGTCGTGCTCCACGAGGTTGACCGGATGCTCCGACAGCTCGACTTCCACGTGGATGTCCGGGTAGAGCTGGGCGAAGCGCGGCAGCAGCGGCGCCACCACCCGCAGCCCGATGTGGGTGCGCGAATGCACCCGCAACCGACCTTCGGGCCGCTGGCGGGCGTCGCGTGCGGCCTGCTCCGCCTCCGCCATGGACTCGAGCACGACCTCGGCGCGTTCCAGGAAGGCCTGTCCCGCCTCGGTCATGCGGAGGTTGCGGCTGGTGCGGTCCACCAGCTGCACGCCCAGCTCCTCCTCGAGCGCACTGATGCGCCGCGAAATGGTCGCAGGCGACAGGCTCAGGCTGCGCGCCGCGGCCGAGAGGCTGCCCTTCCTCTGGGTGGTGACGAAGATGCGCAGCGAATCGAGGGCCTTCATTTCAAAAGATGCAAACAAGCTGTGCGCACGTTGGCGATCCGCAGGCGGCTCCCGTTCCTACGATTCGTGCACATAGGCACCAACCACACAGGAGCACCGGCAATGGATTTCGGAATCTTCATTCTGATGCAGCAGCGAAACAAGCACAAAACCTCCCACCAGATCCTGCGCGACGCCGTGGAGCAGACGCGCCTGGCGGACGAGCTGGGGTTCGGCGCGGCATGGTTCGCGGAGCATCATTTCAGCAACTACGGCATGTGCTCGTCGCCGCTGACCATGATCGCGCACTGCGCCGCAGCCACCCGCAGGATCCGGCTGGGTACCGGCATTGTCGTCGCACCGCTGTACACGCCCGCGCGGCTGATCGCCGACGTGGCCATGGTGGACCAATTGTCCAACGGCCGCCTCAACCTGGGCATCGGCTCGGGCTACCAGCACTTCGAGTTCGAGCGCTTCGGCGTCTCGCTGGAGTCGGCCAAGGCCCGCACCTTCGAGATGCTCGACATGCTCGAGCTGGGCCTGAAGCAGCCCAAGTTCAGCTACGAGGGCGAGTACTACCGCCAGCCCATGAGCGCGATCAGCCAGCGCGCGGTCCAGCAGCCGATGCCGCCGATGTGGATCACCAGCGTGGACCCGGCCTTCGTCTCGCGCGCGGTGAAGTCGGACCACCACGTGTTCGTCTCCGGCGGCGACGGTGGCGTGGAGAAGATGCATGCCCATCGCGTGCTGATCGACAAGGTGGCGAGAGCCGAAGGCAAGGATCCGGCCGGCGTGAAGGTGGGCCTGCTGCGCGCGGCCTATGCCAGCAATGACAAGGCCGAGGTCGACGCCTACCTGGACTGCGCCCGCTACCAGCGCCGCGTGGCCTTGAGCCTGAAGCGCCGCACCGCGCAGATCGCCGACGACTACCAGGTCGAAGAGGGCATCGTCGAGGGCGAGCCCACGCTCGAGGAGATGCGCGCGCTGCTGCCCGTGGGCAGCATCGACACCGTGATCGAACGCGTGGTCAGCGAGATCCGCGCCCTGAAGCCGGTGCACTACTGCTTCCAGACGCAGATGGGCGATTTCGACCATCCCACCATGCTGCGCCAGCTGCAGACCTGGTCGAAGGTGATCATTCCTGCGGTGCAGCAGGAGATCGCCAACGACCCGCCGCACGCCAGCGCAGCCGAGCGCGAGGTCGCTGCCGCCTGAGGCGCCGCAGCGAAGGAGAACGCCCATGTCCGAGGTCGCCGAAGAACGCACCCGCCCCGTTGTCGAACCCGCGCTGTTTCGCCAGCTGCTGGGCTGCTTTCCGACCGGCGTGGCGGTCATCACGACGCGCACGCCCGACGGACGGCCCGCGGGGCTGACCTGCAACTCGTTCAGCTCGGTGTCGCTCGAGCCGCCGCTGGTGCTGTTCAGCCTGCGAAACGCCAGCCGGCTGCGCGACACCTTCCTGGGGGCCGAGAGCTTCGCCATCAACATCCTGGCCGAGCGCCAGGACGCGCTGTCGGGACGTTTCGCCTCCAGCAAGATCGAGGACAAGTTCAAAGGCGTGGGCTGGCAGCCTGGCTTGCTGGGCATGCCGCTGATCGACGATTGCCTGGCGAGCTTCGAGTGCAGCGTGTTCGCCCGCCACGAGGCGGGCGATCACACCGTCTTCATCGGCGAGGTGCGGCACATGGCGGCCGGCGGTGGCGACCATGCGCTGGTCTTCTACAAGGGCGCCTACATGATGCTGGCCGAGTCGCTGCGCAAGCTGGTGGTGCAAGGCCAGCTGGGCGACGCGGACGTCGACGAGGCCTACCGCACGCTCTACGGCACCTTGCTGCGCCTGGCCTGCGAGCGTGCCGACGATGCCGAACTGGCAGCAGTGGAGGACGCCGTGGACGCCATCGAGGCCCACCCCGGCGACGCCTCGCGCCAGGACCGCATCGAATCGGCCAGCCGCTTCTTCCGCGCCATTGCCGCCGCCGGCCATAACCAGGCGCTGATGCTGATGGCACAGACCATGACCGGCGTGCTGCGCGAGCGCATGACGCACGTGCTGCCGGTGCGCGCGCGCCCGGACCTTTATCCCCTGCGCCGCAACGTCGCGCGCGGCCTGCGCCGGCGCGATGCCGACGCCGCCGTCGCGGCGCTCGACGAGCTGATTGCCCAGCTGCGCAAGGGCTGAAAAACCCCCATCGAATCGAATCCCTGGAGACAACGAGAATGTCCATCGACTACGCCGGCTTTCGGCGCGAACTGGAGGAGTTCGCCCGCAAGTCCTGCCCTTCCGAGATCCGTGCCGTCGTCGCCGCGGGCCAGAAGATCACCAAGCGCGAATACCAGGCGTGGCAGAAGATCCTCAACGCCCAGGGCTGGGGCGCGCCGAGCTGGCCCGCCGAGGTCGGCGGCACCGGCTGGGACATCCGCCAGCGCCTGATCTTCGAGGAGGTGATGGCCGACAACGACTGCCCGCCGCTGTACCACCATGGCCTGGGTCACATCGGGCCGGTCATCATCCGCTTCGGCACGCCTGAGCAGAAGGCGCGCTTTCTCCCGCGCATCCTGGACGGCTCCGACTGGTGGTGCCAGGGCTATTCCGAGCCCGGCTCGGGCTCGGACCTGGCTTCGCTTTCCACCAGTGCGCGCCTGGATGGGGGCGAGTGGGTCATCAATGGCCAGAAGATCTGGACCTCGCATGCGCACGAGGCCAGCATGATCTACATGCTGGTGCGCACCTCCAGGGAGGCGAAGAAACAGGAAGGCATCTCGCTGATCCTGGTGCCGATGGATGCGCCGGGCGTCACCGTGCGCCCGATCCGCACCATCGACGGATGGCACCACCTCAACGAGGTCTTCTTCGAAGAGGTGCGCGTGCGCGCCGACAACCTGGTCGGCGAGGTGGGCAAGGGCTGGACCTGCGCGAAGTACCTGCTGGAGCGCGAGCGCCTGCCGCCGGCCAATGTGGCCCGTCTGGAGCTGCTGCGTCGCCAGGTGGTGCGGCTGGTCGAGGAGGCCGCAACGGCCGCGCACGGGCGACGCGATTTCAGCGGCCTGCACCACAAGCTGCTGCTGTGCGAAGCCGAAGCAAAGGGCGCGCGCGTGATGATGGCGCAGGCGACCGACGATCTGATCCACCAGCGTGCGCTGGGCGTGCAGCCGTCCGCGATCAAGATGACGTGCGCCGATGTCGCCCAGCGGCTGACCACGATCGCGCTCGATGCCGTCGGGCCCGAGGCCGCGCATCGCTTCCTCGCCGATGCGGATCCCGAGGTGCCCGCCGCCACCTGGATCCAGAACTACATGTTCACACGCGCCCGCACGATCGCCGGCGGCACTTCCGAAGTGCAGCGCAACGTGATCGCCAACGAACTTCTGGGAGCCTGACAAGCATGTCCACCTCTTTCCCGTCCCTCTTTCCGGGCATGCTGCTCGACGCGGCGAGCCGCTATGCGCAGGACCACGCCGCCGTGCCGGAACTGCCCGGCGACCCGGTGCGCGAGCTGGGCTGGACCGCCACCCTGGTGCCCGAGGAAGCCGGCGGCGTGGGCGGCAGCCTGGCCGACCTGGCATCGATCGTCGAAGGACTCGCCACGCATGGCATGCACCTTCCGGTGGTCGAGACCTGCGCGGTCGTGCCTCTGCTGCTGCAGGCGGCCGCGCCCGAGGTCGGAAACCGTTGGCTCGGGGCCGTGGCCGAGGGCGCCGCGCAGCTCGCGCCGCTGATCGCCCTGTCCGCCATGCCTGAGGAAATGGCGCTGCGGGCGCGTCACCTCGACATCGGCTACGAGCTGAATGGCTTCGTGCAGGGTGTCGATGTCTCGCTGCCCGCGACGCATTGGCTTGTTCCAGCCGAGGTGGATGGCGAGGCGGCGATCTTCCTCGTCGACGCCGAGCGCGTCGGTGTGCCCGTGGCGCGCTACCGCACGATGGAAGGCCGACGCGGTGCCGACTTCGCACTCGCCCGGCTCACCGTGCCGCAGAGCAGCTGCATCGCGCGCGGCGGCCAGGCCCGCAATGCACTGGCTGCCGCCAGCGATGCCGCGCTGCTGCTCACTGCCGTCGACACGGTGGCAGCGCTTGCCGCACTGACCCAGCAGACGCTCGGCCACCTCAAGGAGCGGCGGCAGTTCGGTGTGGCGCTTTCCACTTTCCAGGTGCTGCGCCACCGCGTGGCCGACATGTACGTGAAGTACCTCGGCGCCAAGGGGCTGACGATCCACTGCTTCCATGCGCACGAACAGAAGGTCTGCGACCTGCGCCGGAGCCTGCGACTGGCCAAGGTGTCGCTCGCCGAGACGGCGCGCGGCTGCGCCGAAGCCGCGATCCAGATGCATGGCGGCATGGGCCTGAGCGAAGAGGTGCTCGCCACGCGCCTCGCGCAGCGCCTGATCGCCTCCGAGTTCCGCTACGGCGACCGCCTCTTGCATGCCGCCCACCTGAAGGCATCGCAGGGCGATGCCGGTCCCTTATCCCTTTCCAACCTCGCCAGGAGTGCGCAATGAGCGTCAGCCTTGAAGTTTCCGAATACGTCGCCGTCGTCCGCCTGGACAAGCCGCCGGTCAATGCGCTCGATCGCGAGACGCGTCGCGGCCTCATCGAAGCCTTCGACGAAATCTCCGAGCGCACCGACATCCGGGTTGCGATCCTCACCGGGACCGGCAAGCACTTCTGCGCCGGTGCCGACCTCAAGGACCGGCCTGACCCTGGCAAGGCCGGCGACTTCCTCGGCCACAACCGCCTGACGCGCGAGACCGGCAATGCGATCCGCGAGTGCGCCAAGCCGGTGATCGCTGCCATCAACGGTCCGGCGCTCGGCGCCGGCTTCGGGCTCATGGCCGCCTGCGACATCTTCCTGGCCAGCGAGGACGCGACCTTCGCCATGCCGGAGATCAACGTGGGCCTGGCCGGCGGCGTCTCGATGCTGCGCACCATGTTCGGCCGTTCCTTCACACGCCGCCTGTTCTTCACCGGCATGCGCGCGTCGGCAGCAGAGCTGTATCGCCGCGGCGTGCTCGACGAGGTGGTGCCGGCCGACCAGCTGATGCCGGTGGCCTTGCAGCTCGCGCAGGAGATCGCGGCGAAGGCGCCGCTGGCCATGGCCTATGCCAAGCAGGCGGCCAACATGATGGATCTGATGCCGCAGCGCGATGGCTACCGCTTCGAGCAGAACTTCACCATGGCGCTGTCGAAGACCGAGGATGCGCAGGAAGCGCGCCGCGCCTTCCTCGAGAAGCGCTCGCCGGTCTACAAGGGGCGTTGAGATGCAGGCGCTGGTGGAAGTGGGACGCGGCCTCGAGGCGCTGTTCAGTCCGCGCTCGATCGCGATACTCGGTGCCTCTGACGATGTCACCAAGATCGGCGGACGGCCGCTGCAGTTTCTGCGCAAGTACGGCTATGCGGGCCGGATCTACCCCGTCAATCGCAAGGCCGGCGTCGTGCAGACGCTGCAGGCTCATGCGAGCGTCGCCGACCTGCCGGAGGCGCCCGAGCTCGCCGTGATCGCCGTGCCGCCGGAGGGTGTGCTCGACGCCGTGGAGGACTGCGCCGGGCGCGGCGTGCGCGCGGCGGTGGTGCTCTCCGCCGGCTTCTCCGAGATGGGCGAGGAGGGCGGCAGGCTGCAGGCCCGGATCGCACAGGTGGCCAGGCGCAGCGGGATGCGCATCGTTGGGCCGAACTGCCTCGGCGCGATCGGCGTGCCGGACAGGAGCATCGCGACCTTTTCGGTGGCGCTGGAAGAGACCTTCCCCGCGGCGGGCCCGGTGGGCATCGTCTCCCAGAGCGGCAATCTCGGCAGCTACACGCTGCGCCTCGCATCCGAGCGGGGCCTTGGCATCAGCCGGATGCTGACCACCGGCAACGAGTGCGATGTCGACATCGCCGATGCGATCGCCTCGCTGGCAACCGATCCGGGCACCTCGGTCATCCTTTGCTGCATGGAGACCTGCCGCGATGGCGCCAGGCTGCACAAAGCCATGGCGATGGCCCGCAAGGCCGGCAAGCCGCTGGTGGTCCTGAAGGTGGGGGTGTCCGAAGCGGGCAGTGCCGCCGCCGCTTCTCACACGGGTGCGCTCGCCGGCTCGGACGCCGTGTTCGACGTGGTGCTGCGCAATGGCGGCGCGATCCGCGTGCCGAGCATCGAACAGCTCCTGGAGGTGGGCCATGCGCTCGCCGTACTCGGGCCGGATCGCTTGCCCCGTGGCAACAAGGTGGCGGTGCTCACGGCCTCTGGTGGTTTCGGCGTGCTGCTGGCGGATGCCGCCAGTGCGCACGGCCTGGCGCTGCCCAGGCTGGCTGCGCCGACCCGGGAGCGGATCCTGCAGGTGGTGCCCTTCGCGTCGCCTGCGAACCCCGTGGACATGACGGCGCAGGTGTCCAGCCGCCCGGAGGTGTTGGCCAAGGTGCTGGCCGCCGTGGCCGAGGACGACAGTTGCGATGCGCTGGTGCTCCAGTCGGCCAATGCCTTCCATGTACCTCGGCTGCGAGAAGTGTTCCTGACGGCCCTCGCGCAGGTGCGCAAGGAACACCCGTCGCGCCTGATCGTCCTGTGCGCACGCGCGCCGCAGGAGGTGCGCACGCAGCTCAATGCGATGGGTTTCCCGGTGGTGGAGGGCATCGATGCGGCCTGCGCGACGCTCGCGGCACTGGTGCACTTCGGTGCGCGCGCCGAACCGGCCTCCGCGGGCGCGGCCATCGAGCGGGAAACCCTGCCTGCGGAGGCCTTCGCGACGGAAGCCAGCGCCAAGGCAGCGCTCGCCCGTGCCGGGCTGCCGGTGCTTCAGGAGGCCGTCGTGGCCAGCCGCGACGAGGCACTGGCCGCCGCGCGCGACATCGGCTTTCCGCTGGTGCTCAAGATCGTCTCGCCCGACATCGCGCACAAGACCGAGGTCGGTGGCGTGGTGGTGGATGTGCGCTCCGAAGGTCAGCTGATCGAGGCTTACGAGAGCCTGCTCGCCCGCGTGGCGCACAAGGCGCCCCAGGCTCGCGTCACCGGCGTGCTGGTGGCGCAGATGGCGCAAGGCGGCGTCGAGCTGATCCTCGGGACCCGGAAGGATCCGGTGTTCGGCCCGATGGTCATGGTGGGACTGGGCGGCATCTTTGCCGAGGTCCTCAAGGACGTGGCGCTGCAGAGCGCGCCGGTCGACGAGGCGCAGGCCACGGCGATGCTGCGTTCGCTCAAGGCATTCCCGCTGCTCGACGGTGCGCGCGGTCGGCCGAAGGCCGACGTGCAGGCCGCCGCACGTGCCGTTGCAGCGCTGTCGTGCTTTGCCGCGCGGCATGCCGGCGAAGTGGCCGAGATCGACATCAATCCGCTGGTGGTGCTGGAGGCGGGACAGGGCGCCTTCGCGCTCGATGCGCTGCTCATTCCCGAACAGGCAGAGAAAGGCAAGCAATGAATGCATCCCTCGAAGGCCGCGTGGCCTTCATCAGCGGTGCCGGCCATGGCATCGGCCGGGCCACCGCGCTGGCGATGGCCCGGCTGGGCGCCACCGTCGGCGTCAACGATCTCAAGCAGGAGTTCGTCGAGGAGGCCTGCGCACAGATCCGTGCGCTCGGCGGCAAGGCCATTGCGCTGCCGCGCGACGTGTCCAGCCGCGAGGGCATGCGCGAGGCCGTCATGCAACTGGCGCGCGAGGCGGGGCGACTCGACATCATGGTCAACAATGCCGCCTGGGTGCGCTACCAGCCCTTGGCCGAGATCACGCCCGAGGTCATGGACCGGATGGTGGAAATCGGCTTCAAGTCGGTGATCTGGGGCATCCAGGCCGCGGCCGAGGCAATGGATGCCGAGCGCGGGGGGACCATCGTCAATGTGGCGTCCATCGCGGGCTTCAAGTCACCGATGCGCTCGGTGGTCTACAGCGGCATCAAGGCGGGGGTGCTGGGCATCACGCGCGCGGCGGCCGCCGACCTCGGCGGGCGCAACATCCGGGTGAACGCGGTTGCGCCGGGTGCAGTACCCACCGAGGGCACGGCCAAGCACCGCAATGCGGAGCTCGATGCCAGGCGCATCGCGCGCACGCCGCTGCAGCGCCTGGGCACGGTGGAGGAGATCGCCGATGCCATCTGCTTCCTGGCGGGCGATGCGGCGCGTTTCCTCAACGCGGAAGTGCTGCGCCTGGACGGCGGCGCCTCGGAGACCTCGCTATGAGCGCCGCACAGCCAGCGGCCCCGCGACGACTGCAGAACGTCTATGTCGCCGCGAAGCGGCCGCGGCAACTGCACGCCTTCTACGCATCGGCGCTCGGCCTGCCTTTGAAGTTCAACGACGGGGACCGCTGGTTCCAGTATGGCGTGGGCAACACCAACGTTTCGCTGGCCTGCCTCGAGGAGGCGGCACCCGCGGCCTCTGGCCTGGTGATGGTGTTCGAGGTCGACGATTTCGACGGTGCGCAGGAGCGGATCGCCGACGCGGGCGGCGAGGTGCTCGGCATGCGCGACATGGGCGACCACGGCATGGTGCTGTCGTTGCGCGACCCCGAGGGCAACATCGTGCAGTTGTTCCGGCGGTCACCGCCTGGCGCCACATGAGTGGCCAGGCATCGTTGCAGGCACTGCTGGATCGCGAAGCGATCCGGGACTGCCTGTACCGCTACTGCCGCGGCATCGACCGCTGCGACGAGGCCGCCCTGCGCTCGGCCTATTGGGAGGATGCAACCGACTGCCACGGCGCCTGGAACGGCAGCGCCGAGGGTTTCATCGCCCAGGCCCTGGGCAAGCTGCGCCAGGGCGGGCGACGCGTCCACCAGATCACGAACGTGCTGATCGAGTTGCATGGCGACACGGCCGCGGTGGAGAGCAGTTTCTTCGCGTTGCAGTCCACGGCCGCGCTGCCGCAACAGCAGACCTTTCTTTGCGGGCGCTATGTCGACCGCTTCGAGCGCCGGGAAGGGCAGTGGCGTGTGGTTGCGCGCACCGTGGTCTACGACTGGATCGAGGAGCGCGCGCGGCCCGAGCTTGCGCAGGACGACGCGGCCCTGTTCGGGCCGCGGCAGCCGAATGGACGCGCGGCGCCGGACGACCTGGTCTATCGATTGCTAGAGGACATTCGCCGCGACGAATCCGCTGCGTCGCGCTGGTGACTCTGCAAGGCGCTCGACGCGAGGCAGAGCTGCCGGGCAATAGAGTGCGACAACGCACGCTTCATTCAACTCCTTTTTCCGCAACTCTTGCGATCACCATGAACCTTCGACGCCATCTTTGCGCTTTCCTTCTCGGAGCCTCTTTCATCGGGGCGCACGCGCAGGGTGCCGCGCCCGCCACGGCGGCCTCTCTGCTCTCGCAGGCTCTGGCCCTGTCCGATGGCGCGCAGCCTCAGGTGGTCGAATGGCGCCGACACATCCACCAAAACCCCGAACTGGCCTACCAGGAGGTCGGCACCGCGAAGTACATCGCCCAGGCCCTGGCCGGCATGCCAGGTCTGGAGGTGCGCACCGGCATCGCCGGCACGGGCATCAAGGCCGTGCTTCGCGGTGGACGGCCCGGCCCCGTGGTGGCGCTGCGCGCGGACATGGATGCCTTGCCCGTGGAAGAGCGCAACGACCTGGCCTTCAAGTCCGTGGCCAAGGCCGACTGGCTCGGCAAGCCGGTCGCGGTCTCGCACGTCTGCGGACATGACGCGCACATCGCCATGCTGCTGGGGGCGGCCAAGGTGCTGTCCTCGCTGCGCGAGCAACTGGCGGGCACGGTGGTCTTCATCTTCCAGCCGGCCGAGGAGATCGGCCCGGGCCTGGGCAAGTCCAGCGGCGCCATGGCCATGGTGCGCGAGGGCGTGCTCGACAACCCCAAGGTCGACGTGGTGCTCGGCCAGCACATCAGCAACCAGGCGCCTTCCGGCGCGATCCGCTACAGGCCGGGCCCGATGCTCGCGAGCATCGACGTGTTCCGGATCCTGTTCAAGGGCACGGGCGGCCATGGCGCGGCACCGTGGGTCTCCAACACGCCCATGCTGGCTGCGGCCGAGACCGTGCTGGGCCTGCAGAACATCGTCAGCCATCGGCTCAACCCGACCATTGACGGCGGGCCGACGATCGTGACCACCGGCATGCTGCAAAGCGGGAATCGCTTCAACGTGCTTCCCGAGACGGCCGAGATTGCCGGTACGATCCGCGCGCTCTCGACGACGAACCAGAAGATCGCCCAGGAGGAGATCCGCCGCCGGGCCACGGGTATCGCGGCGAGCTACGGGGTGCAGGCGGAGGTGACGATCGACAGCGGAGACGGTTACGAGGTGCTGGTCAACGACCGCGACGCCACGCTTTCGATGGTGGGGGCCTTCGATGCTGCCGCTGGCGGTGCCGCGAAGGTGAGCCAGATGCCTGCTTCCATGGGCTCGGAAGACTTCGGTGCCTTTGGTTCGACCGGAGTGCCCGTCGTGTTCTGGATGCTGAATGCTTCGCCGCTGGGCGACAAGGACGCACCGGTGAATCACTCGCCGCTGTTTCAGATCGACGAATCCGCCATGCGCGTGGGTGTTCGCGCACTGACCGCGACGACACTGTCCCAACTGGCCAGTGCGCGATTCCAGGGGCGCTGAGCGCTTGGTGCCGGCGCCTGGCATCGGGATGGTTCGCTGCGCCTTCAATCTTCGTGGCTCTCCTCCACGACCCGCTTCAGGATCGGGAGCGTCACGCGCCAGTAGAACGCGACGCGTCAGCACAGACCACTCCACGCGGGACAGGTCCCAACAGGGAGCGTTCGCCATCAAGCCTTGACGCAGGTCATCCCATCATCTTGGGGGTGATAAACACCAGCATCTCGAGCTTGTTCAAGGTGCGTGTGCGCTTGCGAAACAGTGCGCCCAAATAGGGGACCTCGCCCAATACCGGCACGCGCGACTCGTCGTTGATCTCGGTCACCTCGAAGATGCCGCCGATGACGACGGTGCCACCGTTTTCGACCAGTACGTCGGTCTTTACGTGCTTGGTATTGATCGCCGGACCGGCAGATGTATTCACTCCGCGCGCGTCCTTGCTCACGTCCAGTGCGAGGATGATGTTGCCCTCGGGAGTGATCTGCGGTGTCACTTCCAACTTCAGCACGGCCTTGCGAAACGAGACGGAGGTGGCGCCGCTGGATGTGGCCTGCTGGTACGGGATCTGTTCGCCTTGCTCGATCAAGGCCTTGGTCTGGTCGGCGGTGACCACGCGAGGGCTGGATACGAGCTTGCCCCTGCCTTCGGCCTCAAGTGCCGAGATTTCCAGGTTCAACATGCGCGTGTAGCCTGCGCTGAACAGGGAGACCGCAAACACCCCCGGGGCACTCCCCCTACCGGCACTCCCGGCTGGCAGATTCACGAAGTTGCGGTCGGTGTAAGGCGCAAAGGCGCGACTGCTGCCTGCAGGAGTGGTGCCGATAGAGCTGTTCCCCTCGACAATTCCACCGCCCAGCCTGGCACCCAATGACTTGCCGAAGGTATCCGACGCCTCGACGATCTTCGCCTCGATCAGCACCTGCCGCACCGGCACGTCGAGCTTGCGAATGAGTTCGCTCACCTCGGTCAGGCGTGCGGGGGTGTCGGTGACAAAAAGTTGGTTGGTGCGGGCCTCGGACATCGCGCTGCCGCGCGCGCTCAACAGCCGCGTGGCCGAGCTGCCGCCACTGCCGGAAGTGCCGGAAGTGCCGCCGCCACCCCTGAGGTTCTGTACGACCGTCGCGGCCTTCGCGTAGTTGAGCTGGAACGACTGCGTCCGCAGTGTCGTCACGTTCTCCAGCAAGGCCTGGGCCTCGAGGTCGGACTTTTCCCTGGCGTTGATCTCCTCGAGGGGCGCGATCCAGAGAACGCTGCCGTTCTTGCGCATGCCCAGGTTCTTGGCCTGCAGGATGACATCCAGCGCCTGGTCCCACGGCACGTCCTTGAGCCGCAGGGTGAGGGTGCCGGAGACGGTATCCGAGGTCACCACGTTGAAGCCGGTGAAGTCCGCGATCACCTGCAGCAGCGCCCGCATGTCGACGTTCTGGAAGTTGAGTGTGAGTTTCTCGCCCGCATAGCCCGCGCCGGACGTGAGCTTGCCCGGATCGGCCTTGCGCGGACGCACCTCGATGACGAATTGCTCGTCCGTCTGGTAGGCGCTCTGCTCCCAGTCGCCGTGTGCGCCGATGGAGAGGCGGACCCGGTCTGCCAGTTGCTGCGGTTGCACTGTGTCGACGGTGGTCCCGAAGTCCGACACGTCCAGGCGGCGTCGCAATCCCTCGGGCAGCGACGCCCGCATGAAATCGGCCACCAGCGTCGCGCCCTGGCGGCGCACATCCACCCCCATCTGGCGGCTGCCCATGGTCACGATGATGCGGCCGGCGCCGTCCTCGCCACGCCGAAAGTCGAGCTCCTGCAGCGGTGTGATGCTGCGGACACGGTTCTCTGCAAAATCGCCATATGGCGGCGTGCGCGGCGGCTGGCCCGTGCTTGATTGCAGCGAGACCAGCAGCGATCGCCCCTGGATCTCGGCCTGGTAGGTGGCCGCATGTCGCAGGCTCAGCACCACGCGGGTGCGCTCTTCCACCTGGACCACATTGGCAGCGCGAAGATGCCCCAGATTGAAGGCGATGGCCGATCGCCCCACGGCGCTGGTGATCCCAGGGAAGTCGAGCGCGATGCGCGCGGGGGATTGCACCACGAAACCTGCGGGCAGCGCGGCGAGGGGGTGGGTGAAGTCGATGCGCACCAAGTCCACGTCGGCACGGGTCGAGCCGGTGATGGATTCGATGGCGTTGGGCGGTGTCGATGGCACCCGCGGCCCTTCCACCTGGGCCTGCGCGCTGGTCTGTGTCGCCATCGACAGCAACACCGTGGACACGGCGCCAACCCATCGGCGCAGATAAGGGCGCAGATAGGGACGCAGGTGCAGGGCGCTGGGCAGGCGCGCGCGTGGCTTCATGATTTTCCCTCTCTCCGTTGATGATCTGCGGCGCCGGAGCCATCTCAATCCGTTGAGGCCGTGCAGATCCGCGCGATGGTCTTGCTTGTTCGTGGAGAAACTCTTCACTGAATGTCCAGTTACTGTGAAGATGACGCGCTGCACCGCAGCGAATCACTGGCGTCACGGACGGTAGTGATAGGAGAACAGCAGGCCTGCGGTCCCGAGGGCCGATACCTGGAGGCTGTTTCGGGAGTCGAGCCTGTAGCCGATGGCAGGCACCACCAGGGGTGACCATCCGTTGCGGTTGAACGGCACCTTGTCCTTGTGCTCTCCGACATAGCCGTACATGACGCCGGCTGTCAGCTTGAGGTAGAGCCTCGGTTGACCGAACAGCCCACTCCACTGGTAGCCGCCATAGGCATAGGCGGAAGGTTGGCCGAACGAGTTGCTGAACACGCCCGCGCCCACCAGCCAGTTTTCGGTCTGATACCGCTCCACACCGATGAGGTATACGTTGCGGTGTTCATTGCTGCGGCGGAAATGATGGGCATAGGGCGAGAACATCCACTCCCATTTCATCTCGTTCGAGGCCAGCGGCCGTGCGGCGATGTCCTGTGCAGCAACCGCCGATGCACCGGCCAGCCAGCAGCATGCGGCAGCGAGCACAGCCAGCACGTAGCGGCGAGCAGCGTGCCCCGAGAGGTCTTCTGCGCCTTGCAGGCAATCGCACCGATGCGTGGGGCACCCGAGGTGTGATCCACCGGAGCGAGGCTCGCGCGTGCGGGCGTCGCGCTCAACGAGACGCGTCATCACGCAGTCCGCGCCGCAGGCGACTGCCGATCGATGCATACCAGCATCAGGCGTTGCGCCGTGGCGAAGTCTTCGCATGCCCAGATCAGGGCTGTTCGACAGGCGATGGCTGCGCCCCGCAGGCGCATCAGCTGCGCGCTCCATCCGGTGGACGGGCCAGGCGAAATCTCCCCTGGTGGGTGAAGGTGTGCCTCACGAGGGAGGAGAACGGATTCGGTTTTCTTCATCAATTGACGACGTGCAGGGCTGGAAAAAAGGAGGCGGGAGTGCATGCCTCGGAATGGGCGAGCGAACCGGCCAGTTGGATTTGCGTGGACTCGAACGGGCCGCGCGCTCGAGGGTGAACGCATGCAGCACCCTCGGGGCGGTCATCGCTGAGGCGAGAGAGAGAGAGAGAAGCTGCTGCATCGAGAACCTATCAAGCCAGCGGCCTGACGACGATTCTTGTGAAAACCCGTGGAGAACGGGCTTGCGCTTGATCCAGATCTGATGGAGATGCTGAAGGCCCGCTCTTCCTCAACGGGGCGCCACCCAGGACGGCCGCGCCATCGCTGATGGCTGCGATATGCAGGGAGCCGAGCAACCACGCACATATCGATCTGCGCCGAAGGCAGGGATTCGTACGTCGCTTGATTGAATGTTGATGGAAATTGCAGCACTTCTGAACGATGGCGAACGAGCATGGCGCCTTCGTCCACCCATGAAGCTCCTTCCAGCTTGCGCGCCCCGAATGCATTCCCCGCCTGCAGACACCGCTTCAACTCCATCCCTGTCAGAAGCTGCGGATCCCTCGGTCCCGGTGTCTCGCATCGGCGCGGCGCGTCCCGACGGCGCCCACCTGGCAGCCGTCCTGCGCCATGCGATGGCGGCGTGCTCGCCTCGCCCCGACGGCGTCTGGCTCACCTTGTTGCTGGTCCTGTTTGCCGCCGTCTGGCTGCCGCATCTGGCTCATTCGAGCCTCGTGCCACCCACGGACAACATCGAGCAGCTCACCTGGGTACGCAGTCTCGAATGGGGCTACTACAAACACCCGCCGCTGCCCACCTGGGTGCTTTGGCTGCCGGTGCAGGCCCTGGGGCTATCGGGCGCCACCACCTATGTTCTGGGCGCGATGTTCGCGCTGGCAGCCATGGGCGTGCTCTGGCGGTTCCTTGCGGCTCTGCGGGGACCCGTGCACGCGACCATCGCTGTCCTCGCGGCACTTTGCATCACTTACTACAACGGGCGCCTCTATTACTACAACCACGAAGTGGTGCTGATGCCCTTTGCGGTCGCCAGCGCCGCGTTCACCTGGAAGGCGTTTTGTACACGGCAATCGCGCTGGTGGCTTGCCCTGGGTGTGTGCCTGGGTCTGGGCGCCCTTGCCAAGTACCACATCGCGGTGATGGCCTTGGCAATCATCGTGTTCTGGGGCTGGCAGCGTGGTTGGCGAGACACGAGCCATCGGCGTGGCTTGCTGCTGGCGATGGTGACCGCCCTGGCATTGGTGTCTCCGCATCTGTACTGGCTTTGGTACAACGACCTGGGGCCCATCCGCTATGCCATGGAGTCGTCGCTGGGGCTCGACCTGCAGGGCGCGAGTCGATGGAGCGGCAGCGCACGCTGGTTGGTGGATCAGCTTCTGAACCGCGCGCTTCCCGCATGGCTCTTTCTGCTGCTGGCGCTGTGGGCGTTCGAGCGCGCAGCGCGGCCGGATCCCGCGCACCAACCCACGGCTGTGGTGGTCGATGCAGGCATGAGCCGATGCCTGCTGCTGTGCTTCGGCGCCACGCCGCTGGTCTTCACCTGTGCGCTGGGGCTCTTCGTCGGCGCGGACCTCCAACTGCATTGGGGCGCGCCGTTCCTTCTGCTGGTCGTCCCGGCGGCCATGGAACTGGGCCGCTGGAGGCGGTTGTGGTCCGCCATCTCGCTGAGGTCCGCCCTCAAGGCCTTTGGCCTGGTTCAGTTGCTGCTGCTGCTTTGGGGGCAAATGATCTCCGCCAATGGAGAGGTGCGATGGCAGCGGCATCATTGGCGCAACTTCGACGCGCAGGGGCTGGCTGACGCGGTAGCGCCAGCGGCTCGCATCGAACTCGGAGGTCCGATCCGCGTGGTGGCGGGGCCGCCGGCCGAAGCCGGTGCGCTGGCATTGCGACTTCCCGAGCAACCCTTGGTCCTGATCCACGGTCGCTTCGACATCAGTCCATGGGTGGACAAGAAATTGGCCGAGGAATGCGGCGTTCTGGAACTCAGCAGGGCTGCAGCTCCGGACGTCGGCTATCGCGCGGTGGGGGACAACTTTCCGGGCTTGCACTGGCGCGTGATCGCGCCGGCTTCCATCTCGGCACGGTGCACTGGACAGCCCAATGTCACCCATTGATTCACGCGCGGTGCGCCCGAGAAAGCGCGACACGGGAGCCTCCGACACCATGTCCCCGACCCTCATGCCGCGCGCGTGCGCCGGCAACCTTGCGCAGGACTCGCTTGCCGAGCGGACTTCCAGAGCCCGCGTGGCCTTTCTCAGTTGCGTCATTCCCTGCCGCAACGAAGCGAGGAATCTTGCGTTGCTCTTGCCGCAACTCGTGGTCGTGCTCTCGAGCCTCGCTCGCGAGTGGGAGATCGTCGTCGTCGACGACGGAAGCACGGATGCCACCGCTGAGGTGGCGCTGCGCTGGCGGGACCATGGCGTTCGGTCGCTGGAACTCTCCCGCAACTTCGGCAAGGAAGCTGCACTGAGCGCCGGGCTGGACGTGGCGCGGGGAGATCTCGTTGTCCTGATGGACGGTGACGGCCAGCATCCGCCCGAGTTGATTCCCGACATGGTCGCGCGCTGGGCTCAGGGGGCCGACATGGTCTGCATGGTGCGCACCGACCGGAAGACCGAAAGCTGGATGAAGCGCTTTGGCACCCGCCTGTTCTATGGCCTCATCGACCGGGACCGGCGCTATCGGGTTCCGGCGGGCGCGGGCGACTTTCGTCTGCTGGACCGCCAGGTGGTTGAAGCCTTGCGTGCGCTTCCCGAGCGCAGTCGGTTCATGAAGGGTCTGTTCGCCTGGGTCGGCTTCCGCGTGGAACAGATCGTCTATGTTCCGCCGCCCCGACCTCATGGGCGCAGCCACTACAGCTTGCGCGCACTGTGCAGCCTGTCCTTGACCGGCATCACCATGTTCACCAGCTGGCCGTTGCGTGCCGCGAGCGTGGTGGGAGGCGCGCTTGCACTTGTCTCGTTCGGCTACGGCGTTGGATTGGCCGTGTCGTACATGCTCTGGGGCAACGAAGTATCGGGCTGGACCACGATCGTTGTTGCCATGCTGCTGCTGGCCGGCGTGCAACTGATCTCGCTCGGCGTGATCGGCGAGTACCTGGCGCGGGTGTTCGATGAAGTGAAGGGACGGCCTCTCTATCTCGTCAAGCGATCCCGTGAAGCCGCCTCGACGGAGCGCCAGCCATGAGGATGCCCGTGCTGAAGCCGAGCCGGCTCTGCATCCCTGGACCCGGGGCGACCTCGGTGCGCCAGTACGTCACCCGCGCCCAGCAGAGGCCAGGCGCTCGACCTGCCTCACTGCCGCCGCAGGGTCGGCAACAGGTCTTGATCAGAAAGGTTGCCGGATGAGCCACCAAGCTGCACGCAACGGTCCGTCGGCATCCAGTGGCCTGTCCGGGCCTGCCGCTGCAAGGCCGCCCTCCGTCGACGATGGGTTGTCCCGCCCCGAGCAACGAAGCATTGCTGTTTGCGTGGACGACTTCGGCCTGAACCAAGGTGTCAACGCGGCGGCATTGCAGTTGGCCGAGATGCGGCGCGTGAGCGCTTTGAGCGCCATGACGCAGGCGCCGGACTGGGAGGAGGGCGCCGCGCGTGCGCGCTACCTCGACGTCCACCACGTCGACATCGGCCTGCATTTCAATTTGACCCTGCCGTTCAATGGCGCGCCAGCGCTGGGGTCGGTGCGAACGCTCATCGCGGCCGCCCATCTGCGGCTGCTGCCTCTGCGGCGCATACGCGAAGCCTTGCTGGATCAGCTCGATGCCTTCGAGGAGGAAATGTTCCGCGCACCGGCCCACCTCGACAGTCACGAGCACGTGCACCACTTGCCGGAAATACGCGACATCGTGCTCGATGTACTGATGCGACGCTACGGAAGTTCCCTGCCGTGGGTGCGTGTGAGTGCCGCGCCGACCTCGTCTCTGATGGATTCGATGCGGCGTCCCGACGGCCGCAAGGCGTGGCTTATCGATCGCCTGGTGGGGGCGGAGGATTTCCGCCGCCGTGCGCGCTCGCTCGGCTTCCTCGCGAATCGCCGCCTGCTTGGCGTCTACGACTTCAAGGCCACCGAGAGTGGATACGGTTCGCTGTTGCGGCATTGGCTCAGGCACGCCCGAAACGGTGACCTTCTGATGTGTCATCCGGGCACGCCAAGAATGGGTGACCTCATTCGCCACGGACGCGGCGTCGAATTCATGGTGTGGGCTGATCCTGGCTTGCCCGACTTGCTGCGGACTGTGGGTGTCCGCGTCGCGCCGATGTCAGGCCTTGGCGCAACGCTGGCCGAGCGAATGCCCTGAGTGCCGATGATTGAAGGCATCTCCAGGATGGCGACAGCTACCCGCTCGAAGCGCATTGCTGCCTCATTGCCGCGCCGCGCTTCACGAGCCGCCTTGCCCTTGATCGACGGTGCCGCTTGCCGCCATGGGCCATTTCGCGCCGCCGCGTAGAACCCGCCGTGAGAACGGCATAGCGCGTCGGCTCGGTCCGTCGGGGGTCTTCGCGCGAGGCAAGACCGCGATCGGGCGTTGGAAGGCGAAATGCTCTGGCTGGCTGCGCCGAAAAGCCGAGACGCTCCTGCTGCTCGCCACGCTCGGGGCCGTCGCCCTGTGGCTTGTCTTCTGGTTCGGGCCATGAACACGTGCATGCGAAGACTTCGGGTAGGGTGGAGCAGTCGCACGGAATTGGGCTCAGGCTCCGAGGGGCACATGGGAAGGGCCGAGGTTGCAAGCGAGAGGTTCTTCAGGGCGATCGCGTCACGCGATTCAGGCCCCCGTCACTCGGCATTTCCCCGATTTGGTCCATGGGAGGAACGGCGCCGCCCAGCACCTGATTCAGCGTCATATGGTTCTGCAGCAAGGCCAGGCGAATCGACGCATGAGCCACTTCTGCCACGCGCCTGCGCTCCTGCGCATCGAGCCAGGCGCGCAGGGCAACCTGCCCCTTGCGATATCGAACTTCGTAGAGCATCTCGCTCTCGGTTGCTTCGTCCCGGGCGCGCCGGCGTGCGAGCGCCTGCAGTGACAGTTGCGTGCGCGCTGAAAGCGCCCGCTCGACTTCTGCGAGCGCCGCGTAGAGCGATTTCCTGAAACTCAGGATCGCTTCCTCATGGCGTGTCCGGGCGACGGCATTGCTCAGTTGCATCCCGCGCAGGTTGAGGAAGGGCAGCGCCATCTCGGAACCCAAGGTGGCGACCGGATTGCGCAGCACCTCCAGCAGCGACGCGCTGGAAGTTCCCAGGCTGCCCGTGAGCGAGAACGTCGGATAAAAGCGCGCGGCTGTGGCATCGCGGCTGGCCAGCGAGGCGCGCAGGCGGAGCTCGGCTGCGCGCAGGTCGGGGCGCCGTCCGAGCAACTCTGCGGGGAGGCCTGCACCGACAGGCGCGGGCATTGCGTCTGGCAAATGCAGGGGTTCCGGACCGGGCGGCAGCGACCCGTCGAACAAGACCATCAGCGCCTGACGCAGTTCGTTGCTTGTCTGTACGAGCTGGCTCAGCAGGGCTTGCTGCTCAGCCACCGATTGCTCGACTTCGCGCAGTTCGAGGCGGGAGACCGAGCCTGCCCGGTACTGCGCGTCGATCAGCTCGCGTGTGCGATGGCTGTACGCCAGGCTCTGCATTGCGGACGCGATGCGCTCGTTGGCAAATCCGATTTGCCAGTACAGGTTCGCGACTGCCGAGACGAGGGACAGGGCGATCGCCTCGCGATCCTGCGCGCTGGCCCGTGCCTCGAAGCTGGCCGCATCCCGCTGCGCACCGAGGCGATCGAACAGATCGATCTCCCAGCGCACGCCGATCTGGGCATTGACGGTCTCGTTGGTGCGTCGGTTCTCTCCCGACAAAGCGCGGCTTGCGCTGCTCGAAAGGGCCCCATCCCACACCGGCCGCAGGGCATTGCCGGCCAGTTGCGCTTCCAGCGAGGCGCGGCGCGCCCGGAAGCCTGCGATTGCCAGGTCGGGATTGCGCAGGAGCGCCAGATCGATCCATCCGTTGAGTTGCGGGTCGTCGAATGAGCGCCACCACGCCTCATTGCGCGGGACACCGGCGGCGATATCCGAGTGTTCGAAGTGCGCCGGCAGGGGCACGGCCGGTTGCTGGTAGGGCGTGCGGGCGAGGGCCGCGCAACCTGCAAGGACCAGCAAGACGCTCACCGCCGCCGCGGCAGTCATGGTCCTCTTGGCGTGACACGGGATGGGAAAACGCATCAGTCCCTCGCCAGCGCTTGGACCGGATCCAGCCGGGCCGCATTGCGCGCCGGCAGGAAACCAAAGGTGATCCCGATCAGGGAGGAGCAGGCGACAGCCAGCACGATGGATGCGACGGAGAAGGACATCTGGAGGCCGAGCCCCATCAGGTCGGCCGCCAGGCCCAGGCCCAACGCAATCAGCACGCCCAGGACGCCGCCGATGAGGCATACCAGCATCGCCTCGATCAGGAACTGCTGAAGGATGTCGGATTGACGGGCACCGATCGCCATGCGCACGCCGATTTCCTGAGTGCGCTCGGTCACGGACACCAGCATGATGTTCATCACGCCGATGCCACCCACGAGCAACGCGATCATGGCGATGCCTGAGATCAACACCGTGAGCGTGGTGCTGGTGCGGGTGACGGCCTGTCGGATCTGGTCGGAGCTGAAGATGAAGAAGTCCTTTCGGCCGTGTCGCTCGCTCAGCATCGCGGTCACTGCCTGCTGCACGGCCTGGCTGGAGACGGCGTCGCGCACGCGCAGGCTGATGCTGTCGAGATGGGATTGTCCGGACAGGCGCGTTGCCACCGCCGCATAGGGTACGTAGAAGGTCGGGGTGGAAGTGTTGGCGCTGCTTTGCACAGGCTGGAGCACTCCGATGATTTCGACCGGCATGTTGCCCAGCAGCACGATCTCGCCGATGGCCCGGGTCGCGGACTTGAACAGGGTCGTGGCCGCTTTCGGATCGATCACGGCGACCTGGCCGTGACGTTCGACGTCGAGGGCATCGAAGAAGCGGCCCGATGCAAGCTTCAGCCCACGCACGCGGAAATGCCCGGCACCCACGCCAGTGACCTGGCCGGCGACCGCGAGCTCGCGATAAAGCGCGGTGACGTTGATCGAGAGGTTCGGCGTGGCACTGTCCACGTAGGGCTGATCGGCAAGTGCCTCTGCATCGGCGGCGACCAGCGTCTCGATGGCCGCGGCATGGGTGTCGCCAAAATCCTTGCCGGGGAAGACATCGAGTGTGTTGGTCCCCAGCTCGCGGACCTGCGCCATCACCTGCGCCTGCGCGCCCCGGCCGAGCGCGACCACCGAGACGACCGCTGCGATGCCGATGATGATGCTGAGCATGGTGAGGAAGGTGCGCAGCCGGTGCGCGTTCATCGCCCGAAGGACCATACGGAACGCCTGAGCGAAACGATCCGCGCCCGCTCGCATCAAGGCCGCGGCGGGCGAGGGCGAAGCCAGCCCCGGGGGCTTCACTGCGGTGCGGGCTGCCGTTTGCCGGTCGGCGACGATGACACCATCGCTGATCTCGATCACCCGTGCGGCATGAGACGCGACCGACATGTCGTGGGTGACAAGGATGATCGTGTGGCCGTCGGCGTGCAATTCCTGCAGGATGCGCATGACCTCTTCGCCACTGGCGCTGTCGAGTGCGCCCGTCGGTTCATCGGCCAGGATGACCGCGCCCCCGTTCATCAGCGCGCGTGCAATGGAAACGCGCTGCTGCTGGCCGCCCGAGAGCTGGCCTGGGCGGTGGTTCATGCGCTCCTGCAGCCCGAGGCGCGTGAGCAGCGACCGCGCGCGTGCCTGCCGCGCCGAGGCGGCCAGCCCGGTGTAGATCGCCGGCAGCTCGACGTTCGCTGCGGCGCAGAGATCCGTGAGCAGCTGATAGCGCTGGAAGATGAAGCCGAAGTGCTCGCGCCGAAGGGCGGCCAGCTCGTCGGGGCCCAGCTCCCCTGTTTCCGTGCCGGCGACCCTGTAGCTGCCTGCCGTGGGTCGATCGAGGCAGCCGAGGATGTTCATCAGGGTCGATTTGCCCGACCCGGACGCGCCGACGATGGCCACCATCTCTCCCGCGTCGATCTTCAGGTCGATGTCCTTCAGGATCACCACGGTGCCGTCCCCGGAAGGAAATTCCCGGCGCAGCGCGCGCAACTCCAACAGCGGCTGGTCCATGCTCAGAACCCCAGCAGCCCTGGGCCACCCGGCGCCGTGGTGGGCACCGTCTCGCCGATCAGCACGGCGTCGCCGGATTGGAGGCCGGACAGGACCTGTGCAGTCGCGTTGGTCCGCACGCCAATGCGCACCTGGCGCACCGAGACCCGTCCCCGCGGGTCGACCACGCGCACCGTATAGGCGTCATGCGCATCGCGCTCGCCCAGCGCGGCGGTGGGAACCAGCAGCGTCTGCCTGAGATGGGAGATCAGCACGGAGACCTGCGCGGTCATGGAGGGGCGCAGCTGGCCCTTCGGATTAGGGACGTCGAAGACGGCGTTGTAGTAGATCGCGCGCGAGGAGGTCGGCGTGCCCGATGAGCCCCCTGCGCCGCCCACCTCGTTCACGATGGACGTGGGCGCGATCTCGATCCGCTCGATCTGCGCGACGTACTTGTCCCGCTTGTCACCCAGGGTGGTGAAGGTTACCTGCTGGCCACGCTCGACCTTCTGTACGTCGGCTTCTGCGATTTCGGCGCGCACCGTCATGACGTCCAGCTTGGCGAGCATGACGATCGTGGGCGTTGTCTGAAAGGAATTGAGCGTCTGGCCCTGCTTGGTGACGATGGCCACGACGACGCCGTCCATTGGGGCCAGGATGCGGGTGTATCCAAGGTTGATGCGTGCGGTCTCGATCTGGGTGTGCGCCTGTTCGATCTGGGCCTCCAGCGAGCGGGCCTCGGCGCGTGCGGTTTCCAATGCTGCCTTGGCGGCCTCCTGGTCGGACCTGGCCGTGGCTTCTGCCGCGAGCAAGGCCTCCTGGCGCTCGAAGGCGAGTTCAGCCTGCGCCAGGGCCGCGCGCCTTGCGGCCAGCTGCGCCTGCAGCGAGGTCGCTGCGGCCTGCGCGTTGCGCATCGAGATCCGCTGCGGCTGGTCGTCAACCTCTGCGATGAGATCGCCGGTCTTCACCGGCTGTCCCAGCGCCACATGCAGTCGCTTGACCTGCCCGGAGACCTGAGCGCCGACGGCGACCAGTTCCTTGGGATGCAACCGGCCTACGGCCAGTACCGTCTGCTCCAAATCACCGATGGTCACGCTCGCCGTGGCCAGCTCGGGGCCCGAGTTCGGCTGCGCAACGCCTATCCAGATTCCCGTGACCGCCGCTGCGAGGAGCAGGCCGAGCAGCGCATATCGTCGAAACACCAACCTCATTCATCCCCTTCTGAAACCGATCGAATCCTTGCTCCGCGCATATCACCGACGAGAGGTGAATGTTGCGCGGACCTGTTCAGAATCCTTGGGGTCTTCATGGAGAACGTGTCGAGACGGCATCGCACGCGGCGACGAGGCAGGTCCGGCATGCGCGAAGCCGTGCCTCCATTTCCGCACTGCCGTCCGGTGTCGGCACTGCCTTGAACCATGCAGCGGCGTCGAAGTGAAGTGCGCAGAAGTAGCGCACCCAGGCGGGGGCCGTGGCGCAGGCTTGGTTCAGAGGAGTTGGCAACTTCGCTGCGCGAGGCACCGAGGGTGAGCCCCTCGGTACAGTTGCTTGCCAATCACACGACGTCGATCACGCCCGGCAGCACGCGTTCGTAGCGCTTCATCTTCGCGGGCTCGATGCCGAGCCATCCCGCAATCTGCTCTGGCGACGTCCCTCGTCGCAACTGCCTAAGAGCGAACGTGTGTCGCAAGCGGAAGGACCCTCCTTCGCGTGAGTCGGCCCCGGCTTCCTCGAGCACTCGCTTCGCGCATTCGTACTGTGAGGGCTTTTGCCATTGTTTACCGGTGCGCGTGGAAGGGAACAGAAAGGGCCCTGCGATGCCAGTTTCGGCGCGCACGCTCAGCCAGTGCTGCAGCAACTCCGCGGCCCATGGCGCCACGGGCGTTTCGCGTGGTGGCGAATTGCCATTTCCGGGTACCTGGAGCTTCCACGGCCGTTCCCGCACGCGACCGCCTTGTGAGACGGGCGAGTCCAGCGTCAGGGCACGAACATCGCCGGGCGTGAGGCCGGCGCCGAGCTGCAAGGCCACCGAGGCGCGATTGCGCACTTCCTGCCAGGTCAGCGGCATTTGGGCATTGCGGGATTTTCCGGGCCGTGGCCGTGCGGTCGAGAGAAACGCAATGAGCTGCCGGGCTTCGCTCACTGAGAGGTAGTCAGGCAGGGGATCGGCATGTGCAGCGTCGGCATAGCGAACCTCAGGATTGGCCGCAATCCAGTCCGCCGCCGCCGAGTTGGTCATGGTGTCCGTTCGGGATGCATGGTGGCGCAGCACCCGGTCGATCAGCCGCATCAGCCGCAACGCGTAGCGCGGCGTCAAGGACAAATCGGAGGTCTTGCGTCCGAACCGGGCCGCTTGGAAGGCCTGCAGGTCAGCCAGTTCAAGGGTCGACAAGGTCACCGCAGGCGATTGCCCGAGACACCAGGTCGCGAACGCCTCCCACATGTCTTCGTAGACCGATACCGAGCCCTCGCGACGCAGCAATCCCGAGCCGCGCTGGTCGCCAAGCCAAGCTTCGAAGGCTTCGCGAAAAGCGCTCACATGGCCTGAAGCGGGCGACTCATCGAAAAGGGGCAATGTCGAATCGGATGCCATTGGCAAAGAAAACATACTAACGGCACGGATTATGACTTGGAGGCGGATGTTTTGTATGTTCCTCTGGCAGGAAACTGTTTGCCGTTAGTCTATTTATTGGGCTACGGAAACCTTGTCCGCGGCAAGATCGTCGTAAATCAGGTTTCCTCCTCGCGGTCCTCCCGCAAGAGCTGGACGCCGAGCGCCTCTAGGGCAGCATGTCTTCTGCACGGTTGGACGCCTTATACGCGCCAGCGGCCTGCAGATGCGAGGACGAGCCGTCGACCCAGGCCCTTCGGCCGCTTCGTCTTACGTCTGCGGCCGCTCATGCGTCGCGCGCGATGCGTCGAGAAACCGCCCGCCGCATGGACAGCGCAGAGGCATGCCGTCTTGGCTTCAGCGCGGTCGACAAAGCACCCAGACTTGAATGCTGGAGGACCGATTGGAAGATCGGCCCGTTGCCTCGGTCACGGCAGGAATCCAGCGACTGCGCCTGCGACAGTGCTCAGCGACGGGACTTCTGAGGCTTTCAGCGCTGAACGGGGGCAAGCAACTCCGACGCAGGTGGTAGGCTAGTCGATCAACAACTTGCGTCGGATCGAATTCATGAGTTTGGCGGCGGGCGCTGCAGCAGTGGACTTGGCCCAGCGGCAGCGTGACCGCCTGCCATTGGCCATGCAGCGTGCACAGGAGAAGCTTGCCGGTCTTGCGCCCTCCGGGGAGGCCACGCCTTTGCTGAAGGCCTCCCAAAAAGCAAGGACGGTGGCACAGCGGGTGATCTGGCTGCAGCGAGCTGCATCGGCCTGGGCTCGACCGATGGAGGCACTCTCAGCTTGCCGAGCAGGGTGCAGTCATTGTTGCCAGATCCCGGTGACGATCTCTCTGATCGAGGCCCGTCTGCTGGGTCGCGCCAGCGGCAGGGCGCCGAGCGTGCCAAGACGCAGCCTGCGCGTCGCAGATCACGCGCAGGCCGAAAACCTGTCCGAGATGGAACGGCAGTTGCAAACGGGTCCGCTGACGCCTTGCCCGTTTCTTCGTGCAGACCGTTGCACCGTCTACGAGGCTCGCCCGGTGGCATGCCGCACCTTGCTCAACCTGGATGACGACGATCTGCTGTGCCGGCATTCGGGCGGAGGGAGCTCCCAGGTTCCCTATGCCGACGCCACAAAGCTCAAGGCCTTTGCACTGATGGCGCAGGCTGACACGCAATACGCGGATATCCGGGACTTCTTTCCAAGCATGCGGGATGGACTCTAGCCCTCTCCACGGTGCGTGCTTGGGAGGAAGAAACAGACAGGCAAAGCTCGGGATGCGCAGCTGGAATCGGCACCCGGCCCCTTTTGCAACGCCCGGCTTGCTGAACGCAGGCGCGCGGGGCCTTCACAGGTTCGCGCCGGACTGATTGCGGGCGTCCGCATCATCGGCTTGCAGCAGGCCGAGTTTGCGCAGTGTCCGGTGGAAGTTGCTGCGGTCCATCCCAGCTTCGCGCGCGGCGTTGGCCAGGTGACCCTGATGCCGCGTCAACACCTCATCGAGCCAGGCTCGCTGGAACGCCAGCGTGGCTTCACGCAATGTGCTGCGCACCGCAACCGGAGGGACCTGGCCCTCTGCCGGTAAGGACACGGCCTTCCCCCTCAGGTCAGCCGGAGCGCCAACTGCGGAACTCTCCAACGCCAGGTGGCGTGGTTCGATGGCCGTCCAGCGTGCCCCGCGGGGCTGCTCCCTGACGGCCCGCAGTGATGCGCGACTGATCACATGCTCAAGCTCGCGCACGTTGCCTGGCCAGACGTGCGCCAACAAAGCAGACTTCGACGCCGGCGAGAGCCGTAGATTGCGCGCGCCCAAGCGATGCTGGTTTTCCTCGAGGAAGCCGCCGGCGAGCGCGAGCACATCGCGTCCCCGTTCGCGCAGCGGCGCGACGACCAGCGGATAGACCGAAAGCCGGTGGTAGAGATCCGCGCGAAACCGCCCCTGCGCGATCGCCGCGGGCAAGTCACGGTTGGTGGCCGCAATCACGCGGACGTCGACCTTCAATGTGCGATCGCTCCCAGGGCGCTGCACTTCGCCGCTTTGCAGCACGCGCAGCAGCTTGGCCTGCACGCTCAGCGGCAATTCTCCGACCTCGTCCAGAAAGAGCGTGCCACCGTCCGCGATCTCGAACTTGCCATCGCGGTCGTGCATGGCGCCCGTGAACGCGCCGCGCTTGTGGCCGAAGAGCTCGCTGTCCGCCAGCGCCTCGGGCAGTGCCGCACAGTTGACCTGCACGAGCGGCTGCTCGCTGCGACGCGAGCGCGCGTGCAGGCGTTGCGCCACCAGGTCCTTGCCCACGCCCGTCTCGCCCAGCAGCAGCACCGTCAGGTCAGACACGGCGACCGTCTCGATCTCGCTGTAAAGCTGCTTCATGGCCGCGCTGCTGCCCAGCAATTCGCGCGGTGCGCCGCGCCCGGCGCGCAGCGCGTGAGCCACGGCCTGCTCGCGCGCGGCGCGAGCTTCCATCTCGCGGATCGTCTGGACGGCCTCCACGCCCGCTTCGACGAGTGCCACGAGTGCCTCGACCTGGGCCGGGCTCACGGCGTCGAATGTGTGCGGCTCGAGGGCATCGAGTGTCAGCAAGCCCCACGGGATGCCGCGCAGGCGCAGCGGCGCGCCCATGCAGTCGTGCACAGGCAGGATGCCTGGCTGCCCCGCAATCAGGCCATCGTAGGGGTCCGGCAAACCGCAGTCATGGGCGAACCGCAGGCCTCGCGAACTGTCGAGCAGACGCGCAAAACGCGGGTGGGCAGCCACCGGGAACTGGCGTCCGAGTGTCTCCTCGCTCAAGCCGTCCACGGCCATCGGCCGAAGAACATCGCCTTCGAGTTGCAAGAGGGCGGCCGCATCGCATTGAACGAGTCCGCGCGCCGCGGCCAGAAGCGATCGGTATCTGCTCACTTCAGCCGCCGAATGCGGAAGGTCATGGGTCAAACTGACATCATTTGTGGTCATAAATACAACTGTTTGAAGTTGTCAATTTGACCATTGCAAAAAAATCACCAATGGCGACAGGGACTTGGCTCATGGTTGTCGCTGGCACAGATCGTGAGATGTCGACACCGCCAACATCAATTCGGAAAAGCCATGAACCCGCAAACCATCGCCATCGTCAAGTCCACCGTGCCCGCGCTTCAGGTGCACGGCGAGGCCATTACCCGCCACTTCTACCGCCTCATGCTCGAGGGGCATCCTCAGCTGAAGGCATTCTTCAACGAAGCCCACCAAGCGGCCGGCAGCCAGGCTCGGGCGCTGGCAGGTGCGGTCGTCGCTTATGGAGCACACATCGACCGTCTGGAAGCCATTGGCGATGCGCTGCCGCGCATCATCCAGAAGCATGCGGCACTCGGCGTGCTGCCCGAGCACTACCCCATCGTCGGCAGCTACCTGCTGCGTGCCATCAAGGATGTGTTGGGCGCCGCCGCCACCGATGAAGTCATTGCCGCCTGGGGCGAGGCCTACGGCGCACTGGCCGACCTGCTGATTGCCGCTGAGGAAAAGGTCTACAGCACCAACGCAGCACAACCCGGAGGCTGGCGCGGGACGCGCGAGTTTCGCGTCGCGCGTCGCGAGGATGAAAGCGATGTCATCACGTCGTTCTACCTGGAGCCCACCGACGGCGGCGCGCTGCTCGCCTTCTCGCCTGGCCAGTACATCACGCTCGTGCTGGACATCCACGGCCAGCCGGTGCGACGCAACTATTCGCTGTCCGACGCGCCAGGCAAGCCGTGGTACCGCATCAGCGTCAAGAAGGAGGAGGGGGGCCGGGCTTCAAACTGGCTGCACAGCACTGCGACCGTCGGCGCGCGACTGCAGGTCCAGGCACCGTGCGGCGACTTCGTGCTGCAGCCCGCAGGAGAACAAACCCGTCCGCTGGTGCTGGTCACCGGGGGCGTGGGCATCACGCCGGCGATGAGCATGCTGGAATCCATGGCGCACACGGGTCGCCCGGTGCATTTCGTGCATGCGGCCCGTCACGGCGGCGCCCACGCCTTCCGCGCACGCGTGGATGCTCTGGCTGCGACGCATGCGAACGTAAAGCCGCTGTACGTCTACGACACGCCGCGCGCCGCCGACCGGCCACATGCAATCGGCTTCGTGAACCGAGAACTTCTGGCCCGGCTACTGCCATCCGACCGCGACGTGGACCTGTATTTTCTCGGACCCCAACCCTTCATGAAGGCCGTTTATGCCGACGGGCTGGCGCTTGGCATACCGAAGCAGCAGTTGCGCTATGAGTTCTTCGGCCCGCTGGAAACGCTCGAGTCCTAGAACACATGCGAGGCTCACGCATCGCCACCCGTCAGGTGGCCCGCGACGGCCGCAGGACGATCCGCAGCGCTCTCGACAGGGCGCTGCCGCCGGAAAGGAAGAACGTTTCAGGAGATCTGGCTGTCAGCGGGGAGGGCGGCCGTCGGAACAAGGTCACTGGATCTCGAGCGACTGGGACCAGAGCTTGCGGAGAAAAGGATTCCAGGGCTCTGTTGAAAACGCTGGTCGAATGCGGACCGACGGTGGACTCGATCATCGCGGACCTGCCGCAGTCCGCGCTCGAGACCCAGACCGTGTCGGGCTCGACAAGCACCACCTTGGCATCGCAATCGCTGTGCTGGGCGACGCGCACATCAGGGAAGCTGCGCTTGATCACACTCGCCTCCCTGCGCGCGCTGGCAGTCGCGATGATGGAGATCTTGGGCGGTCGCTTGCCCAGGATCCGCGACACGTGGTCCGGGCTGAGCAGCCTGCCGGTCACGATGTAAATGGAACCGGTGACGCGCGCGATCTGGGACAGTCGCACTCCCCAACTGCAAGTGCCCATTGAGATCCTCGCGTCGCCGCAGGAAAAAGCAAACCCGCTGCCGTCGTCAAGAAAAACTTCTTCAACTCGCCGCTGAAGAATTCAGCTCGCAAGGAAACCCTCACCTTCGACCATGGCTATGCCGAATCGCTTTCACCGGTCAGCGCACGGTGCAAATCGCACACCGAGCCGAGGTCTTGAGCACGGGCGGGCGGAGTCCCCCCGGCACGCGAGATTGCGCTGGAAGCGGTGCTGCAAGAAACCACGCGCCTCCTGTTCACACCTGCGACCGCATCGCTAGGCCACCAACGTGCCTGAATCCATCGCCGCTCCCGTGTACGGCAAACAGATGCGCACTTCTGCGCCGCCACCGGCGCGCGCTGAAGCACTCGCGTGGCCGCCATGGGCCCTGCAGATCGCTTGCACGACCGACAGGCCCAGGCCGGTTCCGCCGGCGTGCCGCGAGCGAGACTGCTCGCTGCGCCAGAAGCGCTCGAAGAAGCGCGAGAAGTCCTTGTCATCGGATGAAACACCCGTGCCCCGGTCGCGAACGATCAGTTCAACGCCCAGGTCTCGCTCCACAAGGTCAATCTCCACGATGCCACCGTCACCTGCGTAGCGCACCGCGTTGTCGATGAGGGCCGACAGAGCCTGACCGAGCCGCGTCCTGTCCGCGCGCACGGTCTGCCCGACATCGACATGGTTGACGGCCCGCACGCCGCGTGCCTGCAAGGCGGGGCTGGCCCAGTGGATTCTTTCATCGACGAATTGCCGCGCGGCGAACTCGCTGATCTGCAGATGCAGTCGGCCACCTTGCGCGAGCGAAAGAACCTGCAGGTCACCGATGATGCGCTGGATCTGCTCCAGCTGATCCAGAACCGTGGCGATCTGGCCCTCTTCGTACGGGAACACCCGATCCAGAATGCCCTGCAGTCGTCCCATCGCCGCAGTCAAGGGCGTACGAAGTTCATGCGCGATGGCCGCACTCGAATCGTGGAGCTCCCTGTCGTACGCCTCCAAGCGCTGCGCCATCTTGTTGAAGTGCATCGCGAGGCGCTGGAGTTCAGCAGGCGCCGCTTCGAGCACCGGTGCCCGGGCCGAGAAGCGTCCCGTCGCCACCGACTCTGCGGCCGCGACCACATGCGAGACCGGTCGAACGATGCGGCGCGCCAGAATCAGGCCGAACGCCACCACAAAGGGAACGATGGCCAGGCTCAACAGCGCCTGCACGATCAGATCCTCGGTATCGGACGGCGGCGCGAAAAGCTCACCGTACATGGCATAGATTTCCTGCAACCGCTTTGCGTTCTTTTCCGGCTCGATCTCAAGACGCCGCATCTCTGCGGCCACACCGGGTGGCAGTTTGGACTCAGCCTTTGCTTCCAGGTAGTTGTAGCGCCCCCACATCCCGGCTTGCACCGCTGCGGTCGCAGCAATGGCCAAGACGACCATCCGCCAAGTGAGCCACGCCCAAAGTGATCGACGCGAGCGCATCGCTACGAACCGCCCAGGCGATAGCCGACGCCTCGCACAGCGAGGGGGATGCCCGTGACACCGCGCTCCTCCAGCTTGCGCCGCAGGTTGTGCATGTGCGTGTCAACCACCCGTTCGAGCGCATCGCTTTCAGGCAGACAGGCTTGCAGCAGCTCGAACCGAGTGAAGGCCTTGCGCGGATGCCGCATCATGGTCGACAGCAGCTTGAATTCGGTGATCGTCAATTCAAGCGGATTGGCATCACCGTCGACATGCACCGTCACGGCATCGAGATCGAGCTCGAGCGCTCCATGAGAAAGCCGGGACTTCGCAGCGAACGACGCAGCACGCGAACGCCGAAGGACGACCTGCACGCGTGCGACGACCTCCTTCGGATTGAAGGGTTTGACCACATAGTCGTCCGCACCGTAGCGCAGCGCGCCGAGCTTTTCGGCCTCGTCATTGATGGCCGTCACCATGATGACCGGGACATCGCTCGCGCGGCGCATGGCGGCCAGGACCTCACTGCCACTCAGTCGCGGCAACATGTAGTCCAGCAGCACCAGCGCCGGCTGCCACTGCCCGAACATCCGCAGCGCCTCCTCACCATCACGGCTGTGCGCCGTTTGGAACCCTTCACGCTGCAGGTAGGCAGAAAGCACCTCGGCAATCTGCGGGTCGTCTTCAACAATCAGGATACGTTCGTCGGCCATAGAGCAGTCAATGTGCGCCGCCGGCGGAGTGACGTCTTCTTCTGCAGGGCAGGAGACGTTCGCGGCGGGGTGCGCATTATCTGGCGCCGACGAGAGATTTCGATCTCATAAACACCGCCTTTATGTCATGGAATTCGCATCGCGCTGCGGTCATCTTCACATTGCAGCAGCCTTGATCAAATCTTGGCAATTCGTGGCGCAATCCTCCATGTTGGAACACCAGAATGCTGGAGCACATGCCGAGATTCGCAATATCGTGCGCCCGCAGTCCAAGCTCGAGCCAGCCGAGTTCGCGTTCATCGACCCGCGAAGTAGTCAAAGCTGGTGAAGGAGCGTGGCATCAGGATCGAGCAGTAGCTCTCCGGAGTCGTGGCTGCACCGATGGCTCGGCCATACAGTTCGGTCAGCGCAGCCATCCGTGCTTTCCCTCGGATTACGTATCAAAACGTTGCATATATTGGGCGCGCTTTAAAACAAAAGGAGAAGCCGACCATGTATCAACAGGTACTCACACGCTGGCTCGCAGGCATGGCGATCGCCACGGGGGCAATGGGCAACGCGTCGGCCCTGGAGGTTCTGGTCGCGCAGGTGGCGCCGATGCGCGGCCTCGAGGCCAAGCAGGGGCAGGGCTATGCGGCCGGCATGCGCCTGGCTTTCGATGCTGCGAACCGCAAGGGCGGCGTGAACGGCCACACCTTCGCGCTCGCGACGGAGGACGACGGCAGCCGGCCCGAATCCACCGTCGAGCAGACCCGCAAGCTGCTCACCGAGAAGCGGCCGATGGTGCTGGCCGGCTACTTCGGCAGCCAGAATCTGCGCGAGCTGCTGGCCACGCGGCTGCTGGAGCAGCAGCGCATCGCGCTGGTGGGCTACCGCACCACCGACATCGCACCCGCGCATGCGCAGCTCTTCAACGTGCGCGCCGACATCCCGAGCGAGCTTGCCAAGCTCACCACCCAGCTGTCGACGGTGGGCATCACCAAGCTGGGGCTGCTCTACGAAGCCGGCCCCGGAAGCGACGCCATCGTCGCGGCGGCCGACCAGGCGGCGGCGCAGGCCAAGGTCCGCTTCGTGACGCGCGCTCCCTACACGGGCAGCAACCGGGGCGCGAACACATCCATCTCCGAAGCGGTGCAGGTGTTCACCAAGGCCGCGCCGCAGGCCATCATCCTGGTCGCCAATGGCGCACCGACCGCAGCCTTCATCGAGGCCTACCGGATCAGCGGCGGCGCGGCGCAGCTCTTCGCGTATTCGGGCGCGGACATCGAGCAGTTGTCGCAGCGCCTGGGCGAGGACCACTTGAGGGGCGTGGTCATCTCCCAGGTCACGCCGAACCCCTACAAGAGCACCAGCCGGCTCGAGCGCGAGTTCACGGAGGCGTTCAACCAGCAGAAGCTCAAGGAGCCGAAGAGCTACCTGATGATGGAGGGCTACATCGCCGGCCGCGTGATCGTGGAGGCCGTGCAGCGCCAGGGCCGCACGCCCACGCGCGAGGGCACTATCGCCGCGCTGAACGGGATGACCGACTACGACCTCGGCGACTACGTCATCGGCTTCGGCGGCGGCGGGCGCAACGGCTCGAAGTTCGTAGAGCTTTCGATCGTGAACGGCAGCGGCAAGGTTCAGCAGTGACCGGAACCCGGCGCTTCTCCCGCTGAACGGAGCGGCGCCTTTTTAGCTATTCACGGGTCTTTCCGACAAGCGCCACGACCTCCGTGAGATCGGCAATCTGCCCCTGGTGCAGAAGCGCGAGCTTTTCCAGCTTCCTGCGCCCGGCTGCCAGCAGATGAACCTCGACCTGGCGCCGATCCGTGGTGCCGGGCTTGCGCTTGACCAAGCCCGCCTCCTCGCCGCGCGAGACGAGCGCCACCACTCCGTGAAGCTGGGCCTGCAGCCGTTCAGCGATCTCGCTCACCGTTGCCCACTCGCGACCCGGGAAGATCTGTGCGCGGAGCATCAACTGGTACTGAAGCACTGTCGTGTCGCGCCCGATTCGGCGGGCCTGCTGCTCGCCGCGCTCACCCTGCTGCTGATCGTGCTGCTGCCGTCCATACGCTCCAAGCGCGAGGAGGCTTTCGTCGAGGGCGGGTAACACCGGCGGCGTCCCTTCGGACATCCACTCGCAGGGATTCGCACGCTCCCCGGGGGTATGGGATCATCTGCGCGATCAAACGCATCCTCGGTTGGGGAAACACGGATTGCGCAGATGAACACTGCATACTCTGCTGCCTTCAGCACGGACAACCGATCTCGACAAGATGAAGGTGAATGCAATGGGAGCATCAACCCACTTCGCAGGCGTGCAACGGAAGTGGCGAAATTTCTGGCTGATGAGCGTGGCCATCCTTTCGGCTTCCGCGGGATCGACACTCTGCGCATCCACACATGAAGATGCCTATCAGCGTGTGCTGGCTTCGCGCTCGTGGCGGACGTTCTCCCAGCAGGTCTCGAAGAACTATGTCAGGCCGATCAAGGCGGGGGAGCTTGAGGCGAAGTGCAAGGCCTCCATCTCTGGTCTATCCAGTCAGGACCACACAAGCCTGATTGAGCGTTGCATCCGTGCAGCTCTCAAAGGACTGGATTCAACCTCTGCTTACCTCAACGCGGCTGAATGGCGAGCGCAGCGAGGAGATGCACCGGGCAAATCGGCGGGCATCGGCCTCGAGATGCGGGCACATTCCGGCGACGATGGCCTTATCGAGATCGTCTCACCCATCAAGGGAGCGCCTGGAGAAAAGGCCGGACTGAGGGCAGGGGACTTGATCGTATCGATCGACGGCATGTCGACCAGTTCTCTTTCCCTGGCCCAGTCGGTCAATGCATTGCGAGGCGAGGTGGGCACGCGAACGACACTGCAGGTGCGCAGGTCGGGAACGAACGAGCCGCTCCAGTTCACGGTGACCCGCGAGCCGATCAAGGCAGCTACCGTCAGATCGGCAAAACTGCTCTCTGCGGGCGTCGGTTATTTTCGGCTGCTTCAATTTCAGGATCGCACACGCAACGAAGTGCTTGCCGACGTTGCGAGACTGGAGGCAGACAACGCTGGCCCCTTGCAAAGCCTTGTGCTTGACCTGCGCGATTCTCCTGGCGGACTCCTGAATGCCACGGTGGGCCTTACCGCGCTATTCGTCCAGCCTGGCTCCGTGATCGTTCGGGTGTCCGGGCAGCATGCTGGCGCGAGCCGGGTCTATCGAGCCGTAGCCGGCGACTATGCAAGCGTTACTTCGGTGCAGGCTGATGAGCCAACGCGCCCATCGCTGCTGTCACTGCGACTGGTTGTCCTGGTCAACGCCAAGACGGGTGCCGGTGCCGAGGCGTTGGCCAAGGCATTGCAGGAATTGCGCAAGGCCACGGTGCTAGGACAACCGAGCGCAGGTCTGGCTTCGATTGAAACGATTCTGCCCCTCGACTTCGGTACGGCGCTGAAACTCACCACAGGAGCCATGTCTTCGCCCAAGGGGACGTCATGGCAGGGGCGCGGCGTCGAGCCCGATGTGCTGTTGAATGCCGGTGCGCGCGAAAAGGGAGAGTTTGGAAGCATTCCTGCAGACGCAAATCTCATGGCCGCAATTGCTCGGCTGAGGAGCCCTTGAGCATGGCCCGCTGGCTGTAGCACGCCTCGGCCTCTGGTAAGGGCAACGGCCGTGCTTCCCCTTCAGCCGCCACCTTGACCACACCAACTGGATCATGCGCCTTCTCTTGGCATTTCGGAGAAGTAGAAATTTTTTCGAAATTCTCATTCTCATGAAAGAGTTTCGGTATTTCGGAAAATCTTTGCATTCGCCGCATGCGACCTCTAAAATTTCGGATTTTCAGAAACTCTTTAGCACAGCAAGTTGCTGGAATTCCGAAAATGGTCGAGAAAAATCAACTGCTTCCGAAAGGCATTCGCCACATCCATAAGCCGCCGGTGCTCGTTGGCGCTGCTCACGCGCTGGGTCCCTATGTGAGGACGGCGCGCAAAGACCAAGACTTGCGCATCGACGATGCTGCAAGCCTCTTCGGGGTGTCTGTGGACACGTTGTCACGTCTGGAGAATGGGGTAGGGGCCGTCCGCTTGGACAAGCTACTTGCCGTGCTCGATGGTTTGGGCTTGGGCTTGCTTGTGGGCACAAAAGGCGAACTTGCGAACATGCTGCGACGCATGGAGGCACTGCACGATGAACACGCCTGAAACGGTGGTGCACCGCCTGCAGGTCAGCCACGGCAACGAAATGTGCGTGGGTGAACTGACCTTTACGCCACGACTGGACAAGTGGACCTTCGCGTACGACGACACCTGGATAGAGAAAAGGGCTTTCCAGCTTTCACCGGCCATCCCGTGGCAAGCGCCGGAAGGCGGGTATGACTCGAATGCCATACGGCGCTTCATCGTCAATCTTTTCCCCGAGGGAGCGCCGTTGCACGCAGTCATCGAACAACTGCATGTCGCCCCCAGCAACGCTTTCGCTCTCTTGCGCAGCATGGGAGGGGAGACCACGGGTGCACTCGAATTCCATGCTGCAGAACAACAACCGAGTGAGCGTGCGAAAAGCCGAGTTCTGCCGCGCGCAGAACTCAATGCGCGAATACTCAACGCGACAGAAGGTGGACTGACAATCTGGGATGGCAAGCTGCGCATGTCCATTGCAGGCTACCAAGACAAACTTGCAGTCTTCGCGGCACACGACCCAGGCTTGGACCCCGGCGCGGCAATGTGGCTGGCGGAACCGCCACTGGCTTCCACTTACATCCTGAAGCCACAGCCTCAGACAGACCGAACGCCTCACTTGGTCGCCAACGAACACTACTGCATGAGTTTGGCGGCCAGCTATACCAGTACGGTAGCACGCGTATCCATCATGCGGCTTCCGACGCCGGTACTGGTGATTGAGCGCTTCGACCGGCTCCGCACCGCCAAGGAAAACCAAATCGAGGTTCGTAAGCTGCACATCATTGACGCATGCCAAGCCTGCGACATGCCGGTCGACGCGAAGTACGAACGCACCCTTGGCAATGCCGGCGATTTGGCAATGTTCCGCGACGGCATGAGCTTGCCAAAGCTTTTCGCCACCGAAAGACTGACGCACCACCCGGCAAGAACGAGGTTGGACATGCTGCGCTGGGTGCTTTTTCAACTGGTCATCGGCAACGCCGATGCTCACGGCAAGAACTTCTCATTTTTTGTTCGGGGTGAGCTACTTGATCCCGCTCCTTGGTACGACCTCGTCAGCGTGGAGCAGTACTCCATGCTCGACCATACCTACGCAATGGCTGTCGGCGACGCATTCACTTGGGATGAAGTCACACCGTTCAACTTGGCGTACTTCGCTCATCAGTGCCGCATTGATACTGCGCTCTTGCGGCGAGAGGCCGCGCGGCTCGAGCGCACGATGTCGAAGGCAAGATCGGTGCTTGACAAACAGCCTTACACAGAAGAGGAGCGGGACTTCTTGCTGCCGCTGTGCGAAATGGTGCAAGCGCGCAGTCAAGCCTTGGTGGAGCGAACCAAGGCCGCGGGGACCTTCACTGCCGAACACTTCTAAGTTTCTCTGCAAGCCGCGCCTTCGATGACGCAAGGCTGTGCACAGTGCCTTCTTGCTAGTGTCCTGTCTCGCTAATTCGTAGGCATAAGAACAGCTTCGGGTCGGGCAGCCCTGGAGGTGTCTGATGCCCAATGCCCATACCCGTGGATCCAACATTGAGCTCCGAGAGTGGGCGTGCCGAACTGACATCAATGACGCGGTCGCGCTCGCTGCTCGCAGCGCTATCGCTGCGCGCGCATCGTGCTGGGATGCGAAGATGCTGGCACGGCGAGCACCGAAATCGCCAAGCGGCTGGGGCTTTGACCGCAATACGGTCAACAATTGGCGCGGGCGCTATGCGCGGGATCGGATCACGGGTCTGCACGACGAGCTGCGCCCCGGACGCCCGCGCACCGTGGACGATGAGCGCGTTGCGGAACTGATCAACAAGACGTTGCACACCAAGCCTGCGAATGGGGCGACGCACTGGAGTACGCGCGGTCTTGCCTCGGAAACTGGCATCAGCAAGAGCACGGTGGCTCGTTACCTCAACGCCTTTCAGCTTCATGGTCTTCCAGACCAAGGCTCATCTGTCGGCCAAGACCCGCGCGCTGGTCGAGTTCCTGCAGGACAGCTTTACAGCGCACCGTGAAGGCATCGACGCCGACGATTCATCGTGGTGATACCGCACCCGTCATAGGGACGCAGGGCGCTCACTCAACAGGCGGCCGCTGTCACCACACCGGCTCCGGCAGAAAACCGGTGGCGGTCATCATCCGCCGGAATCCCGGCCTCGCAGGTGCCGTCAGAACGTCCCGCTGAGATTGGCCTTCAAACCGTGATCATTCAGCCCGCCCCCGAACTGCCCCGAATAGGCTGCTCCCAACTTGAGGTTGGTCGCAGCCGCGTTTCCACGCCTGCCTCCAGCACCGCCACGTTCTTCGCCAACGGCACACCCGAGATCGTGAACGGCACGCTGCCCGCAAACGCATGCGTGCTGGTGGGAGTGGTGTCGCCAAGGGCACGGCGCCAACCCAGCATACCGCGCAGGCGGATGTTGTAACCCAGCTGTGTGCTCGCACGCACCCCCAGCGCGGAGAAGGTGGACTCGACACTGCCAGCCATGTCCATCGGCGATGGGCTTGGCTGAGCCACTTCCTTTGCTGGCGGCCTACGACCCGCTTGAGCCGACGTTGTTGAGCTGGTCAAGACCACGAACGGCGCAGCAAGGCGACCATCCGCTCAGGCCGGCCGCGTCACCATTTGCCAGAAAATCTGCGGAGGCCGAACAGTGGCGCACACCGGCCCCCCGTCCTTCATGGTTCCGTGGATGCGAGCCTCGATCGCCGCATCCGGCCTGCCCGCCGCGCTTTCCACAAGCTCGATCGGGATACCCGCCAACTTGATCTTCGCCCTTCGTTCCCATGGCGTTCCCATCTGGCCTGCGTAGAAGCCGGCGTTCAAGTACACGAACCGGTCTGCGGGCGTGCCTTGTGCAAAAGGGCCCTGGAAGTTAGGGGATCCATCAGCGAGTAAAGGTCCAAGCGTCAGGGTGATCGCGAACGACGCGAAGTCTTTCGTCACCAAGAAGGGCTTCACTAAGTCATCGCGACCGCGCTGCACGGCGAAGTCCACGCCGGGCGGAGGCGACTGCAAAGTGAGAATGAGTTGAAGGTGTCCCCTTTGAGCCTGCATGGGCTGCAGTTTAGAGGCAGGGCTAGTAATGCAGATACGGACCGGATCATGAAATTTATCCAATTTATATTATGTTAAATAATATTGCTAATTAGCCCGCTGGGAGAGCGGGACTCGCGGTGGTTCAGTTCTACTTCGGCGCGGACACTCCGGGTAGCCAAAATCCCTCATGAGATGCATCTCTGGTCCATCCGGTAATCGGTGTTCCGTCAGGGCAACAGCTCCTCGGAGTCGAACCATTCAGCCGATAGCTCGGCCTTGCACTCCCGCAAAATCGAATGCAGGTAGCCAGAGGCTGACGCTCGTCCCGCGTCCCGGCGCCGAATCAACACGCAGCCAGCCCCCGGATTGGGCGGCAAAATCGTGAAGCTTCGATAGTCCCCCGCTTGGGACCGGGGCCCTGCCGCTTGTCGCGGGGAGTTGCGCACCGTCCACGTGCAACTCGCAGGGAAAGGCTATTTCGCCTGCCCTCGTCATCGCCTCGAGCACAAGGAAGTGCCCGTTTTCCCCGTTGGCCGGCGCTACCACCCGAAACACCATGCGACCGATGGGCGGCGCATCTGCGCGCGCTTGCAGTACCAGCCGCAGCAACGCCTCCTCGAGTGCGTCGGGGTCGACCCACCAGGGCGGACATTCCGAATCGACATGCAAGACCACCGTTAGCCGACGATCAAAGGCATGCCAGAGCAGATCGGCAAACGAGCAGAGGAAAGGCAACACCTCGACGCGCACGAGCGCAAGCACCGGTAGACCTGCCTTCGCATCGGCAAGCGCCAAGCGCAACAACGCATCGGAGACAGTTTCGTACATGGAGAACCACTTCGGTAAAGCTCTGCAAAAGCCTTCATCGGACCCCCACCCGCTGGCGCTTAGCGGACTTATGAGCTGCTGTTGCGAATGTTGCTTCGTCTTCGGGAAGAAAACATGGGGCGTCGCCGGACGGGGTTGTGTAAGGAAATCCGGGCGCCTCACAACATTTAGCCTGGACTTGCGCTGCATCAATAGCCGCGCGTTCATCGGCACTCAGCAGCAATTCTGCGAATGGTAGTGCTGTTGGTGCTGTGCTACATGCGTCCCGTCAGCAGCAGAACGATCACCACCAGCACGATGATGCCGAGAATGCCGCTCGGACCGTAGCCCCAACTGCGACTGTGCGGCCACGACGGAAATGCCCCAATCAGAACCAGGATCAGGATGATCAAAAGAATGGTGCCTATACTCACGAAAAGCTCCTTGGTTTCTGCACTGCCCCAAGTTATCAAGGCGGCCTATTCCGGTCTGTTCCATACCGCACATACGTCATCGAAGCCGTAGCAAGGTCGCCAGCATTGCCACCACGGCAATCCCCATCATTGCCGTAGCCAGCCAACCCAGGAGCGTCAGCTTCTTCGAGATGGTGAATTGCCCCATGACCCCGGTCCGAGTGGCCATCAGCATGATCACGACCATGATCGGCACGGAGACGACGCCATTGATGACTGCGCTCCAGTACAGCGCCTTGATGGGATCGATCGCGGTAAAGCCCAGAGCCACCCCCAGCAGCGTCGAGATGGCGATGATTCCGTAGAAGCGCTTGGCCCTCATGGGCGCGCGCTCAAGGCTGTTCTTCCATTTGAATGCGCCCGCCATGGCATAGGCGGACGACCCGGCCAGGACCGGGATCGCGAGCAGCCCGGTGCCGATGATGCCGGCGCTGAACAGCATGAACGCAAACTCGCCAGCAATGGGGCGCAGCGCCTGGGCTGCTTGTGCCGAGGTTTGGATCTCGGTGACGCCGTGCAGGTGGAGGGTGACGGCCGTGGTCAGGATGATGAAGAACGCCACCAGATTCGAGAACCCCATGCCGATGCAGGTATCGCTCCTGATGCGCCGAAGGTGTGGCTGCGCTTGCTCGGGCGCTTCGATCAGCGGTCGGGCCAGCGGGTCTGCAAGCTGGTCTTCGACCTCCTGGGACGCCTGCCAGAAGAACAGATAGGGACTGATGGTGGTGCCGAATACGGCCACCACGGTGGTGATGTAATCCGTGCTCCAGGACCCGCTGGGCACCAGCGTGCTGACAATGACCTGCCGCCAGGGGATGTGCACGACGAATGCCGTTGCCACGTACGCCAGCAACCCCAGGGTGAGCCATTTGAGAATGCGCACATAGCGGCGGTAGGGGATGAAGACCTGCAGCAGCAGCGAGACGACTCCGAAGGCGACGGCATACAGTTGCGCCGTACCGCCGACGATCAGCTTCCGCGCCTCGCCCATGGAGGAAACATCGGCGGCTATATTGACCGTGTTGGCGATCAGCAAAAGACCGACCACTGCGTACAGTAGCCACGCCGGGTAGTGGCGACGGATGTTGGTGGCCAGTCCATGGCCGCTCACCCGCCCTATCCTCGCGCTTGCCATCTGGATGCCGACCATCAGCGGGTATGTCAGCAGTACTGTCCACAGCGTGCCGAACCCGAACTGCGCGCCTGCTTGCGAGTAGGTGGCGATGCCGCTCGGATCGTCGTCGGCCGCGCCCGTGATGAGTCCCGGGCCAAGCTTACTGAGCCAGGATTTTTCAACGCTGTGGACACGGGTTGGAGAGTCAAGCATGGCGTCGAGCTTTCCACGTCGTCTGATGGTCGGTGTCAGCGCAACGTGTCGATGTAGGCCTTCTGCTCGGCTGCATAGCAGCCACATGCGGCTACTTCCAGCCCGCGACGGTCGAGTACTTGGAGGTCGCCACGGTGGTACGCAATCAGCCCGCTGTGCTGCAAGGCGTTGGCAGCTACGGTGATGCCCACGCGTCGCACGCCGAGCATGTAGGCCAGGAATTCATGCGTCACGCGAAAGCTGTCGGCGTGGGCGCGATCCTGGCTCATCAGAAGCCACCGGGCCAGACGTGGGCCGATCTGATGGAAGCGAAGGCATCCGGCTGAAATTGTCAGTTGGGCCATCAGCACGTAGAGATAGCGGTTCAGCACGCGTTGCAGCGTCGGGCTGCGCTTGAGTTCCTTTCGGAAGGCTCCAGCGTCGATGCGCCACGCCATCCCCGAGCCCTGCACCACCGCACGCAGGGGCGCCATGCCCACGCCCAGCACCAGTTGCACGCCCAACATGCCCTCGTGCCCGACCATGCCGACTTCGAGTTCGGGACTGCCGTCAGTCAAGGTCAGCAGCGAGATGAAGCCTTCGGTGGGGAAATAGGCATAGCGCGTGCGCTCTCCGGGCGTGCAGAGCACGTCGGCCCAGATCAAGGGAGCAGGTTCGCAGAGAGCGAGGAAGCGCCGCCGGTCCCTCGCGGGAAGCCGTTGGATCAGATGGTTCTCTACGGTGGTCAATCTCACCCTCTGCTATGTTGGCAGTCCGAACGAGTCTGCAATGAGCGCCGGGATTTCACCGTTCGATGGCGCACACAGTGCGCCGGCGTCCGCGGACGCCGGTCATCACTGCCCGCAGCACCTACAACGCGTTCCTGTCCGGCAGAAGCCGGTCGTATTCCTTCTTGACCACCGCGTAGCACTCGCAGGTGCGTTGCTCCAGGCCCCGGCGATTCAGCACCGAAATCCGACCGCGGGCGTAGCGGATCAGCCCGGCCCGCTGCAGCTTGAGCGCCCCCTCGGTCACGCCTTCGCGGCGTACACCGAGCATGTTGGCGATCAGCTCCTGTGTCATCACGAGCTCGCTTCCTTCCAGCCGGTCCAGGCTCAGCAGCAGCCAACGGCAGAGCTGTTGATCCAGAGAATGGTGTCGGTTGCACACCGCCGTCTGTGCCATCTGCGTAATCAGCGCCTGGGTGTAGCGCAGCAGCAGGTGGAGGATGGGAGGGCGCGTGAATTCTTCCTTGATGACCTGTGCCCGCAGCCGGAAGCCCTGCCCCGCGCTCTGCACGACGGCGCGGCTCGGCGTGGATTCGCCACCCATGAACAGCGAGATGCCGACGATGCCCTCGTTGCCAGCCACAGCGATTTCGGCCGATGCACCGTTCTCCATCACGTACAGCAACGAGACGATGGCACTGGTTGGAAAGTAGACGTGGCTCAGTGCGATGCCCGATTCGTACAGCACCTGACCCAGCGGCATTTCCACCGCTTCGAGTTGCGGCCGCCAGCGTTCCCATTCGGCCTCGGGCAGAGACGCCAGCAGTTTGTTTCTTCTCGGGTCGATCGCAACGGACATCGCGTGCTCCAGACGAGCTCTGGAGATTGTTCGGGATCCGAGTTCAGGCGCAGAGCCCCCTTCAGTATAGGTAGCGGTGGCATTTCTTGTGCGCTATCGCACAAATCAGCTTCTCGCGAACGCCCCAGCCGTTCAACCCAAATCACGGTGCCAGGATCGCTGTTTTCTTCCGCGAGCAGGATTTCTCGCTGGCGATGGCCAACGCGCCTTCGCGGGTGATCGCGTGAACATGCACTGCTTCCGTCGCGAATGCTCTCGACCTGAATTGCGTTTCAAGAGTCGCTTCGATCATGCCGCTGGCAACCAGGCGTTTTGCCGCAGCCACATCCGCCGACAGCGTGAGCCACCGGGGCTGCGCCATGCGTTCGAGCCGCATCAGCAATTGAATGTCCATGGCGAGTCTTTTGGGAACAGGGAACGGCGCAGGCGCCGGTCATGGGAGAGCGTGGCGTGGCAGGCAGATCGTGAAGATGCAACCGGTGCCCGGCACATCCCGAACGGTCAGGGTACCGAAGTCCGCCTCCACGCTCTGTCGGGCGATGGAAAGCCCCAGGCCCAGGCCCGACCGGTCGTGGCTGTGTTGACTGAAGGGGGCGAACATCCTGGCGGCGACTCCCTGTGGCAACCCTCCGCAGTGATCTTCCACCTCGATCAGGACGTGCTGGTCGGACTCGCGGATCCTCAAGGCGACATCGGTGCATGGGTGCGTGAACTTGAACGCGTTCTGCAGGAGGTTCCCCAATGCGGCGAGCAGCAACTCGCGATTTCCCTGGATGGCCAGGATCGGGGTGACGGGCGTCACCTCGAAGGCGCAGCCTGCAGCGCCTGCGACGAGTTGGGCCGCGGCTTCGGCTTCCTTGATGAACGCGGCGAGGGAGAACGTCTGCCGCTGTTCTGACGCGGTATTGCGGACCTCGGCGAGCGCCCGGCCGATCAGCTCGCCCATTGCAGACAGGCTGCGCTTCAGCACGGTCCCGGTCGCACCGCCCACGGTCATGTTGCCGAGTTCGAGGGCGTGGATCGCAAGGGTTGCTGTTCCGAGGGCGTTTCGCAGCTCGTGCACCAGGAAACCGAAACGCTCTGCCGCGTCCAGGCTTTGCTGGCGGGCGATCTGCGTGTCGCGCTGGCAGCTGAATTCGGTTACCGCATCGGCAATGGCGTTGTCCAGGCAGCGGTTCAGCGTCCGAAATTCTCCGATGGAGAACGGCACGTCGCGTTCGAAGGCGAGGTCCGTGATCGCCTGGCAAAGGTCGCCATAGTCGTGAACGACCTGGTCGACCGTGTACCCCAGTTGCAGCAGTTCCTTTCCATGGGCTGTGGCGGTCACCCCGATCTCCGACAGGGTTGGTGAATCGCCGCCGGAGGGACCTGAGATCCTCATGCTGTCCGCAGGTTTGTCGTCCTCCTCGGCCGCAAGGGTCCTGATCAGTTGCTCGAGGAACATCGGGATGCCGTTTGCCAGCTGCTGTTCGGTGGCGGCGCGCCGTGGTCTGCGTGCAACCTTCGATTTGCACCTTGAAACCAGCTCTTCCCGGTTGTTGGTGAGAAAGTTGCGCATGTTCCGAGACCTCGATGGCTTTCGCCGGGTTCATCGATGAATGTCGCCCGACTTGCTTCTCGGGCGTACCAGTCCATCTTTACCTGCGCGAGAAAGTTTCATCTGTGCGGCATCGAACATAGTCCGATCTGACGACGCGCCCCAGGAGCACAGGCCATGTCCGGGACTAGGAGCGCGAACGAAGAGACGATGAGCACCCGACGGAGAAATTGACCACTGCGGTCTTTTCTGCGTTTCATTCACTCCAAGGGAGTCGTCACGGAGTACACACTGCCATCACTGCTGCTTGCCATTGAGCGCGCCCCAAGCTTGCTCAAAGCAGCAATGGAAAGCTCCTGGATTCAAGGCCCCGAGGACTGGCTCGCGATCGATCGCCTTTGAGGAAGGTGGCAGCCTCTCTATAGAAGGCCTTTGTCCGTCGCGTAACTCACAGCCTGCGCGCGCGTGTGGACCTGCAGCTTGCGGTAGATGCTTTTTATGTGGACGTTGACAGTTTGCGGGCTGATCCTGAGCTGTTTGGCGATAGCGGCGCCGACGTTCCCGAGCGCTACAAGCCGCAGCACATCCAGTTCTCGTTCGGTCAATATTGCCCGGTCAGTCGGTGACTGAATGGGAGTGCCATTGGCGCGCGAGCGGTTCAGGTGTCCGAGCAACCTGCGGGCCAGGGTCGGAGTGACGGCGGCTCCGCCGTTGACCACGTGCAAGACAGCCTGTGCGTAGCTCTGCAGCCACGCGGCCTGGACCAGGTAGCCAGAGGCTCCGAGCTCAAACGCATGCAGGGCCTGAGCCTCGTCAAGGTGCGCTGAAATGGCGATGACTTCGGGCGCACTGCGATGCTTCCTGGCCTCTTCAATCAGTTCGAAACCGCTGCCGTCCACGAGACAAACGTCCACCATCAACACCTCGAATTCGTGGCGCATCAACAAGCGTCGCCCTTCGCGCAAGGTGTTCGCCTGGTTTTCGAGCTGGATGCGACGATCGTCAAGCAACTCCTGCGCGATCACGTGTCGGATCGAGGGATTCGGAGCCACCAGCAGAACCCGTATCGGCTTGGCGTGTTGCCCGGCCAGAAAGTGCGGCCACTGAACTGCGGTCGCACTTTGCGGGGCTGACCTGCCCCCTCTTGCCATGCCATTCATAACGAGGAAGTCCGGGGTTGCAAGATTAATTGATCTCGGTGGTGTTTGAGCTGGGCCGAGCTGCATCGCCAGCGCGCTGGCGATGCAGCTCGGCGAACTTGGCTGGCGGCATGCGATTGCAACTGCTGTGCGGCCTGACCTCGTTGTAGTCCTGCCGCCAGGCGGTGATGGCCGACCTGGCCTGCACCAGCGTCTCGAACCACTGCTCGTTCAGGCACTCGTCCCTGAATTTGCCGTTGAAGCTCTCGATGTAGCCGTTCTGCATGGGTCGCCCGGGCTCGATAAGGATGTGGCGGATGCCATGGGTCTGGGCCCAACCCATGAAGGCGCGACTGGTGAACTCGGGGCCGTTGTCCGTGCGCACGGCCAGCGGATAGCCTCTGAAGACCGCCGCCTGGTCCAGCAGCCGCGTCACGTACTGCCCAGAGATGCCCCAGTCCACCGAGATGCTCACGCACTCGCGGCTGAAGTCGTCGGCCACCGTCAGGCACTTGATGCGCCGCCCGGTGCTCAGGCTGTCGCTGACGAAGTCCATGCTCCAGACCTCATTGACCGTCCTGGCCAGTTGCAGCGGCACGCGCTCGCTGACGGGCCGCTTGGCCTTCTTGCGCTTGCGCACGGCCAGGTTGGCCGCGCTGTAGAGCCGGTAGACCTTCTTGTGGTTCACGCCGGGGAAATGCGGGCGCAGCATGTCGTGGATGCGCCGATAGCCGAAGCGCCGGCGCACATGCGCGATCTCGACGATCTTGCTGCTGAGCTCCTGGGTCATGGCATCGATCTCAGGTGGGTTGCGCCAACTGTCGCGTGAGAGCCCCACAAGCCTGCACGCCCGTCGCTCGCTCAGATCGCATTGCTCGATCATGGTGGCGATGGCGGCACGCTTGGCCTGTGGGGCTAACGCTTTACCCCGAAGGCGGTGTTCAGCGCGTGGATGTCCAGGTGGGCTTCGGCCAACAGCTTTTTGAGCTTGTTGTTCTCCGCCTCCAGTTCACGCAGTCGCCTCGCATCGGGCACCTCCATGCCACCGTACTTGGCTCGCCACTTGTAGAAGGTGGCGTCGCTGAAGCCGCCCTTGCGGCACAGCTCCTTGATCGGCAGGCCGGCCTCGGCCTGCTTGATGAAACCGATGATCTGCTCCTCGGTGTATCTGCTCTTTCTCATGTCCGTCATTCTCCAAGTTGACGGACTTCGCTGCCATTACGCTGGTACGGCCGGGAGGGGGCAGGTCAGGGCCGGCTCCTCAAATTGCCCGCGACCGGAGTAGTTTCGCGTCAGGCCGTCCTCACTCACTACCGAGCTATCGTTTTCTCTCTCCATTTGCAGCTCCCTTTGTGATCGTCGGTATTGCTTGGGCTGTGGAAGTTGGGGCGAAGCGCAGCTGGTCTATCGCATGTGGCCAAGCTCAGTACGCCGAGCAGCGCAAGGGTCAGTGGTGAATGGTTCATGGAGAATCCTTTGAAGGCCTCCTCAGACTAGGCACATTCCGGGCATGAAACGGTTCGCCAGCGAACATAGGCGCATTGGCTAGGTGGGGACGTGCCCGACGCCGGTGGAAAACCAGCGAAAGATCTTGGCCGGATTCTTCCAATCGCTCGTGTACCGAATGAACAGAAAGCCGGACGCCGCATTGCCGATCGCGTCGACGGGAATGCCGGCGGCCTGCAACGCTGCCTCTTCTTCTTCAACACTCGTGTCGAGCGGCAGCTTCAGAGTGATGGTCGCGCTATGAATGACTTGCCTTGCCATTGATTTTCTTCCCTTGAGTGCGCTGGCACGTTAGAAACGTCGAGAAAATCGGTCTGTGCGTTGCCGTACACAAGGCACGCTAACTTCCTTGAGAGCAGGTCCAAAGTAAACACGGACAATGGCTCGACCTGAGGTCAAAGTGCCCCGCTCAAGGCGGGCACCGAAATCTGACAGCATTGCGCAGGTCCATGCGCGCCACGCAACAACCAACAATCGGATCGCATTGGCACCACAAAAGATAGGTCAAAGCAATGCTAGGTGATTGGTGGCTATAGGCGGATGATGATCTGCCGCATGCCATTCGGTATGCCACCCGAAGGAGACAGCAATGTCTCGCCAACACCATCGCCGGCGATCTTCCCGTGAAGGCTTCCATGCCTTCCCTCTGCTCCAGCTGAAAGGTCCGCAAGCGGTAGTTCGGCCACAGTGAGCGGGGCACGCAACCCGCTGCGTGCCTCGGCGTTCTCCGCTGGTGCGGACGGCTATCTTTTTGGAGGTCACATGACCTTGTTCACCTATCTCATGCTTGCACTGCTGATCGCGGCATGCAGCATTCCTCTGCTGGACGTCATCGCGAGCTGGTACTACCTGCGATTCACACAGGGCGTGCCCGCATTCGGTCTGACCTTCCTATGCGGTCGTTCTGCCACTGACAATAGTTCGCCCGAGGCCATTCAGGCCGAAGACTCGCTCCTCGACGAAGGTCGCCGTTCCAACTTCGTGCCTCACAAGCCGAGAGTCGATCCGGCCAGTGAACCCGCGGCTGCGGCTACTCGGATGAAGGAGCTGGCAATCGGCTTCGACGGCCACCAGTACACCTTCGAGAGCTATCGCTACGATCGGTTCTCCGACGCGATCGACTATGCCGAGCTGATCCGCTCGCGCAGGGCGATGGTGAGCCAAGCCTGAAACGCATGGGCCTACGATGTTCTTGATCCTCATGCTCGAAAGCGCGGACACAGGAGTGACGGCATGAGGATCGCACAGGTAGCCCCGCTGTTTGAGGCAGTGCCGCCCAAGCTGTACGGCGGCACTGAGCGGGTCGTAGCGCATCTCACCGACGCATTGGTTGACCAGGGACACGAAGTCACGCTGTTCGCCGCAGGTGGGACCCAGACCAAGGCCCGCCTGGTAGCGACACGTGCCCAACCGCTGCGGCTGGATAGCGGGCGCCTTAACTCGGACCTGGCGAGCCACCTCGCGATGATCCATGAGGTGCGGCAGCGGGCCGATGCGTTCGACGTCATTCACTTTCACGTAGACCTGATCCACTTTCCCTTCTTTGAGGGCATGCCGGAACGTACGCTCACGACGCTGCATGGTCGGCTCGACATTGACGATCTGCGCGACGTCTATGCGCGCTGGCCCTTGTACCCGCTGGTATCCATTTCCCGTAGCCAGCGCGCCCCGCTGCCAGATGCCAACTGGTATGCCACGGTGCAGCACGGCATGCTGCCCGACCAATACCGGTTCAGCCCGCAGGCACAGGACGGCTACCTCGCCTTTCTCGGGCGGATCTCGCCGGAGAAGCGGCCCGATCGGGCGATCGAGATAGCGAAGGCCACCGGCGTGTCCCTGAAGATCGCGGCCAAGGTGGACGCCGCTGACCGCATCTACTTCGACACCTGCATCCGACCGATGCTGGATCATCCACTGATCGAGTTCGTGGGCGAGATCGGCGACGCTCAGAAGAGTGCCTTTCTTGGCGGCGCGCGAGCCCTCCTGTTTCCGATCGACTGGCCCGAGCCCTTCGGGCTCGTCATGATCGAGGCGATGGCATGCGGCACGCCGGTCATCGCCTGGCGCTGCGGTTCCGTTCCGGAGGTCGTGCAGCACGGCATTTCGGGCCTCATCGTCGACGACATCGCCGGGGCCGTGAAGGCGGTGCACAGCATCGGTGGCCTGTCTCGCGCGCGTGTGCGTCGGGCGTTCGACGAGCGCTTCACCGCGCAGGCAATGGCCAAGCGTTACGCCCACCTCTACTGGCAATTGGCGCATGCCCGTCGTCTGCACGAGAGCGAGGTGGCATGACCCCACCTCCTCCCGAGTGTACTCAACCCCCTCGGTCCACCACTGCGGACACCTCGGTGCCGCGCACGCCAGACCACCTCTTCGTTCTCAAGGACGGCGACAGCTTTGTGGTGGCCGACACCTATGGTGACATCGCGGGCTCGGGCGATGGCTTCTTTCAGGACGATACGCGGCTGCTGTCGTGCTTCCACCTCCTGCTGGAGGGCGCACGACCGACCCTGCTGTCCAGCGACGTGAGCCGTGACAACGTCTTCTTCACCGCGCACCTCACCAATCGACCGCTGCCTCCTCTCGGCGGCGATTCATTGCCTCAAGGCGTGGTGCACATCGAGCGGCGGCGCCTCCTTTGGGACGGTCTGCTGCGCGAGCGCATCACACTCAGCAACTACAGCACGATGGTCACGCGGCTGCAGCTCGGCCTGGTCTATGGTGCGGATTTCAGCGACACCTTCGAGGTACGCGGAGAGTGTCGTCCGCAGCGGGGGGAGTTTCTCGCGCCTCGAGTGCAAGGCGCGAGCATCGAACTGAGCTACCGGGGGTTGGACGGCCTCACGCGGCGCACTCGGCTGGCTTTCTCGATCCAGCCCACCACCATCGACGAGCGACGCTGCCACTTCGATCTCGTCCTGGGTGGCCGGGAGGATATCGCGCTGTACGTGGACATCGGCCCAGCCGCGTCGGCCCCGGCGCGGGCGCAGTTCAGGGCTGCGGGCGCGGCCGCCCGGCGCAGCATGCGCATCCGCCAGCGCGGCGGTGCGCGGATACGGACCTCGTCCCGACAGTTCCAAGCCTGGCTGGACCGCTCAGGTGCCGACCTCGCGCTGCTGACCACGGCATTGCCGACGGGCCCCTACCCTTACGCAGGCATCCCTTGGTTTTCCACCCCCTTCGGTCGCGATGCCATCATCACCGCGCTGCAAACGCTGTGGCTCAAGCCATTGCTGGCGCGTGGCGTGTTGGCGTACCTCGCCAGCCACCAGGCGCAGGAAACCTCGGCATTCCACGATGCAGAGCCCGGCAAGATCATGCACGAGCTGCGCAAAGGGGAAATGACCGCCATGGGCGAGCTGCCCTTCGGGCGCTACTACGGCGGCGTGGACACGACGCCCCTGTTTGTTACACTGGCCGCGGCGTATGCGCGGCGCACCGCCGACCGTTCTTTCATCGCGGGACTATGGCCCGCGCTGGTGGCGGCGACGGGCTGGATCCAGCGCAACGCCAGCCGTCACGGCGGGTTCCTGTCCTACGCGCGTGCCCAGGCATCCGGCTTGGCCAACCAAGGCTGGAAGGACAGCCACGACGCGATCTTCCACGAAGACGGGCGCACACCCGAAGGCCCCATCGCTCTGGTCGAGGTGCAAGGCTATGCGGTCGCCGCGCTCAAGGGCATGGCGATGCTGGCGAAGTGGCTCGGCAACGACGCGGAAGCCGTACCGTACGCGGAAGCCGCCGAAGCCTGGGCCGAACGGGTGGAATCGCGCTTCTGGCAGGAGGACATGCAGTTCTACGCGCTCGCGCTGGATGGGGCTGGTGCACCCTGCCGTGTCTATACCTCCAATGCAGGCCACCTGCTGTACACCGGGCTGCCCAGCGAGGCGCGCGGGCGCGCCGTGGCACGGCGGCTGCTGGCCTCCGGGCTCGAGTCGGGCTGGGGATTGCGCACGCTGTCATCCAAGGCCATCCGATACAACCCCATGTCGTACCACAACGGCTCAGTCTGGCCGCATGACGTGGCCTTGTGTGCTGCCGGCATGGCGCGTTACGGTGAGCGAGACAGTACGGCGCGGCTGACGAGCGAGATGTTCGAATGCGCCAGCCAGGTCGGCATGCGCCTGCCCGAGTTGTTCTGTGGTTTCGAAAGGGCACGCGGCGAAGCGCCCGTGTCCTATCCGGTGGCTTGCCTGCCGCAGGCTTGGGCCGCCGGCTCGGTGTTCATGCTGCTGCAAGGTTGTCTGGGCATCGACATCGATGCCTTGCACGGTCGCATCGTGGTGGCTCAACCGGTGTTTCCCAGCGAGATCGATGAGTTCGTGCTGCGTGACTTGTGGCTGCCCCAGGGGACGGCGGACCTGCGCCTGCATCGCAGAGGCGGCACGGTGCAGGCGGTGGCCTCACGGCGATTGGGGGCGGATAGCCTGCAGATCGATCTTCGCCTGTGATGCACGCCGGCTGCCACCGCGAACGTGCCTTCGCGAGCTCCAGGAGCTCAGCGGTTTTTGAGGTGTGACACGGCGAGCTCCAGGCCCAGATCAATGGCGTCTTGCAGCCCATGGGCCCGATGGGTGGTCGGGCAATCCGTCAAGCGATCAGCACGCCCCTGGTTGTCGTGAATAAGTACATGAAACAGCCACTCGTCCGTATCGATGCTGTAGCCGGCGACAACTTCTATGCGGACTCCTTGGTATGTGCCCTGAATGACATGGCGTGGTCCGGTTTCGACCTGTATGAGATTTTGTATTTGTTCCATCGCCGATCCGTTCGCGAAAGCTTGATTTCATGCATGATGGACCTGCGAGGACACCAGCGCAACGGCACTGGCACCATGGGTGCTGATGGAAAGAGCCGAACGGATTTCTGCACCTTGTCCAACCTGCAGCGCCCAACCGCAGCAGACCGGATGGCACCGGATCCCACATCAACGCGATCCAATTTCTCTGACGTCATCAAGGTTGGGAGCGCAGAATGATTCGCGCGCAAGTACCGAAGATCGAAATCCCCCGCTCCTGGTCGAGGAAGATCCTTTCAGGGGATGAATCACCGCGCAAGCAGGCCGCACAGCCGGGACGACCGCGTCCTCGGCAACCTCGGAACGGAACCCCACTGTGAATCGAAACATGGAAGCCGACGCGCATCAGGAAGCGTCGTTGAAAAGCACGCTCGATGCCGATACCAGGGTGCCCACGTGAAGCAGATGATCTGCTCGGAGTGCGGCAATCGCGTGTTCTTCGAAAACCTCCGCTGCGAAGTTTGCAGCTCGTTCCTTGGCTACGCTCCGGACGCGCAGCGCATGCTTGCTTTCGAGATTTCGGATGAGGATTCATGGCGCCGCCTGGGCTCGGAAGGTCCCGCATACAGGCCTTGCGCCAATCGCAAGGCGAATGGATGCAACTGGATGGCGCGCTCTCTCACCGACCATGGCCTTTGTTTGTCGTGCCGAACAACCCAGACGATTCCTGCGCTGACCAAGTCGGAAAACCATGGCTACTGGGCGGCACTCGAACAGGCCAAGCGCCGGCTCTTCTACACGCTCATCGAACTCGGGCTGCCGACACCCAACAAGCACGAAGACCCCGTCAATGGCTTGTCGTTCGAGTTTCTCGAGCAGATGAACCCGCAGCAGCAGGTGCTCACTGGACATGACGAAGGCGTCATCACGCTCAACATTGCCGAGGCGGACGATGCCTGCCGCGAGCACATCCGCCTTTCGATGCACGAGCCCAGCCGCACGCTGCTGGGTCACTTTCGCCACGAGATTGGCCACTACTACTGGGATCGGCTGGTGCGCGACACGCCATGGGTCACGGAGTACCGATCGCTCTTCGGAGACGAGCGCGCGGACTATGACTCGGCATTGAACACCCACTATGCATGGCCGGCCCTCGATTGGCCTCAAAACTTCATCAGCGCATACGCGAGTTCGCATCCGTGGGAAGACTGGGCGGAGACCTGGGCGCATTACCTGCACCTGGTGGATGGCCTGGAAACAGCCGCCTCATGGGGCACACACCTGGAGTTGCCCTCGCCGTCCGGTCCGGCCTTGAAGGTGCGTCCACTTGACCTGAATGCCGAATCGATCCGCGAGCTCATCGTCCTACAATGGCTGCCGGTCTCACAATTCATCAACGCGATGGACCGAAGCCTCGGCGCGCACGACAGCTACCCATTCATCATTGTCCCGCCGGTGATCGAGAAGCTTGACTTCATCCATCGCGTGGTGCGAGCCGGAAGCGCGGGCCGTGTACCACCGAGTTGAATCCACGAAGTCCACGTCGCCAGCGGTACGGAGGCTGGGAGGTCGTTGGGGCTTTCGGACGGATCGACATCGTCGTCAACAACGCCTTTGATCTATCAATCCCCTTCTCCTCCGTTCTTGATCTGTGAGTGGAACAGTTGCAGTGCAACTACGCGCCGTAGGCCGCCATGAAGACCCGAACAGCCTCTCGCAGAAGAGCCTTGTTTTCCTGGGTGTCCGGCATTTCGAGCTTCAGCAGTCCGCGGATGTGCCCGGAGCCCAGGAACATCGACAGGAACAAGTCCGCTGCCTGAAGCGGGTTGCGTACCTTCAGCGTGCCCGCCGAGTTGGCAAGACGCAGGTATGCAGCCAGCTCGGCTGGGCACACGCTCCGGCCCCTCCTTGTATAACGTGCGGCAGACTTCCGGCTGAGTCCCCGCAACGCTATAAACAACGTGCGCCAGACTTCTGGCGAAAACTCGTGCAGGCGCTCGAAGGGATGAACGAGTCCTATGTTGACAACCTGGAAACGCGCATCCATGCGCTGGAAATCGAAGTCGCCCGGCTGGGCGCGCTGGAAAGAAGATGCAGCAATTTTTCGACGCCCGATTCCACCTAGCGGGGGTAAAGGTGTCGGGCCCGAGGGCTTGCATCAGCCCGAGACAAGCGTGCTGGGCGGCTCCGACCAGACTCGCTGTCGCGACCATTTTTCGTGCCGCCTTGGCGGTGACGACGATCGGATCGCACAAGGCACTCACTCCGCGTGTTCGCGCACGTACGTTCGAAGACCCTCGATGTTCAGCACGTTGATGCCGCCGTAGTGAATGTGAAGCAGGCCCCGCCTCCTCCAGCTCGTGCAGGGCACGGTGGCCGCGACCACGCTCGATGCGACGCCAGACCTGCGCTCCTTCTTCGGACAAGGCGGCAAGATGATCCTTGCCCATGAAACGAACGATTGGGCGATCAGCTACAAGGGTTTCGGTCAAGTATTTCAACGACGTCGCGACCGCCGTGGGCGGCACATCCACGCGCGATGCTTCGATGGAATTCTTCCTCCAGCCCGGCGTTCAACATTGCGCTGGGGGCGGGAGCTACAGCTGCCAGAGTTCTTGAGAGGTCCGGCGACTTGGAGCCGCCCGAAGGTCATATCGCAAGGGCTACCCGCCCATCGGAAAACCGCCAGTCCACCGGGCGACTTCCTCAATTCGGCCGCTCTCAAGTGACTACAGAGAGGCGTGCGATCTACTCTCGCCGCCTCACAACCATTCGCTGGCCTGTTCCGAAAGCAATACCTGCAAGGGTGGATCGAAGCCAGGATCGATCATTTCGGGGTAGCAGCGACGGTAGCCTCGTCGTCCGCAGGATGCTTCGCCCGGGTGACCGTGAGAAGGACGTCGGGCGGACTGGGGCATGGCACACCTTGCGAACAGATTTTGCGAAACCGAGATTCTGCGAACAATTTGTGCAAGCGAAATAGCCAAGAGTGTGCATTCCAGACAGCCCCTCGACCGTTATAAATCAATGACTTGCCGCCGGTTTGTAACGTACGCATTTGTACAAATCAACGGCAGCAACCTACGCCGCGCTGGAGGAGCGAGCCGGAAAAGCCTCTCCCATTTGCCGCGCCCTCTTGACCTCGTCTGTATGCAGGTACACCGAGGTGGTCGCTACCGAGGCGTGCCGCAAGTTGTCTCGCACGGTCACCAGTTCGGCGCCACGTGCCAAGGCATGGGTTGCATGGGTATGCCGCATCCAGTGTGGGGTTGCGCGTCTGAGCTTGTCTGCAGTGGACGCATTCACCTTTTCCAGCGCGTGTGCGGCGTGAAGGAAAAAGCGGCGCATCACGGACCACAGGCGCGATGCACCGATACCGGTTTCGTCCTCGGCCAGGCCAGGTATCAGGGCGGTCTTGGGGCTCCAGTGCGCCGGGGACACCGGCAAACTCCGCTGCGCCAAATACTGGTCAAGCGCACCACGGGCCAGCAGCGGCAAGGCGACCCTGCCGTACTTGAGGCCTTTGCCTACAACTCTCAGCCAAACATCGCCCTGAGCATCGTGCTCGATGTCGCCCAGTCGAGCGTCGGCCATTTCACTGGGTCGAAGGCCTGTCGCGTACCAGAAATCCAGCACGAAGCGCAGTCGCTGGGCCCCCTCCCTGCTCCAACCACCGATCCATTCGATGCCGTCGGCCGTGGTGCGGATCAGTGTCCAGTCGTGTTCTGTGAATACTCGGGATCCATCGAATGCACCGCTGCGCCCCGCACCCTTGACCTTCACGCCGGCGAAGGGATTGGCCAGCGCGTAGCGCTGCTCGATCAACCAGCGGTACAACGCCCCGATCACGGACAGTGCATATGCGATCGAACGCGGCGCCAGGGCGCCCTGGAAGGGCCTCCACTCGGAGGAGGTGCGTGGTCGTGCCGGACCGACCCATCGATCCTGCGGAGATGGTCGACGCAAGAAGGCGCGGTATGCGATGGCATCTTCCGTCGTCAATGACGACAGCGCCTTGCCACGCTCGAAGATGGCCCACAGCATGAGCCGCTCGGCCTCCTTTCGATAGGCTCGCTGCGTGGCTGCGGATTCCTGCAGAGAAAGCCAAGCCTGGACGGCCTGGTAGTCGTCTTGCGCCGACAGCGTGCAGGTGGCCTGCGGGGCCCTGAAGGTACCCCTGGAGCCATCGACCTCCTGCGGCACAATCAAGTGCTCCCAAGGCGAAATCTCGGTCCTGGGCGTGACCACCAACGCCCTCGCCCGCTCGGTCAGGACAGGGTTCGCAGCAAAGAACTCCTCGATCTGGCGTGCGCTGCGCGCCCCCAGTCCGGGCACGGTGGCCCACCACCTGCGCCGGCGCGGCACCCGGACCGTCAGATCTGCCAGCGTCCGAATGCCGCAATCTTGCAGAGCACGCGCTGCGCGCACCGGCAGCCAGCGATCGACAGCATCGGTCACCACGGGGACGGGCACGCACAATTGCTGCAGCTTTTCGATCGCGTCTTGCACTGCCCGGGCGCGCCCCTCCCGCTCCGCTGCGGGATGAGTGATCAGCAAGGCCAGGTCGTCACGGTGCCGCCGCCGCGCGTACTGCGCCAGTTGGCGCCGGATTCCTCCCAGCATGGCGCGGGACGATTGGCCCGTCGCCCTGCTCTGTCCGAGGTACTGGGCCACCGCGACCCGGGCCGACAGGCCGGCATACCACGCACGCAGCGCAGCCAACTGCGACCGGGTCGGGAACTCGCTGCTTTCTGCGCCGCTTCCACACGGTGTGGTCGTTTTCATCCCCGCCAGTTTAGCCAAGGAATGTGGCTATCGTGATAAGAATACTTATCTGCATAGCATTGATTTAGAACGCGTTGAGCCATGCCTGGCAGGCCCGGTGCCGCGTTCAAATGGCGTTCCGGGCCGCTGCACACGGCAGCCTTGCGAACACGCCTGGTCAGTGTGGACCACCGCATGTCTGTGTACATTGGTGCTGTGACCACGACGGCTGGTTGAATTCAAGGAATCTGGAGACACCATGAATCAGCTCAATATCCGGGCACTCTTGCGTGCCGGCTTCGCGCTGCTTGCATTGACCCTGTCGGCGTGTGGCTCGGCGCCGACCGCCGACAAGCTCGCAGGCTCCTGCGCCGACCTTGCCCGCCATGCCATCGCACCGGGCGCGATGGCTTTGCCCAGCGGCAAGGCCTTGATCACGTCGGCTGTTCTTGTTCCAGCCTCGGCCGCGACCGTTGGCGGCGGCGCGTTCACGCCTGCGCTTCCGCAGTTCTGCAAGGTCAGCGGAACGATTGCGTCGCGCGACCCCGCAGCCCAGGCGATCAATTTCCAATTGAACCTGCCGACGACTTGGAACGGCAAGGCCGTCCAGTACGGGGGCGGAGGCTTCAATGGCGTGCTGATCACGGGCTTGACGCCTCTGCGAGATGCGGCGCCGGACGACGCTCTCCCGATCGCGCGAGGCTATGCGACCTTCGGCCAGGACTCCGGCCACCAATCCTCGGCATTCCCCGCTGGCGAGCCCGGCGCCTTTGCAATGAACGACGAGATGCTTGAGAACTTCGCCTTCGCCTCGTACAAGAAGGTGAAGGATGTGGCCGTGGACGTCATGGGCGCGTACTACGCGCGTGCACCGCAGCGCATGTACTACTTCGGTGGCTCCGAAGGGGGGCGTGAAGGGCTGACCATGGCACAGCGGTTTCCGGCCGACTACGACGGCATCGTCAGCGTCGTTCCCGTGATCAACTGGACCGGCCTTTTCCACGCCTTCGTTCGAAACCAGGTCCCGCAACAGAAGGACTGGCTGCAGGCCGGGAAGGTGGCGCTCATCGCCAAGGCCACCTCCGAGGCTTGCGATGCGCTCGACGGGCTGGCGGACGGCGTCGTGAACAACTACATGGGCTGCCAAGCCCGGGTGGACTTGCAGCCCCTGCGCTGCCCTGACGGCAACGATGCGGGCACGCACTGCCTGTCCGACGCCGAGCTGCGCCTGATGCGAGCCGTCCACTCCCCCTACGTATTTCCCTTCACCATCGCCAACGGCCTCACGACCTATCCCCAATGGCTCTACGGCCACGAGGACAGCCTCGATGGCCCCTCCGCCGTCAGCATGGTGCGCTGGGTGACCGGCTCCGCGGCCCCCGCGGTGCCTCCGGACGCCGCACGCAACTCCACGCAGTGGATCTATGGGAGCAGTTGGATTCGTTATGGGATCGCGCGCGACAAGAACTACGACGTGCGCCACTACCGGCCCGAGGACTTTCGCGAGCGGGTGCAGGCGACCTCGGCGCTGATGGACTCCACGAACCCGGACCTCTCGGCTTTCTTCGCTCGCGGCGGCAAGCTGATCCTTCGAGAGAATGCGGGGGATCGCGCGCAGAGTGCGCTCATGGGCATCCAGTATCACGATGCCCTCGTGGCGCGCATGGGCGCCGCGGCAACTGAACGGTCGGTGCGGCTTTACGTCTCGCCCGGGTCGACGCATTCCGGCAACTCGCGCGCGGTCGCGGGTGGACCGGCTGTACCGACGATGGTGGACCTGCTGGGTCCGTTGGACCGGTGGGTGAGCGCCGGCGACGCACCCCCGAATGCGCTGGTGCAGGTCGTGAAGGCGTCCCTTCCGCCGTTTGCAATGCAAGCCTCGCGCCCCATGTGCCGCTATCCCGGCTACCCGCACTACATCGGCGGTGACCGTGCACAGACGTCCAGCTACGAGTGCCGGCATCCCTGAACAGCAGCAAGGAGGTTCGAACTTATAGGAACCCAGACGGCCGCATTCGCCGAGCTTCGCGCGGTGGGCAGTCCGCCGGCCCTGTCGAAGGGACTGGACTGGCTCTCGAAGCTGGTCGGCGGCCATGGACGCGATCAGGCTCACCGGCAAGGTGAGCACGATGGCGGGCGCGCTTCCCGGAACGCCCGGCGAATGGACCGCCCCTCGTGTGCCTCCGGGCATCGCGGCCGCGAGATTCGTGATTCTGCGCTGTCGCGGCCACGCCTTTCCTGCGCGCGTGCTTCGCACATGGTCTTCTCTGGGGCAACTGACACATTGCGCAGTGTCTATCCACCTCCGGTTCGTCAACGATGCAAGTGCGGCCACGCATCCAGGAGCCCCCATGCGCACCCTCTTGATCGACAACCACGACTCGTTCACCTACAACCTGTATCAGTACCTGGCAGCCTGCAACGCCGAGCCGCCCGTCGTCGTTCGTAACGATGAAATGAGTTGGGACGAGATCGAGCGCATGCCGTTCGACAACATCGTGATCTCGCCAGGCCCCGGGCGTCCGCAGCGCCCCGCAGATCTGGGCATTTCGGCGGATGCGCTACGGCGCTCCCGCAAGCCCGTCCTCGGCGTCTGCCTGGGCCACCAGGCCATCGCCCACCATTGCGGAGCGCTCGTCGATCTGGCCGTACGGCCCATGCACGGGCGCCTGGACCGCATCTCGCACACCCAGCGCGACCTCTTTCTCGGCATCCCCGACCGCTTCGAGGCCGTGCGCTACCACTCGCTCGCGGTCACGCAACTGCCAGCCTCCCTGGAGCCGCTCGCCTGGACGTCTGACGGAACCCTGATGGCGCTGCGCCATGTCTCGCGCCCCTGGTGGGGCGTGCAGTTCCATCCGGAGTCGATCTGCACGGAGTTCGGCGCAAGGCTGCTGCGCAATTTCAGGGAATTGACGCAGGAATGGCATGCGCAAGCGTCGTGGCGCGAGGCCCAGGATCGCCTCGGACCGTCGCTGCGGCTCGAGGGGCCACAGGCGCTCACACTCCACGCAGAATGCCTGGACACTGCGGTCGATGCCGAAACCGTCTTCGCGGCCGCATTCGCCCGCAGCGACAGCGCTTTCTGGTTGGACAGCAGCCTTGCGGAGGTCGGGAGGGCACGTTTTTCCTTCATGGGTGATGCGAGTGGCCCTCGCGCCCTGGAACTGACCTACCGCACGGCGCCGCGCGAGCTGCTGGTACGCCGCGGCGACATCGGCCAGGTACGCGCAGAAAGCATCTTCGACTACCTGCGCGACCACATTCCCGGCCAGCAACCCGCCGGTCCGCGCCTGCCTTTCGACTTCGCCGGCGGTTTCGTCGGGTATTTCGGCTACGAGCTCAAGCGGGAGCTGGATGGCGCTCTGATGCACGACGCCGACACGCCAGACGCGATGTGGATCCTTGCCGACCGCTTCCTTGCCTTCGACCATGCCGAGCAGCAGGTCTGGATCGCCTGTCTGGACGACCCCGCCCTGGGCGACAAAAACCGACGCTGGATGCAAGCCATGCGCGAATGCATCGAGAGCCCTCAACCCCCGACCGGCGGCGCAAGCGCGGATGCGGCCCGCGATCTGCACTCGCTGCAATGGCGCATGGACCTGAGCGCCTACCGCGATCTCATTCTTCGTTGCCAGCACGAGATCCTGCAGGGCGAGACCTACGAGGTCTGTCTCACGAACCAATTGGTCGGCGAGGGGCGCATCGACCCCTTCAATGTCTACCGGGCTCTGCGCAAGCACAACCCTGCCCCTTATGCGGCCTACCTGCGCATGGGAGGGCATGCCGTACTGTGCGCCTCCCCCGAGCTCTTCCTGCATGTATCGGCCGATCGGTCCGTGGAATCCAAGCCCATCAAGGGCACCGCGGCTCGCGGCGCCACTTCGGCCGAAGACCTGGAGATCGCCGAGGCGATGGCCGCCGACGAGAAGACGCGCGCGGAGAACCTCATGATCGTCGACCTCCTGCGAAACGACCTCAACCGGGTGTGCGAAATCGACAGCGTCCACGTGCCCAGCCTGTTCGCGGTGGAAACCTACGCGACGGTGCACCAACTGGTCAGCACCATCCGCGGCCGGCTGCGTCCGGACCTCGGGGCCGTGGACTGCGTGCGCGCAACCTTCCCGGGAGGTTCGATGACCGGTGCCCCCAAGGTGCGCACGATGAAGATCCTGGATGAACTCGAGGGCGCATCGCGCGGCATCTACTCGGGCAGCATCGGCTATCTGTCGCTCAACGGCGCAGCCCAGCTCAACATCGTGATCCGCACCCTCGTGGCTGCCAACGGCCGGATTTCCATCGGCGCCGGTGGTGCCATCGTTGCGATGTCCGACCCGGATGCCGAAGTCGAGGAGATCGTCCTGAAGGCACAGTCCCTCTGGGACGTGCTCAAGCGCTGCGGGGCACCGCTCGGGCCGAGGCCGGGAACGACGGCCCAGACGGTGCCCATGCAAGACCCGCCGTCGCCCCCGTCCTCTGCCCGCAATGGCTAGCGCATCTGCCAACCGTCGGGGGATCGCCCTCATGCTGGTGGCAATGGGCTGCTATGTGCTCAACGACGTTTTCGTCAAACTGTCTGCGCAGCAGCTGCCTCCTGGCCAGGTCCTCGCCGTGCGTGGCTTCTTCGCCAGCCTCTTCGCCGTGGCCCTTGCGTGGGGAGCGCGCACCCGTTGGCGGACAGCGTTGTGCCCGCTCGTCGAGGCGCGCTGCGGGCTCGAGATCACGACCGCGCTCACCTCCGTGCTTGCCCTGTCGCTGGCGCCTCTTGCCACGGTCAGCACGCTCATGATGACTGCGCCGCTCATGATTGCGGTCACTGCCATGGCTTTGCATTGGGAGCCCTGGAAGAGCAGCCGGCTTGTCGCAGCCGCCGTTGGCTTCGTGGGGGTCTTGCTGGTGATCCAGCCGTCCGCGCGGGCCGATGTCGCAGGAAGCGGCCACGCGTGCGCCGTGCTGTGTGCCGCCTCGCTGGCCGCGCGCGACCTGGTGACGCGTCGAATCCCGGGTGCGATCCCCTCGGTGGTCATCACGGCCGCGGCCACGCTCGCCGTGTGCCTGGCCGGTGTGTTCCTGGGCCTCACCGAGCACTGGAAGGCGCTTGCACGGCATGAGATCACCGCCCTGGCTGCCGCCGCCAGCTGCGCAACGCTCGGCAGCTATGCACTGGTCGCCGCCTGCCGCGATGTCGATCTGTCCGTTGTGACGCCCTTTCGCTACAGTTTCATCGTCTGGGCCTTGCTGCTGGGCTACGTGATCTGGGCAGACGTGCCGGCCCCCTCTGCAGCACTCGGGCTCATCCTGATCATCGCGGCAGGGGCCTTCACCATCCGGTCGACGCGTCGATCATGAGCACATGATCAACCAGGGCGCCGCTTGGAGGCCACCACGCGCGGGCGATCGACGCCAGTGGCCGGCCAGTCCGCTGCGCTCAATCGCGCAACGAGAAGACAGCGCACAGGCAGACGACCGGCCCCTCGGCGATGACATCAACCCCGTGCGGTGCCCCAGCCTCGAAAAGCAGCGAATCTCCAGGTCCGACCCCCACCACCTTCGTGCCATAGCGATAGCTCAACCGCCCCGAGAGCACGTAGAGGAACTTGAGCCCTGGGTGCTGCGACGCTGTATCGGACCGTGCGCCTTGCGCCAGGTGCATCAGACAGGGCTCGATGGCTAGCTCTCGGGACTGCAGCCGCCCGAGCAGCTCATAGTCATAGCCTTCCATCGCGTCGGCGCAGTCCACGCGCAAGCCCTTGCCGGCCGGAACGTGGCTGAAGTCGGCCCTGCCGGAACCCTCGGAAAAAAAGCGGGAGACAGCCACCCCCAGTCCGCTGGCGATGCGCTCCAGTGTCTCCACCGAGGGGGAGACCAGGCCACGTTCGACGCGCGACAGCATGGAGGCCGAGAGGCCGGTGTGCTGCGCGAGTTGCCCGCCCGACACACCGGACGCGATGCGAAGCGCCTTGATCTGCGCTCCGATGCGCGAAGCGCAGAGACTTCGCACCGGCGTCGCTGGCGCGCGCGGCGCCGTGACCGATGCGGGGAGCCTGAGCCGTCGGACCGAAGGAAACGGGGATGCGATCTGCTTGTGCGCCACGTGCTCAGCCCCTTGCCGTGCCGCGCAGCGCCGCCACCGCCGTGCGCGCGGCGGTATCTGCCGCGCGACCAGGGCGTCGCCGATGACTGACGCGACAGAAGCGGAAAGGAGGCACGGCCAGGCTCGATAGAAAGGAAAAGGAAAGAGTCTTCCCGGGACCGCTCCCTAGATCAACCATTGCGCACGGCGTCATTCCGCCAACAGCTCTTGAGATGGCCAACCAGCTGCTGTCTGCGATCCGTCCGATTGGCTTGCATCGTATGCAAGAAGCTCGGACACCTCGAAGGGGCGAAATACCCGTCGCCGCCCCTGTCAACTCTGTCAGTGTCCTCGCGCTTTTCATCAAGCTGTAATCCGGCCTCGTTCGTCGAGAGGAGACAGGCCATGGAGTTCATCGCAGGAACCGTCGATTCATTCTCCGCAGGGCTTTTGTTCGACATGGCGCGCTATCGACACCAGGTCTTCGTCGAGAAGCTGGGCTGGCAGCTGCACACGCGTGCGCGGTTCGAGCTGGACGAGTTCGATCGGAAGGACACCATCTACCTGATCGCGCGCAATCCGAAGGGCGAGATCGTCGGGACCAGCCGGCTGCTGCCAACGCATCGGCCCTACCTGCTGGCCTCCGTGTTTCCCCAGTTGCTTGGCGACATCCCGGCCCCCTGCTCGCCGCAGATCTGGGAGCTGTCGCGATTCGCCGTGGTCGACGGCACACATTTCGGAGGCAACGAGGTTCCCGGCGAGCCTTCGCTTGCGCTGGACATGCTGGGCGTGGCGATGCAGGTGGTTGCCGGCGAGGGCGGACAGCGACTGGTCAGCGTCTCGCCCATGGGCATCGAGCGCATCCTTCGCCGGGCTGGCCTGTACGTGCACCGGATGGCGCCGCCGATGCTGGTGGAGGGCCAGTACCTGTTCGCCTGCTTCATCGACGTGGACGGCGCGTGGCGCCCGCACCGCATTTCCTCGAGCTAGGCAGCATCCATACCAGAGGCGCCATCCCACGTCCCGATCAATGACCTTCGCTCAGTTCAAGAGCCCGAGGCGCGCGGAGAGCGCCACGGCCGAGTTCTTGTTGTTGGCGTGCAGCCTGGCGATGGCGTTGCGCAGGTGATAGTTGACCGTCGACTTCGACATGCCCAGGATGACGGCGATCTCCGCGCTCGTCTTGCCGTCGGCCGTCCAGCGCAACACCTCCAGCTGCCGCCTTGTGAGCGGCTCGATTCCAGCGAGGGGACTGCCACCCAGATGATCCATGAGCGCATGGTGAGCGGTGTTCACCAGCCATTGGAGCCACGGGTCCTTGGCGCGCATCTCGGCGGCCGTGAGCGGCTCGCTCGAACGCGCCAGCGACAGCATGCCGATGCGCGCGTCGGGTTCAAAGACGGACTGTGCCCAACCGATGCAAAGACCGAAAGAGCGGGCCTCGTCCCACATCTGCGGCGTTCTGCGGAAAACCTGATCGCTCCAGATCACGGGTGCCGCGCTGCGCACCCCATGGGCGATCGTGGGATCGATCTGCAGATAGCCCGCTTCCAGATACCGATGGTTCCAGCGCGCGTCGTAGGTGCTGAGCATCCGGGTCTTGGGTCGGGTGAATGGCAGGAAGGTGCGCAAACCGTAGGCACATTGCTCGAAGCCCAGGTGTCTCGCCGCCGCGCTGACCTGCTCGAGCACCTGGGACGGCTCGCTTGCTTCAATCAAATGACCAAGAACCTCTTGTGTCCAGTCGTTCATCAGATGCTCTTCCCACCTCGCCGTCACCTCCAGCTCGGCCATTGGCACATGGGTACTCTCCCACGGGCCATGAGGATGACGGGCAGACAGTCTAGAAGCGCCGCACGCTCCTGAAGCGGCAAATGACCACCATTTCTGCCAATCTGGCGGACTCTGACTTCACCAAGCGATGAGGTTCAGCGTGGGTTCAGGAAGATGGTTCGAACTGCGACTCTGTTCCCAACATGAAAACAATGGTCTCACGCAATGCACAAGGTATGGCTCCTGCTGCTGCCTGGATTTCCTCTCGTCGACGTCAGTAGCATGCTGGCGGTCTTCGAAGCGGCCAATGCCGCGCACGAACGTGAAGACCGCGAAAGCGCTTACGAGGTGCATCTGGCCTCCGTCTCGGGAGGTCCCGTCCTCAGCTCCAGTGGCGTGCCGCTGTCCACGAATGCTTTGCCGCCCCAGCTCGTGGGTCGCGCGAACACGCTCGTCGTGACCCGCAGGCCGGGGCTTTTTCCGGCTACCAGCGAGGCAGCGAATGCGTTGCGCCTGAATGCCTGGCTCATGAGCAGCCGAGGGCACCTGGTGCGCTGTGTCGTCCTGGAAACCGGATCCCCATCGCCACCCGGGCCGGATGTTGGCGTTGCGCCACGGCAAAGGGCCCCTGTGGTGCGGGCTTCATTGCAGGTGCGCGAAAGGGCGGCTTCTTTCACCGAGCGCATCGCCACACACGGGTGGCCGAGCATCGAGCCGGGTCAGGGGCTGGACCTGGCCCTGTCATGGATCGAAGAAGACTGGGGAGAAGCCTTCGCGAACACGCTCGCTTCGAACCTGCCCTATCCGCGCAGCCAACGCTACGGCGCGAAGCGCTATCGCAGTCCGTTGATCGAGCAACCCTCGGACGACGCCCGGCTCACCGCACTGCATCAGTGGATCGCGATGCATCTGCGCGAGGACCTCAGCATTCAGCGGCTGGCCAAGCAGATCCACATGTCCACGCGCTCATTCGCGCGCTTTTATGTGCGCGCGACTGGGCTCACGCCGGGATGCGGCGTCCAGCAGATCCGTCTCGATTTCGCCTGCCGACTGATCGAAACGAGCACACGCCCTCTGAAGGCCATCGCCGCGCAATGCGGCTATGGGTCCCAGGAAGTGATGCGCAGGGCCTTTGTGCGCGGCCTGAAAATGACGCCCCGTGAATACCGGCGCCTTCACGCCGTTTCGACAACAACGAGCGCCCTACAGTCCTCGTAGCCGGCAGCAGCGAGACAGGACGGCCACGTCGCTATTCCTCCGTCGCCCAGCACACCGGCCGCAGATCCGCCAGGGGAAGCAGGCTGTGCTGGCCATCACCGAAGCGAACCTCGCCAACGTTGCCATCTTGGGCCTTGAGGCGCAGGGCTCCACGTCGCCCATCGTGCTCTACCACCAAGACCGTGTGGCCACCGCTGACCACCTTGGTTGCCGCGCGCATGTCCACCGACGCTGTCGTCGACCCAGGGGAACTTCTTGGCGCTGGAGGCGGAAGCCCAGCAGCCATCGCTTCAAGGACGGCCCGACTGATCGGCTCACCTTCCGCCAGAAGTGCTTGAACCGCCTCCGGCCGGTCGCGCGCGACCCCGACCAACCGATACAGCAACCGCACATCCCCACCGATACGTCCTTCCTGCACCGCTCGGCGCAGGTCCTGCGGTGCCTCGCAGAGCTTTGCAACCTCGGTGATGAAAGAGCGCGGCTTGCCCAGCCGGCGTGCGATCTCTGCGCGCGAATGCCCTTCCCTCTCCCGCTCCATGATGAAAGTGGACAGATCGAACGGCGACATGTCCTCGCGATGCAGGTTCTCGGATGCCTGGGCGAACGGATCGACGCGCTCGTCTAAGAAAGCGGGAATGACGCTCAGGCCGGCACGGCGTGCGGCACGCACCCTGCGCTCCCCTCGATTGACGATGTACCAGCTCGCCTGCCCCGGATGCGATCGAAGAGATACCGGCTCCAGCACGCCGTGCAGTCGAATCGACTCGGCAAGCTCCGCAAGCCCCTCATCCCGCACGGCACGACGCGGTTGGGCAGGATCAAACTCGATGCTGTCAAGCATCACCTGCAGCGGCGCGCCCGCCGCGGTGTGGACGGCAGCCGCCTGCGCCAGCAGGTCGGTCGCCCTGAACTGGCACAGCGCACTCAGATCCAGGCTACCGCCCACATTCACCTCCCGTCCCCGCCCGCACGACTTCGCCATCCCCCTCGACGCGCTGCTGCAGCAACTCGAACGCCTGCATCACCTCGGTGCTCGCCGCGCGGGCCGCGCTCTTCGGCAACTGCCACACCGGGAGCCCCTCGGCCAGCGATTCCGGAATCGCCGACCGGATCGAGATACGAGCAGGAATGACGAACTCGCGGAAGTTCAAGGCCAGCTCCTGCATCGCAGATTTCTGCCGCAGCGAGTGGGGGTTGAAGCGGTTCAGCACGATGCCAGCCAGCCGCAGCCGCGGGTTGTAGCGCTGCCTGACGCCGAAGATCGTCTTGAGCATGTCAGTGACACCGTCGATGCTGTATTCCTCCAGCTCGATCGGACAGACTGCGGCTGTCGCAGCGATCAGTGCCGCACTCATGCGCAAACCGAGCGCCGGCGGTGTGTCGATCACGACCGTGTCGAAGTCCCGCGCCAAGCAGATCACTTGCCTGCGGAATGCGGGAATCACCACCTCCGGCTTCGCGAGTTCGACATCGGCCAGTTGCTTGCCGCCTGCCACCGTCGCGATCGCGATGGCTTGCCCGCTGGGCATCTCGACCGAGGTCTCTTTCTCCCCGAACAAAGCGATCGCCCCGGTGCCGGTTGCGAACCGGCGCAGTGACTTCGAGCTGTTGGCCTGCGCATCGAGATCGATCAGGCACACGGATTGACGACGGATCTCGGCCAGCCAGTATGTGTACAGAACGGCCAGTGTCGACTTGCCGACACCGCCCTTCTGATTGCCGAAGACGACCACATGGCCCATGGCTTGTTCCTCGCGACTCGTGCCCGCGCTGGGGTCGATCGCGCGAATCTAGCGTCCAGAATCGTTGCACCGCCACTGATAAAAGAGACAGTCGACACGCGCTCAGTCACGGGTAGACAGTGCGGCCATGCGCGCAAGGAATGCTCACTGCATCGGCATGACACTGGAAGGCGGACGAGCCGCCTGCCTCTTGCTGAGCGCCTGCGCGGGACAGGCTGCCTTCGCAAGCGACCTGTCCGCGCAGTCCCGACCCGCCTCGGCGCAAGCGATCGCTGCGGCCGGACAGGGAACTCGCGACCAGGAACGCATCGACATTCTTCGCCAGGAGCTGAAGAAATCAGGGGAGCAGCTTGAAAGCCTCGCCCGCCGCAGGGCAGAGCGCCTGGCCTTGTCCGACATGCAGGCCGTCCGCGAGGCCGACGAACAGCATGCCCGTCTGCTCGGTGACATCGCAGCCCTCAAGCGAGAGACAGCCTCGGCACTCCGCGATGCCGGGCGTGCGTTGCCGACGAAACCCATTGTCGCCCCAGGCAGGCATCGCGCGATCGCGGGCTGGACCGAAGCACCACGCCCCTGGTGGGATGTCTACGGCAATGGCCAAGGCAGCAAGCGCCCTGTGATGCCCGCTGAGGCCGCCGCGCCGGAGCAGGACGCCCGAATCGTTCCTGTTATTTCCCTGCCATCCGCCGGAGCAACGCCATGACCGCCTACCTGATCCACAGGGCGAAACCCCTCACCTGGTCCGGGAGCACCGCCGCGCCGGAATGCCCAAGCCCCATGCATGAAAGGGATCGCCGTCCTGGCCGCGCCGCGCTGCTCGTGGTTGCGGTGCTCGCAGCGAGTCTCCCTGCGATCGCCTTCGGAGGCAGCCCCTTCGCCACCGGCGCGAACGCCACGCAGCAGCAACTGGTGGCGATCCTGACGCCGCTGGCAGCGGTCGCCGTGATGGTTTCCGGGGCGATGGCCTGGTTCGGACGCCTGAGCTGGTGGTGGATGGTCGCGGTGGTGATCGGCACCGTGCTGGTTTTCGGGGGGCCGCAGATCGTGTCCTGGATCCGGGGCCTGTTCGGGGTCTGAGGAGATCGACCATGAGCCGCAGCCAAGGCATCGTCGCTGATCCGCTGTTCGTGGGGATGACACGACCCCCGATGGTCTGCGGTGTGACCTACGCGGCCATGATGTTCAACCTCGTCGTCACGACGGAATCCTTCATCGTGACAACGAATCTTGCCTGGCTCCTGGCCTTCGTGCCGATCCACGGGATGCTCTACCTGGTGTGCCTGTACGAGCCCAGGTTCTTCGATCTGCTGCACCTGTGGGGGCGCACGCGCCTGCCGTCGATGCTGGTTGGCAACCTGCGGTTCTGGCGCGCCAATTCCTACAGCCCGCTGGGAGTGGATCTTCCTGACCACCGCGGCCGCCGGCGCTCAAGCTGTGCCGACGTCGTCTAGGCGCCCAGTCCAGGGTGTACGCCATGCCACTGCTCTCCCGATCCGAGAAGACCCTGCGCCGCGAGGTCCGAGCGGCAGCCATGATTCCGCTCGTGACCCATGTGGACGAGCATGTGGCCCGGACAAGTGCAGGCGACTATGTCCAGACCTTTCGGCTGGCCGGCGCCTCCTTCGAGAGCGCGGACGACGAGGACATCAACAACTGGCACGAACGGCTCAACGTCCTGCTGCGCAACATCGCTTCACCCAACCTGGCGCTGTGGACCCACGTGGTCCGGCGCCGCGAGATGACCTACCGGCAGAGCCGGACGGTGCCCGGTTTCGCCCGCGAGGTGGAACAGCGCTACCGCCAGAAGATGGCCCGCGAGCGGCTCATGGTCAACGAGCTGTACCTGTCACTGGTCTTCCGGCCGCAACCCACGCACATCGGCAACGCTGCGCTGCGCGTTCTCAGGCGCACGGATCCGGCAGGCGCACGAATGGAATTAGACGATGCCCTCGATGCCTGCGGCAAGCTGCGCCAGGAACTGCTTGCAGCCCTGGAGCGCTATGACCCCGAGGTACTGGGCATCTACCGGTTGCCGGAGAAAGACGCGCTTTTTTCCTCACTGCTGGAGTTCCACGGCCTGTTGGTCAACGGGGAGTGGCAGCGCATGCCCTTGCCTCGCGCTGCACTGAATGAAGTCCTGGCCACCACCCGCCCCTTCTTCGGCAACGAGGCCATGGAGTATCGCCTGGACACGCGCACCCGCATCGGCGCTTTCCTGGGAATCAAGGAATATCCGACGCCCACCGCGCCCGGGATGTTGAGCGCCCTGCTGACAGCCCCTTTCCCGTTCGTCCTGACCCAGAGTTTCACCTTCCTCGCCAAGGGCACCGCCACCGACATGATGAGCCGGCAGCACCACCGCATGGCGGCCGCGGGGGATTTGGCGGTCTCGCAGGCCGAAGAACTCGAGGATGCACTCGACGACCTGATGAGCAACCGGTTCGTGGTGGGCGACCACCATTTCAGCCTCCATGTGCTGTCCGACAGCGACGACACCCTCGGCGAATCAGCACAGACCCACAGGCTGAAGCAGCTCAACGACAGCGTGGCGCGGGCCCGTTACCTGCTCGGCGACACCGGCATGGTGGTAGCCAGGGAGGATCTGGCGCTGGAGGCGGCCTTCTGGGCCCAATTGCCGGGAAATTTCACCTACCGCAGCCGCAAGGCTCCCATCACCAGCCGCAACTTCGCGGCCATGTCGCCCTTCCACAATTTCCCCACCGGCCGCGCGACAGGCAACTACTGGGGCGACGCGCTGACCGTGTTCATGACCAGGGCCGGCTCTCCCTACTATTTCTCGCTGCACACCAGCGATCCGCGCAGTCCGGAAGGCGGCAGCCGGCGGGACGTCGGGCACATCACGGCCCTGGGGCCGGTCGGCTCCGGCCGAACCACCCTGCTGGGCTTTTGCATGGTCGCCATCTGCAACCGCCTCGATGCCACCCAGATCATCTTCGACAAGGACGAAGGACTGCATATCCTCGTACGGGCGCTCGGCGGCCAGTATCTGCCGCTGAAGAACGGCACGCCCACCGACTGCAATCCGCTTCAGCTGGACGACACCGTCCCCGACAACCTCGAGTTCATGCGGCACTGGCTCAGGCGCCTTGTCATGCGCTCACCGCATGATCCCCTGACGGTGCGCCAGGAGGACGACCTCGAGCAGGCCCTGCGCGGGACTCTCGAGCTTGCCAGGCCCTTCAGACGGCTGTCCCGGCTCGCGGCCTTCCTCGACATCACGGACCCGGAAGGCGTGCACGCGCGCCTTCGCAAGTGGTGTGCCTCGGAGCGCGGGGACTACGCCTGGGTCTTCGACAACGACCGCGACGAGGTGGCGTCCCTGCTGGCTCGTCACGCCCTGATCGGCTTCGACGTGACCGATTTCCTCGACAACGAGACAGTCCGGGCACCACTGACCATGTACCTCTTCCATCTGGTCCATCACATGGTGGACGGTCGTCCCCTGGTGTGCTGGATGGACGAGTTCGCCAAGCTCCTCGGCGACCCGGCCTTCGCGCAGTTCGCCAAGAACGGGCTGGAGACCTGGCGCAAGAAGAACGCGAACATCGCCACCTTCACCCAGAGCACCAGCCACGTGCTCGGGTCCAGCATCGCCCGGACCATTGTCGAGCAGACGCCGACCAAGATCCTGTTTCCCAACCCGGATGCCGACTACGACGAATACACCCGTGGTTTCAACCTGACGGACCGCGAGTTCGCGCTCATCAAGCAGGAGCTCGAGCCCGGCTCACGCCAGTTCCTGATCAAGCAGAACCATGCGAGCGTGGTCGCGCAGCTCGATCTGCGAGGCTTCGACGAAGCCTTGCACGTCATCTCCGGGCGCACCGGCAACGTCCGTCTCATGCGCGAGCTCATCGAAAGGCACGGCCCCCATCCCGATCAATGGCTGCCTCCTTTCCGCGCGGCCCTGGCCGGCAACCCTGCAAGTTCAACCCCGCCCCGGGAGGTCTCCCATGCGTAGGCGTCTTCTCCTTGCTCTTCTTTTTGCCGCAACAGCATTCATGGCATCTCCGGGGGCGAAAGCCGGCATCCCGGTGATCGACGTCACGGCCGTTGCCAACCTGATGCAGCAGATCATGTACTGGCAGCAGCAGATCTCCTCCATGCAGAAGCAGTACGACCAATTGAAGGCCTCGAGGGATCAATTGGCCCAGACCCATGGCGCCATGACGGGCACACGAGGCATGGAACAGCTGCTACCGATCCCGGAGCTCGCACGCAACTACCTGCCGCCCAGCTACGGCGAGCTGATGAGCACACTCAACGGCTCGACGACCGGCTATGCCGGACTGGCGAACCACGTGCAATCGATCATGAGAGCGAACAGCGTCCTCTCCGGAACGCAGATGAACGCGCTCAGCCCCGAACTGCGCCAGATCGTCGAGCAAGGTCGACAGTCCGCAGCCCTGCTCAACGGGATGACCCAAAGCGCGTATCAAAACACCAGCCAGCGCTTCTCGGCACTGCAGCAACTGATCAATCGCATCGCCACCGCGCAGGACCCCAAGGCCATCCAGGATCTTCAGGCGCGGATCCAGGCCGAACAAAGCATGCTTACCAATGAGCAGACGAAGCTGCAGAGCCTCTATCAGGTCGCTCAATCGGAAGAGCTCATGCGCAAACAGCGCATCCGGGAGCAGTCCGCCTCGGACATCGGCTCCACGAGGTCTCTTTCCACCGTCACCTACTAGTGCTGCAGGGCCGATCCATGCGGAAACCAAACTCACTCCTCGTTGCGATCATCGTGGCTACAACGGCAGGAATCGGGGCGCATCAATTCGGTCAACATCGGTCTGCGGAGACGGCACCGCCAGCACACGCAGGGCCAGCCATTTCCCGAGCGCCATCATCGAAACCGTTTGATGGCGACCTGATCAGACGAAAGCCAGAAGGAATCAGCAACACGCGCGAGCTGAAGCCGGTCCTCGTACCGGCGGCTGTTGCTCAGTAGCGAGATTGATCATGGGCTTCTTTGCTCAATTCTTCTCGTGGCTCGACGGCCAGCTTGCTAACTACGTTGGTTTGCACTCGACGCGGGTCGCGTCCGCCATCGAGCCTGCGGCCGTGACGCTTGCGACCATCTACGTGATGATCTGGGGCTGCCTCAGCCTCGCCGGGCGAATCCAGGAGCCCATCTGGGAGGGCGTCAAACGCATCCTCACCATCGCAATCGTTCTGGGCGTAGGCCTTCGCTTGTGGACCTACAACCAGGTCATCACGGATACGTTCTATCGCGCGCCTGAGCAGCTGGCGGCATCTGCCATCGGGGCGCCAACCGTCGTGAATGTGATTGATCAGGTCTGGCTTGACGGAACGTCAGTTGCCGAGCAGCTTCTCAATAAAGGGAGTGTGTTTGATCGCGACTTCGCGTTCTACATCGCAGGCTTCCTGGTCTATCTGCTGGTCGGCCTGACTGTGGTCGTCACGGCATTCATGCTCGGTCTCTCGAAGGTGGCCATTGCGATCCTGCTCGCCCTGGGTCCGATCTTCATTGTCCTGCTCTTCTTTGACGCCACCCGGCGATTCTTCGAATCCTGGACCGCTCAGTTGGCGAACTACGCGCTCGTCGGCGTGCTCACGATACTTGCAGCTGCGCTGCTTCTCAACATTGTGAAAGCCTACGCGGCCAGTGCCGCGGCAGCAGGTGCCGGAATCACCATCGCAGCCAGTGCGCGAGTCTGCATCGCCTCAGCGTTGGTCTTCCTGGTGATGCGCCAAGTCATGCCGATCGCGGCCGGGCTTGCGAGCGGTGTCGCGCTGAGTACCTACGGGGTCATCAGCGGCGCGCTTCAATGGGGGCTCGGCAGCACGAAGCGAACCAGCAACGAATTCGGCCGCGGCGTACTCGACGGCCTGCGGCGAGAACCGGGCGGACGATGGGATTCACTGCGCCGCCTGGCGGGGAATCGCGCCGGCGCTGGCATCGCTTCCATCGGTCAGATCGGAGCATCGCGCCGCGGCGGAACTGTTGTTCCCAGGGAGCGAGTCATGCCGGGCTCACTTCGCAGTCGCTAGCCGTGGAGCACGCAATGAAGCCCTCCATCGCATTTGTCCTGTTGACCGTGCTCCTGACAGCATGTGGCACCCACCCACCCCGGCCGCCGCAATGCGAAGGCCCGCTCACGCCGATCAACGCGCCCGTCGGTGCGCTTCGCTCGGGAGCCGCCAATGTCCCATGACACCGCGCCGCGGGCCTACCTGCTCGAGGCCCAGAGCTGGGAACTGGATCGCGCGCGTCGAGCAGAACGCTCTATCAGAGTCGCCTGGATCGTTGCCGCCGTGGCGGCTGTCACCGCAGTCCTCGCGGTCGTTGCCGTCGGAGGCCTCACGCCCTTGAAGCAACCCGTCCCCGTCCTGATCCGAGTCGACAGCAGCAGCGGGATCGTCGACATCGTTCCGACCTACGAAGGAACGGCCGACATCGAGCCGTTGGTGACCCGCAACCTCCTGCAGAACTATGTGCTCGCGCGCGAGCGCTACTTCTACGGCACCGCGGAGGCGGACTACGAACTGGTCGCTTCCCAGAACTCGCCGCGACTGAACCAGGAATGGGCGAACCTGTGGGCCGTCGACAACCCGGTCTCACCACTGAACGTCTACAAGGATGGGACCTCCATTCGCACGCAAGTTCGCTCGATCACCTTCCTGAAGCTGGACAGCGGCAAGGACCGCCTGGCGCAGGTACGCTTCACCCGCCTCATGCGGCCGGGCGGCACGGGGGAAGAGCAGTCCAGTCACTGGGTTTCCACGATCGAGTTCGCCTATGTCCGTCCGTCGAAGGACAACAAGACGCGCTCGCTCAATCCATTGGGCTTCCGTGTCGTGGAGTACCGACGCGAGCCCGAGGTCACCGCAACGGACGTGGCATCCGGCAGGCAGGATGGACGATGACGCCCCAAGGCGCACAGCGCGCGATCGGCTTTGCGGTGAGCCTGGTGTTCGCCGCGCCCTTCGTCACGGCTGCCACCGTACCTCCGGCCGGAAAGGTCGACGCACGGGTGCGGGTGGTCGCCTACAACGCCAACGATGTCGTCACGCTGCAGGGCTACGTCGGCTACCAGATCCATCTGCAGTTCGCTGAGGGCGAGGAGTTCGTGAACCTGGGCTCGGGCGACAACGGCGCCTTCGACGTCGGCACCGAGCGCAATCACTTCTTCATCAAGCCCAAGGAGTCGCACGCCTCCACCAACTTCACCGTGCTGACCAACCGTCGGGTTTACCACTTCGACTATGCCGTCTCCACGACAGCGCCCGCCGGCGCGGCCATCAGACGGATGATCTATTCGGTGCGCTATGTCTATCCGGAGGACGAAGCACGCGCGGCGGCGGATCGGGAACGTCGCCGTGCCGAGGCCCGCTTGGAACGGGAGACGGCCGACCGGCCACGCAACACGGACTACTGGTTTTGCGGCAGCGATTCGCTCAGGCCTGTGAGCGTCTATGACGACGGCGTGCACACCCGGCTGCGTTTCCAGGCGCGCTCGGAATTCCCGGCGCTCTTCGTTCAGAACGACGACGGATCCGAATCGCTGCTGAACTTCCATGTCGAAGAAGACGAGGTCGTCGTCCACCGCGTCGCGCGTCGCCTGGTGGCGCGCCGGGGCATGCTGGTCGGCTGCATCGTCAATCGATCCTTCGCCGGCGGTGGCGCACGCGCGCCGAATCACACCACCGCCCCCAGCGTACAGCGTGTCATCACGGGAGACGGTCCATGACCGATCCAGAACGCTTCCCCCACAACGCCCGGATCGAGCCTTCGAAGGAATCCGCAGTGCCCGATGTCGACCCGGACACCGGGGAGATCCTGTCATCACGACGTGCCCCGAGTTCACAGCGCGAGCCTTCTTCTTCAACCCAAGGAAATGCGGCGATCCCGGGCGAGCGCACCATCCCCTCGGTCAATCGCGAGCGCTCCATCCAGTCCCGGGTCAGCGGATCCCTGGCGCTGACCACGATCATCCTTCTGGGGGCCGGATTCCTTTTCTGGTACTACAGCACGCAGTACGCCAAGACACGGGATGCCGAAGAGACCGCGAAAAAGGCGAGCGCGGCCCGCGCTGACGGAGAGATGAAAGTGCCGCCGCTGGGCCGCTTGGCCCTTCCCGGGGCGCCGCCGGGCCCGGCGCCGGTGACCGTCGACCCGCCCGCACCACCCTCGGCAACACCTCCCAACGCGGGACCACCACCAAAGACGCCCGAGCAGATCGCTCTGGAGCGCCAATTGGGCCTCCCTGTGCTGCGACGCGCCCAGTCGCTATCGCAAGCAGCAGCCCTGACATCTCAGGCATCGGCAGAGCCGGCGATGGCGTCCAGTGGCGTTCCGGGGATGGCGCAGTTGATCGGGGCGTTGCAGGCGCCCCAGGCCGTCTCGGCAGCGCCCGGGAGCGGTGGCCTCGCCACCAGCCTTCGCTCCACCTCCACCCCGTCGGTTGCAGCCCAGATGCATCCCACGCGGCGAATGCTGCTGCCCAAGGGGGCTTTCATCGATTGCACCCTGGAAACAGCCATCGACTCGACCCACGAAGGCATGACCACCTGCATCGGCAGCAGCGACATCTACGGTGCAGACGGGAAGGTCGTCCTGCTGGAGCGCGGCACGAAGTACGTCGGCGAGCAGCGTGGCGTTCCGCGCCAGGGACAGGGCCGCGTCTTTGTCGTGTGGAACGAAGCCCGCACGCCTGCTGGCGTGGTGGTTCAGTTGGCCTCACCTGGCACGGATGAGCTGGGACGCAACGGCCTCCCGGGATTCGTCGACACCCATTTCTGGGATCGTTTCGGTGCTGCGATCCTGATCTCGGTGATCGACGGCACGATGCAGGCGATCACCGCCCACCAGCAGCGCGGTCCCCGTCTCGGCAGCGGCGTGGTGCTGGCGCCTCAGGGCAACCGGGACGTCATCACGGAGGTGCTGCGCAACACCAACGCGATCCCGCCCACGGTCATCAAGAACCAGGGCGAGCGGATCCAGATTCTGGTCGCCCGCGACGTGGACTTCAGGAGCGTCTATGCGCTTCGAGCGGCCCCCACCACACCTTGACCGGGAGTGCGGCGACGCCGCACAAAACGGGCACGCGACGCGTGATTCCGCGCCGACCGCGGCATCCGCGGAGACGCCCTCCTCCCTCGCCCTCTTCCTGGGCCCGCTCGACCGTCTCCTTGGCGATCCCGAAGTCACCGAGATCTGCATCAACGAGCCCGGTGTGGCCTTCGTGGAACGGCAATCGGGCTGGACCCGCGAGGCACTGCCGTTCGCCAGCTTCGACTGGTGCATGGCCATCGCCAAACTTGTGGCCAACTTCACCAGGCAGCGTGTCTCGGCGAACGAGCCCCTGTTGTCTGCAACCCTGCCAGGTGGCGAGCGAATCCAGGTCGTGCTGCCGCCCGCAACGCTGGAGCGGACAGTTTCGATCACTGTGCGCCGTCCGTCCAACGCCCTCTGGACGCTCGAAGACCTGGAGGGCATGCATATCTTCGCGCCGACACGCTGCATTCCCGCGACGCTGGAGAGGCAATCGGACGCCACAGCCCGATCTGTCGAAGACAGGGAGCTGGCGGCCCTTCTCGCGCGCATGCAGTTCGCATCGTTCCTGCGCCGCGCCGTCCAGCTGCGCAAGAACATCCTCCTGTCCGGTGCAACCGGGTCCGGCAAGACGACCGTCAGCAAGGCACTGATTCTCGAGGTGCCTGCCGAGGACCGCCTCATCACCATCGAGGATGTCAAGGAGCTTTCGCTGCGCAACCAGCCGAACCATGTGAGGCTCTTCTATTCGCAGGGCGCCCAGGGGCAGGCCGAAGTCACGCCCGGCCAGTTGCTGGCCAGCGCAAAGCGACAGCGACCCGACCGGGTGTTCGTGTCCGAGTTGCGTACGGGCGAGGAGGTCTACGACTACCTGGTGTCGGTGAACACCGGCCACCCGGGCTCCATCACCAGCGTGCACGCGGACAGCGCCGAACTGGCCTTCGTGGCGCTGGCGCAGCTCATGAAGCGCAGCCAGGCGGGCCATGGCATGAGCACCCGCGAGGGCGTAGAGCTGGCGCAGATGAGCGTGGACATCGTCGTGCAATGCGCGAGAGACCGGCAGGACGGCCGGCAGCGGCGCATCGTGCGGGAGATCTGGTATGACCCTGGCACCAAGCTCCGAGCGTTGGCCTAGCCCGTTCAGGATTGCGGTCGCGCTGCTGGTTGCGGCGGCGGTCGGCCTGTATGTCTCGGCCCATGTCTTTCTGATGGCTTTGGGACTGCCGACACAGGAAGCCTCGTTGCTCACGATTCACCGCTACTGGAGGGCCCACGGCGAGCGGCCTGATGTGCGGCGTACGCTGATCATGGCGCTGGCTGGCTCTCAGGCACTGGCGCTGGGCCTGGTGGGCGTGGCGATGTGCCCCAAGCGCCGGCCCTTGCACGGGAATGCGCGCTTCGCCACCCGGCGCGAGATCGGACAGGCGGGCCTTCTCAAGGAGAACGGCATCATTCTCGGGCGCCTGGGGCATCGCTACCTGGTCCTGCCCGGCCAGCAGGGCGTCGAACTCGAGGCGCCACCGCGCAGCGGCAAAGGCGTCGGCGTCGTCATTCCCAACCTGCTGAACTGGCCCGGCTCCGCCATCGTGAGCGACATCAAAGGCGAGAATTTCATGCGCACGGCGGGTTTTCGAGCCGCGCACGGCCAGCAGGTGCATCTGTTCGACCCCCTGTCGGAACGCGAGTGCTCGGCGCGCTGGAATCCACTCGGCTATGTGTCCGAATCGCCCTACCGCTGCATCGATGACTTGCAGCGCATCGGGACGATGCTTTTTCCCGACCCGTTGGCCGGCGACCCGTTCTGGACCTCGTCGGCCCGCTCCTTGTTCCTGGGCATCGCCCTCTATCTCTTCGAGACCGAGGGCGCGACTCGGACCCTGGGCGAGGTGCTGCGCCAAGGGATGGCCAGCGATGCCGAGGGCTTCCAGAAGCACTGGAAGCGCGTGATCGAGGCATGCGAGCGTGCCGGCTACCCCTTGTCGCAGGAGGCGGTGCGAAGCCTCTACGACGTCATCGACCTGGCACCAACCACAGCATCCAGCATCCGCAAGACCTTCACCAGCCGTCTGGACCTGTGGCTCAACCCGATGATCGATGCCGCGACCTCGGCCAACGACTTCGATCTGCGGGATCTGCGCAAGCGAGCGATTTCGATCTACGTGCAGATCAATCCCGACAACATGGCCCGGCTGCAGCCTCTGCTCAATCTCTTCTTTCAGCAGGCCATCGGCTTGCAGACACGGGAACTCCCCGAGGCCAACCCAGAGCTTCGTCTGCAGCTCTTGCTGATGCTCGATGAGTTCCCCGCCCTCGGTCGCATTCCCGTCATCGCCGAATCCACGGCTTTCCTGCCCGGCTACAACGTGCGCACCGTCGTCATCGTGCAGTCCGGCTCGCAGCTGATCGAGAAATACGGCAGCGAGGGCGCGAAGTCGATCCGCAAGATGCTGGCCGCGCGCATCGTGTTCCCGCCCAAGGAATACGAGGATGCGGAAGCGATCTCGCGCGAACTGGGAACATGTACCGTTCGCCAGAAGACAGTGAGCAAGCCGATGTGGGGCGGCACGCACGGTCCAGGCAGGGCGTCGACGGTCAGCATCAGCGAACAGGCACGTCGTCTGCTCCTGCCCCAGGAGGTCAAGGAGTTGGGACCGGATCGGATGATCCTGTTCTACGAAGGCCTGCGCCCGGTGCTCGCGCGCCGCATCTTCTATTTCCGCGACAGGTTCTTTGCCGCGCGCGAGCTGCCGCCGCCATCGGTCCCGAAGCTGGACGTGGGCCAACACGGCCAGCTCGCCACACCCGCCTGCGCGGCCACGGCCGATGCCGAACAGGGAACAACCGACAGGCGTGTCCAACCCTTTACCAGCCACACAACAGGTGGCGACCTGAATCTGGACGACTTCTCCTTCGACTTCGGAGATGTGGTGATCCCCGCCGAGCAGCTCAGCGACGGGGAACTCCGGCGCCACGCCGACGAGTTCATGGCGCGAATCCTGGACTGACGGACAACCCACGCTCGCATGGCTGCACCCGCCTGGAAAAACTTCTATGCCCAGAGATCCCTCCCCCGAAAAGTCCCGGACGGACATCGAGGACACCGTCTCACAAGGCTTCGCCGGTGAAGCCCAGGGTGACAAGCCTGCTGCGAGCCACGGCCGCCCCAGAGTGCCCGATGCCGTCGAGCGTCTCTACCTGCATATCGGCGATCGCTACTTCTTCCCCGACCGCACCCTGGCCTTCATCGACGACGGCGATCGCATCCGCGTGTGGACCGAGAACCGCGCCGTGCTGCAGGGGGTCGTGGCGATTGCCCAAGCGCGCGGCTGGCAGGAGCTCTGGATCAGGGGCACGGAGTCCTTCCGGCAAGGCATGTGGCGCGAAGCCACCCTGCGCGGCATCGAGGTCCAGGGCTACACGCCAACCGCTGCCGAAGTACTCCAGGTCCAACGTGCTCTGAAGAGCTCACAGCCCCCGCAGGAGACCGAACGAAAGCCAACGCCGCAGGCCGCTACAACGCACGAAAATGGCGCCTCTTCAAGGCAACAGATCCAGGGCATCCTGCTGGCAGCCGCGCCGGCGCCGTACCGGTTCGATCCGAGCGAGCGGATGTCCTTCTACGTGCAGCTTCGTACGGAAGACGGCGACCGCACCATCTGGGGATCCGACCTCGAACGCGCCCTTGCTGAATCGGTTTCGCAACCGCACATGGGCGACCAGGTTGTGCTCACGCAGCAAGGCACCCATCCGGTCGACGTTCGCGTGGCGACCCGCAACACGGAAGGCGAAACGATCGGCGAGCAGAAGATCGTCGTGCAACGTACCCGGTGGCGTATTGAAACGCCGGATCACATCCAGGCGATGGAACGGTTCATCCACCAAGTGCGCACCGGAGAGCTTCAGCCCGACGCGGCGGCGCCCGAACAACCGGAACTACGCACGGCGGCCCAATGCCTCAGGCTGGCCGAGCAATACGCCGACCGCCTGACCACAGATCAGGCTGGACAGCAGCGACTGATGCAGCTGATCCGCGAGCGGATGGCAGATGCATTGGCACAGGGTCGCTTCATTCACCTTCCGGAGCGACGTCCTCGTCATGCGGCGCAACATGTCCGCCTGCATCCGACGCGCGATCGCGAGGAGCCGGACCATGAGCGTGTCTAGGCTCCGCGCGAGCGTGCCACTGAAATTCGCGGCCATCGTCGCAAGCTTCACCTGTGTCGCGCCCTCAACGGGGCTTGCGCAACTCGCAACACCTACCCCGTCCCTCACACAGACCGTGCCCTACACGGCAGCCTTCACTTCCGGCTCGGCCTTGCCACTCGTTCTGGACACCATACGAAACGCCCGCTCGACACTCCTGGTTGCGGATGGAACCCTCGTGCAGACCGGCAGTTTCAACTACACATCCTCGGCCGCACTACGCAACGCCGAAAATGTGCTGGTCGTGCGCAACGCACCGGCACTCGCCGCACAGTACGGCGCCGAATGGCAAAAGCTGTGGGACGAAGGCATCGACCTGCGCCCTGGGTACTGACACGTGCCAGCGTCCCCAGCCTGCTCTCTCCATGGCACGAAACCCAGCAGCGCGCGCCCGAACGAACCTTCCGGCGGCAATATCCCCTTGGTCGATCTCGGCCGGCTCTCTCGAAGCACTCAAGTGGATAGGCCTCGCGCTCATGACAGGCGACCACATCAACAAGTACCTGCTGCATGGAGCGATCCCGGCGCTCTATGCACTCGGACGCATGGCGATGCCGCTCTTCGGCTTCGTGCTCATGGCCCATCTGGCGCACGCCACCTCTCTGGCGATCGGCGTGCATGTGCGTACCATGAAACGACTGGCGGTCTTTGCGTTGCTGGCCACACCGCCCTTCGTTCAACTGGTGGGCTGGTGGCCCTTGAATATCCTGGCCACACTCCTGCTGGCAGTGCTGATCGTCTGGCTGCTCGAACGTGGCGGACGGCTCTGCCGATGCACCGCAGCGATCGTCTTTCTCTTCGGCGGCTCGATGGTCGAGTTCTGGTGGCCAGCACTGCTTTACTGTCTAGGCGCCTGGGCCTTCGCGCGCAGCCCGGGACGTCTTCGGCTTGTGCTGTGGATTCTGGCGACAGCCTCGCTCGTCATCATCAATGGCAACTTCGCGGCCTTGGCCGCGTTACCTCTGATCTGGGGGGCGGGTCAGATCGACATTTCGATCCCACGCAGCCGATGGATCTTCTATGTTCTTTATCCATTGCACCTCCTGCTGATCGCGATCGTGCAACGATGGATGTGAAATTTCCTGGGGACGGGGCTGGGGCTGGTTCAAAAAGACCTCCGCACGCGCGCCAACACTCACTTTTCCCAAGCTGTCCTGATTCCTTGGTACACCGTTGTGTATACCCAGACCAGTAGCGGCGATTCGATTCCGGTTTGGAACCTGATCGCCGTCCGAAATTGACCCACTTTGCCCGATTGAATGCGGCGGCAGCGTTGCATTTGTACGTCTTTTATTGACAAGTAACTAACAAATGCAACAAACTCCAGCATGGCATCTGCTGAGACTCTCGAACAAGCCGTCCTCGCGCTGGCCAAGCAGCGGCCGCTGCTGCGCGCGCGCGATCTGGCTGAACACAGCCTCCCAACGATAACGCTCACCAGACTGGTCGCCGCAGGCCGGCTCGAACGAATCGCCCGAGGCGTCTACAGCCTGCCCGGGCGCACACTCAGCGAGCACCGCTCTCTTGCAGAAGCATCCCTTCGCGTGCCGCAGGGCGTTGTCTGCCTGCTGTCGGCGCTGCGCGTCCATGGGATCGGGACGCAAGCGCCGTTTGAAGTGTGGATCGCAATCCCGCCCAACTCACCAACCCCCAAGCTCGACCAGCCTGCGCTGCGCGCCATCCGCATGTCTGGCACTGCACTGTCCGAGGGCATCGAACCCATGCAGATCGATGGCGTCAGCGTCCCGGTCTTCAATGCTGCCAAGACCATTGCCGACTGCTTCAAGTTTCGCAACAAGATCGGCTTGGACGTGGCGCTGGAAGCGTTGCGCGAGGGATGGGCACAGCGCAAGGTGACAGTCGATGCGCTTTGGCACTACGCCACGATCGACCGCGTGTCCAATGTGATGCGCCCCTACCTTGAAAGCGTCATCACATGAGCCGCAACATCGCAGCTTCGGTCCGCGCCCGCTTGAAGCAACATGCGGATGCCAAGAAGCAGGACTTCAACCTGACGCTCACCCGCTATGGCCTTGAGCGCCTGCTTTACCGGCTGTCTATCTCGCCCCATGCTTCCAACTACCTGCTCAAGGGAGCATTGCTGTTTTCGCTCTGGTACGACCAGCCGCATCGGCCCACCCGCGATGCCGATCTATTGGGGTTCGGTCCAGACGACGTCGAATCAGCGGTGAAGGCCTTCCATGAGATCTGCCAGATCGCAGTGGAGGATGGGATGGTCTTCGATGCAGGCTCGGTGCAAGGGACCGTCATCCGCAAGGAAGCCGGCTACGGCGGCGTGCGGGTCGATCTGCGAGCGACGCTCGACGGCGCGCGCATCACCCTGCAGGTGGACATCGGCTTCGGCGATGCAGTGACTCCCGCGCCGGAGGCCGTCAGCTACCCCGTGCTGCTCGATGACTTGCCTGCCCCACAGTTGCGCAGCTATCCCAAGTACACCGTCGTGGCCGAGAAGTTCCATGCTGTCTGCCTGCTGGGCATGGCCAATACCCGGATGAAGGACTACTTTGACCTCTGGGTACTGATGACCGAAGACACGCTGGACCCCGCCGAGTTACGCCGCGCCATTTCGGCAACCTTCGAACGCCGGAAATTCGCCATGGTCAGTGAACTTCCTAGTGGATTGAGCGACAACTTCTCTGGCGATGCGACCAAACAAACGCAGTGGACAGCATTCTTGAAGAAGAACCGGCTGGAAGCCATGGATCTGACGAACGTCGTGAAACGGCTGCGGGAAGAATTCCAGAAACTCGGCATCTTCTGATGCTGCCGCCAGGAGGCAAAGCCTCCGCTTGTCCGAAATTTGTACCCATGTTTCGGACATTTCAAGCCACAGCTCTATCCACTTCACGCCGATGGATCAGATGCGGAGTCAGCTCAGCGCTTGGATGGACTTGGGTTCGCAAACCGCAGTGTCTTGACCACCAGCGTGAACGCGGGTGAAGGCTGGCGCCTGCTGGGGCACTACAAATGGTAGCCCTCGAACTTCGGACACCAATCCTCCAGCACGCGCAAGAGCTGGCCTGACTGCATGTACGGCATCAGCTCATCTTCCGGCAGCAGCACAATGCCCAATCCGACCAGCGCCGCGTCGATCTGGAGCTGTGTGGTGTTGAAGATCAAGGGGTCGTCCACGCGCACATTGACTTGGCGCCCGCGGCGCTCGAAGTCTCAGACATACAGTCCGCCCGAGCTTTGCATGCGTTGGTTGATGCACTGGTGCGCCATGAGATCCTGCGGCACCTTCGGTATCGCGTAGATTTCCATGTCCCCTGCTGTCACTCGCAGAGCTACGGCACTGCGCAAAGCTTCATCGGCCGCTGCAGGAGTGTCAGGGTTACCGAACAGGCGCCCCAGGTGACTTGGCATCCGTACGCTCTTGCACTCGGTTTCTCTCCGCCTCCCCCCAGCGCTCGGCCATGCGCTGCGCATCGGTCCGCACAGAGGGCATGCGCTCGACAAAGCGCTCGACCTGAACCGCCAGTCCGGATTCACCCTGCCGTCGCAGGACCTCGGCGGTCTCGCGCCAGTTTGCCAAGACCTGCTGGCGGGTACCCTGCATCACGTCCTGACCAGCATTCAAGGCGCCTCGCCTCGTCCGAAGAACATGGAGCACGCCATCCAACTTGGCACGCATGAAGGTCGAGGTCTTCGGCGGCCGCTGCCCTGCCCGCTCGCCCGTCGGCAGTTGCCCGAACGCACGAAGTGCACGTAGCCGATGATGGATGGCGTCCTTCTGGGGCTTGCGGATCTGCCCGCGCACCTGCCGCGGCGTCGCATTGGCCGCCACGCCCTGCTCGCGCATCAGCACGGCGAACTGCTCGCGCCACTGGCGCAGCGTGTCCTTGCGGATGTACAGGCGCTTGCCAGGCTCGAACTCGTGCTCGCACTTGACCACCAGATGCACATGCGGATGCGCCTGGTCGGTGTGCAGCACCATGGCGTACCGGTACTGCAGCGCGAAGTTCTCGCGCGCGAAGATGCGTGCCGCCGCCAGCACCTTCTCTGGAGGCGTGCCCGCCGGCATCGACAAGACGATGTTGTGGGCGAGCTTCGCGCGGGTGTCGTTCTGGCCGGGCTCCGGCCTTGGCTTGTGCTGGCCTCTGCAGAGGTCCAGTTGCCAGTCGAGCGTGATCTCCCCGGCTGCGCTTCGCCCCTGACGCGGCAGCCCTTCGTCGGTCTCGATGGGCAGCTTGCCGTGGCGTCCGATGTAGTCCAGATGCGCCTTGACGCCGCCGGCATCGCGACCGCCGCCGGAGACCTTCACCATCACCTCGGGGGCGCGGCCCACCGTGCGCTGGATCTGCGCAATCTCACCGGCGCCGAAGCGCAGGGTGCCGCCGGGTCCGCGCCGGCCGTAGCTCACGATGTCCAGCGCCATGTCGCGCGAGGCACCGTTCGGCCCGCCACGGCTTCTGCCCATGCGCACGGTCTGCTTAGGCATGGCCTGCCTCGCGATCGCTCTCCCAGCTCATGAGGTTCCAGCGCACGACGGCAGCGGTGGCCTCGCGCGCAGCTTCGACCTCCCGCCGAATCGATTCGAGCGCATCACCCGGTTCCAAATCCATTTTTTGAGCCAAAGTGTTCGGCATGCCGAACACTTTGAGCTGCCGCCCGAGCGCCGCCAGCTGAGCGCAGACTGCCTTTATCTGGCCCAGTTCGTTCGGCGGCATCACGGTCGAACCGCGAACATGGTTGTGGATCAACATGACCAGGTAGCTGCCCGTCTTCATCCCACGGGCCTCGGCGCGCTGTGTCGCCAGCGCTCGATCGCCGGGGCGAAGCCGCAGTGTGATGCGATCCCTGGCGGCGGCATCGGCGGTCGCATCACGCGAGCCCCGCCGTCCGCTCATGTTGCTCGTGCCTGCGCCGTGGGCGGTCAGCACATCGTCGATCAGCTTGGCCAGCAAGCTGGATTCGCTCAGTTGGTGGTGCGAGGCCAGCGCTGCGAAGCTCGCCCGCATACCGAGTGGCACTCGGGTACTGATCACGCTGCTTGATTGAGGGATCTGGGCCATCGCAACACCATCGCTGTAGACAATGTCTGACGGCAGTCTATCCTGCGATCATCGCCGCACAAGAACCCGACTGTTGGCCGCCAGTCTTTTTTCGCTTTCAGTCCAAGCTCGCACCGGATGCCCGATACGAGGAGCGACTGCGTCCCTTGGTCTATGACGAGCCTGCACCTTCATTCGAGACATCCTTCGAGCTTTTTGAAGCGGTCGCCGAGGACTTTCTTCGGCCTGGGAGGATGTTCGATAAACAAGTCGGATCGCCCGCGCGTTATTGCCTTTCTCGATGAATCAAGAGTCCTGCAGGTCCTTGCTCCTCCCCCGCCCCCCGAACGTCAGACCCGAACCACACCCTGGCGGCCCTACAGTTGCCCTCGCCCAGACAGCAGGCTCGGTCCGCTCCTACCTTTGCCTGCTAAGCACCTCCCGCAGGTGATCCAGAAAGGCGCGACAATGGCCCGGCACCGTGCGTGCTGCCGTCGTCTGGATCTCGAAATGGCGCTCGGTCGCGCAGCGGCACGGCCACCAGGTCGCCCGCCTCGAGCCGTCTGTACGGCGCCGCCTCGCCGCTGAGCGCGATGCCCTCGCTGCCGACCACGTACGAGATCATGGCGTCGAGCCGGTTGCTCAGGAAAGCCGGCTCGCAAGCCAGACCCTGACGGCTGCAACTGATGTCGAACAGCTGCCGCAGCGTCGAGTACGCGCCCGGCAACGCCATCGGATAGCTGATGAGCTGTGCCCCTTAGCACCCTGGGCATGCAGGCCGCCCCGGCCCAGGGCAGCTTCCCCACCCGGGCGATCACCCTCGTGATCCCATTCCCCGGGCGGCGGAGGCGACGTCCAGGCGAGGCTGCTGGCCCAGAAGCTGGGGCAAAGCGTGATCGTCGACAACCGCCCGGCCGCCGGCACCGCTTGCCTTGCGGGGTGTTCGGCATGCCGAACATCTCGCGGAAGGCGAAAGGTGAAAAGACGCAGACGGCTCCGCCCCCTGACCTCCCGTCGAGCAGCGTGGCTGTCGCGAGCACGCGCAGCAGTACAGATAGCCCGCGCAAGCCCTCTAGCCTGACAGTGCAATGCCGCAACAAGTCCACGCTTTCCAAGCAGACCGCCTCGCGGGCCAGAGACTGTGCGCAGCGGAAACATTGCCCAAGAAACGAATGCTCCATCCACTCCCCAAGAGCAGGACTTCTTCTTGATGAGCAAAATAGTGAGCAATTTCAGGCTCACAGGAGAACATCTCATGGCCATTGCGGTGCGCGACATCGTCCCTTTCTCTACGGCTCGAACGCATTTGTCTGATCTTGTGCTGGAAGTTCAGAATGGCGCGGAAAAGATCATCACAAAAAACGGTGAACCCGCAGTGGCGGTGATCGATGCCAAGCGGCTTGATCACTACCACCGGCTGGAGCGCGCGCGCATTCATTTGCTCTTGCTGGAAGAAGTAGACCAGGGTTTGGCGGATGTCGAGGCTGGGCGCACCGTTGACGCCACGGCGGGCATCAACGCCTTGAAGCGGGCGCGCAAGGCGGCCGGCGGGCGTGCTGCCGGCTGAGATGCAGCACACAGGCGAGGACCAGTCGCTGACGGCCGTGCTGTACACGGCCAACTTTGCGGTCAATCTTGAGAATATCGAAGCGTACTGGTCGGAGAACGGTTTGGCCGAAGGCTACGGCCGCCTCCCGGACGTACTGAGGTATTGAGCGAAGTCGTTGTTCCCAATCTGAGCGACATCCAGCCATGGGGCGCCTGTTTTTCGAAAGAGTTATCGGCTCGGTTGAAGCTGAACGAATCGTCAAGCGCATTGCGTCTCGACTGACCGGCCTGGCACGAAATGCCCAGATTCGAGAATACGTGATGGACGAGTACTTGGTTCTTTACGTTCACGTCCCTGCCAAGGCCAAGCAAGCAAGCGCTGTGCATTTATGCGATCAGGCATCAGAAGCAGCTCGGCTTTGACCTGCTTACAGGACGATGATCGAAAAAAGCAGCGCTTCTCGTGCCTTGCCCGAAGGAAGACCCGCCTGCAATCTGTTCACCTGCACGCAGGCACGCCGCAATGCGGCCTGACCTTACTCCCTAATGCCTTGCCTCGGTAAGGCTGCGTCTTTCGCTGCCGGATCGCCAGCCGCTCAGTCTGCGGCGTCCTATCGGCGGTCAGAGGAGGCATGCGCCGAGCCCTCGCCGCAGTTGCGGCGCGACCAACGGAGCAATTCGGCCCCAGACTTGATGAGAAGATGCCTTGCGTTGCGGACCGATTCAGGAACCCCAAATGCCCTCTCCTCCCCCCGTCCTCATTGCCGAGGCGAACCACCACCTCGCCGCCTTGGGCCAACGGCTTCACGCACATCGCAAGGCGATGAAGATCAGCGCCCAGGCGATCGCACAAGCCGCGAACATCTCGCGTGTGACGCTGCTCAGGATCGAGCGCGGCGTGCCCTCGGTCACGATGGGGGCCTACATGAACGCGCTGGAAGCGCTGGGGCTTTCGATCGACCTGCACACACGGGCGCTGCCACCCACTTCCCCACCTGACCCGTTTCCGGAAAGGATCCAAACCGATGAGATCGCCAACGGCCCGAGGCTCGCGCAGACAATGCGCAGGTCCACGGCAGGACGCGCTGCTCAGCCGATCACCGTCAGGTAGGGATGCATCACGCGGGCAACCCGGCAGATCTTGGCGTAGTGCCAGAGCTCGGCCACGGAGGCCTTCTGCTGGGTGCGCACCTCCCGCAAGGCTTCCAGCGCCACCTCCAGGCCGACCCTGTTGCGGTGCTTGAAGCAGTCCGCCACCGTCTTGGCCACAGCATGGACGCGCAGCGGGACATGGCCCCGTTCGATCGTCTCGATGCCGGCCACATAGGCATCGCCGAAGGCCCGGACGATCTGCAACTGCAAGTGATCGACCCGGGGCACATGGCTGCCACTGGGCATCGCGATCCAGACATCGCGCGGCGGCTGTGTGGTCAGTCCATGGAGATGCAGTGCGCTGAGCAGGCAGAAGACCGCCCGCGGGATCCTGGTCGCGACGGCCGCGAGGCGCGCGTGCTCGGCATCGTCGCCCACAGACAGGCGATGCGGGTACCGGCCGAGTCCGGCATCCGCGAGGGCGGCCCAGGACGCCCCGATGGCATGGCCATCGTCCGAACGCAGGATCCCCTCGCGGGTGGGTAGATCGAGGGTGCACCGGCCGCGGATGTCCCGCCGGACGACCCGGGCAGCAGGGGCCATGTCGTTGTCAGTTGCGAGCATGGGACGCAGGCAGGCATGAGCCCGCGCCGATGGCGAGACACGCCGGCGCGTGCGCACCGGGGCCCGGGCCACGCGCTCGCTCATCCAGGATGCCTGCATGGCGCGCACTGCCGGCCCATGCCGGCGCGTTCGGATGTGCACTCATCTGCGCGGGCGAGAGAAGCCGCCAGGTTTTTTCCAGGGTACTGATGTCCATGCTCCTGAGGATGTGAAAGAAGGAAGCCACGAGGTCCGCGCTGCGCCCCGAGGGCGATCGCTGCACGGCGCTCGAAAGATTCCACCACCCTTGCATCAAGAAATGAACCAGAGGCCTCGGCGCCTGCTGTCCGCCGGGGCCGAGACGCAAAAAGGAGAAGGAAAAAGAAAAGGCCGGAGCCGAGGCCCCGGCCTGCCACGTCAGCGGCCGATGCGCGCGAGCGCGAGACGCCACAGGCCCGCATTCAGCCGCACGGTCTCACGGATGGCGCGGATGCCGCGCGTGTGCATGGCGCGTCCTGCGGCCGTACGGCCGCACACGCCGCCGCGCAAGGCGTGCTCCTGGATCGCGTTGAAGGTCCGCCAGACGTCGTCACCGACGTCGGCCAGGCGCCGCCGCTCGAGCCACTGCGCCGGCTGCACCGGCGGCTCGCCCCGGTCCGGATAGCGCAGCGCCAGCGCCTCGCGCGCGAAGTCCAGTTGCTGCGCGCCCGAAAGCACGGTACCGCGCATCGCCTCGACCGCCTCACCCACCCGGACGAACTCGCCGGCAATGCGCTGCGCGGCCTCCACCACCTGGGCCACTACGTTGCCGCGATGGCTCACATGCACCAGCCCGAAGTCGCCGATCGCCGTGAGCAGCCCGTTGGTGCACACCGGACGGAACAGTCCGGCGCGCAACTCGTAGGCGCTGCGCCCGTCGTGCGAGTTGATCAGCACGATCTCGCCGAGCACGTCCTCCAGCGACAGCGACTGCACGACAGGCTGGAAACGCAGCATGTGCAGCGCATGGCCTGCGCGGTCCTCACCACCACGGCGCGATCGCGTCTGCACGGCCCAGGTCGGTACGAAGCCGGCCTGCGCGAGCGCGGCGACGACGTCGCGCGTGCTGATGAAGACGTACCTTCGCCCGGTGCAGGCCGCTGCCTGCTCGGCGAAGACCGCAGGCGCGCTGCGCGCGAGTTCCTGTGGCGACAGGGAGGCCTTCGCGGCAAATGCGAAAGAAGAAGAGGACGGGTCTGAACGAAAGACAGTCATGATGAGGAACTCCTGAAGTGACACAGGCGGGATGGCCTGCGTCGCTCCTGGCTCACGCGGCAGCGCAGCGCTCAAGGTCGCCGCAGGCGCGCGGCACGCGCCGAGCGCGCACCGCAGGTGAGCGCGCAGGGCCTTGAACGCGAGAACCGCGTGACACCCTGGGCGCACACAGGCAAGCCAAGCCCGCCCCGCCTGTCCCTTCTTCTCATTGCGTTCCCTCCCCGCCCCGGCACCCCACGATGTCGCCCTGCACCCACTCAGGAACAATGCCCGGCATGCGCGTCCCGAAGCCACCTCGCCAGCCCTGTCCCACGTGTCCGTGGCGCCTTGACCAGGACGCGCGCAGCATCCCGAATTTCAGCCTGGGCCTGGCGGAGGCGCTGGCAGCTACCTGCCCGGATGTGCGCAACATGGGGCCCGACCATGGAGCGGCCATGTTCGCCTGCCACCAGTCCAGGCCCGGCGCCGAAGTGCATTGCGCCGGATGGCTGGCGACCGTGGGGCATAGGCACCCAGCCGTGCGGCTGAGCGTCATGCGCGACCGGCTGGACCCCGTCCACCTGCAGCCCGGCGCGGACTGGCCAGCCTTGCACGGAAACTATGGCGAGGTGCTCGATGAGCTGCGCGCTACTGCCGCCGAGAACGCGCAGGACAGCGGCGTCGGTGCTCGACCACCGCGCAAGGTTTGCCCGTTGGCCCAGGATGCTCCGGCAGGCACGCCTGCGCCGCGCGAGCCGGGAGTCAAGAGAGCCTGAGCGAAACCAGCGGTGCCGGCGTCCCGGGCTCTCGACAGACTCCTCATGCCTCCTGAGGCCGGGGCATGCCGTCAACTGCGGCTGGATGCGCGACGTGGGCGCACGATTCACAGCCCCTTCGAGCGCATTGCCTGCACCGCGGATAGCTACAAGCTCTGCAAGAACCCACTGCTCTCAGGGGGCAGCTGTCCCACCCCGGGTCAGTTGGATGGCCTGGGCAATCCGTAACCGAGTTGTCGCTCATGCCGCATTGAAAGCAATACGACCTCGCGCTCGGAATGCGCATAGAGCACCACGTGACGAGCTAGCACCAATTCCCGCAACTCAGGCAGCCCCAGGGCTCGTGCACTTTGCCTTGCCTGTTGAGCTTGAAACTGCCCCCAGTCCGACTTGGCGTCAAGAAACCGGGCAGGTCGTCCGCTTGTGGGGGCGAACGACAGGAGTGCCCGCGCCTTGACCACTTCGGCCTGCAACTTCTTGAAGCGCAACGACGCAGAAGCAGCGTCCTGCTTCTCCATGAAGTCGCGCGCAGCTTGCAAACAAGTCAGAAAGTTCGGAACCGCTCGAACCTTTGCGTTGACGGGAATGCTCACGGTGCCGGTGGAATGCCGAGCGCCCGGTCCAGGTCCTCGTCAGACACAAACTGCCCCGCCGAGGCTTGCTGCAAGCCCGCGATGGCGTCTTCGGCCAACACAAGATTGGCGTGTTCCGACTCAAGGGCATGGTAATAGTCCAGCCTGCGTGCATCGACCAGCGCAACATAGCTCGCGCCGTTCTTGGTCAGCACTTTTTCCGAGCCGTTGCCGACCACGTCTTCAGCCAGTTCCGTCAGCCGGGCGCGCGCTTCACTGATGGGAACGATATCTGAAGCTCTCAAGGACATATTGCAGTATCCGTTAAGGTTTTCGTTAATCAGTCTAACAGACGGACCTTCGGCCTGCAACCACAGAGATGTTCAGCAGCCTCAAATCGCTCGGGCTGAACTGCCGAACCCCGGACGTCCCTTCCGGGAACCGCAGCAGCACCAGCATTTGCGCGGGCGGCGCGATCATCCACCGAGATCGCGGCGTGGGGATTGCCTTTCTCGATGAAATCGAGAATGCGCTCCGATCCTCCGTCGCCAACGGCGACCACTCCACGGCCTCACGCGCCGCGGCGCGGCGCGGCGCCCGGCGAAATACGACTCGACTTCTTCATGAGGTACGCCCGGGGCGGATCGTCCAGAGCCTCCTGCACCTTGGCCCGGGACCAGGCATCGCGCGCAGCGACATCCACAGTCAAGCCTGCCGGCAGCGCGCCCTCCTTGGCCACGCGCGTCGGAACGATCCTCATCACATCGGAGACGCTCAGGCCGATGTTGTCGAGTCTCTCGGTGGCCCGCTCCTTGACCTCCGGAGTCCGAACCCGTGCGCTTACGACCATGAAGAGGCCCCCGTCTATGCAGAATGAATGAGAACACTCTCATTCGATTGAATGGCAACCACAAAGCGACGGGTTGCGACGCCTTTGCCCAGACAGCGCGAGTAACGCACCTGCGCACGCGCCAAGTGACCGCCAGTCGTGCTGGCGGCCAAGCTCAACGAGCGGCAGCCCTTTCAGACCTGGATCCGCCCCGCGCTGCGGGCCTCCCTCGCATAGACGCTCAGGCGCCGGTCGGCGCGGAAATGCAGGTCCTGCTCGATCGGCAGATTCAGCATCCCGCGCAGTTGGGACAGCTCGGCGAGGCTCACGCAGCCCAGCTCCGGAAAGCCCATCCCGAGGTCGCACAGGCCGAAGGCGATGTCGGGTGCATCGGGATCGATCCCGCCCAGCAGCCAGGTGGCACCGGCATCGGGCGTGAACAGCTTGACCACGGGCAACGGATCGAAGTCCCACCGCACCTGTGACTGCCGGCCGTTGGCCAGCAGCTGGTCGAACTGTGCATCGGTGAGAAAGGGAAAACTGGAAGCAGCCATGGCGTTCTCCTTGAACGGTTGCGGGCGGGATGGCCCGGCACCGTCACCGGCACGCCGCAGCGCAGCAGTCAAGGTTCGAAGACGGCCGAGAGGCCGCGAGCGCGCCAGCGGCGCGCGCAGACCTTGACGGCGAGAACGGTGTGCCACGCTGAAGGAGCCAGCTAGCCAGCCACTCACTCACATCACGGCCTCTTTCTTCTTTCTCCCTGCTGCCGCCTTCCCCGCTTTCTCAGCTTCGGCGCGCCCCGGGGATCGCTCGTTCGCACACGCCGGGCCGTCGGTGTCGCTGAGCCCGCCGCCAACCCGGACCGCCTCGCACCCCGTAGCCCGTGGCGGCGGCTTGTCGACGGCGGGCCAGCGCGCAGACGCCGATTCCATCCGGCCTGCAACGCGCCGGCATTTCTCGCACCGGTCGTGCGAGAAATCGCACACGCGCAAGACTGGCGCGCCGCCCGGCGATCGGTAGCCGTCTCGGCCAGAGCCGAAGGTTTGCGACGCACGCGCGCCATGGACGCGCGTGACGGCCGGCCTCCGGGCTGGAGGTCCAGCACGGAGCGAAGCGGCCGGCGGCCTGCGCCCGCGCGGCATCCAGCGAGATGCCCGATGTCCTCGCGCCGTCGCACAGGACGATAAGGAAGCTCGAGCATCGCCGAACGAAGTCACCAAGATCCTGAGCGCCTTGGGCGCAGGATCCATCGGCTGAAGATCGGCAAGCTCGGTCGCCTGAAGGCGATCGTGTCACGAGAGTGGCGCGAGCACCGGCATCTCCCGCTCCATGATGAAATCGAAGGCCTCGCCGGCAAAGCGCATGGCCGTGAAGATCGCACTGCGGTCATGGCGCAGCACCTCCAACCAGTCCGCGAGATGGTCCGCATGGCCTTCGACGACGGCACCAACAAGCGCGCAATGCCCCATCAGCAAGACCGCACCGAGTTCGGCCACGAGCGCCTCGAACGCGCCGGCGGCGTCCCCGAAGCGCGCGCTGAACTCGCGATGCAACCGCCGCGGATGTCCGCTCCAGTGCACCAGCTCGTGCAACAGCGTCGCCCCATAGTTCTCTCCGCTCGCGAATCGCCTCGGCCACGGCAATCGGATCTCGTCGAACTCCGGCACATACGCTGCGCGATCGAACCCATGGCGAATCGTTGCGTTGCAGCCACCGACCAGACGCAATACCCTTTCCATCGCGCTCTGCCCGGCGGCCGAGGGGCCTGCGGCAGCGGCTGCCGGCGGATCGAGGCGCTTCGCCGGCAGCCCGTCAACCTGCGCGACATTGAACAACCAGAATGGCCGGCATTGCAGGAGCCCGTCCTGTAACTCGGTGTGCGGGTCTGCATTGCCGTGGCCGCCCACCCGCTCGAACTGCGCGCACAGCACGCCGCGCTCGCTCTTGCGCACCTGGGCGCCCAGAGCCTTGGCCTGCCTGTAGGTCAGCCACAGCGGCACCTCGTAACCCTGCACGATCGCCGCGTCCCACAGCAGCAGCGCATTCACGCCCCGGTAGGACCACCCGGTGCCAGCATTGCGCGGCGCCCCGCGCGTCGCAGCCTGGACCCAGCGCGCACGACACACGTGTTCGCCCTGCGCCAGCATCGCCATGATCCGGTCCGTGATCACGCGCCGGACATCCATGTCCATGCCCACGCGCTTGCCCGAACGCCGCCAGGCGCACCCCTCATTCGATTCACCTGCCGTGGGAGAGTCCTCGGGGGGCACGGGGGGAACGCCCAAGGTCTTCGGATCCTGCACCACGGCCGGAGCGGGCACGGCGCAACGAGAAGAGCGAGAAGTGCGAGAAGACGTGGCCATGGCGAAGCCTTTCTGCGGCGCATGCCGCGATGGTGGAAGGAATCTGCTGTCGGAGCCGCCTCGACGCAAAGCCGGCAAGGGGCCAGCGAGACGGTCCGGGGCCCGCCCGCAGGCCGCAGCCGAGCGTCGCGAGGACCGGGCGAGGACGGGGGCGGCGCCTTCACCCTGGAGCAGAGAGCGACCCGCGCCATGCGTCGATCCAGAGGCGGAACGACCGCAGACCGACCACCGACAGCGGCCATTCGCCACAGCCACAGCCACAGCCACAGCCACGGCCAACGAGACCACACGCCATACGCATCGAGCGCCTCGATGCGCCGGCTGACGCACGCGCGCGCATGCCGGGACTTCAGCAGGTCGTAGCGGACAACCGCGCCCGTCGCCCCGGAGTCGACGTCCCGCCATGCGCCGCCGGAACGAGACACGGCAGGCAGGAAAGAAAGTGCGCCGCTTCGCAGTCGCGAAACGGCGCACCGAGGACCTCAACGGATCCTCAGTCCTCCTCGGGCCCGACCATCGCCTGCAGCTGCTCGATCACGCCCGGCTCCACGAAGACGCAGGGCACGTCGGCCGCCAGCGCAACGTGGGTCACCCTGGCGAGGGCTTCGCGCTTCAGGTGCGCCAGCCGCCCCGTGCGCCAAGCCTGTTCGGGCCGCATGTGGTCCTGGTCCGCCGGCACACCGCTGCGCTCGGGGTCGCATTCGATAAGTGCGACGAAGCCCGCGTCAAAGAGCCGGCGATGCTCGCCGCACAGGCCCCAGCCCGTCACCGTGTGACGCTGCATGCTCTGGCGCAGGCGCCTGTCGAGCAGGATGCCGCCGGTATCGAAGTTCAGGCCGCATACCAGGCAGAGGTGCTGTTCCAGCGAAACGTGTGATTTCTCGTCCATGACGATCTCCGGTTGTCCGGGCGAAATTGCCCGCGGCCGGAACCCGCACGGCGCAGCGCAGCAGTCAGGGGTCGACGACGGCCGCCAGGCCGCCAGCGCCGCAGCGCGGCGCGCAGCCCTTGACGGCGAGAACGCCGTGCAACGCTGAAGGCCACAGCAAGACCGCTCTCCCCTTCCTGCTCCTTCCCCCGCTTCCATCTCTCGGCTTCCATCTCTCCGCATCCTCACAGCGCAGGACGGACATATGCAGCGCATGAGCCGCCCGGACCGGATCGCTTCAGGGGCGCCCAAGCGCCCCCGCGGCCGCCTCAGAGCAGGCCGCGCTCGGCCATCGAGGCCACCCGGTTCGCGCCCACCACGATGTGGTCGAGCACCCGCACGTCGATCAGCGCGAGCGCCGACTTCAGCGCCTGCGTCACGGCCAGGTCCTCCTGCGACGGCTCTACCGCGCCCGACGGATGGTTGTGCGCGAGGATCACGGCCGAGGCGTTGTGGTGGAGCGCGCGCTTGAGCAATTCGCGCGGATAGACCTCGGTCTGCGTCACGGTCCCGCGAAACAGGTCCTCGAACGCCAGCAGCGTATGGCGCGCATCGAGGAACAGCACCGCGAAGCTCTCGTGCGCCTGCCCCGCGAAGTGCAGCTTGAGGTAGTCGGAAACCGCGTACAGCGACCGGAACGCCTCGCCGGGGCGCAGTTCCTCGGCCAGCAGCTCCCGCGCCAGGCGCAGCCCGCACAGCAGCTGCGCGCATCCCGGCAGCGACGAGTCTCGCGCGAAGCACACCAGCCGGTGCAGCGAGCGGCCCTGCGCCGCGTACAGCCCCTCGGTATCGGCGCCGAGGAACGGACGCAGCGCATCGAGCACCTGGAGCTCGCGCGCCGTGAAAACGGAAGGCATGGAAGAAGAGGAGAAGGAAGAGAAAGAGGAAGCGTTCATGACGAACTCCTGTGGGTGACACAGGCGGGATTGCCTGCGAGACCCCGCCACCCCGTCGCAGCGCAGCGCTCAGGACCGCCGCAGGCGCGCGGCACGCGCCGAGCACGCACCCACGGTGCGCGCGCAGGGCCTTGAACGCGAGAACGAGGGGGTAGCCTCAGGGCTCACAGGCAAGCCCTCCCCCCGAACTCCACCGGGGCCATGGAGTTCCCCGCGTGCGATTCCAATTACCGCTGCGCGGCGAGCGCCCTCAACGTACCGCGCATAGGCAGCGGCACGTCACCAGGGCCGACTCTGGAAGCCCTCGAGCGCAGCGTCCTCAGCATCGCATCGCAGCAGACCACCCCGGTTGGAATCGATAGCGCTCCCGAGCTCCGCCGACACAGGCGCAGTTGCTGCAAGCGCTGACGAAGCTTGAGCAACATCTGCTGGAGGGGCGCGTCCCGAAGCCGACGGCGAAACCACAAGGTGGCCGAGGCAGCCGGTCGACACGCTGCAAGCCTCACCGCACCGTGATATCGATCTGGTTGTCACCTTGCCGCCCTCCTCTGCGTCGGAAGGACTGGCAGCGTCTGAGCGGTTCCCTCAGCGGAAAACCGCCGGGAGGTACGACACCGGCCCCGGATGGACGACTTCGATGTCGCGGCGCCGTCGCATCGACTAGAAGCCCTCTGGAACGTGCAGACGCCAACGTGGAACGTACGAAGTACGTCCCATTCGATGGGCCAGATAGAAGTCCCGCTCCATCGGCAAGTGCGCGAACAGGTTGACGAGCGTTGACTTGTACCCTGCCCGCTCCAGGTAGTAACCGATGGCCTGGTGATAGGGGTAGCCCAGTGAAAGCCGCTTGAGCATGGCCGCCATCGCGTCGACCGACAAGCTGCCCCGGGCGCTCTCGAAGGCCTTGGCGACCTCGCTGACACCACCCGCATAGAACGGCCGCACCACGATGTCGATCAAGGTCCGCTCCAGCGTGGAATAGCGCAGACAAAGGGGCTGCGCCGCGCCCCAGGAGACGGCGCCCGACAAGATCCCCAGTTCTTGCTGAGAAGCACCTTCAAGGAACACCAGACGCATTTCCTGCGCTTTGAGCTCAATCTCGTTTTGCGAAACCCGCGGAGGCTGGGCAAATGCTCGATCGATGGCGTCCTGATCGTACGGCCCTGGCTGCGCAGCCCCGTCGTTCTTGGGCTCGGCTCGTTCACGAGTGAGGTAGACGGTCTTGGGGATCTGCTCGGTGAGCCCATGAATGCGCACAGCAGTGGAGTGGCTGTAGTAGCTGCGCTCGACCAGTCCGAGCAGGGTCTCGAGCACGGGAACCTCGCCCCAGGTGTAGCCAGAGATTGCCCGGTTCGGAAAGCCAAATCGCACTTCGCGCAGCTGCGTTTGCTCCGTCAGGAATCGGAGAAACGCGTCCAGGGACATGCTCCGGGCGAGCCGCCAAAACGCACGGTTTCTGTTGAAGATCTCACCGACCGCCTGAGCGCGAAGCACGCGTGGCCCCTGCGCAAAACTCTTCACGATGTCTGGCTTGGCGATTTCTATGCGGGAAACCATCACAAAAATGCCAAGTTGGGCGGCATATATGCCGCCCAACATATCACACCTCAAACTTCAATACAGGCAAAAACCCTTTAAATTCAACGGCTTAGCATTGGATTGGCCTTGACACCTCCACGGATTCATGGCAGCCTCGCTGCCGTATATATACGGCAGCGAGGCAGTGCCCCGAGGGAACACGAAGAGCGACTGGACTCCGAGCGATGCAGCCCTGACCCTGACGCGTCAGGACTTGGGCACCTTTCGAAGCCTTTACCATGGCCGTGGTTGACACCATGGCCGTGTTATATAAAATGGCCGTGTTAGATTTGCACTCCTTCTCTTCGCCTGATGCCCGCCTCCATTCCACCGAACAAGCGAGTGGCTCTTGCCGAGCAGTACGTTGCCGACTTGTTCCGGTCCAACGATTGGTCCGTGGAGGTGCCGCCTGACGCCCCGTCCAACGCAGACTTGATCATCCAGCGTGGCGTGCACCGGTTCGCCGTCGAGGTCAAAGCGCTTTCCGAAAACCGTCCGGACCGCGTGCTACCGCTGCTCTCGATGGCGATTCTTCAAGCCCGGGCCGCGGCAGAGCAGTCTGGCAATGCCCTCCCCCTCGCGATCATCCATGTGCCAGATGCGCCCCCGTCCCTGGTGAGACATGTGGACTCCTTTGCCCAGAGATTCGCGAAAGGTGTCCCCATCGGCCTTATCTCGGGACACGGCGAACGCTATTTCAGTGACGCAGCGCTCCAAGAGTTGAACCGATTGCCGGAAGAACCCAGGCGTTCCGTCACCAATCATCCGCCGCAGACCATCAATCTGTTCTCGGACCTCAACCAGTGGATGTTGAAACTTCTCTTGGCATCAGAACTGCCCGCCGGTCTGATGAGCGCTCCGCGCAAGAAACTCCGAAACGGCTCCGACCTGGCTGAAGCCGCGCAGGTGTCCGCCATGAGTGCCTCCCGATTCCTGCAGCAACTGCGCAGCGAGGGATACCTGAGCGGTTCGTCTTCCTACCTGAAACTCGTCCGCCGCGAAGAGCTGTTTCGCCGCTGGGGCGCCGCCACGATGCGCGCATGTCCGGAAATGCCATGCCGCTTTCTTCTGCGGGCCCCTGTCCCACAGCAAATCCGAGAACTGCTGGGCAAGCATCGGGAAGACGCTTGTCTGGGGCTTTTCGCCGCTGCCGATGCACTGGATATCGGGCACGTCAGCGGCGTGCCTGCGTATATCTATGTCCACAAGTTGCCCCAAGTGGGCTCATCGGGCTGGCCAGGGGTGATGGCCTATCCAACCGAGCGCCCGGACCTGATCTTGCGACAAGCGCCTTTTCCGCAGTCGACGTTCAGAGGCGCCATCGATCAGGACGGAGTCATGGTGACTGACGTCATCCAGATATGGCTGGACGTCATGAACCATCCGACACGGGGCGCTGAACAAGCCACCCTGATCTACGAGAAATTTCTCTTGCCGATGGTCGACGCATGAAGCAGATGAATGACCTGGAAGCTTTTGCAAGGCTGATCCAAGCACTGGCGCCCTGGCGCCAACAATTGATCTTCATCGGAGGATGGGGCCATCGCCTGCACAGGCTGGACCCCAGGGCCAACCAGCCGGATCATCAACCCGTGTTCACTCGCGACACGGACCTCGCCTTTGCCAACAAGGAGCCTATCGAGGGCGATATCAAGCAAGCGCTGATGCAGCACGGATTCCAGGAGGAGTTGAGCGGCGATCATCGACCTCCGGCGGCGCACTACACGCTTGGCGACGAGGCGCGCGGCTTCTATGCCGAGTTCCTCACGCCTCTCGCAGGAAGCGGCTACAAACGAAGCGGGGAAGCCGACGCGACGATGACGAAGGCAGGCATTTCCGCTCAGAAGATCCGACACCTCGACATTCTGTTGCTCGATCCCTGGGTCATTGGCTTGGGACATCAGGAAGGCGTTCCCCTGCCAGGGCGCATGGATGTTCAGGTGGCCAATCCGCTGTGCTTCATGGTTCAGAAGTTCCTGATCCAGCATCATCGCCCCCCAAGCAAAAAAGCCCAAGATATTCTGTACATCTACGACACGATCGAGCTCTTCGGCGCGCTGCTGGATGACTTCAATGCGCACTGGCATGCACGTGTCGCACCCGCGCTCGGACAAAAGTTGGCCGATGATGTGCAAAGGCTCAGCGTGCAGACATTCGACGAGGTCAATGACCTGGTTCGCGCAGCCGCGCTCATTCCTGTGGATCGCAATCTGCCTGCGGAACAGATCCAAGCAACGTGCAGGTATGCCCTCGAGCGCATGTTGCGCTAGCAACTGCCCCCGTGTGAGGTGGTCAAGTGGTACCAGCCCATCACGGCTGCGTCGCCCCCCCGACCTCAGGAGCCGCGTACTCAAAGCACTGATCTGGCCAAGGATGTCCCCTCCCTGACCTCCAGGATGAAGCTGCTGCTGCGCAGGAAGGGCACGCCATACGACAAGCTGCAGATCGAGGATTCCAAGTGGATCGGCGAAGACTTGCTGGAGTTCATGCAGCAGCATTCGGTCCTGAGCAACCGGCCGATCAAGAGGCCGCGAGCGCAACGCCGGCGCGCGCGGGCCTTGACGGCGAGAGGCGACCGGCTCCATCCACGCCCACCTGCAGATGAAGCAATCGCAGGAAGCAATATCAACTGAAATCACGCATCGGCTGTCGCGCCGGCTACTTGCGCACCTTCGCGATTTCCGCCATCAACTCCTTGACGGTGGCCTCGCCCACGGACGCCGAGTACTTGTCGATCACCGGCTTGACCTTGGCGCGCAACCTGGCCATCTCCTCGGGCGGCAATTCCGACACGGTCATGCCTGCCGTCTTCAACGCATCGAGCGCGCTGTCGGCCGCGCCACGCGAGGCCTGGCGCTGGAACAGCGTCGCCTCGGCCGAGGCTTCGGCAAGGATCTTCTTCTCCTCGGCGCTCATGCCATCCCATGTTTTCTTGCTGACCAGCAGCGCCTGCGGGTTGTAGATGTGCCGGGTCTGGGTGATGTGCTTTTGCACCTCGGCGAACTTGGACGACAGGATGGTGGTGTTCGGATTCTCCTGGCCGTCGACCGCCTTCTGCTCAAGCGCGGAATACAGCTCCGGGAACGGCAGCGGCGTGGCGTTGGCGCCCAGTGCAGCGAACATGTCGATGTAGATCGGCGACTGGATCACGCGGATCTTCAGGCCCGCGATGTCGTCCGCCTTGGTGATCGGCCGCTTGCTGTTGGTGACGTTGCGAAACCCCAGGTCCCAATAGCCCAGGCCATGCAGGCCCTTGTCCTCCAGCTTGGCCATCAGCTTCTGGCCGAAGGGGCCATCGGTGACCGCATCGGCTTCCTTGCCGCTGTTGAACAGGAACGGGAAGTCGTAGGCCGCGAACTCCTTCACCTGCGCCGAGAGGATGCCCGCGTTCAGCACCGTGAGTTCGACCGTGCCGCCCTGCAGCGCCGACACGGTCTGCAGGTCGCCGCCGAGCACGCCCCCCGCGAACAGCTTGACGGCGATCTTGCCGCCCGACTTGGCGGCCACCAGATCAGCGAACTTCTGCGCGCCCTGTGCCTGCGGATGGCCGGTCTGGTTCTGGAACGCGAACTTGAGCGTGCGCTCCTTGACCTGTGCGAGCGCCCCTGGCGCGGCAAGGACAGCCGTGGCGGCCACCGCGGCCAGGAACAGCTTGCGAATCGGATCCTTCTTCATGGCGGTTGTCTCCTCGTTGGGGTTGGTCAGGCTCTCTTCTTGAACAGCGCCGAGGCGCCACTGGCGCGTGCGACTTCCTCGGCCGTGCCGAGCAGCGCCGGCCCCAGCGCCTCCATCCGATGCGGCGTCAGCCTGACGGCCGGTCCCGCGATGGTGACCACGCCGATCACCGCGCCGTGGACGGAGAAGACCGGGGCGGCCATGGCGGTCATTCCCGGCGCGAAGACCTCGTTGATCATGCTGAAGCCGCGCTGGCGGGCCGCCTTCACGTAGGCCATCACGGCCTTGAGCGTGGTGGGCGCCTTCGGGCCGAAGTCCTCCGGCTTGCCCAGCCCCTTCTTGGCCACCAGGGCCATCGCATCGTCCTCGCTCATCGTCGAGAGCCAGGCATGCCCCGCGGCGCTGCACGACAGCATCACCGACAGGCCCATGTCCGGGTCATAGCGCAGCCCGTGCGTGGCCCCTTGCGCCTTGGCCACGAAAGTCAGGTCTTCGCCGTCGACCACCGCCAGGCGCACCAGTTCGCCCGAGGCGGCGGCGAGCTGGTCCAGCAGCGGCTGGGCCACGTCCACGATGCCCGAATTGCTCAGGAACGACAGGCCGACGGAAACGAGCTTGATGGTCAGCACATAGTGGCCATCGATCAGGTTCTGCCGTACGTAGCCACACCGAATCAGCTCCGTGAGCAGTCGGTGCGATGCGCTCAGGGGGATCTTCAATTCACTGGCCACCGTGGACAGTGCAACACCCTGCGGGTGTTCCGCCAGATATTCCAACACTTTGAAGCTGCGTCCCAGCATCTCGCTCATTTGATGTCTCCCGGTTCAATCGCGACCAGCCGCCTGTCTCGACGGCATCACTCTATCAGATCGCGGGAAGGGATTTCCATAATGGAAAGATTTTCCGGAAAACCCAGAATCGCCGCAGTCAGTCCTTCTGCCTTCCTCTGGAGACCTTCCGTGAAACTTCTACGTACGCTTGCCGTCGCCGGCCTGTGCATCGGCCTTGTCGCCCCGACCTGGGCCCAACAGGAACGAGTGATCCGCTTCGGCCACCTCAACAATGCCGACCATCCGGTGAGCTTCGGCGTGAAGCGCTTCGCCGAACTGCTCGCGGCCAAGAGCGGCGGCAAGATGAAGGTGCAGGAGTTCCCGGCCTCCCAGCTCGGCAACGAAATGCAGCAGCAGTCCGCCCTGCAAGGCGGCGTCCAGCAGATGTCGGCGCCGGCCACCACGTCGCTCGCGGGCATCGTCAAGGAGTTCGGCCTGGTCGACTTCCCCTTTTCCGTCAGCAGCTTCGCCCAGGCCGACGCCCTGCTCGACGGTCCGCTGGGCCAGGCACTCATCGCCAAGCTGCCCGACAAAGGCCTCGTGGCCCTCGGCTACTGGGACCTGGGGTTTCGCAACGTCACCAACAGCAAGCGTCCCATCGGCAGGCCCGAGGACCTCGAAGGCCTGAAGATCCGCGTCATTCCCAACCCCGTGTTCCTGGAGACCTTCAAGGCCTTCAAGGCCAACCCCGTGCCGATGCCGTTCGCGGAACTCTACGGCGCGCTCGAAGCCAAGGCGGTCGACGGCCAGGAGAATCCGTATTCGGTGATCCTGTCGAACAAGTTCTTCGAGGTACAGAAGTTCGTCAGCGCGACCAATCACGTGTACGCCGCCAACATCGTGCTCGTGAGCAAGAAGTTCTGGGACTCGCTGTCCGCCGCCGAGCAGAAGATGATGCACGAGGCCGCCGACGAGGCGCGCGGCTACCAGCGCCAGGTCAGCCGGGCGGCGGCCCAGAAGGCCGTGGGCGAGTTGCAGGCCAAGGGCGCCCAGTTCAACGAGGTGAGCGCGGCCGAGCAGGTGCGCATGCGCGAGATCGCCAAGCCCGCGATCGACAAGTTCGCGGCCCAGTACGACCCCGCCATCGTCAAGCTCTACAACGACGAGCTCGCCCGCATCCGCAAACAATGACTGCTGCACGCCCCACCTCCATGAAGATCCTCGTCCTCCACGGCCCCAACCTGAACCTGTTCGGACGCCGCGAACCCCACATCTATGGCAAGACCACGCTCGCCGAGATCGATGCGCGGCTGCAGGCGCTGGCTGGCGAACTCGGCGTGACGCTGGAGACCCTCCAGTCGAACCATGAAGGCGACCTGATCGACTTCCTTCACGCGCACATCGACGACGCGCAGGGCGCGCTGGTCAACCCCGCCGGGCTCACGCAGCACGGCGTGCCGCTGCACGACGCGATCAAGGCCATGCCCTTCCCGACCATCGAGGTGCACATGTCCAACATCGCCGCGCGCGAAACCTGGCGCGCCCACTCGATCATCTCGCCGGCGGTCAAGGGCACCATCCAGGGCCTGGGGCCCCAGTCGTACCTGGCCGCCCTGCGCGCGCTGGTGGAGATGCACAGGCAGACCGAAGCGCGGGCCGCCGCATGAGCCGCTGGATCGAGCGGTGCTGCCGCGGCATCGAGGCGCTGATCGCGGCCGCGCTCGCGGTGATGGTCGTGCTCGTCTTCGGCAACGTCGTGCTGCGCTACGGCTTCAACTCGGGCATCACGGTGTCCGAAGAAGTGTCTCGCTGGCTCTTCATCTGGATGACCTTCCTGGGCGCCGTGGTCGCCCTGAAGGAGCACGGGCACCTGGGCGTGGACATGGTGGTGCAGAAGTTGCCGCCCCTGGGCAAGAAGGTCTGCCTGGCCGTCGGACATGTCGTCATGCTCTACATCGTCTGGCTGCTGTTCCAGGGCAGCGTCGCGCAGGCGCGCATCAACTGGGACGTGACCGCGCCCGTCACCGGCGCGTCGATGGCCATCGTCTATGCCTCGGGCGCGGTCTTCTCGGTGCTCGCCGGCCTGATCCTGGCGCTCGACCTGCTGCGCCTGCTCACCGGGCGCATCGCCGAGAGCGACCTCGTGATGGTCCAGGAGTCGGAGGAAGCCGTGCAGCTGCAGCAGATCCTCGGCGCGAAGGACGATGCGCAGGGAGCGCGCCGATGACCATCCTCGTCTTCGTGGGCACCCTGCTGCTGGCCATGGCGATGGGCATTCCCATCGCGTTCTCGCTGCTCGCCAGCGGCGTGGCGCTGATGTGGCACCTCGACCTGTTCGATGCGCAGATCCTTGCGCAGAACGTGATCGGCGGCGCCGACAGCTTCCCATTGCTGGCCGTCCCCTTCTTCATGCTCGCCGGCGAGATCATGAACGTCGGCGGCCTGTCCAAGCGCATCGTCGACTTCGCGCTCGCGCTGGTGGGCCATGTGAAGGGGGGCCTGGGCTACGTGACCATCATGGCCGGCTGCCTGCTGTCGGCGCTCTCCGGCTCGGCCGTGGCCGACGCCGCCGCGCTGACCGCCCTGCTGCTGCCGATGATGGTGAGCGCGGGGCACGACAAGGCACGCGCGGGCGGCCTCATCGCGGCCACCGGCGTGATCGGCCCGGTGATCCCCCCGAGCATCGGCCTCGTGATCTTCGGCGTGGCGGCCAACGTGTCGATCTCCAAGCTGTTCCTCGCGGCGATCGTGCCCGGCCTGCTCATCGGCGGTGCCCTGTGGATCACCTGGGCATGGCTGGTGCGGCGCGAGAAGATCGTGCCGCCGCCGCGCAAATCCTCGGCCGAGATCGTTTCGACCTTCCGCAAGGCGCTGTGGGCGCTCATGCTGCCCGTGATCATCCTCGTGGGCCTGCGCATGGGCGTGTTCACGCCGACCGAAGCGGCCGTGGTGGCCGCCGTCTACGCGCTGTTCGTGTCGACGGTGGTGTACCGGGAAATCACGTGGAAGGATCTCTACGGCATCTTCGTGAGCGCGGCCAAGACCAGCGCCATCGTGATGTTCCTGATCGCCGCGGCCATGGTGAGCGCCTGGCTCATCACGGTGGCCGACCTGCCGTCGAAGGTCGTGGGCCTGCTGCAGCCCTTCATGGGCAATCCGGTCCTGCTGATGGCGGCGATCATGGTGCTCGTCATGGTCGTGGGCACGGCGATGGACATGACGCCGACCATCCTGATCCTCACGCCGGTGCTGATGCCGATCGTCAAGGCCGCGGGGATCGATCCGGTGTACTTCGGGGTGCTGTTCATCATCAACAACTCGATCGGACTGGTCACCCCGCCGGTGGGCACGGTGCTGAACGTGGTGGCCGGCGTCGGCAAGATCTCGATGGACGACGTCACGCGCGGCGTGGTGCCTTTCATGATTGCCGAGTTCGCGATCCTGTTCGCGATGGTCGCATTCCCGCAACTGGTCATCGCGCCCGCGCGATGGTTCGGAGGCTAGGCGGTGGCGATCTGCGCTTTTTCCGGCCTGCGGCGGCGCGGCCGCATCTTGCTATGCATGCTCGCGTTCATGACGCAGTTGCCCGCAGCCGCGCAGGATCCCGAGCGCGAGGTGCTGCCCGAGCAGCGCCAGCCGCTGGCTTTCGTTTCGCCCACGGGGCTGACGCCGCTGCGCGGAAAAATGATCTTCAGCGCCTTCCATCCCGAAAGCGGGCAGGAGCTCTGGGTCACCGACGGCAGCCGCGCGGGCACCGCGATGCTCAAGGACATCCGCCCGGGCTTCCGGGGCGCCTTCCCCGCCGGCCAGACGGCGTTCAAGGGCCATGTCTACACCGCCGCCACCGATGGCGTGCACGGGATCGAGCTCTGGCGCACCGACGGCACCGCCGCGGGCACCGCCCTGGTGATCGACCTCCAGCCGGGCGAGGAAAGCGCGCTGCCGAGCGAGCTGACGGTGTTTCGCGATGCGCTGTACTTCGTGGCCAACGACGGGCGTTCGGGATTCCAGTTGTGGAAGACGGCGGGCAGCGCGCCCACCACGGTGCGCGTGTCCTCGATCGAAGCCGGCCCGCGCGCACTGGCACGCCAGCTCACGGTGGCCGGCCAACGCCTGTTCTTCACCGCGACCACGCGCGAGCACGGCCACGAACTCTGGGTCAGCGAAGGCACCCCCGAGAGCACGCGCCTGGTGAAGGACATCCGGCCCGGCCCCGAGGACGCGGGCATCCAGAACCTGACGGCGGTGGGCGACGAACTCTATTTCACCGCCCACGACGCCGTGCACGGGACCGAGCTGTGGAAGAGCGACGGCACGGCACGCGGCACACACATGGTGAAAGACCTGCGGCCCGGTCCCGGGCCCTCCCGCCCGACGCACCTGACGGCCCTCCGCCGCGCCCTGTACTTCGCCGCCGACGACGGCGCGCACGGCCTCGAGCTCTGGAAGACCGACGGCACCGAGGGCGGGACCACACTGGTGAAGGACATCCGCCCGGGACCCTCCGGCGCCATTTCCAGCCCGATCACGGCCATGGGCGGCCGGCTCTACTTCGCCGCGACCGACGGCGCCTCGGGCGCGGAACTCTGGCGCAGCGACGGGACGGCCGCAGGGACCGCCCTGGTCAAGGACATCGCGCCGGGCGCGCAGAACGGATCGCCCGCGCGCCTCTCGGTCGTCGGCTCCCGCCTCTGGTTCTCCGCCAACGGCGGCAGCGCCAGCGGCGTCGAGCCGTGGACCAGCGACGGTACGCGAGCGGGCACCCGCGCCGTGGCAGACATCGCGCCGGGGGCGCGACATTCCATGCCGCAGGGTTTCCGCCGCCTGGGCAACTCGGTGCTCTTCGTTGCAGACGATGGCAACGGCAACGAACGGCTGTGGACGCACCGCAAGGACGGCCAGCTGGTCCTGTTCGGCGATCCGCTCAGCCAGCGCCTGCGCTGATCCGCAGGCCGGGCGTGGGTTCTGCGGCGCCGCTGAAGGCCTGCGTGACCGCATAGTCGTGCAACGCCCGCGACATGGCTGCGGCGATGGCCGGGTGCGTGGGGTCGTGGCCGGCGCCCGCCGCCCACCGCAGGATGGCGCGCCCCTGCAAGGCATGCGCGAGCGCCCGGGCCCCCTGCGGCGGGCACAGGCGGTCCTGCGTGCCATGCACGATCAGCGTGGGGACCGTGGGCAATGCGACGCAGCGCTCCAGGAGCGCGGGCGCGCGCAGCCAGCACCCGTGCCTCAGGTAGTGAGCCTGCACGCGGTAGCGCGCCACCAGCCGCTGCAGCGTCGCGTCGTCGGGCTGCGGCGCGGGCCTTCCCGTGGCCATGCGTTGTTCCCACCCGAACCAGAGCGCGGCGATCCGGCACTGGCGCTGCGGCGTTCCGTGCGCGAGGACCTGCGCGATCACCTCGGTGATCGGGCATTGCCGCTGCCACGCCTCGTTCCACAACGCGCGCCATTCGGGGTCACCGTGGCGTACCGCCTGCGCGAAGAAACCGTGGATGTCGCCGCCGCGCGCCAGGAACACGTTCCTCAGCAGCAGGCCCGCCACGACGCCGGGCTGGTCCAGCGCATGGGCCAATGCGAGCGTGGCGCCCCAGGAGCCGCCCACCACGAGCCAGCGCTCGATGCGCAGGTGATCGCGCAGGCGCCGCAGGTCGTCCAGCAGATCGGCGAGCGTGTTGGCCGTGATCGTGCCTGCCGGCGTGCTGCGACCCGATCCTCGCTGGTCGGGACAGATGATGCGGTAGCGCCGCGCATCGAAGTCGCGCCGCAACACCGGCGAGCCGCCCGAGCCCGGTCCGCCGTGGAGCACGAGCGCCGGCAGGCCCGCCGGATCGCCATGCTCCTCGACATGCATGACATGTCCGCCGTCCAGCGGCAGCCGGTGAACGATCGGACGAGGACCCTGCGTCACACGCGGGTCCGCTCAGCCCTGCGCCCGTGCATTGGCGTCCGTGCGAAAGACCAGCTCGCCCGACCGCCTGGCGCCCGGCACGAAACGGATCGGCGTACCGCCGTTGTCGCGCACGTCCGCCGCGGCCGCGGCCGCGACCATGGCCTCGACCTGCGCGTGGCGCGGACTCTTCGGGCAGACCGGGTCGGTGGCAGCCGCATCGCCGGTCAGCAGAAAGGCCTGGCAGCGGCAGCCGCCATGGTCCTTGTCCCGGTCGTCGCAGCTTGCGCAGGTGCTGCTCATCCAGCCAGTGCCGCGGTAGGCACCGAAGGCCGGACTGTCGTGCCAGATGCTGGGAATGGCGTGCTCGCGAACGTTGGGGAATTCCAGCCCGGGCAGCATTCGCGCACTGTGGCACGGCAGAGCCACGCCGTCGGGCGCCACCACCAGGAACACGCTGCCCCAGCCGGCCATGCAGGGCTTGGGCTTTCCCTCGGCATAGTCGGGCACCACCCAGAGGATCTTCATGCGTCCCTCCAGGCGCGGCCGGTGCGCCTCGACCACCGCTTCGGCGCCCGCCAGCGCCGAGCGGGAAGGCATCAGCATCTCGCGGTTGCGCCATGCCCAGCCGTAGTACTGCACGTTGGCCAGCTCCAGGAAATCCGCCGCCATGGACTCGGCCATCTCGATGATGCGCTCGACATGCGGCAGGTTGTAGCGGTGCATCACGCAGTTCAGCACCATCGGATAGCCCAGGTCCTTGATCGTGCGGGCCACGCGCTGCTTCAGGTCGAAGGTGCGCGTGGAGCTCAGGAAGTCGTTCAGCTCGCGGCTGGAGTCCTGGAACGACAGCTGGATGTGATCGAGGCCGGCCTTCTTCAGCGCCTGGGCGCGCCGCGGCACGAGGCCCACGCCCGAGGTGATCAGGTTGGTGTAGAAGCCGAGCTGGTGCGCCGCCGCGACGAGCTCCTCGAGGTCCTCGCGCACCAGCGGCTCGCCACCCGAGAACCCGAGCTGGACGGCCCCCATGGCGCGCGCCTCGCGGAACACGCGGATCCATTCACCCGTGTCGAGTTCGTTGCCGTAGCGCGTGTAGTCCACGGGGTTCGAACAGAAGGCGCAGTGCAGCGGGCAGCGATAGGTCAGCTCCGCGAGCAGCCACAGCGGCGGTTTCACAGCGGCCGCACGGGCGCGCTCAGCGGATCCAGTGGCGTCCACGGGCCTGCTCCAGGAACTCGAGCACGTCGGCACGCAGATCGGGTTCGCCGAAGGTGCTTTCCAGGTCGGCCACGAGCGCCGCGACCGAGGTCTTGCCGTCGCAGCGCTTCAGGATCTCCGCCGCCGGCTGGTTCAGCCTGATCATGCCCTCGGGGAACAGCAGCACATGGCACTGCTGCGCCTCTTCCCATTGCATCCTGTACATCGTGCCGAGTGCCGGCTGCGCGCTGTCGGTCCATGCGCTCATGGCTGCTGCTCTTTCGCAAGGTCGTCGGGATAGGCCTTCTCGATCGCGTCGAGCATGGCCCAGAGGATGTCGAGCTTGAAGCCCAGGATCTGCAGGGCACGGGCCTGTCGTTCGCGCGTGGTGCACCACTGCATCGCCACCTCCAGGCCGTGCTCGACATCGCGGTCGGCCAGCGGGATGCGGCTGCGGAAATAGTCCAGGCCCGAGGTGTCGATCCACGGATAGTGCGTGGGCCAGCCCGCGAGCCGGTCCTTGTGGATGCGCGGCGCGAACATCTCCGTCAGCGAGGAGATCACGGCCTCCTGCCAGGGTGCCGTGCGCGCGAAGTTGACGTACGCATCCACGGCGAAGCGCACGCCCGGCAGCACGAGCGCGTGCGACTCCAGCACATCGCGGCGCAGGCCGGTCGCGAGGCCCAGGCGGGTCCATATCTCGATGCCACCGGCATGGGCGCCTTCGTGGTCGCCGTGCCCGTCGTGGTCGAGCATCCTCACCACCCAGCGCCTGCGCGTCGCGCGATCGTCGCAGTTGGAGAGGATCGCCGCGTCCTTCACGGGAATGCGGCACTGGTAGTAGAACCGGTTCGCCACCCAGCCCCGGACCTGGAAGGGGTGCAGTTCGCCGGCGTTGAGCCGCCGGTTGAACGGATGATGGCTGTGGTAGCGCGACTCCATCGCGCGCAGCTGCGACTCGAAGACCTGCGGCGGCCAGGGCTCCTGTTGCATCTGCATCTGCTGCTGTTGTTGTTGTTGCTGGTGCGTCACGCGTCAGATCTCCAGTTCCATGCCGTCGAAGGCCACCTCGATGCCGCGGCGCACGAGCTCGGCGCGTTCCGGCCCGTCTTCGTCGAGGATCGGGTTGCTGTTGTTGATGTGGATGAGCACTTTCCTGCGCGCGGCGCAGGCGTCCAGCGCCCTCAGCATGCCCGGGCCGTGCGGTCCGTCGCACTGCGGCAGGTGGCCCATGTCGGCGGCGTGCTTCTTGCCGAGGCCCGCCGCGACCATCTCGTCCTCGCTCCAGAAGGTGCCGTCGACCAGCACGGTGTCGCAGCCGTCGAGGCTCCGGCGCTCGGCCTCGCCCACGCGTGCGAGGCCTGGTGCATAAAACAGGCGCCTGCCGCTGGCCGGGTCTTCGATCATCACGGCCGCGTTGTCGCTTCGCGCCTCGGCCTGCCGGCGCGGCGAATAAGGGGGCGCCTTGCCGGGAACCGGCACCGCCTGCAGGCGCAGGCCGGCAATCTCGTGCCACGCACCACCGCCGGGTTCGAGCGGCATCGGGTGCCAGCGCACGCCGCTGTAGCTTTCGAGCGCCTTCAACAGCGGCAGGCTGCCGGTGAGGTCCTCATGGGACTCGGGCGTGCAGTAGAGCTGCAGCCGCGATCCCTCGCGCAGGCTCAGAAGCCCCGCGACATGGTCGATCTGCGAATCCATCAGCACCACGGCCTCGATCGGGGAGTCGCGCAGGCCATGGCGAGGCCACAGCGCCGGCGAGGCGCGCAGCTGTGCGCCGATATCGGGCGACGCGTTCAGCAGCACCCAGCGTTCGCCGTCGGCCGACACGGCAATCGAACTCTGCGTGCGAGCAAGGGCCCGGATCCGCCCGGTTCGCTGGCCGGCGCACAGGCGGCAGTTGCAATTCCATTGAGGGAAGCCACCGCCCGCTCCCGAACCAAGAACCAGAATCTTCATGGGCACAAGAAAAAGACGGCACCGGCGCGAAGCCGGTGCCGTCGGGGGCCGCGCTCAGCGCGCGGAGATGTACATCGTGATCTCGAAGCCGAAACGCAGCTCTTCGAACTCAGGCTTGCACCATTTCATCGCATTGCTCCTTCAGTGGTTGAGGGTTGGGAAACGGAATCAGTACACGACGATCTTGCCCGTCGGGCGCGGGCTATGGCAGTCGTTGTAGAAGTATTCGCCCGGCATGTCAAAGGTGTGGGTCGCGGACTGGCCCGGAGCCAGCCTGAAATCGAACCGGCCTTCGAAGAACTGCGTGGCGCAGTGCGTGTTCGCATTGGTCCCCGGATTGGTGAAGGTCACGGTGGTGTTTGCCGGCACGCGCATGAAGGTCGGCGTCATGGCATTCACGGCCGTCGATTCGGTGGTACCCGGCTCGTTCGCGGCGGTCTGCACGCGCGCCAGGAACACCGTGTTCGGGGTCGGCAATGCCGCGCCCTCCACCGCCGAGCCCGACACCGGCCGGCGCACGACGGGTGGCACCGGCGTGGGCGCGGGAGCGACGGAGCCGCCGACCTTGAAGGCCCACAGACGGTCGCCGCGCGGTGCCGAATCGCCGTACGGGATGCCCGTGCCGCCCGAGAACACCGCGATGTACTGCTCGCCATCGATCTCGTAGGAGACCGGGCTGGCACTGATCGCAGCACCGGTCTGGAAGCGCCACAGCTCGCTGCCGTCCTGCGCATCCAGGGCCAGCAGGTTGCCGTCGGGCTGTCCGATGAACAGCAAGTCGGAGGCCGTGCTCAGGATGCCGTTGCCGTGCGCCAGCGAATACGGCATCTGCTTCTTCCACTTCACGAGGTTGGTGCTCGGATCGACCGCCACGACCGCACCGGTCATGTAGGTGCCCGGCGGACGCAGGCCGTTGCTCGATTCGGTGAGCGAGTGCGCCGCCGACACGTAGCCCATGCCCGTGTAGACCAGGCCCGTGCGCTGGCTGAAGGACTGGTGGTTCCAGTTGGCGCCGCCGCCGTGTCCCGGAATGGAGAGGATCGGCACGTCCCAGTGCGCGTCGTAGAGGCAGCCCTTCACGTAGTTCGGGACCGCGCGGTTGGGATCGCCGGGGATCGCCGTGCCCAGCGGCTGGTCCACGATGCAGGTCTCGGTCCAGGCGCCCTGGCGCGGGAAGGGCTGGGTCGGCCAGCTGGCCTGGCGGGGGTCCTGCTTCACGGGCACCTCGTCGATGCCCAGCGGCGCGCTGCCGTCCTTGCGGTCGAGGATGTAGTACATGCCCGTCTTGCTGCCGTAGATCACAACCTTGCGGTCTTTCCCGTCGATCTTGACGTCGGCGAGCACGGGAGACATCACGTTGTCCATGTCCCAGATGTCGTGGTGCACGGACTGGAAGTGCCACTTGTACTCGCCGGTCTTGATGTCCAGCGCGACGATCGAATTGGCGAAGAGATTCAGGCCCGGGCGCGTGGAGCCGTTCTGCGACGAACCGCCGCGCACGTTGCCGAAGGTCCAGTAGACCAGGCCCAGTTCGGGATCCACCGCGGGATGGATCCACGGGGTCGCACCGGTGCGTTCCGACTCGGCGGCGCCGCCCCAGGTGTCGTAGCCGATCTCGCCTGCGCGCGGCACGCCCCAGAACGAGGTCAGCACCTTGCCCGTCAACGCATCGGCGGAGAACGCCGCACCGCGGTTGCCGTCGTTGGTGCCGAGGTAGAGCCGCTTGTCGTGATAGACGAGCGCCACTTTCTGCAGCGCGCCCTGGTAGTCGGGGTCGGTGCTGGCGCTCGGGTACTGCTTGATCCAGGCGATGGCGCCTGTGTCCGTCCTGAGCGCCACCAGGCGGTTGCCGGTGGCGACGGTGAACACCAGGCCCAGGTCTTTCGCGACCGCCACCCCGCGGCGGGTGATGGCACCGTAGGGCGTGGTCCATTTCCATTTGGTGAGGCCGGTCTTGCCGTCCACCGCGATCACGTTGCCCAGCGCGGACTCGATGTAGAGCACGCCGTCGACCACCACCGTCGTGCTCTGGTTGGTGCCGGTGGTCATGCCGCCCTCGATCTGATTGACCCAGGCGCCGCCCAGCTGGCCGACGAGGCCCTTGTTGATCTTGCGCAGGCTGGAGTAGTTTTGGTTGCCCAGGTTGCCGCCCACCTTGGGGAAGTCCTTGTCGCCGGCCGTGCAGCACTCGGACAGGTTGGCCGCGGGCGCGGCGGCCGCCGGCGGCGATGCCGGTGGCGGCGCGCTCGATGCTGGCGGTGGCGCGGGGGCTGGGCTGATGGGCAGCACCGGCGCGCCGCCGCCGCTCGAACCGCCGCAGGCGCCGAGCAACAAGGGGGATGCGAGCACGCCGCAGGAAGCCAGCAGCGTGACCAATGATCTTTGTTTCATGGATGTCTCTACCTGGTGAAGTTGGGAAACGGATGTGCGCGAGGCCGCACGCACCGCAGGCAGGCCGCGGTGCGCGAAGCTGGCCTGGCAGCCAATTGCTCGATCGTTATTCGGTGCAGAAGGGCGTGAGGCCCATGGTCGACTTGACGCCCTGGACCACGAGCTTCTGGAACTCGATGGCCCCCACGCCCGACAGGTCCGCAGTGAACGAGTGGGCGTTGTGCCCGAGGGTCGTGAGCCACGCGCGGCCACCGTCGTAGTACTGGCACCAGGCGACCGGATGGAAGTCCGCATGGCCCGGATGCGGCGCCGCGGTCAGCGGCTTCAGCGTCGAGGTGTCGACCTTGGCCAGGAACTTCACCTTCGTGGGGAAGGGCATGAGGTTGTACCACTCGTCCTGGAAGGAAAAACGCTTGGTCACATCCTTCGTCGACGGGTCGTCCGAGACGATCTCGACATCACCGGCACGGTTCGGCCCATGGTTGTAGAAGTTCGCGTTGCCGAGCAGGCCTTCGTAGTAGGGCCAGTTGTATTCCGCACCGAACGCGTTGTGCAGGCCGACGAAGCCGCCGCCGCGGCGCATGTAGTTGCGCAGTGCGGTGCGCGCGGCGTCCTGGCTCGTGCTGACCGCGCCGTTCCACAGCGTGTCACGGTTCGAGCTCGCGAAGATGATCGCCTTGTAGTTGTTGATGCGGCTGCTGAGGACCGCCACGTCTTCGGTCCAGTCGACCATGATGCCTTCGGCCGACAGCATGCGCACCAAGCCGGCCTGCATCACGTTGTCCGGGTTCATCACCGGGTTCAGGCCAGCGCCCATCGGCGTGCCCAGCACGGCATGACGCGGCCCCGCGGTGCGCGAATAGACCAGCACCCGGTCCGGCGTCGAAGCAAAGGCGCCCCAGTCGTTGTAGCACTTGGGATTCGTTCCCCTGCAGACGTTGTAGTAGGTGTCGAAGCTGTCGTCGGGGGCTTCGGCCACCGGGTCCGTGGGCTGGACCGGTGTTTCTCCCGCGGGCTCGGTCGGGTTGCTCGGTGCTGTCGGCGACACGGGAAGTGCCGTGAGCGGCACCCCTCCCCCGCCTCCGCTTCCTCCTCCGCATGCAGTCACGGCCAGCGTCACGGCCGCCGCCAAGGCGAGCCGGAGAGTCAATGATTTGGCAAGTTCCAAGGGAGTCTCCTCGTTCTGATCGATGGCGCAGAGTGCGAACGCTCTGCCGATGCCGGCCGGCCGTGTCCGCTGCGGCGGGGCTGACCCGAAGCGATCATAAGAAATTTACGGAAAATATTTCCATAATGGAAATCCCTTCCTATTTCAGACGGATGAAGTCACTCCCCGCTTTGAACAAGTTGTGAGCGCCGGCCGGAAGCTGAGCGGTCTTGCGAGTGGTCGCAGTGAGCCTCTACGACTGAACCGCCGGGCAAATCAGAACTGAGACGCGTAGCCGGCAGCCCAGAAGCACCAGTACATCGACGCCGAGAGCTTGTTCGATGAGTTGCGCCGTGTGCGCAAGGAGGCGACGCAGACGCACGGCGGAATGATCCGGCGTGCGATCAACGGCCGGACGTACCTGGCTCGGACCGGTCCCCAGGGAGCCACACGTCCCTTGGCGCATTCATGAAAACTTCACCCAAGCGCAAGGTCAGGTCGGTCAACGGCTCGCGGCAATCGGGCCGCATTCGACGAACAGCGACGACTCAACCGGGCGTTGCGTGTTCGGCACCTGCTCAACGATGCCGGATGCCCGACTCAGCACGCCTACATCGAGAGCTTCCGGCAAGTTCGGGAAAGAGTGCTTGAAGCACTGGGCGCATCCCGCCGGCCAGCTTCGCTGCCCTGCATCGCCAGCGCGCTGGCGATGCAGGGCAAACACCGGAGATCAAGTAGTTTCCACAACCTTGGACTCGCCAACTCAGCATCGGCACGTCTAAAGAGGGCAGGTCATGACATCGCGATCGGTCACATCGATGCACTCATCAGTTCCCATCTTGGGGACATGCGAATCAAAAAAGGGCTTCTACGAAAGTCGAAACGATTCGCTCCGGCTGGCTCGCCACTTCCGAAGGGGCACATCAACTGCGTGAAAGCAGATCGCAGCCAAGGTGACGGACAACGACAAAGTCACGCTCAGCTTGAGCCACGGAGACGTTGACTTGGCAAATAGCGAGACGATGGGAAAGTGCCAAAGGTAGATCCCGTAGGACAGTCTGCCGATGTAGACCAACGGTGGCCAGCAAAGCAATCGGCTGCTCGCGTTCGCGGCCGCATGGCAGATCAGCACGAAGGCGGCGAGCTCCGCCAAGGTAATGCGCAGTGTCACCGCTTCGACCTGATCCGAGATCGGTAGCGACGGCAGTGCGACATCCAACGCGAGTGCGCCAAGGGCAACCGCCAACGACCATCTTGAGACCCTGAACTGAGTCAGGGCTGCGATCGCACCAAGCACGATGCCGCTTGTCCGCGTATCGAAGCTGAAATAGGCCTGCTTCCATCCCCACGCCCACGCAACGCCATAGCGCCACGCCGTGATCACCGCGAATGCAGCCAGCAGCCAGATGACGGGACGTCGTGTCCGCAGGAGCAGCGGCAGCAGAAGTGGCCAGAGCAGGTAGAACTTCTCCTCGACCCCGAGCGACCACGTATGCCCCACGGTGTTCGTCGGATTCCAGAAGGCCAGCGCGTAGTCGTAGATGTAGAACGCGGCGAGCGTGGCGGCGAGCCACTGGGTATCCGAAGGCCAGAGGAAGGGAGCCAGCGCCAGGTAGGCGGCCAGCAGGATCAGCAGGGTCGGATAGAGCCTGATGGCGCGGCGCACATAGAAGCGGGCGACCTCGATGGCACCGCTTCGGTACTCCGCCGCCAGCAAGGAGGTGATGAGGAACCCGGACAGCACGAAGAACACGTCCAGCCCCACGAACCCACCCCGGCCCCCCGGTATCCCGCAATGGAACAGGACGACGGCGAGCACTGAAATGGCGCGGACACCGTCGAGCGCAGGGTTGTATTGCATGAAGGGATGGAGGGCGCCCGCAGCCGCAGATCGAAAGCGCGGAATTATCACGCGCACGCGCCAGCCCTTCTCGTACTCGGGATCTCCGCGACGGTCCATGCCCTCCTGGCGGAAAGCGATACGCTTCGGGCGCGCCTGGATAGAGAAGCGCCACCCGAGAAAACGACATCCCGACAAGACAGGACATGAAGAGAGTCATCACAGCCGCACTGGCGCTGGCGGCCGCCATGGTCGCGCCGCTGACACACGGCCAGGAGCCCCAGCTGGATCCCGACACAGGCTTGCCCGCATCACGCCCCTTCGCCTTCCCCGACCTGGGGGGCGTTTCGCCGTTCTGGTCCGCCCGCCACACCGGTTACATCACGACCTCGGACGGCACACGGCTGCGCTACAGCGTTCTCCTACCGAAGGGAAGCGGCAGGTTTCCGGTGATCCTGACCCTCAATGGCTACGACGCCGGCTCCATCGGCGGCGCGCCCTACCTCAGGCACAAGACATCCATGTCCGTCGAGCTCGACAAGCGGCTCGTGGAAGCAGGCTACGCAGTGATGGGGGTCAACGCGGCGGGCACGGGCTGCTCGAACGGCAGACTCGAATACATCCGCCCGCAGCTGGGCCTGCACGGCGCGCAAGCCGTCGAGTTCGCCGCGGCGCAGCCATGGTCCGACGGCCGCGTGGGCATGGTCGGTTCGTCGTACAGCGGCTCGTCTCAGGTCGCGACGGCGCAGAACCGGCCGCCGCATCTGCGAGCCATCGTCCCCGGCATGGTGCTGACGGACTACCGCGACGCCATCGCGCCGGGCGGCGTGCCGGCGCCGGGGTTCCTGACGCCCTTTCGAGTGCTCTTCCGTGCTTTCTGGAGCGAACTCGTCGCCGAGGTCGCCAAGGAAGAAGGCGACGCCGATTGCCTCAAGCAGGTCGAGCAGAACCTCGAGGCCGAAGAAACGAACTCGGGCATGCATCTCTCCGTGGCACACCCCCTGCGCGACGAATACATGAAAACCCTCGACCTGGCGCGCCATGCGGATCGCATAGACGTCCCCGTCCTTTCACTGGAAGCCTTCCAGGACCAGGCCATCACGCCGCGCAGCAGCCACTACCAGAGCAAGCTGAACCCTGAAAGGCTGTGGCTCTTCCAGACGAACGGCCCGCACGACATGTACCTTGCCAAGGCTTTCCAGGAGACGGCCATCCGCTTTCTGGACCGCTTCGTCAAAGGACAGGACAACGGCTTCGAGCGCGACACACCCCGCACCACGGTGTGGATGGAGGCATCCCGCACCGGTGACAGCGTGCTGGAGCGACGCTCTTCACCCAAGCCGCGCTGGCTCGTACGCAAGGGGCCAATCAAGCCAGCCGACCTGTCGATCAAGGAATTCCACCTGGGCGCCGGCAATGTTCTTTCCGAAACGCTTACCTCCGGCGCCGCCGACGTGTTCGACTACCCTGGCACCGGCGTCGTCGTCAACGACGTCGCCGGCACCACCTTCTGGGGCCCGCTGCCGGGCGACTGGAAGAAGGCCAGCGTGGCCTACACCTCGCCGGCCCTCGAGCAGGACATGATGGTCTACGGCCCCGGCAGCGCCGACCTCTGGATCATGGCCAACGCCGGGGACGCAGACATCCAGGTGACGGTCACCGAACTGCGACCCGACGGCCAGGAAACCTACGTCCAGCGCGGCTGGCTGCGGCTGTCCAACCGTGCCCTCGATACCGCGCGGTCGACGCCGCTGCTGCCGATCCATCTCGAGGATCCGGGGCAACTGATGCCACTGCTGCCCGGTCGCCCGGTCTTCGCGCGCGTCGAGATCAACAAGATGGGCCACTATTTCCGCAAGGGTTCCAGGCTGCGCATCTGGATCGACACGCCGGCCCAGACGGGCGGCCTCGTGTTCGACACCTTCACGCAGCAGCAGCGGGTGTACGTACTGCACAACGCACGATACGACTCTGTGGTGCGCCTGGGCATCCTTGCGGATGTCGAAGGCCCGCCGACCTACCCGGAGTGCGGCCAGACGCTGCTGCAGCCCTGCCGCCGCGACCCGCTGGCCGGCCCCTGAGCTCAGGACAGTCGCGCGATTTCCGAGGCGACGAACTCGATGAAAAGGCGCACGCGCGCCGGCGCCTGCCGGCCGAACGCGTGCAAGGCGGAAATGGACACGGGCGGCAGCGGCCGGCGCGGCAGCAGGGGGACCAACCGGCCCGCTTCGATGTCGTCCTGCACGAACAGGCGCAGGACCTGTGCGACACCGAGGTCGCCCAGCGCCGCGATGCGCAGCGCTACGCTGTTGTCGGCATCGAACACGCTGTCTGTGTGCAGCACCGTGCCGTCGGCGAATCGGATGGGAAACGCCTTGCCGCCCAGCATGTAGCGCACATGTGCGTGCTCGCGCAGCGCCTCGACCGAGTCCGGCATGCCCCGGCGGGCGATGTAGCCAGGCGAAGCGACGAGCACGAGCGGCATCTCGGCAAGACGGCGCACAGTCAGCTCGGAATCCGCGATCCGGCCGGCCCGAATGGCGATGTCGTAGCCCTCGCGGATTAGGTCGACCTGCCGATCGGCCAGGCTCAGTTCCAACTTGACGCCCAGGTGCCGGGGCAAGAATCTCTCGACCACCGGCCCAAGAAACATGCGCCCGAGATCTCCAGGGGCGGTGACGCGCAGCAATCCCCGAGCGCCGCTGACAGGCTTCACCACATCGCTCGCCTCATCGAGCGCGCGCAGCAGGGGGGCAATCCGCTCGTAGTAGGCGCTGCCCTCCTGGGTCAGCGACAGCACGCGCGTCGAGCGCTGAAAGAGGCGCACGCCGAAATATTGCTCCAGGCGCGCTACGCCCTTGGAAACCGCCGACGGTGAGGTGCCAAGGACTCGTGCGGCCGCGCTGAACGAGCCGGCCTCCACCGTACTTGCAAAGGCGACCAGGCCGGGTGCGTGATCGAGGGGTTTCATTGCGGACTCCTGGGCACAAGTGTTTCCATTTCTACCCACTACTTCATTGGCAGGGGGAACCTAGATGGAAGTCTTCTGCATCAACCAAGGAAACTTCATGCAAAGACTCTCCGGCAAGGTCGCCCTCATCACCGGTGGCAACAGCGGCATCGGCCTCGCGACAGCCCAGGCCTTCGCGGCCGAAGGCGCTCGCGTCGCCATCGTGGGAAGGCGCCAGGACGCCGTCGATGCCGCGCTGGCACATCTCGGACCGGATGCGATGGGCTTCGTCGGCGACGTCGCCGATCTCTCGATGCACGAACGGCTGATAGAGGCCGTCAAGAACCGCTTCGGTGCCATCGACATCTACATGGCGAACGCGGGCACGGCCATCCTCGAGCCCTCCGCGGCCGTCACAGTGGACAACTTCGACCTGCAGTTCGCGATCAACACGCGCGCGGTGTTCTTTGGCGTGACCCGCGCATTGCCACTCATGCGCGACAAGGGGTCGATCATTCTCACGAGCTCGATCGCCGGCACCAAGGTCATGGACAACCATGCGGTGTATGCAGGCAGCAAGGCGGCCGTCGAAGCCTTCGCGCGCAGTTGGGCACTGGAACTCAAGGCGCGCGGCATCCGGGTGAATGTGCTGAGCCCCGGGCCGGTCGATACGCCCATCCTGGCGAAGCTCGGCATCTCCGACGACGTGCGCCCGGCGTTCGACAAGGAGATGGCCGCCGCGATCCCGTTGGGCCGCATGGGTCGGCCCGACGAACTCGCGAAAGCGGCACTCTTCCTGGCCAGTGACGACAGCATGTACGTCACCGGCGTCAACCTGAAGGTCGACGGCGGCATATCGCTGACCTGAGACCAGCTCAGGCAGAAACGTTGCCGCGCTCATCTCCCATGCGGGCCAGATCGCGCGCGGCACGCAGTTCCCAGACATGGGAGCCTTGCGCGCGAGCAAGCTCCAGGGCCTGCCGGCAAAGCGACTCCGCCATGCCGGCATTTCCCTGCAGTGCTTCACGCCGGGCCATGGCCCGATACACCTCGGCCGCGCTCCACTGCCCTCCTCCGCGCATCGCACGCGCCAGCAGATCGTCGTCCACCCATGCCGGGCAGAAGGTCACGAGCATCTCCCGGCGTGGCATGTCCATGCCGAGGGCCTTGCCGGCCACCTGCTCGATGTAGGCCTTGCGCTCCTCGGCGGCATCGAATTCCTCGAGCCTGAGTGCGTCGTCGTAGCACGATGCCCATTCGTGCCAGTAGTCGAGCCCCTTCGAGCGGGTCTCGCGCAGCATCGCATCGACCCATGCGCGCGCCGTCGTCCGCTCACCGGCCCAGATCGCCACGGGACAGATCCAGAACAGCGCGACGCACAGCGACATCGCGTGACCCAGTGCCTCGGCCTCCTCCACACAGCGCCGGGCGGTGCTCATCGCCGACTGCATGTCGCCCTGGATCCACAGTGTCCTGGCCAGGATGGCCATGGCCGTGATGCGCGCATCTGGCTGGAAGGTATTGCCCTGGTTGTGCCGGATGGCAGCATCGACGTCCATCGCGGCTTCGGCGTGCGTCTGCGCTTCTGCCAAGGCACCGCAAAAGAAGCTTGCGAGCGCGAGCATGCGATGCGACAGGTTGCGCGTCACCTCGCTCTCCGACTGGAGCGCATAGGCCCTCAGTGCCTCGGCATGCTGCAACGCAGAGGGATAGTCGCCGCGCGTGACATTGAGCGCGCACAAGCCCCAGCGTGCCTGGAATTCGAGGGTTCTCACCTTGAACTCCAGCGCGGCATCCAGGGCGCGCTCGCAGGCCTGCGTCATGTCCGCCACGCTGCCGCCGGTGTGCCACAGCGCGTTGTAGAGCGCCAGTTGAAGCCAACCGGCAGCCAGGTGGTCAGGTCGCGGCAGCGTCTGCACATAGGTCAATACCGCCCGGACCCGGTCGCGGTACTCGCCGACCTCCGACAGGCGGAACCACAGCGGCGCCGAGCCGATGGTCAACGCCCCTGCGATGTCCGGATCCTCGTCCTGGGCCACGCAGGCGTCCAAGGCCGCGCGGACATCGTCCAGCAACGTGCCGTAGCACTGCACCCACTCCCGGGCATCGAGCGAGGCCAGGTCGGCCGTGGCGCTGCCCATCAGGTCGAGCATCACCCGCGCGTGCCGCCTTGACACCAGTTTCTGCTCTCCCGCGCGCAGCATGAGTGCCTGGGCATAGCTCCGGGTGGTGTCGAGCAGCCGATAGGGGCGGTGCACTCCTTTCTCCTCGTCGTAGACCACGAGGGACTTGCTGGCCAGCGAGATCAATGCATCCGAAGCCACGTCGGGATCCAGATCGCTCGCCACGACGCTGAGCGCGGCCTCGGCATCGAAGTGCGCACGGAAGATCGACAGCCTGCGAAACAGCATCAGCTCGGGCGCGCCGAGGAGGCCCACGCTCCAGTCGAGCGTCGCCGCGAGCGTGCGCTGCCGTGGCAGCACGGCCCGCCGGATCGTCGAATGAAGACGCATGTGATCGTCGAGCCTCAGCGCGAGATCGCTGGCTGACTGCGCGCCAAGACGTGCCGCCACCAGTTCGATGGCGAGCGGGATGCCGTCGACCTGCTGGCAGATGCGTGCGAGCGGGGCCGCGCTCGCATCGTCGAATGCATCGGTGCCCGCCGCACGGGCGCGCTCGACGAGCAATTGCACCGCCGGTGAGTCCAAGGCGCTGGCCAGCGAGACGGAAGCACCCTCGTGAACCGCCAGAGGCAGGAGCCTGGACACATGCTCACCCTCGATGCGCAAGACCTCGCGGCTGGTCGCGAAGATGCGCAGGTCCGGCAATGCCGCGAGGAACCTGTGGAGCAACGGCGCCAGCGTCTCGATGACGTGCTCGCAGTTGTCGACCAAAAGCAGGGCTTGCGTGCCTTCCAGGCGCTGGATGATGGCCTGAGCGACGTCCGGCACGTCGCCGCGCACCCCCAGGGCGCGCGCGACCGTACTCAGCACGTGGTCCTGCGAAGTCAATGGCGCCAGATCTATGAAGCAGACGCTCCCACCGTGAACCTCCCTGTATCGCTCCGCGACACGCACCGCAACGCTGGTCTTGCCCACGCCACCCGCCCCAACCAGGGTGACCAGTCGGCTCTCGGACAGCATGGAAAGAAGCCGCGCCATCTCGACGTCGCGCCCTATCAGCTTGGAGAAGCGCACGGGCAACGCCGCCAATACGGCTGCATCTTCCGCGATGGGGGCAGAAGCATCCGCGAGTGCGACGACCTCGGACGGGCCGAATTCACGACGGACCCTGCCCAGGAAGATATAGCCGCGAAGCGGGATATTGGAAATCCACTCGACACAGCCATTCCCGTCGTCGGGCTCGCCCAGCGCCTTGCGCAGGATAGACATGTGCACGCGGACACTGGCTTCCTCGACCACGACGTCAGGCCACACCGCCGCAAGCAGTTCGTCCTTTCCGACGACCTCCCCCGCTCGCTTCAGCAGCTCGAGCAGGAGGCCGAAGGCCCTGGAGCCCAAGCGGATCGGCAGTCCATGGCGTTCAAGCCGCCTTTGCGCCTCCCACAGCGAGAACGATCCGAAGCGCCAGACGCGCGAGCCGGCTTCGCCCGATGCGTCAGGCACGAACCAATCCACGTTGCGTGGCCTGGATCGCCACCTGCGCACGCGAACGGACGTGCAGCTTCTCGCATATCCGGGCGACGTGCGCCTTCACGGTGTTGGCCGAGATGTCGAGCTTGCGCGCGATGCCCTTGTTGCAATCGCCCTTGACGAGGAAGCGCAGCACATCCTCTTCCCGGGCGGTCAGCCAGGTGCGAGGGGGGCAGCTGTCGAACAGGGCCGCCGCGCGGTTGCAGAGATAGTGCGAGCCGCCTCGCGCCACATGGCGGATGGCGTCCACCAGTTCGAGCGGATCGGCGCTCTGGAGCAGATAGCCACGCACGCCGCTGTGCATGGCTTGCGCGATCTCGCCCTCCTTGTCCTGGCGTGTCATCACCACGACGCGGGGTCGAGGAAGATCCCGCAGCGAAGCATCTGCACCGTTGACAGTCTCCGGCGAGGCCGCCAGCAATCCCATTGCACTGCCGTAGTCCGTCACGACCACGTCGGCGCAGCCCCGGTGAATGTCCGAAGCGGCTTGCACGTCGAAGTCCGGCTCCCGGTCGAGGAGCGCGACCAGGCCTGCCATGACAAGCGGGTCCGCATGCCGGACCCGGACAGAGATGATGGAGTTTTGTGTCATGGCGGAGAAACTCGGAGACTTTGGAAAGGTGTTCAGGCTGACAACGGCGCATCGGCGAGAGGGTGCCGGGCATCCAGCAGCCCGCGGCGGATCGCTTCGGTGATCGCGCCCGTGCGCGTCTGCTCGCCGAGCTTGGCCAGGATCGTCTTCACGTGCGTCTTGACCGTGCCCTCGCTGATACCGAGCAGCCGCCCGATGTTCTTGTTGCCCAGGCCGCACGCCATGTGCTGCAGCACTTCGAACTCGCGGGCAGTCGGGACGGACTGGACCAGCGTGTCCAGCACCCGGTCCGCCGCCGACCGCGACAGATAGCGGCGCCCGCCGGCCACACAACGCACCGCATCCGCGAGTTCGTTGGCCGAGCAGTCTTGCAGAAGGTAGCCACGCACGCCGGCGTCGACGGCGCGGCGGATCTGCCACCCACGGTCCTGCTCGCTGACGATGAGAAGCGATGCCACCTTGGCTGCGCCGCGGCGCGGTGCCGCAGCCCGAAGCATTCCGGTCGAATAGTCCGTGACCACCACGTCGACCTCGCCGAGGCTCTCGGGTTGGACGGTGAAATCGGTGCTGGAGCGCAGCAGCGCGGCGATGCCCGTAGCGACGTACGGGTCGTGATGTGCGATCGACACGTTGATCCTGAGGGCATGGGCCGGTGCGGTCATGGGCTCGGTCCTTCTTGAAACCATGGATGGAGTCTGGGCAAAGGGCGTTCCGTACGCCAGTTAAAGCCTGTCAAACCTTGTTAAGGCCGGCACGGCTATGCGGCGAGCGCCACGATGCTGGTCATTCCGTTTCGAGCCAGCTTCGCGTAGGGGCAGAACCGCTCGGTATGGCGCACCAACTCTTCGGCAAGGCTCTTCTCGACACCCGGCAGGTGGATGGCGACGTCGGCCGTGAGCATGAAAAGGCCGTCCATGGGATCGCGCCCGAATGCCACCGACACCTCGACCCGGGCGTCCACGAGAGGGATGCCCTTGCGAGTCGCCAGCAAGTTGAGCGCGCCATGGAAGCATGCTGCATAGGCTGCGGCGAACAACTGCTCCGGATTGCTCCCTCCTCCTCCGCCGCCGAGTTCGACGGGAAGCCGCAGCGCTATATCGAGGCATCCATCGTTCGAGCGAGCAACGCCCGAGGCGCGTCCGTGTGCTGCCTCGCCCCCGCTCACGGTGACCTTGGTCGAATAAAGGGGTTGGAACTCCGGTCCCCGGTACCTGTTCAGGAGGGAGACCGGGGGAGGTTGCAGCTTGGTCATGGTCGAGGTTGCACGAAAGGACGCGGCGCGCCGAGCACCGCGCCTGCGGACTATTTCAGCGAAGCCAGGTAGGCGATGAGATCGGCGCGCTGCCTGGCATCCGCCAGCCCGGCATAGGGCATGACGTTGCCCGGCACGGCACCCTGCGGGTTCGCGATGTAGGCGTCGAGCGTCTTCGCATCCCACGGATAGCCCGCACCCTTCATGGCGCGACTGAAACGAAAGCCCGGCGCGCTGCCGGCCTGACGCCCGATCACGCCCTGCAGGCTGGGACCGACGCCATGGCTTCCGTCGATCGAGTGGCAAGCCGCGCACTGAGCGTAGGCCTGCTTTCCCGCAGCCACGTCCTGCGCGCTCGCGTCGAAGGCGACCAGCAGAATCCACAGGAAGCCGAAGAGCGGAATGATTCGACGCATATTCATTGCCCGCCCCTCAAGGCGTCTCCAGTTCGAAAGCGGCGCCGATGATCAGTCCGACCTCTTCGCCGATCTGAGGCAGTGCAGCCATCACGCCGAAATCGCCGCGGCGAAGCCTGCCGCGGATATCGAAGCCGATCGTGTAAACCTGTTTTGTCGGATTGACGCCTGCGCCGACGAAGCTCGCATCCAGCACGATCTCGCGTGTCACGCCGTGCAATGACAGGTTGCCGGCCACCTGGAAGCTCCGGGCCGCCAGCGAGACCGGCGACGTCGACGTGAAGGTCATGGCCGGAAAGCGCTCGGCGTCGAGCCAGTCGCGACTGCGCAGTTCTTCGTCGAGCACGCGGCTCGAGGTCAAGACATTGGCGACGGGCACCGACACCGTCAGCGCTCCCGCGCCGGGTTGCGGCGATGCGAGGTCGAGCACGCCCGAAGGACTCAGGAACTCGCCGTAGTAGGTGGAGATGCCGAAGTGCGACACGCTGAAAAGCACGCGTGTGTGCACCGGGTCCAGCCGGTAGTGGCCGCGGCGTACCGCACTCAGTTCCTGCGGCACGGTCGTTGTGGGGGAAGTGACGGTATCGGTCATGTCTCTGGATGGAGCCGGGTGACGGTTTGCTGGCCGGAGCTCACGACCTCCGCCGCGAACGCCGAGGGGCAAGACTGCGCACACGTCAGGGGACGCCTGTCGTGTGTGCCTGCCTCGACGGCCTGTCGCGGCGGAGGCGCTCGCATCGAGGGAGCCCCGGCAGCGCTGCGGCGACGCGTCAGCGCGGCGCCTTGGGCAGTGCGAACCAAGCATCGAAGTCCAGCGCACCGATGCGCGGATTCGGCCCCGGCACCAGGGTGTCGTCCTTCAGCTCGGCGCCGAAGTAGCGCGCATGCGCGTCGGGCACCACGGTGCGCTTGTCGTTGGTGGCCTTGAGGTAGCGCGCCACCAGATCCGACAGGCGAACGCGCTCGGGACCCGCGATCTCGACCACGCCGTTGCGCGGCTGGCCCAGGGTGTAGTCGGCCACCGCCGCCGCCACGTCGTCCGACGCGATGGGCTGAACGAAGGCCGGCGACAGGTGCACGGAGTCGCCGTCGGCGCCCGACTGCGCGATCGAGCCCAGGAACTCGAAGAACTGCGTCGAATGGACGATGGTGTACGGAATGCCGGAATCGCGGATGAGCGCCTCCTGCGCGATCTTGGCGCGGAAGTAGCCGCTCTCGCTCAGGCGGTCGGTACCGACCACCGACAGTGCCACATGGTGCTTGACCCCGGCCTTGGATTCGGCCGCCAGCAGGTTGCGCCCCGAGATCTGGAAGAACTCGAGCACGGCCTTGTCCTCGAACGACGGCGAGTTCGCCACGTCCAGCACCACCTGCGTGCCCGCCATGGCGGCATCCAGGCCTTCACCGGTGATGGTGTTCACACCCGACGCGGGCGAAGCCGCGACGACTTCATGTCCAGCCTCGCGCAGCTTGTTGACGACTTTAGAGCCGATGAGGCCAGAGCCGCCGATCACGACGATTTTCATGGGGTACTCCTAGTGCGATGGGTTCAGGAAAGCTTGGCCTTGTCCAGGCCGAAGACCTTGTCGGAAGAGCCGGGCACCGTCTTGAGGGCGATGTTCAGGCGGCTCCACGCGTTGGTGGACATCACCAGGAACGTGAGGTCGGAAATTTCTTTTTCCGACAGCTGCGTGCGCACGCGCTCGTAGATCTCGTCGGGCACGCCTTGCTCGGACAGCTTCGTCAGCGCCTCGGTCCAGGCCAGCGCTGCGCGCTCGCGCGGGATGAACAGCGTCGAATCACGCCATGCGGCCAGGTGCAACAGGCGCAGTTCGCGCTCGCCCTGGATCTTGGCCTGCTTGACATGCATGTCCAGGCAGAAGGTGCAGCCGTTGAGCTGCGAGGTGCGGATCGCGACCAGGTTGCGGATCGGCTCTTCGATCGAGCCTTCCTTGATGGCGTTGAGGAACTCGACGAACTTCTTGAAAATCTCGGGGGACTTCTCAGCGTACTTGATGCGTTGGGTCATGGTTGGGTCCTTGAAGAATCGGCGGATGCCTGGGCTCAGGGCGACTGAGCCACCGTTCACGAGGGTTCGCAAAAGGGAGACTTGATGCTAGGTTTCGTCGCGCCCGGCCGGTAGCCATGCAAGGGGCCTCACTGTGTTGACCGATGCGCACCAATGCGCACCGGTAGGCGCGAGGTCTCAAAGAATGATTTCGTGGACCGGTACCGGCAGCACGGGCAGATCGGTCTCGCCGATGAACTCCTTCATCTCGCGCTCGATGGTCCTGGCGATGAGCGTGATGGGTACGTCATTGGCGCTTCCCTCGAACGGGTTTTCGGTGCTTTCGCCCACCTGTTCGAGCGATGTGTACATCCACGAGATCGTGGCGCTGAAAGGAATCACGAGCCACACCATGCAACCCTGCATCAGGCCACTGATGCCATCGTTGAGCTTGTCGAACTCTTTCAAGAGCCCGAATGGCAGGAGAACACAGAACGCCCACACGAAAAGCGTATTGATGATCGCGTACTGTCGCGGGTAGGGATAGTTCTTCAGGCGCTCCGCGCGCCCCTGCTGGTCGATGAACTCCTTCTGCAGTTTGTTCAGTTCGATGTACGTGGTCAGAGACAGGTCGCCCTGATCGTGAAGCCGCCTCAATGCCCGGCTTTGCAGCCAGAGCACCTGCGTCGCCTTGAGGCTGAGCTTGACCTCATGGATCTGCGCATGCTCGGAGTTCGAAAGATGTCTGCGCAGCTCGTCGTCGATGGGTGTCTCGCGCTCAGGGATCCGATAGATATCGCGGTACTCGACGTTCGACGCCTTCTCCATCGTCTCCCACGGCCTGGCACTGCGCAGCTCGTAGCGCAGGCAGGTCAGCCATGCGACGTGGCGATCGATGAGCTCGCGCGCCTCGATGGGGTTGCGCACGAAGCCGCCGACGCTCGCGCCCCAGAACCGGCTGCTGTTGAGGATCGAAGTCCAGAGGTGCTGGGCCTCGACCGTGCGGTTGTAGGTCTGCACGTTCTTGAAGCCGACGATGAAAGAGGTCGCGGTGCCCAGCAAGCCCACCACGGTCAGGGGAATGGTGAGCCACCGCAGCCCGAGCACCTGGTAGAGCAGCACGGGCACGGTGCCGACGGCCAGCAGCAGATAGATCTGTCGCCGCGTCCAGGCGATGAACTCGGAAACTTTGTAGGTCTTGCCCAGGTGCATGGTGAGCTTTCGGAGATGCGAAAGAGCGAGCGGCCGCCCGTTCGGCGGATGCGCGCTCGCTCTGGTTGGATTTCTGAGGGTGGGCGGCAGCCCGTGCGGCCGTCAGGGCCGCTGTCGCAGGACCTCGATTGCGGCAACGACCTCGCGCGGACGCGTGCGTTCACGCACGTCTTCCTCGATCGAGGCAAAACAGATCTCGCCAGTTCTGTCGATCACATAGGTGGCGGGAACCGGCAGCACCCACTGCCCGTTGCCGTTCAGCACGGGGATGTCGGTGCCGACGCTGCCGTAGTAGTCCACCACGTCGGGATGCAGCGTGTAGGCAAGCCCGAAGCCGTTGGCAGCCTCGAGGGCGCAGTCGCTCAGCACGGTAAACCCGAGTCCGTTGTCCTGGGCCGTGCGCATCGAGTGCTCGGGCAGCTGCGGCGAGATGGCCAGCAAGGTCGCGTCGAGCCGGGTCAAGGCGTCGGTGTACTGTCGCCATTCGCGAAGCTGGAGGTTGCAGTAGGTACACCATCCGCCCCGGTAGAAAACGACGACCAGCGGGCCGCGCCGCCAGACATCCGAGAGACGCACAGGCTTGCCCGAGGCATCCGGCAGCGTCACGTCGGGTGCCCGGGTTCCGATGCGCAGAGCCCGGGCCGCGATGCCGGTGGCGTCGAACACGGCATCGGCTTCGCTGAGCGTGTCCTCGCGGCTCATTGCGGGCGCTCCAGTGCCGAACGGGGGCCCGCGGCACGATGTGCGGCAATGGCGACATCACCGGAAGTGTCCTGCAATGCCTCGTAGGCAGCGAGGGCGGAGCCGGCGACGACCGCCGTAGTCAGTACCGCGATGCCCACGGCGTCTTGCAGGCGGCGCGACAGGCCGCCGATGTCAGGGAGAGAACGTCGCAATGGGTTCATGAAAATCTCCAGGGCGGTAGAGCGTCGTCACCAGCGCTCATGCGCCTTTCAACGAGGCCGACCAAGCGTAGTGCTCGCCAAGGCGTGCCGGTAGGCCGGCACAGGGGACCACGGTGTTGCACGACGGGCAACAATGACTTGTGCGATGCCCTGCCCGTGCGTCGCGGCGGTATCAGGGCTGCTGTGCATCCGATCCGGCGGCTTCGACGATCAGGCGGGTCACCGGGCCCGGCCTGGAGATCATGACCACGTGCGACGCCCCCTTGACCACGACGGTCTTCATCGACTTCGCGCGCTCGGCCATGAAGGACAGCGCAGCCGGAGGAATGTTCTTGTCCCTGTCGCCGTAGATGAACCAGGACGGCACGTTCTTCCATGCGGCGGCGGGTGCCGGTTCGGCCAGCGCCGACTGCGTGATCGGACGCTGCGACACGGCCATGAGATGCGTCGTGTTCGGCGCCACGTCGGCGGCGAACTGGCTGCCGAACTTGTCCTGCAGGATGTAGAGATCCTTGTTGCCGTCGGGCAGCGCGACCGGCGGTGCCAGCGCGGGCCCCAGCGTGCTGCCAGGGAACTTGCCAGACAGGTCCGCCGCGGACTCTCCGACCTCAGGCGCGAACGCGGCCACGAAAACCAGCGCCTTGACGTTGGGTTTTCCCTGCGCAGCGGCGGAGATCACTGAGCCGCCGTAGGAATGACCGACCAGAACGACAGGTCCTTTCACGGAGTCGACGACTGCGCCGACATAGTCCGCATCGCGTTTCACGCCCCGCAGCGGATTCGCGACGGCGATCACATGGAAGCTGCGCGCCCGCAGATCGCGCGCCACGTCGTTCCAGCTCGCGGACTCGGCGAAGGCGCCGTGCACCAGCACGATGGTGGGCCGTTCCGGCGACGCGGCGGCATTCGCGGTGCTGGCGGGTGCCGCCAGGTGGATTGCCGCAATGCAGGCGATCGCGAAAGCGCGAGCGAGGGTGAAGAGTCGAGTCATGGTTTTTCCTTCGAAGATGAGTTGCTCGGTGAGTGGACGGGTCGCCCTGGGAAAATCTGTTGAGTGGCGGGGTCGTACCCGGCGCGCCTGGAGTCCGCGGTGCAGATGTCCGGCACCAGCACGGGACTTGCTACCGCTCCCGTGGCGAACTTCAACTCCGCGCTGGCTGCTTCGCCACTGGCCACGGCCGCGGCGCCCGCCATCGTCAGCAGGCAAACGGCCATGTAGCCCCAACGCCAGGCGAAGTCCATCGGGCCTTCCGGCGCAGTGCGCGCAGCAGGCTGCGACGTACACGGCATCGCGTCGAGCCGTGTCCTCTGCCCGTTGCGTGGCGCGCGTGCACGACGCGCGGCGCGCGGCACGGGAGACGAAGCCAAAGTGGAAATACGCAGCACCATGTGATTTCCCAGAGGGCACCAAGCCCTGACCCCAGGACGGCTGGAGCGCCGGTCCGCGAACATCGCGGGACGATCTGGATGCTAGGTTTCGGTCTCTTCGGGCGGTAGCCTTGCGAGAGGTACTTCCATGTTGCATGCGGGGCATCAATTCGACACGACGGGCACGCGAACGGCAGGTGCGCGCGAGGCTACGAATCAGCCCCGGACGTGGACCTCATCCACGTAGCACCAGCGCCAGTCCTCGCCGGGTTCGATCGACTGGACCAGAGGATGGCCCGTCATGTGGAAATGCTGCGTGGCGTGTTTGTGTTCTGACGAGTCGCAACAGCCGACGTGTCCGCATGTGAGGCACATGCGCAGATGCACCCAGCGACCGCCGATGCGCAGGCAGTCTTCGCATCCTTGGCTGGAAGGGGTGACGGAGTGGATCTGGTCGAGGTGCGTACAGGTCGTGGTCATGCGGTGGTCCTTGAAAGGCGCCCTCCACCCGTCGCGTCGCCGTGTTGCTGATCGGATTTACGCGGGAGTTCCCGCGCCGACGTGAGTTCGTCCCGTGCACGAACGGATGGAAAGTGCACGCCTCATTACAGCCGCCTCGGCAATCTGACACCCGTCATCTTCGTTGCGACGGGCGGAAGGCAAATCGTCAGGCCGCGTGACTCGCGGCCCATGAAGAAAATCGTAGTTTTGAACGCTGCGCCCCGGTAGGCATGTGGTGCGGACGACGGTGTTGCCCTCGATTCACCAATGCGCGCGGCACTGCCCGGCGCAAGGCCATCGAACCGGACTCAGACAAAGCGGATCGTCGAGCGCATGCCTACGCGCGACATCTTCATGTAGGGGCAGATGCGCTCGGCTTGCGCGACAAGTTCGGCGGCTTCGCGGGTGTCCATCTGCGGCAGGCTCACCTCGAGCTCGGCGGTGATGAGGAAGAGTCCGTCGACCGGATCGCGCCCGAACGAAACCGTGGCCGCGATATCGATGTGCGGCGGAAGACGCGTGCGCATGGACGCCGCGGCTATCGCCATGGCACCGTGGAAGCATGCCGCGAAACCCGCTGCGAACAGCTGCTGTGAATTGGTTCCGCCACCGTCGCCGCCCAGCTCCGTCGGCTGCCGAAGAACCAGGTCGAGGTTGCCATCGTCGGATACGGCTCTCCCAGACACGCGCGCATGCCGGGCCTCTCCGCCGGAAACGGCAACGGTCGTGGTGTAGAGCGGAAGGATCTCGTCGCCGGTGTAGGGCACCAGGAACCCGGGATGCCCGCCGGGATGGCCTTCTGCGTCGCCAGGCTCGTCGGCGAGCACGATCATTGCAACGGCCCTCGCGTCGGCGCGCAGGCCCTCCGGCTACGGGCGTTCTCCAGTGCGATGGCCAGGCTGAGCGCCACGAGTTCGTTGTGCTCAAAAACGGCAGCCACCTGCAGGCATCGCGCCCGCCCCACGCCGTCTTCGCCAGCCGTGACCAAGGCCTCGGCCCAGGAGAGCGCGGCCTTCTCGCGCGGCGTGAGACCTGTCCCGGCATCGAACCAGTCCGAGACCAGCATGAGCTTCCTGACCGGGTAGCCCGCACCAAGCAATGCCAGGAAATGAGCATCCGTTCGCACGTCGTTGCAATTGAGCTGCGACACCCTGAGGTGCGCAAGGTCGACGAGCGTCTGGGAAAGCCTCGACGCCGCGATGCAGCGGTTGACGATTTCTGCAACGCGCTCGTGGGCTTCGCCACGCATGGCAAGTGTCTTCACCTTCATCACAACTCAGGACTGCCGGTCGAAAGCGATGGCGTCGAAGCCCGAGCCCTGCTCGAGCGTGCGATGGACCGGACACTTCTGCGCGACCTCCAGCAAATGGGCGCGCTGTTCGTCGTCCAAGGCGCCCTCGATGGCAACCTCACGACTGAAGAAATCCGGGGGCGAGCGGTCCTTGTCGCGACGATGGTTCACTGCCGTGCGGATGCGGGTCACCGGCCATCCCCTGCCATCGGCGTAATGGCGCAGCGTCATCGTGGTGCATGCGGCAAGCGCCGACGACAGCAGGTCATAGGGCGTCGGCCCGGAGCCGAGCCCGCCGGCGGTCTCGGGCTCGTCGGCCAGCCAGCGGGAGCCACCTGAGCGCAGCGCCAGCTGGAACTTGCCCAAGCCGGTCTCCTCGGCCACGGCATCGGCCGGCTCGGCTGGTGAAACGGCCGGCTCCGGCAGATAGCGCAGGGCCCAGGCAGCTATGAGGCTTGCCGCATATTCGGCATCCTCGCGTCTGGACAGCAGATGGTCCGCATCGCCGAGCGATACGTAGCTCTTCGGGTGCCGGGCCGCAAGGAAGATGTGCGTCGCGTTCTCGATGTCGACTGTCAGGTCGCGCGGCGCGTGCAGCACCAGCAACGCCCGGCGAAGCGCACCGATGCGCGCGCCCTGGTCATGCCCTCGCAGGTCATCGACGAAGGCCTTGCTCACAGACATCGGTCGCCCAACGACCTTCAGGAGCGCTGCCGGCTCGCCATCCAGTCGCGCCAGTCCCTCGGGGTCGAGCAGGTGCAGCACATGCCCGACATCGAACGGTGCGGCGATCGTCGCCACGGCGCGCGCACTGTCGACGCTGCCCGCCGCCGCGAGAACGGCCGCGCCGCCCAGGCTGTGTCCGATCAGCAGGTCGGGCGGCATGCCCGAGTCCTTCATCGCTTCGGCGGCCGAAACCAGGTCCTGCACGTTGAGGCTGAAACTCGAATCCGCAAAACTGCCTTCGCTGTCGCCGAGGCCAGTGAAGTCGAAGCGCAGCACGCCGATACCGGCGCTGGCCAGAGCGCGGGCCACGCGCACCGCGGCCAGGTTCTTCTTGCCACAGGTGAAGCAGTGCGCGAAGAGCGCCCAGCCGCGCTGGATGCCTTCCGGCATCTCCAGCGTGCCCGACAGGCGCTGGCCCTCGCGGTTGAGGAAATCGAATGAGCGGGTTGGCATGGTGTCTTCCTTCAGGCCACGGTCGTACGAATCCGCACACCCGACTTCAGCGTCAGCGTGACCGGCGTGCGCTCGGCGATCTCGGCCAGTCTCGCTTTCTGCGCCTCGTCCAACCCAACCATGTGCAGCGACCGCTCCACAGCCATGGCATCGCCATCGCGCGACAGATGCAGCTTCACCTCCACGGATTCGAGCGGCCATTTCTTGAGGTTGGCATACATGCGCAGCGTGATCGCTGTGCATGCACCCAGGGCCGCGATCAGCAGGTCATAGGGCGCGGGGCCGGTGTCTGCGCCGCCCAGGGCGGATGGCTCATCCGCGACGAGCCTGTGGCGGCTGCCCACCTCTATCTGCGTGCGGTAGCCATCGCGACCGATTGCTGCAATGCCATGCGTCATCAGCGAACCTCGTTCTCGAACGGCGTGTCAGGCTGCGAGGCGATTGGCCAGACGCGCCACGTGCGTGCCCTGGAAGCGCGCGATGGAAAGCTCGTTGGCGGACGGCATGCGCTGGCCATCGGCTCCGGCGAGCGTGCCCGCGCCGTAAGGTGAGCCTCCGGTGATCTCGGCCATGTTCGTCAGCCCCGTGCACGAGTACGGCACGCCGACGACCAGCATGCCGTGGTGCAGCAGCGCCGTATGGAACGACGCGATGGTGGTCTCATGGCCGCCGTGTTGCGTGGCTGTCGACGTGAACACGCCGCCGAACTTTCCGATGAGTGCGCCCGTGGCCCAGAGGCCGCCGGTCTGGTCAAGGAAGGTTCGCATCTGGCCCGCCATGCCGCCGAAACGCGTGGGCGTACCGAACAGGATCGCGTCGTAGCCCGGAAGCTCCGCCACCGTGGCGATTTCAGCGTCCTGTTCGACCTTGGCGCCCGCCTGGCGCAATGCCTCGGCGGACATCGTCTCCGGCACACGCTTGACGGTGGCTTCGCTGCCGGGAACCGAGCGCACGCCTTCGGCGACCGCTTTCGCCATCTGCTCGAGATGGCCATACATGCTGTAGTAAAGAACGAGGATCTTGCTCACGATGAGGGACTTGAAAGAAGGATGGGATACGGCAATGGCGCCGGGAGAATCGTAGAAAGGCAGGCCGATGGGCACTAGGCGTTTGCCAATGACTACGGTGTTGACGCCTTCGCACCAATCGAGGTGCGGTTCAGTCCTGCAGCAACGTCGCGTCGCGCCAGCACAGCAAGGACAGCACTACGCCCTCGCCGTCGATCTCGAATTCGTCCGGCAGCGGGCCGTCGATCCATTCGAGTTGCACGGCACCTGCCAGTTGCTGCCGAAGCTCTTGCTCCCAACCCGGACCGCGTGCCATCCACGTCAGATTCGCATCGTCCCCGTCGGGTGATGGCGCAAGCATCACCACGACACGCATCGCCGGCGAGCCTTCGCCCCCTGCGGGCTGGATGGCCCAGAGGCGCTGGATGGCAGCGTTGGCGTCATACCAGCTCGAAAGGACAGTGGACGAAGGCACGTCCTGACGACGTGCATCGAGAGAAGGGTCGAGGGATATTTTCATGAAATGCAATCAATCAAGCGCCGGGGCGCGGGTCGGGATTTCGGGGTTGATCAGGAATGGGAGCGGCGATGAAGAGGAATCCACACGTTGAATTCGGCGCCATGGCCGACGCCCGCCGACGTCGCCTTGACGAAGCCGCCATGCGCGACCGCCAAGCCGTGAACCAGTGCGAGGCCGATGCCGAAACCGCCATGAGAACCATCGGCGGCGGCACCACCCTGGCTGAACAGGCCGAAGACGTGTGGCAGGAATTCGGGCGCGATGCCGCAGCCGCGGTCCTCCACACAGATGCGGGCGAAACCGTCCTCCGAGCGAAGACGCACGACGATCTCGGCCCCTTCGGGCGAGAACTTCATAGCGTTGTCCAGCAGGTTGCCGACGATCTGCTCGAGCCGTACCGCGTCGGCGTGGCAACGGATCGGATCGCCGGCCTGCACCTCCGTGCGGATACGGCCACCGCGCCAGCTGGCGTCCAGCGCAGCAGCTAGGCGTGGCACCAACTCGCCCAGGTCCACCTCCGCGCAATGCAGTGCGAGCTTGCCGGTACGCACCCGTGAGAAATCGAGCAAGTCATTGATGATCCGGGTCTGGCTCTCGATGGCGCGCTGGATCGATTCGGCGATACCGCGGATGTGCCCCGACACGGTCGACGCGGGCAATCGTTGCAGGAGCCCCGCGTTCATCTGGATGATGTTCAGGGGCTGCTTGAGTTCGTGCGACACCACGGCCAGGGCCCGGTCCCGGGTCGCGCAGCGCAAGTGCAGGGCCGCGCGAGGATCGAGGATCGCTGCCGAGGCGCCTTGGTGATCGGGTTTGGACAGGGCACTCATGTTCGCTGCGGAGGTTCGAGGAAGCAGGCAGCGGCAAGCGGGTGCACGCTGGGCATGGAAGAAGGAGTCATGGGTCATCCGTTCGGAAGTCGACTGAAGGCGTTGCGAGCGGCGCGATCGTAGGAGCCCACCGCCGCCGCTGGAAGGCATGTGTCGCGGCCCACGGTGTTGTCGGGCAGACACCAATGCCGATCCACCACGAACACGGGGTCGGCATCGTTAGCCGTTTCTGGATGCATCGTCCGACACAGGGCCGATCGAACATGGCCCGGTCAGACCTACGATGACCAGCCGGATCGCTCCGGCGAAGCAGCCACGCAAGGGCCGGGAAAAAAACCTGTCACAAAACACCCGGCTCGAACGTCTTTGGTATGGAGACGCAAACGCGTGTCCGGCCGGCATGCGGCCCTGCAGCAACCTGACCTGGACCGGGAGAAGTGGCAGCGGCCTTCTGGACGGACCCGATTTGCCGATCAAGACCCCTACCGAATTGACCATGAGCGCTCGCCAAGCCATCGCACGCGGCCTTGCCCGCCACCCTTGCTGACGGAGATCCGCATGTCATCATTGCCCGCCAGCCCGCCACAGGCGACCGCCGAAGTCCTATGGCGCTTCGGTCCCTTCGTCGTGTACGAAACACAGCGCCGGCTCGAACGTGCCGGCGAGGCCGTTCGGCTGGGCTTCCGCTCCTTCGAGCTGCTGCTCCAGTTGGTCAAGCACGCCGGCAAGGTGCTCGGCAAGGATGAGCTGCTCGCTACCGTCTGGGCTGGCGTGGTTGTCGAGGATGCCAGTGTTCGCGTGCAGATGTCCATGCTTCGCAAGGCCCTGGGCCGACCGGGCGCCGGCGACGACTGCGTCGAATGGATCTCGAACGTTCCGCTGCAGGGCTATCGGCTCAACGGCAAGGTCCTGCGCGAATGCAGCGACACCACCCGCCCCGGAACGCTCTCGATGGCGATCGCGGCGTCCTTTGCATCCCGGTCCGCCGCCCCCGCGTTCACGAAGCTGCCGACGCGGCTGACCCGACTGATCGGCCGGGAAGCCGACCTGAAGCGCCTGCTGACGGCCATGGACACCAGCCGCATCGTCACCCTCGCGGGCCTTGGCGGCATAGGCAAGACGCGTCTCGCCATCCGCGCTGCGGAATGCCATCAGGCCCGAACGGGCATGCAGATCGGCTTCGTCGACCTTTCGCCCCTGATCGGTGAGGACCACGTGGCGGGAGCCTTGGCGCGGGCGCTGGGTGTGCCGTCCGACGCACCCGACACCATGCGTGCAATTCACCGGCAGCTCGAAGGGCGCGACGTGCTGCTGCTGATCGACAACTGCGAGCACGTGGTGGACGCACTCGCGCCCCTGATCGCCGGACTGCTCGCTGAGCTGCCCACGCTGCGCATCCTCGCTACGAGCCGGGAGGCTTTCCGCATGGAAGGCGAACGCGTGCTGCGACTGGCGCCGCTCGTCGTGCCCGAGACGGACCGGTTGACGTTGGCCCAGGCAATGCGTTCTGCGGCAGTCGAATTGCTGGTGGAGCGGGCGCAGGCCGCCGGCGCTCGCCAGTTCGGCGATTCGGACGGCGGGCTTCTTGCGCGGATTGCACGGCAGGTCGATGGCATCCCGCTGGCCATCGAACTGGTGGCGGCCAGGCTGGGCGTGCAATCGATCAACGACCTCGCATCGCGGCTGAACGACCACATGCGGCTGTACTCCGCTGGCAACGCGACCGTGCTCGCACGGCATCGAACGCTTGCCGCGGCTCTCGACTGGAGCATCGCGCTGCTGAACCCGCAGGAGCTCAGGCTCTTTCGCTTCCTGTCAGTCTTTCGAGGCCGGTTCGACCTGAATTCTGTGCTGAGCCTCGCCGAGAGCGACATGGACACCGAATCCGCCTTCGATGCCTTGATCTCGCTGGCCAACAAGTCGCTGGTCTCCTTCGACAACAGCGATGCGATTGCGCCCTATCGCCTGCTCGGTACGACGAGGAGCTACGCGGCCAATCTGCTCTCACGGACCGGCGAATCCCCCGCACTGGGGCGACGCCACGCCGAGCTCATGCGCAGCCTCATGGACGAGGCCACGGCGCAGCTGTCCAGGCTCGACATCGACGCGTGGACCGAGCGATACGCCCATCATCTGGACGACGTGCGGGCCGCCCTCGACGTCTGGCTTGCGCAGCCCGGCGGCACCGAGGCCGACGTGACGACCGACACGGAAGTCGGCGTGGCGCTTGCCGTCGCCTCCGCCCCGCTGTGGTTGCAGGCTTCGCAGGCCGAGGAGTATCGAGACCGTGTGCTCACCACCATCGACCGCGTCGAGCGGCTGCCAGGTGTCGATGCGAAGACGATCGCCGGGCTGCGCTTCGCGCTGACCGCTCGCCGCACTTTGCGCGCCGAGCCACGCAGCGAGCGCCTCGACATGGACAGCGAGGCGAAGGCGCTCTACTTGAGCGCCGCTCGCCCCGCGTCGGCCTCCGCCTCGAACCACCCCCCCCAAAAGTAGCAGAAGAAGCTCTCGCCAACACAGGCTGCCGCATCGGCACCGGGCTCCTACGCTTGCAGCATCTGTGGAATCGCTACGAAGTGACAAGCAGGCCGTCACAGGCGCAGGGTTCGGCACGTCTTCTGTGGCACGGGGGCTTCCCCGCAAGAACCAACCAGACACAAGGTCATGAACGACACAGAAGGCACCAACGAGATCAGCAACGTCTTCGACAGCCTGCGGCCACGGCTGCATGGCATCGCCTACCGGATGCTCGGTTCGACCGAGGAAGCCGAAGACGTTGTGCAGGACGCCTGGCTGCGCAGGCGTCAGGCGAACGGTGCCATCGACAACGAGGAAGCGTGGCTGGTGTCGACCGTCACCCATCTGGCGATCGACCGGCTGCGCAGCGCGAAGGTGGAGCGCGAGCACTACATTGGCATGTGGCTTCCCGAACCGGTGATGTCCGACAACTCGCCCTCGCCGGAGCAGATGCTGGAGAAGGCGGAGAACATCTCGATCGCCTTTCTCACCGTGCTGGAGCGGCTCTCGCCGGAGAGTCGCGCGGCATTCCTGATGCGCGAGGTCTTCGGCGCCAGCTACGGCGACATTGCCCACATCCTGGGCAAGACCGAAGCCGCCAGCCGCCAGCTCGTGCACCGGGCGAAGCTCCAGATCCTCGAGAAGCGCAAGCGTTTCCGAGTCGCGCCGGAGGAGCACATCCGCCTGCTGAGGGAATTTTCCGAGGCGGCGCAGCGCGGGGACTTCGCCGCGTTGCGCTCCCTGCTGTCGGACGACGCCGAGTTCATCAGCGACGGGGGCGGCAGAGTGCCGAGCTTCGACGCTCCGCTGAGGGGCCGCGACCGCATCGCGCAGCTCTATTTCGCGACCGGCAGGCGGTACGGCGACAAGGTGCGCATGCGGATCGCACCGATCAACGGCGAATGGGGGTTCCTGCGCTTCATCGACGGCGTGCTCGAGTCCGTGCAATCGGTGGAGACCGACGGCGCGGGAATCACCCGGATCCAGGCCCAGAGAAACCCGGAAAAACTGGCCGCTCTGGCTTCGTTGCTGAAGTTCTAAAGGCACGCCCGCCCTCCCGAGCAGCTCGAGAGGTGATACACGGACCGTTCATAACAAACATTGACAGGCATTAACTGGTCCTTGTTTGCCGTCACGCGCAGAGTGCTCGTTGTGAGAAGGCTTTCCCCACGGCCTTCATGCCACCGAGATGCTGCAAATGACGAATTCCTCCCTGCCCTGCCCCACTTCCATTCCCCTCACGCCGCGCGCGGATCCGCTGGCTTCGAGCTTCGCGACCAGCTATGCGGGTGTCGTGGCCTTCATCGCCGTCGTGACCGAAGGCAGCTTTGCCCGCGCAGCGGACCGGCTGGGCATCGGGCGTTCTGCGGTGAGCCGCAGCGTGCAGAAGCTGGAGGACCAGCTCAATGTCAGGCTCTTCACCCGGACCACGCGGAGCACCTCGCTGACGCGGGAAGGCGATCTCTTCTATGCCAACTGCCACACCGGTGTGGACCGTATCGTGCAGGCCGTCGAAGAGATGCGCGACCTGCGCGAGGGCCCGCCTCGCGGGCACCTGCGCATCACCTCGGCCGTCGGCTTCGGCCGCCGCGTGGTCGCCCCGTTGCTCGGCGATTTCTGCGCCGCGTATCCAGAGGTGTCGATCGACCTGCTGCTCAACGACAAGCCGACCGACTTCACATCGGACCGCGTGGACATCGCATTCCGCAACGGCCGCATGGAAGACGCACAGATCATCGCCAAGCAGATCATCCCCATGCAACTGCTGGTCTGCGCCTCGCCGGACTACCGGGATGCGCATGGCCTGCCGACCTCACTGGACGAGTTGATGGCCCACCAGTGCATCAACTTTCGTACGGCCTCGGGTCGCGTCTCCGAGTGGGAGTTCAAGGCGGACGGAGTGCTCCGCAGGTTCGCGCCGGCGTCGAAGCTCACCTACAACGATGCAGACCTCGTTCTTCAGGCCGTGCTCGATGGACACGGCATCGCGCAGATGGCGGGATACCTGATCTGCGAGCCGCTGCGCAAGGGCTCGCTGGTGACCTGCCTGACGCAGCACGTCCCGGACGATCACGGACACTACATCTGCTACCTGAGCCGGCAGCATCTTCCCTCACGCATGCGCGTCTTCATCGACTTCATGACGACACGCATCCGCGCGGCGGACCTCCAATGCCTCACGGACCTCGACGCACCGGCCTGAGCGTGCACCGCCGTCTCCGGACGCGTATTGGTGCGCGCCCAGCAACAGCGTGCGTCCCTTCGCGAATCTACCGCCGCGCGAATGCCGAACCTACGATGACTTCCGTCTCACGGCACCCGCGCGACACAGGTGCGCCGTGTTCGTAATCCAGATCTCCACCCCGTCTCAAAGGAAATCATGACCACACCTCAGAACCCCTCGCGCAGAAACCTGATCGCATCCAGTGCGGCCGTTGCCACCGGCACGCTCGCGATAGGTGTGCACGGCGCCGCCGCGGGCGCCCCCAGTTCGGGCAACCGCGGCCCGAGGATGAGCAGCGACACCGTCACGATGAAGGACGGCACGCGCATCTACTACAAGGACTGGGGCAGCGGCCCGGTGGTCACGTTCTCGCATGGCTGGCCCCTCAATGCCGACGCGTGGGACGGGCAGATGCACTTCCTGGCACGCAACGGCTTTCGCGTCATCGCGCATGACCGCCGCGGCCACGGCCGCTCTACGCAATCGTCGTCGGGCAATGATATGAACGGCTACGCCGACGATCTGGCCGAAGTGTTCAACGCGCTCGACCTGAAGAACGTCTCGATGGTCGGCCACTCCACCGGTGGCGGTGAGGTGGCCCGCTACATTGGCCGCCACGGTTCGAAGCGCGTGGCCAAAGCGGTGCTCATCGGTGCGGTACCGCCGGTCATGGTGAAGTCGGCGTCGAATCCGGAGGGCCTTCCGATCGAGGTCTTTGACGGGATTCGCGCGGGCGTCGCAGGCGACCGCTCGCAGTACTACAAGGACCTGGCCGTGGCTTTCTACGGCGCCAACCGCAGCGGCGCCAAGGTGTCGCAGGGTGTGCTCGACCAGTTCTGGCTCTGGAGCATGCAAAGCGGCCAGAAGAACGCCTACGAGTGCGTGAAGGCCTTCTCGGAAACCGACTTCACCGAGGATCTGAAGAAGTTCGACATCCCCACCCTGATCATGCACGGCGAGGACGACCAGATCGTTCCCGTGCACGACTCCGCCAGGAAGTCCGCAAAGCTCATCAAGGGGGTCAGGGAAATCTACTACCCCGGTGCACCGCACGGACTCACCGCGACGATGCAGGACAAGGTCAACGCGGACCTTCTTGCCTTCCTGCGCAGCTGAACACTGTCATCCAACCCCTTCGCCATGCTGAACCTCCTACTACAGACCACGATTGAAGAGCAGCCCGATGACTGGGACATCTCACGCTTCAGCCGACTGGCTTCATTCCTCGCCGGACTGAGAGACAAAGACGGAGGCCTTGCCTTCCGGGTGACCGCCCGCAACCGCACCCAACGCGGCACGCCGGACCCGGTGCTGTCGACCCTGGACGGATCGGACGTGGACCAACTCTGGCTTTTTGCGGTAGACGGGGGCGACGGGTTGACCGACGCAGACTGCATGGGAATCAGCCGGTTTCGCCGCCTTGGTGGCGCGCTCATGGTGACCCGGGACCACATGGACGTGGGAAGCTCCATCTGCAATCTGGGCGGCATCGGGGCCGCCCACTACTTCCACAGCCACAATCGAGAACCCGACGAGAGCCGGCACTGCGTCGACGACACCTACGCCACGAACATCTCCTGGCCCAACTACCACTCGGGCGCCAACGGCGATTTCCAGCGTGTTCGCTCGGTCGGCAGCATTCATCCCGTCATGCGCGACCGGCAGTCCTCGACCGGCGTCATCCAATACCTTCCCTCGCACCCGCACGAAGGGGTGGTCGGAGTGCCGGCGGATGATTCGACGGGTCGGGTGGTCGTCGAAGGACAGAGCCTCGTCTCGGGCCGACGCTTCAACATCGCCGTGGCGTTCGAGCGCTCGGAACATGGCGGTCGTGCCATCGCGCAGTCGACCTTCCATCATTTCGCCGACTACAACTGGGATCCCGCCTGCGGCTGCCCGACCTTCGTGGCCGAATCGCCCGGGGACGGCATGGCACAGTTCCCCGAGGCATTGCGCTCGACCAAGCAGTACGCCAGCAACCTCGCCTTCTGGCTCAGCGCCTGAGCCGGTCATGCAAGACACACTCCGCATCACCACCGGCGAGGGTTCCTTCTCGGCGTATGTCGCCCGTCCCGCAAGCGCGGGCACAGGCGCAACCGCGCCGGCCATCGTCGTGATCCATGAAGTCTTCGGCGTCAATGCCGACATGCGGCAGTCGTGCGACGAACTCGCCGCGCAGGGCTACCTGGCGATCTGTCCCGACCTGTTCTGGCGCATCGAGCCGGGCATCGACATGACCGATCGCACGGAAGCCGAGCTGGCGAAAGCCATGGCGCTTTACAACGCCTTCGACCTCGACGCCGGCGTGCGCGACATTGGCGCCGCCATCGCAACCGCCCGCGCGCTGGCTGAGTCGAACCACCGGGTCGGTCTCGTCGGCTACTGCCTCGGCGGCCTCATGAGCTACCTGACCACTGCTCACGCAGCCGCTGATGCCGCGGTGGCCTACTACCCCGGCAACGCCGACAAGCACCTCGAGGAGGCAGGCGGCATCGGCAGCCCGCTGATGGTGCATCTCGCGGAAGAAGACGAGTACATCCCACCCGACGCACGCAGGCAGATAGTCGCAGCCCTGGGAAAGAGTCCGCAGGTGCAGCTCCACAGCTACCCGGGATGCCGTCACGCCTTCGCGCGACACCGCGGCACCGCTTATGACGCGCGGGCTGCAGGCCTCGCGAACGGCAGGACCCAGGCGTTCCTGGCCCAACACCTGAAGAGCGGCTGAGATTCACAGCGCACGGCGCTACGTGGCTGCTATGGCCCTGGTCCTCTCCCACTTCTTTTCCTTCATAAAAAGCCGCCGGCGTGTCGTGCACACGCCGGCGGCTTTTTCGCTTATTCGAGCGGCTGTGTCGACGGAGGAGTGCGCATGCCGACAGCCATGCGGTTCCACGCATTGATCACGGCGATCGTCCAGCTCAACTCGACGATCTCCTGGTCGCTGAACTGCTTCTTGAGCGCTTCGAAGGCCGTGTCCTGGTCACCGTGCTGGTCGGCAAGGCGCGTCAGTTCCTCGGCCCAGGCCAGCGCCGCGCGCTCGCGCTCGTTGTAGAAGCTGGTCTCGCGCCAGGTCGACAGGCTGTTCAGGCGCTGCCAGGTCTCGCCGTGCTTGCGCAGGTCGCGCGCGTGCATGTCGAGGCAGAAGGCGCAGCCGTTGATCTGGGAGACGCGCGTCTGCACGAGTTCCATGAGCGAATGACCGAGCGAGGACTTCGCGATCGAGACGTTGACGCCCGCCATCGCCTGATAGGACTTGGCAGAGATCTCGGTCCAGGGTAGTCGGGGTTGGTTCATATTGGATATTCCTTTTGGGACGGACAATGAAAACGGGGCGCCTTGATGAGTGGCAAGCCCTTTGCTTGGCAGACGGACACATGCAGTGCGTCGTCTGGAAACACATTAAGGATTCGCTACCGCTCGCACTTCAGCCGTTGGTATGGCAACCGCCTCCCCCTTTTGCAGGGGCTGCACATTGGAGGGAGAATCGAGTGCAATTCATCGTGCGCCCATCCGTTGGAGTCCACCATGCTGCGTCTCTATGACAGTCGCCTGTCCGGCAACTCATGGAAGGTCCGCATCCTCCTGAGCCAGCTTGGACTGCCCTACGAGCGTGTCACGCTCGACATCCGTAAAGGCGAAACGCGCGATCCTTCGTTTCGGCGGATCAGCCGTTTTGCTCGAGTGCCCGTGCTCTTGCTGGAGGATGGCCGCCCCATCGTGGAATCAGGCGCCATCCTGGTGCATCTCGCCAACGGCACGCCCTATCTGCCAGATGATCCACACCTGCGAACGGAAGTGATGAGCTGGCTCTTCTTCGAGCAGGCCGATCTTCAGAAAAGTATTGCTACAGCACGCGTGCTCCACTTGCACGGACTCGCGAACGACCGGATGCAGGACATCGTGCGCTATCACGCCGATGGATACCCCGCACTGGAGAAATTGGACGAATGGCTTCTCGATCACACCTGGCTTGCTGGTGACAGCTACACCATCGCCGACCTCGCGGCTTCGGCCTATGTGTCGCTCGCCGAGCAAGGAGGCTACGCGATGGCGCGCTTTTCCGGCATCGAAGCATGGGTGGCACGCGTGCAGGCTCAGCCTGGATGGGTACCTCTTCTCCACGGGGAGAACACCTCGTCCAGCGCCTGAGCGCCGCCATCGTTCGGATTTCAGGGACCGAGCGTGCAAGCTTTGCCGCCTTCTCACCTCTGACCAAGCTGCCTACGATTTGATTGCCTTCAACGCGCTGTTGAACGCAACCCCACCGATCGATAGTTGCTGCGCCTGCCTCGCAGGCCGCCAAGAGGACCGTGATGACGAACACCGAACCGCTGATGGAAATGGCCGCCGCCGCACGCGCTGCCGTGCTCGACCCGAACCGAATCACCGTCGTGGGCGGCAGCCCGGATCCACGGTTCGAACTGTTCCATGCGGCAAGCTCCCTGTGCTCGCAGAAGGTCCGCACGGTACTCAACGAAAAGGCGCTTTCCTACCGTTCCAACGACATGCGCATCCTGGGTTCGATGGAGCCCACCGGACTGGTGCCGGCCGAGCATTACAGCCCCGCCTACATCCGACTGCGGCTGATCGCTGCAAGGGAGTTGGGGCGCGGTTTCGTCTCCGGGTATAGCGGGCGCACCTCCGTGGAGACGGAAGGCTTCGATCCCTGCGTCGTGCCGCTGCTGCTCGACCATCAGGAAGGCCGGGTGGTCGCCGATTCGCAGCGCATCTGCTGCTACCTCGATGCTGTGGACCGCCAACCGGTGCAACTGATTCCCGATGAGCCCGCTTCGCGCGAGGAGGTGATGCGCCAGGTCGGCATCGTCGACCGGATTCCCAACGGGGCGCTGCTCTACGGTTTCCATCCCGACGCCGACCTCCGGCCCGAAGCGCTCAAGACCTCGATGCGAACGGTCTATCACTACAAGGTCATCGCGCTCGAGCGGCTGATCGCCGATAACGCCGGCGATCTCGAGCTGGTGGCCGCCTATCGCGCCAAGATCACTAAGGAAATCGGCGGCAAGCAGGTGTGTCACGATCCGGAGTTCCAGCGTGCCGCGCGCCATCGCGTCAGCCAGTTGCTGGAGAACCTCGAGCTCGACCTGGGCAAGGCCTCTTTCGGCTGCATCAACGGCCACCCCTTCTCGCTCGCGGACGTACTGTGGGGCGTCAACCTCGTACGCATCAACTACCTGGGACTGTCCTCGCTGTGGGACGCCCTGCCCGGCGTCGCTCGCTACTTCGAGGTGCTTTGCAAGCGGCGCTCGCTGTGCGAGGAAGCGATCGGGGCCTCGATCGCCTCGATGCCGCACTCGCGCTTCATGGATTCCGTGGCCAGTTGCCTGGCTGAAGCCACGGCCTGAGCTTCACGGCGGCGCACGCCTCGCCCCCGCCGCGTCCGCTGCATTTCCCGCCTCATCGATCGTCACGTCTTTCATGACGGAGACGGACACGCACGCCTTGCAAACCGTTGGACCACTCATTCCGCCTGTGCCCCTGACTGCCATGACGAACAAGAGCGATCACCGTCCTGTAGGCGCCATCCCCCGCGCCCCTGGCCTTCGCCGCGCGTTGCAGGCGCTGGCCGAGCGGCACATCACGGTGTCGGGCCTGGTCGACCAGGCGCTGGACGCGGCGGAGTCTTCCAAGCGCATCCTTCGTGCATTCGCCTCCATCGACGAGGAGGGGGCCCTGCGGGCCGCGCGGGAGAGCGAGCGGCGCTACGCGGAAGGACGCACGCGCCCCCTCGAAGGGCTGATCATTGGCGTCAAGGACCTGATCGACACACAGGGCCTCGAAACCAGCTACGGCTCGGCGGCCTGGCGAGGCCACGTTCCCACAGCCGATGCGGAGTTGGTGGCTTCGCTTCGCGAGCGCGGCGCGATCGTTCTCGGCAAGACCACCACGCACGAGTTCGCGTGGGGGGTCACCACATCCAGCAAGGTTTTCGGCGATACCTTGAATCCGCTGGACCTGACGCGCATTCCCGGCGGATCCAGCGGTGGCGCTGCCGCGGCCATCGCCTACGGTGCCGTGGCGGCGGGACTGGGCACCGACACCGGTGGATCGGTGCGGATTCCGGCGGCGCTTTGCGGCGTCGCAGGCTTCAAGCCCACGTACGGCCTGCTCCCGACGCAAGGGATATTTCCGCTGGCCCCCTCGCTGGACCACCCAGGACTTCTGGGCGAGACGGTCGACGACATCGCCATCCTGGCCGGCGCCTTCTCCATCGATGCGCTCGCAGACCGGGGCTTCACCCGAGCCCGCCTCGGCGTGCTTCGCGAGGTGCCGCCCGTGCCGGCGAGCGCTGAAGTGGCATCGGCCTTCGATGCAGCCGTCGCGACACTCGGCGAGCTCTTCGCCTGCGCGAATGTCGAAGCCGAAGGGCTATTTGACGGCACCTACGAAGCCTTCGCGCACATCGTGCTGACCGAAGGCGGTGCCGGACACTTCAGGCATAACGATGCGGACCGGATTGCCGCGCACTACAGCCGCGAAACCACGGAGCGCCTCGAGCGGGCCAAGGCGATGACGCTCGGCGAATATGCAGCGGCGCAGCAGACCCGAAGGGACTTCACAGCCAGGCTGCACCGAGCCATGGCTCGCGTCGATTTCCTCGTACTACCGACATGCCCCTGCACCGCGCCGGCCCTGCATGAAAGCGTGATTCGCATCGGCGCGTGGACCGGCACCGTGCGCGAGGCGCTGATGGCCTACACCGCGCCTTTCAACGTCGCGGGGTTTCCGGCCATCTCGATACCCCTCGCACCGCGCGACGGCCAACTGCCTTCCGCATTGCAGGTCGTCGCCAGGCCGGGCCATGACGGCGCGCTCCTGCGGGTGGCGCGGCAGATGGAACAGCGGCTTCGCACCCAAGCCCCCGCATCCCCGATGCGCTGACAGATCCCCACGGAAACAGGAGCACAAGATGAGCAACCCCACGCAATCCACGGACCGACCCACGCCGGGCGCCACGCCCGTCGGGCAGACACCCTACAGCGCATGGATACAGACCGACACGCTGCATTCGCTGCATCGCACTGTCAGCGACCATCCCGGCGAGCATGCGTGGATCACCCACGTACAGGTGTCGGAGCTCTACTGGATGCTCATCATCAAGGAGATGCAATCGGCGCAGCGCTTCCTGCGCGCCGACGATCTGCCGCAGGCCTACAGGACACTGCAACGCATCTCGGCCCACCATGCACCACTGGACGCGATCTGGCGCTCGATCGACTGGATGACGCCCAACGACCTGCTGGCCATACTTTCACGCGCCGTCGGCACCTATGGCCAGGACACGGCCCTGCAAGGCTGGACTTACCGGCAGATGGTCTATCTGTTCGGCATCAAGCAGGCCGTGCACCTGCAGCACTTCGAGCCGCAGCCGCAGCGCCTGGCGCAGCTGCGCCAGGCGCTGGCCGAGCCCAGCCTCTACGACGACGTGCTTGCCTACTTGCAGCGGCGCGGAATGAACGTGCCCCGCGCGTTGCTCGAACGCGATGTGAGCGAACCCTATGCCCCGAGCAAGGAAGTCGAGCAGGTGTGGCGCGACATCTACGCGGCGCCGGACAAGCACTCCGAGCTTCAGCAACTCGGCGAAGTGCTGGCCGACATCGCGCAGGGTTTCTGCAACTGGAAGTTCAGGCACCTGATGGCCACGCGCCGCACCTTCGGTGCGCGGCCGGCCTACTTCGGCACCGAAGGCGTCGCGTGGCTCATGCCCACGCTCGAGGAGATTCCGTTCCCCGAGCTCTGGTCGTCGCGCACTTTCATCGGCGATCCGCCACCCGTGTGTCCGCACATGGCCGGACAACGCCGCTGAAAGCGTTCGCGGGCTCCCGGTCGTTCGCGATTCCGGGACCCAATGTGCAAGCAATGGGGTCTTCCCGGGCAGCCGGGGCGTACCTACGATTTCCAACCATCCACCGCGAAAGCGAGAAAGACGAGCCATGTCAGCCAACCTCTTGATGGAGCCCACGCCCATGCACACGACGCCGTTCATCGACGACCTGATCCGGGAGCGGCGCAGCAAGCGCGGCTTCGTGGACCGCGCCGTTCCGCTCGATGTGGTGAAGGACATTCTCTCGGTGGCCAAGTACGCGCCGAGCTCGAGCAATACCCAGCCCTGGCGTTGCTACGTCGTGACCGGCGAGGCCCGCGAGCGCGTCACCCAGGCCGCCGTGGCGGAGTTCCGCGCCAACCACGACAAGCTGGCGCCGGAGTACCCGTTCTTCCCGCAGCCCCTGCACGAACCCTATTCGACGCGTTTCAACACCTTCCGCGGCCAGCTCGGCGACGCGCAGGGCGTGCACCGCAGCGACAAGGTCGGGCGCATGCGCGACGTGGAGCGCCAGTTCCTCTTCTTCGACGCACCGGTGGGCATCATCTTCACCATGGACCGGCGCCTGGAGTGGGCCAGCTTCCTGTGCTACGGCTGCTTCCTGCAGAACGTCATGCTGGCTGCCAAGGGACGCGGCCTAGACACCTGCCCGCAGCAGATCTGGTCGCTGCAGCACCACGTGCTGCGCGCCGAGCTAGGCATTCCCGCCGACGAAATGGTGATCGCCGGCATGTCGATGGGCTGGGCCGACAACGACCTGCCCGAGAACCGCATGACCCTGCAGAAGCACGAGGTCGAGAGTTTCGCGTCATTCATCGAGCAGTGACGAGCCCCCTGCCGCCACCGCGGCAGTCCCATTCATCCGCATCCAACAAGAGAGGATTCATCCCATGTCGATCATCAAAGGCTTCCACCATCTGACGGCCTGCGTCAGCGGCGCTCAGGAAGACGTGGACTTCTACGTCAAGCTGCTAGGCCAGAGCCTGGTCAAGAAAACGGTGCTGCTGGACGGCGAAGACCCCGTCTACCACCTCTACTACGGCAACGCCCAGGGCGATGCCGGCACGCTGGTGACCTCGTTCCCCTTCCGGCAGAAGGGCGTGAAAGGCCGTCGCGGCTCGGGTCAGATCAAGGTGATCAACTACTCGGTGCCGGCAGGCTCGCTTCACTTCTGGCGCGATCGCTTTCGCGCCCACGGCGTGACCTTCGATGCCGACGTGGTCGAGCGCTTCGGCGAGCAGCGACAGCGCTTCCAGCACCCGTGCGGCATCGAGTTCGACCTGGTGGCATCCGACCGCGACACACGCCCGCCCTGCACGGCCGAGGACATCCCCGCCCAGTACGCGATCCGCGGCGTGCACAGCATCACGCTGTCGCTGCGCGAGGTGGCCGAATCGATCATCTTCATGCAGGACGCCCTGGCGTTTCGCTATGCCGGCGAGTCGGGCCCGCACCACCGCTTCGAGACCGCCGATGGAACACCCGGCACGATCGTCGAATTCCTGCACGAGCCGGACCGGCTGCAGGGCTCGTCGATCTACGGCGAGGGCACCATCCACCACGTCGCCTTCGCGGTGGACAACGTGGAGCAGCAGATGCAGATCAAGGAAAAGCTGATGTCGATGGGTCACATCGACACGTCCGAGTCGGTCAACCGCAACTACTTCCGCTCGATGTATTTCAAGATGCCCGGCGGCGTGATGTTCGAGGCCGCCACCACCGACATCGGCTTCGCGATCGACGAGGAGCCCGGCCATTTCGGTTCGGAGTTCCAGCTTCCTCCATGGCTGCGCGCCCGCAGGGACGAACTGCTGGGCCGCCTGGAACCCATCACGGTCTGAACGCCGCACCGCCTTCTCCGACGCCACCCGCAGCAGCAGCTCCGGGGAAGCGCTCGCCCTATTTCTTCTTGTCACTCGCCCATTGGCCAAGCCATGTCCAAACCCAAAGTCCTCATTGCCTTCTATTCGCGCAACAGCTCCACCGAACGCCTTGCCAACGCCATCGCGCAGGGCGCGGCAGCTGAAGGGGCCGAAGTGCGCCTGCGCCGCGCCCGGGAGTTCGTCGCTCCGGAGATCATGCGCGATGTGCCCGAGTGGTCCGAGCGCGCCGGCGCGATGAACGCGAAGTACGAGGCGCCGACCGAAGCCGACGCCAACTGGGCAGATGCCATCGTCTTCGGCACGCCGACGCGCTTTGGCTCCATTGCATCGGAGCTCAAGGCCTACATCGATTCCCTGGGCGGCCTCTGGTTCCAGGGCAAGCTCAACGGAAAGGTCGGCTCGGTGTTCGGCTCGACCTCGTCCAGGCACGGTGGCAACGAGGCGACGCTGCTCTCTCTGTACGGCCCCATGGCGCACCTCGGGCTCATCATCGTCCCGCTCGGATACGCCGACCCGGCGATGTTCGCCGCGGGCACGCCCTACGGCGCGACGCACGTCTCCCACAAGGACTCGGTGATGCCCGCGGCCGAAGAGCTCGCGGTGGCCGCCTACCAGGGGCGTCGCGTGGCGCTCACCGCACGGGCGCTGCGCCTGCCGAAAGCCGTTGCCGAAGCGGCCTGACGGAATCGGGAAGCGGGCCGCAGGAGTGTTGATGGCACCCGTTGCGCGGATTGCCCCTGGCGCTATGCTCGGGTCGTACGGCCGCCTCGCGCGGCGTCCCACCGCCCGCTTTCCAGCGCTCTTTGCAGGCCGCCGATGTTGGATCTGAAGGATGTCTTCTACTTCGTGCAGGTCGTCGACCGTGGCGGCTTCACGGCCGCCGGCACGGCGCTGCGCCTTCCGAAGTCGACATTGAGCCATCGCGTCCAGGAACTCGAAAGCTACCTGGGCGTGCGGCTTCTCAACAGGACCTCGCGCCAGTTCGGCATGACCGACATCGGCAAGGAGTTCTACGAGTACGCCGTGGCGATGCTGCACAGCTCCGAGGTCGCCGAAGAGGCCGTACGCCAGCGCCTGACCGAACCCAGCGGCGTGATCCGCCTGACTACGGCGGTGGAGATCGCGCAGTTCGCGCTGCGCGAGATTCTTCCTGTCTTTCTCAACCAGTATCCGAAGGTGCGCGTGATCGAGATCGCGACCGACCGGTACGTGGACATTGTGGGCGAAGGCTTCGACCTGGCAATTCGCGGCCATACAGCTCCATTGCAGAACTCCACGCTGGTACAACGTGCGCTCGCGGACGTACCGTGGTACCTGTTCGCGAGTCCAGCCTATCTCAAGAAGAATGGCGTTCCCGAAAGCCCGGCCGATCTTGCGCAGCACGCAACCGTGGCGATGGTGCGCAACGGCCCGCTCCAATGGCAGTTGCAGGGGCCGCACCGCGAGGAGATCGTGATGCCCATCGATCCGCGCTTTCAGAGCAACAACATGGTCGCGCTCAAGGAAGCCGCGTGCGCCAGCCTGGGCATCGCGGCGCTACCGGGCTATATCTGTCGCTCGGAACTGCGCTCCGGCGCCCTTCAGCAGCTGCTGCCCGACTGGTCGGCGGCGGATGCGCGCATTTCAGCACTCATTCCCTTTCGCACCGGGCTGCTGCCCGCGGTTCGTTCGCTGGTGGATTTCCTGGCGGTGGAGATCCCGGTCATCACGGCCTTCGATCACCCATCGCGCTTCGCCTGAACCCCTGCGACGTCGCGCGCCGTCGTCCACGCGCATGGACGCTGCGTCTGGCAAACAGCGGCTTGTGACCTGGAGGTGGCCGGCCTATCTTGTCGGTCCGACATACAACGCGCGACCGACATGAATCACTTGAACTGCTTGCCGCAAGAAGGCATCTACTGGGGCCAACACATCCTGCAGAGCGTCGTCGCACGACTCGGCGACCATGGCATCCATCGACCCATCACGTTCACGGTGGCGCCCCTGGAAGGCCTCTACCGCAGCTGTGTCCAACCGAACCTGAAGGAGCAGGCGGGCAGCTTCACGGAACTGCCCGCGCACGTGCCCGACGTGGCGGTGCAGGAAGGCCTCGACGCCTGCCTGCAAGCAGGCGCCGCATCGATCGTCGCACTCGGCGGCGGATCGGTGCTCGACGCGGCCAAGGCGGTATCGCATCTGCACCACGAGAAGACCGGGCATTACTTGCCCATCGCCGCCCTGCCCACCACGCTGTCGGGCTCCGAGTTCTCGCACTACTTCGGCATCACCGAGACGGACGGCCCGCAGAAATTCAAGCGCAGCTATGCGGTGCGCGAGACGGTGCCCAAGGTGGTCGTGATCGATCCGGTGCTCGTGTCCGACACCCCGCGCGCGCTGCTGCTCGCATCGGCCGTCAAGGGCATGGACCATGCGGTGGAGGGCATGCGCAAGGTCACGAAGGAGCATCCCCACGCGATCATGGCGGCCAGCGGGCTGGCGCGGTTTCTCCGCGTCCTGCAGAAATGGCCACAGGCCGTGGAAACACGCGCGGCGCTCGAGCAAGGGCTGGTGACGGCCGACGATCTGCTGCAGTTGCAGCTCGCGGCATGGCAGTGCTACTTCTCGCCGGCCTCGGTCATCTACGGCCTCAGCCACCGCATCGGCCACATCCTGGGCGGCACCTTCGGCCTGCCGCACAGCGTGACCTCTTGCATCACGCTGGCACCAGTGATCCGTGCGTGCGCGGATTTCTACGGAGACAAGCTCGGCGTCTTCGCCGCGACGCCCTCCAGTACTTCGCAGAATGCAGATGTGGCTGCCCATCTGGCCGACCAGATCTCGCAGGTGGTGAAGTTGCTCGGCCTGCCCAACCGCATCAGCGCGTTCGACCTCGATCCGGCCAAGCTTCCCGAGGTCGCCCGGCTGCTGAAGAAAAACTATCCCAACGAAGTGGCCGATCTCGGCGACAACGCGAGCGTCAAGCTCGACGAACTGCTCCAGAGTCTGTGGTGAATCGACGGCGGCATTGGTGCCTTGCGGACAACGCCGTGGTCCCTTGCCCATGCCTACCGCCGAGACGCGGGCGTTCCTAGCATCGATGGGGTTCATCCCTCTTCTAGGAGCCCTCCATGCGTCTCAGCACCATCACCGCCGTCCTCGTCTGCGGCCTTTGCACGGCTCTCGGCGCCGCAGCGGCGGACGTGAAGTCCATCTCCCGCCTTGCCGCGGGTCCCGGCAACACCCTGTTCATCGCCGACTGGAAAGCCGCCCGCGTCCACGCGATCTCGTTGCCAGCGGCGCAGCAGCAGCCCGCGGGCTCCGCATTCAACATCCTCGACCTCGAGTCGCTGCTCTCCGCCCAGGTCGGCGGCGCCAAGGTCACGGTGGAGGACATGGTCGTGCGGCCCGGCACCGCGCAGGTGTACGTCGCCGTAAGCTACGGCAGCGCGAAGACGCCGGCGCTCATCATGGTCACCAGCGACAAGAAGGCGCACCGCATCGACCTGAAGGCAGCGGCCTCGACCTCCGTCGCCTTGCGCGATGCCCCCACCACGGACTACAGCTTCTGGAGGGAAACGCCGGAGCGCAGCTTCACCGTCACCGACATGAAGTGGCGCGACGGCGAGCTCTTCGTGGCCGGCCTTTCGAACCAGGACTTCGCCTCGACGCTGCGCCGGATCAGATACCCGTTCGATTCGAAGCAGTCGATCACCTCGGTGGAGATCTACCACGCGGGCCACAACCTGATCGAGACGCGCGCCCCCATTCGCGCGATGAGCTTCGCAAGCTGGGGCGGCAAGCCGTACCTGGTCGCCGCCTACACCTGCACCCCGCTGGTGACGATCCCGCTCGACGATCTCAAGGACGGCGCGCACATCCGTGGCAAGACCGTCGCCGAGCTCGGCTATGGCAACACGCCGGCCGACATGATTTCCTACTCGCGCACCGAACAGGGCAAGACCGAGGACTTCCTGCTGCTGGCGAACTTCGACCGTGTGTCGAACATCATCCCCGTGTCGCAGCTGGAGGCGACGGGTTCGCGGCCCGGCATCGAAAAGCAGGTGCCCTTCGGGCAGCTCGCGGGCGTCGAGGTGATGCAGGCGCCCCTGGCCGGCACGCTGCGGCTGGACAACCTCGACGAGAAATCGTTCGTCGTGGTACGTCGTCGGCTCGAGAAGGACGCGCTGCAGCTCGTCTCCATCGGCAAGGAGCTGAGCTTCCGGCTGACCGACCACGTCTCGGAATACGCCTTCGCGGAGTACAGCTTCAAGGGCAACGACTTCCAGTTGCAGAACATCAAGCCTCGGCAGGACATGCTGCTGAGGGACGAAGGCTTCCCGGACCTGATCAAGGCATCGGAGTAAGCGGTGCCTCTTCGTCGATTGTGCGGCGCCATGGCGCTCGCCGCGGCACTGCACGTCTCGCACGCCGCTTCCCTCGCGCCACCAGCTGCAGCCGCACCATCTCCGGCGGCCGCGCAGGTGGTGCGCGTGCAGCCGTCCGCGAGCCAGGTGCCGGCCAATCTGCTGCGTCTTTCCATCGAGTTTTCCACACGGATCGAAGGCCCGGTGCTCCCGAGGATCGCGCTGCTGCGTCCTGATGGGAAGCCCCTTGCGCAACCCTTTCTCGAGCAGGAACTCTGGTCCCCCAGCGGCCGGATTCTGACGGTGCTGCTGCATCCAGGGCGCGTCAAGACCGGGCTGAACGCGCGCGAGGCCCTGGGACCGATCCTGGTTGACGGCGACGAAGTGACATTGACGCTCGATGGCCGCCCCATCCAGCACTGGCGCGTCGGCCCCGCGGACACGAACGGTCCCGTGGCTTCGGCGTGGCGCCTGTCGCCGGTTCGCGCCGCGTCGAGGCAGCCGCTCGTCGTGATCTTGGACGACCCCATCGACGGCCGGGACACCGATTACCTCGCGGTCGCTGACTGGCGCGGCCGACGCGTGAACGGCCACGCGCTGTTGAAAGACGGCGAGAGTACCTGGACATTCACCCCGCACACGCCTTGGCGCGTGGGCGAGTACAGGCTCGTCGCGCGCGGCACCCTTGAGGATTCGGCCGGCAATCGCCTGAACGGGCGCTTCGAGACGCCCGCCGACGCGCCAGCAACCGCAGCGGCCGACGCCGCGCTGGCGTTCACCGTGGCTCCCGAGCCCTCATCGACCGGTACGCACAGGCACGCCGTGCGCCTGCCCTGACTCTCTGAACCTCTGATGCCTTCGACGACACGGTGATGCGTGCCGTTCGATACCGCCGTAGCACAAATACAAATGTTCGATCCAACTCTCCGTGTGGCCCTCCGGGGGTCTCAGCTCCGTCTCAAGCGCCATGCCGCGGCAGCGGCCCTGCTCGGCCTCGGTGCATGCCTCCCACTGGCGGCTAGCGCCGAAACCTCATTGCTCCAACCCTCTTCTTTCTTCACGCAATTCGGCTCTGCGCACAGCACCCGCGCCCTGACGGCAGGGCTTACCTGGGACATGCCTTATCGGTGGCAACTCGGCACCGGAGAAGTGAGCAGCTATCTCGAAGCCTCGTACTCGTACTGGAACGTCCAATCGCGGGACCGAGCCGGGCTCTCGCAGCTGTCGCAGTTCGCGCTGGTGCCCGCGCTGCGCTACCGGCCAGACGACGGTGCCTCCCCGTGGTTCGTCGAGGCGGGTGTCGGCTTGACGGCGACCTCATCCGTCTATCGAACGAGGCAGAAAAGTTTCTCGACCAGCTTCAACTTCGGAACGCACCTGGCAGTGGGCCGCAGCTTCGGCGAGCGCGGCCAGCACGAAATCTCGTTGCGGCTGGAGCACTTCTCGAACGCCGGCATCAAGCATCCGAACCCTGGAGAGAACTTCATCCAAGTCCGCTACGCGCGGCGCTTCTAGCGCGTCGCACTACCTCAAAGGGATAGACCGGCCTGCCCCGTCGAGGGCATGGCCTCCCGGCGCTCACCGGGCAAAGTGAGCCTTCAGGAAGATCGACGCTTCGCGTCGATCGTTTGCAACCCGGCCCGACATGACGGGCCATCGAAAGGAAGAACCAATGTCTTTGATCAGGAAAACCGGAAGCCGAATCCTGCTGGCGTGCAGCGTCTTGCTCGCACAGCACGCAATGGCCGCGCCTGCGGCCATCGTGACGCCGCTGCTGACACACGACCTGCCCAACATTCCCGGCAAGGAAGTGCTGATGATCAGCGTCGAGTACCCCCCGGGCGCGGTCGATCCCGTCCACAAGCACGATGCGCACGCGTTCGTGTACGTGCTAGAGGGATCGATCGTCATGGGCGTCAAGGGCGGCAAGGAAGTCACTCTCACCAAGGGCCAGACCTTCTACGAGGGGCCGAACGACATCCACACCGTCGGGCGCAACGCGAGCAGCACGCAGCCGGCCCGATTCACTGTGACACTGATCAAGGACAAGGGCGTCGACTTCTTCATTCCGGTGAGGTAAGCAGTGGGGCAAGCTCACCGGCCGTGCGCAAGGCGCTGTTCGGCGAGGTAGCGCGCCGGCGGCTTGCCCATCGCCTTCTTGAACATCGCGATGAACGCACCCACAGAGTCGTAGCCCAGGTCGACGGCCACCTGCTGCACCGACTGCCCCGAAGACAGCCACTGCAACGCCACGATCAGCTGCAGCCGCTGGCGCCATCGGCCGAAGGACATGCCCGTCTCGTGCCGGACCAGCCGTGCGAAGGTGCGCTCGCTCATCGCAAGGCGCGATGCCCACTGCGTGGCGGTGGCGCGGTCGGCGGGGTCGGCCATCAACCCCGTGACGAGCCTGCGCAGGCGCGGCTCGTCGGACACCGGCAAGTGCATCGGCTCCGCGGGCATGCGCACGAGCTGGTCGAGCACCACGGCATGCAGGCGCCCGATCTCGCCGTCAGGCACATCGCCCCCGGGCCGCGTGGCCAGATGGAGGATGAGTTCTCGCAGCAGGGGCGAGATGCCCACTGCGCAGCAGTCCCGCGGCATGTCTGCGGCGTCACTCGCCACGAACAGAAAGCACACATCCGCATCGGTCGTCACGCGGTTTCCATGTGGCACGTTGCCTGGAATCCAGAGCCCGCCGTGGACGGGCGCCATCCACATCGCGCCAGGTACCTCGCAGGTCATGGCGCCACGCAGCACCATCACCAACTGCCCCTGCGCATGCGTGTGAGTCGCGAGCGCTTCGGCGCGTCCATGGGTACGGATCCGCCAAGCCGCCACGTCGGCATCCATCTTGTCGAACTCGAAGTTCCAGGGGCCTGTTCGGTGGGGACTCACGTTTTTCATTTTGACCGGATTCGCGAATTTTCTGTCGGTCGGCCGTCATCTCGAGAAGGGCGCCGTCGCTAGATTCAAAAGCAACACAGCATCACTTCCAACACCATGCATTCCTCGACATCACAGGTGCACTCCTCGCAACATTCTGCGCTGCTGCTCATCGGCATCCTGTGCACCGCCGCGAGCCTGCGCGCACCGATCACCGCGCTGGGCCCGCTGCTCGAACCTGTCCGCGCGAGCTTCGCGCTCAGCGCCTCCGCGGCCGGCCTGCTGACCACGCTGCCGCTGTTCGCGTTCGCCGTGGTCTCGCCCTTCGCGGCCGGCGTTGCGCATCGCTTCGGCCTGGAGCGCGTGCTGTTCGCGGCTGTTGTCCTGCTGATCGCCGGCATTGCCGTGCGGTCGGCGGGTACCACGCCCGCGCTGTACGCTGGCACCTGCGTCATCGGCAGCGCCATCGCCGTCGCCAACGTGCTGCTGCCCAGCCTGCTGAAGCGCGACTTTCCCACGCACGTGGCCAGGCTCACGGCCTGCTATGCGCTGGCGATGATCACCGCCGCCGGCCTGGCGTCCGCCGTCGCCGTCCCGCTGGACCAGGCGCTCGGTGCCGGATGGCAGGCCTCGCTGGGCAGCGTCGCTGTGCTTCCGCTGGCCGCCGCCATCTTGTGGCTTCCACAACTGCGTCTTCGCACGACCTCGGCGCCCGGCCTCGCGACGGAGGCACCGGGTGCGTCGGTATGGAAAGCTCCGCTGGCTTGGCAGGTCGCCGCCTACCTCGGGCTGACCTGCTTCATCCATTTCGCCGCCATCGCGTGGCTGCCGTCGATCCTTCAGGAGGTCGGAGATTCGAGTGCACGTGCAGGCGCGCTGCACGGATGGATGCAGCTGGCCGGCGCCATTCCCGCGCTGCTGCTGATGCCGCTGCTGCAGCGCATGCCCGACCAGCGCTGGATCTCCTTCGCATCCCCGGCGTTGAGCGCCATCGGCCTTGTCGGCCTGCTCGCGATGCCTGCGCTGGCACCTCTCTGGGTCTTCGCGTTCGGCATGGGAATGGGCGCCGCACTGATCCTGAGCCTCGCCTTCGTAGGGCTGCGTGCAACCAACCAGAAGATCGCGGCTTCGCTCTCGGGCATGTCGCAATGTATCGGCTACCTGCTCGCGGCTGTCGGTCCGACATTCATCGGTTTTCTTCACGAGTCCTCGGGGAGCTGGACCACGCCGCTCGTGGTCTGTACGGTGCTTTGCATCGCGATGTGCGCGCTGGGTCTCTCGGTAGGCCGGGCCAGGCATATCGGGGCCTGAGCCACGCGGCCGCCGCTCACAACATCCGCGGCTGGCGGGCATAGCGCACGAGGTCGTCGCCCAGGCGCAGCGCCAGCGCCGCGAGCGGCCCTGTGGGGTTGTAGCCGGCGTTGTGCGCGTAGACCGAAGCGCCGACCACGAAGAGGTTCTGCGCATCCCAGTGCTGCAGCCGGGGAGACACCACGCTCGTTGCGGGATCGACGCCCATGATGGTCCCACCGGTGGTGTGCGTGGTCTGGTACTGCCTCGCGTCGAAGTCGCCGCGCCGTGGTTGGGGCGCGCCGACGATGGTGGCGCCCATGGCGCGCGCGATGCCCGCAGCCTTGCCTGTCACGTACTCGCTCATCCGGTGGTCGTTGTCGTGGAAATTGAAGGTCATTCGCAGCAAGGGCTGGCCGTAGGCGTCGCGGTAGACCGGATCGAGGTCGAGGTAGTTCTCGCGGTGCGGGTAGTTGCTTCCGTGCACGGCCACGTTGAAGGCGTGCGCGTACCAGTCCGCGTTGGCCTGCTTCCAGGCGGTGCCCCAGCGCGGCGTTCCGGCCGGCAGAAGACGCGAATTGATCGGGCGGCCATTGGTCACGTTCGCGTAGATGTAGCCGCCACCGAAGAAGCCCAGGCCGGTGTGGTCGAAGTTGTCGCCATTGAACTCATCCACCACCATCTGCGAAGCGCCCGTGGCCATGAAGGGGTTGATCCAGCGGTCCTTGAAGAAAACGGGCACGGAAGACATCACCTGGTAGCAGAAGTTCTTGCCCACCGCGCCCTTGCCGGTCTTCGGGTCGTAGGGCTTGCCGATGCCGCTCGCGAGGAGCAGCCTGGTGTTCGTCATCGTGAAGCCGGAGAGCACGACGACGTCGGCCGGCTGTTCATACTCCTGCGCCGTCTCGAGGTCGATGAACCGCACGCCGGTCACGCGCCTGGCGGTGCGGTCGTAGTCGATGCCGGTCACCTGTGCGTGCAGCCGAATCTCGAAGTCTCGGTGCTTCTGCAGCATTGGATAGAGCAATACCGCAGGGCTGGCCTTGGCGTTGGCCTCGCAGAAGAAGCGCTCGCAATGGCCGCAGTACTGGCACGGCGCCAGGTTCACTCCATCCGGATTGGTGTAGGCACGCGGCGAGTTGGCCGCGGGCAGCGGAAAAGGCTTGTAGCCCAGACTCTGCGCGGCGGCCTGGAAGATCCTGCCCGACTCCAGGATCTCCAGCGGCGGCTGCGGAAAGCCCCGCTGGCGCGGTGCCTCGAAAGGATTGCCGCCATCGACGAGCTGTCCGCCGATGTTGCCCGCCTGCCCCGCGATGCCGAAGAGGCGCTCGAAGAGGTCGTGATAGGGCTCCATCTCCGCGTAGCTGACACCCCAGTCCTGGACCGTCATCTCGCGGGGTATGGCCGCCTTGCCATAACGGCTCTCGAGGTGGGTGCGCAGCGCGGGGTCGTATTCCGCCCAGCGCCAGGTCTGCCCGTTCCAGTGGTTGGCCGCGCCGCCCATGCCGTCCCCGGGGAGGAAGGCCTCCATGCGGCGGATAGGCAGGGCCTGCTCGCTGGCTGCGTGGCGCAGCGTGTAAGTCTCAGTGGCCCAGTTCTGCACCAGGCCATTGCGTACGCCCCAGCGCAACTCGTCGCGCTGGTTGGGCAAGGTCGCGGCGGCACTGCCGGCGAGATCGCCGCCGCGTTCGAGCACGAGCACGTCGATGCCGGTGTTCATCAGTTGCCGCGCGGCAAGGCCCGCGGTGAGGCCGCCGCCGACGAAAACGACGGTGCGCCTGGGTAGCTTCTTGAGTGTCATGGCATCCGCCTTCAGCTGAAGTCCTCGATCGACTGCGGCGCCGCTGCGCCTGGATAGGGCCGGCCGCGATACTCCACGACATTGCGTGCGTGCAAGGCCGGCAGCCCCGGGTAGCCGACTGCGCGCCAGAAAACCTTGTCGCGGTTGCCGCCGTAGAGCGGGTCCGCGAAACAGGCCTGCACGAACAGCGGATAGAAGCAGTTGTCGAACCACTCGCCGAGCGCGAAACGTTCGTCGTCCCACCGGCCGGCCGCGACGTCCTGGAGCAGCCCGTCGAGCTCGGTGGGGGTGAGTTGTTCGATGGCCTTGCCCATGCGCCGACGGATCTCCCGGTTCAATGCGGCGACGCCGGCCTTGAACTGCTCCTCCGGCGTCAATGGCGACTGCGAGCCGTGCTGCGGCTTGCCGGGTCGCCACGGGCCTTGCCGGTAGAGCCGGTCGCCGCGCCCCCAGGCACCGGCCAACTGTCGGTCGATGTAGATGTGTAGGCCGCAATCGACGCCGTTCGGCGTGAGCGAGTCGGCTGGACACATCATGTTGACCAGGGCCTCGACACAGGCTGCCTCCCGGGGCCCTAGCGACAGGTAGCCTGACTCGCGGGACTTTTCAGCGTCGCGGGCTGCGGCGTCTTGCGCCGGAGCAGGTGGAGTGCCGGCGCCGCCAAGCAGCATGGGCGCCGCAAGCGCCGCGCCGGACGCGCCGCCGAGCCGGCGCAGGAAAAGACGCCGCGCGGGCGGCTCTCGGTCATCGATGGGCATGAGATTCTTTCTTGAAGGAGGACGCGGCCGAGTGCGCGCAATGCAGGCAGCCATCGCCAACTTTCGGCTCTGACCTGCGGTACTGCTGGGCGCTCATGCTATGGAGCCGGAGCGTCGACCGGTAGGCCGGTTTCGGGAACCAGCGGGTTGCGCAGCCAGCATCAATGGCACGCGGGCAGGTTCGCGCTCACCAGGGTGTTCGCGCCCTCACAGTTGCCTGGCTGGAAACACCGCGATGCGGCAGAGCAGCCTTCCGCACCATGCATCGCCTGCCTAGCATCGACTCCCACGTGTCACGACATTCCGCAACATCGATCACGGGGTGAGCACATGCATCCATCGATCCTCGAGCAGGAAGCCCGCCAGGACGGCGGCGGTGTCGTCTCCGAACATCGTTCGTTCGGATTCCGGCCGGCCTTCCGCAACACGGAAACGGGTCGTGTCTACGCCGCGCGCTTTGCCGACGGCCGGCTCGCGCCAGTCCACACGATCGACGGCCTGCCCGACGAGGTGGTCGTCGCGCGGTCGGTCACCGGCAAGGCGCTGTCGTTGAAGACGTCGGTGCAGTCCGGGTTCACCCGGAACGGCCGCTTCTACGACCACGACCAGGCTGCGGCCTATCTGGCGCGTCGCCTGGCCGACTCGGGCTTTCGGGCATGGGCATAGGGCGACCGTCCGTACCGTCGCGCCCTCGCTCTGCCTGCTGCTCGGGGTTCAGGCCGGCCCGCATGCTGGCCAGGCTGCGCGCGGCGCGCAATTCCCAGCCCTTCGCGCCCTGCTGCCTGGCCGTCTCGATGGCGCGCAGGTAGAAGCCCTCGGCTTCGTCCGTCATGCCACGGCGCTCGCTGCGCCAGCCCGCGGCGCGCCAGACCTCCGCGGCGCACCACAGGCCCTCGCCTTGCGCGAGCCGCTCGATCAACTGGTCGTCGAACCAATCGGGGCAGAACGTCACGAGCATTTCCCTGCGCGGTGCGTCATAGGTGGCGAACCTTGCAGACACTTCCTGCACGAGCGGATGCCGATCGCCGGTCGTCGCGAGTTGCAGTCCCTGCTGGAACCATTCGGCGTACCGGAGCCAGCCCAGCAACCCGCGGCGCTGCGCCTCCTCCATCATCAATGCGACCCAGCGGCGAGCCAGCTCCGTCTCGCCAGACCAAAGCGCGACAGGACAGGCGCCGTACAGCGCGGAGCACACCGAGAGGGAATTGGCCAGCGACTCGGCCCTGGAAACGGCGGCTTGGGCAACCTCGAGCGCGTTGGCTGTATCGCCTTGCACCCACAATGTGCGGCACAGCACCGCCATTGCCGCCACGCTCGCATCCGGTCCGAGCATGTTGGCATGCGTGCGCCCGGCGCCGGCGGAGATGGCGATCGACGCCTCGCTGTGCTGTCGGGACACATCGAACTTGCCGCAGAAATGATTGGCCATCGCGCTCACGCGGTGGGAAAGGATGAGCGCCGCCGGGTCCTCCCCCGACTGGGCAAGCGCGAGAACAGGCTGCGAGTGCCGCAGAGCCGCGGCGTACTCCCCGCGAAACATGTCGTGCGTGCAGCGGCCCCAGCGTGCGCGCAGCTCCAGCACCGGCATCTTGAGCGCCAGCGCACCCGCCAGCGCCTGATCACAGACGGCATTCAGGTCGTCGTTCGAGCCCCGGGTGTTCAGCAGTGCCGTGATCAAGGCGGTTCTCAACCAGGTAGCACTCTCCAGATCGGGCTCGGGTTGCTGCTCCACCAGCGTGAGCGCCGCAGCGACCCTGTCGCGGTATTCGGCCACCTGCGAGAGGTGGAACCACAGGGGCATCGACGCGATGACCAGCGCCGCGCCCAACCCGGCGTCGGGCTGCCGCACCAGGCAGACCTCCAACGCGAAGCGAACGTCGTCGAGGCTGTACGCGTAGCGCTCGCCCCAGGCCTGCTCGGCCAGTTGCGCCAGTTCCGCCGTGGCGGTCTTCATCACGTCGAGCATGTACGACGCATGACGCCGAAGCATGGCCGCGTGCTCGTCGCTGCCCTCGAGCAGTGCGCTCGCGTAGCTGCGCGTGGTGTCCAGCAGGCGATAGGGCGAGACGCTGTCGCTGGTGTCGAAGAAGATCAGCGACTTGTTGGTCAGCGAGATCAGCGCGTCGAACGCGACATCGCCATCCATGTCGGCGTTGACGCCGAGTGCCGCGGCCACGTCGAAGCGCCCCCGGAACACCGACAGCCGGCGGAAGAACCGCAGTTCCGTCTCGTCAAGCAGCGCGATGCTCCAGTCGAGCGCGGCGGCCAGCGTGCGGTGGCGCGCCGAGACGGCCCGATTGGCGATGGCATACAGCCGCATGTGATCGTCCAGCGTGCGCGCCAGATCGCCGACCGACTGCACTCCAAGGCGGGCAGCCACCAGTTCGATGGCCAGCGGGATGCCATCGACCTGCCGCGAGATCCGGGCCAGCAGAGGGGCATGCGCTTCATTGAACATGCCTGCGCCCGCGGCCTTGGCGCGCTCGACCAGCAGCCGGACCGACGACCACTTCAAGGCCTTGGCGAGAGGCACGGTTTCCGCATCAGGAACCGCCAGCGGCGGCAGTCGCACGACGTACTCGGCCGTCACGCGGATCGACTCGCGGCTGGTCGCCAGGATGCGCAGTTCTGGCAAGGCGATCAGCAGCTCGTTGATCAGTGGCGCAAGCACGTCGATGACGTGCTCGCAGTTGTCGATCAGCAAGAGCACCTTCTGTCCGGCGAGGCACTGGACGATGGCCTGCAAGGTGTCGGGCATGTCGGCGGCGGCCCCCACCGATCGCGCCAGAGTGCCTGGCACGTGGTCCTGCGAAATCAATGACGAAAGATCGGCAAACGCCGTCGGCGCAGCGCGCTGCAGCTGATAACGCTCCGCAGCATGGATCGCGACGCTGGTTTTTCCGATGCCTCCCGTGCCGACGATGGTGACCAATCGGTTGGCCTCGAGCGCTGAGAGGATGCTCTGCACATCGGCTTCACGACCGACCAGTTCGGTCAACCGGGCCGGCGGTTTGGCAAAAGAAGAAGGAGCCGGGAAAGGCGGCGGCGCTTCAACGGCATCGAGCGACTCGCGATGCACCCTGGCGTTGAATCGATAGCCCCGCTGGGGCACGTTGGAGATCCACTCCTCGCAACCGTCTCCTTCGCCCGGCCGCCCCAGCGACTTTCGAAGCATCGACATGTGAACGCGCACGCTGGACTCCTCGACCACCACGCCCGCCCAGACCGCCGAGAGCAGCTCATCCTTGCCAATGAATTCGCCGGGCCGCTTGATGAGCTGAAGCAGCAGGTCGAAAGCGCGGGGGCCGAGCCGCACCGATTCACCCGAGCGCTCGAGCCGGCGCTGCATTTCCTTGAGGATGAAGGGGCCGAAACGCCAGCGAACCTCCGCCAGATCAGTCCGTTCGGGCGACTCAGCGGCGCGTTCTTGCATGGGTGGTTCGCGGTGCGACGGAGGGATTCGAGCGGCTCATCTGCTGCCTTCATGGTAGACGAAAACATTCACTGGACGAACCGTCCTGGAGATGCAGGGCGAGTGCCCTCCGCCTAGCTCATCAGAGGTTTAGACGCACCCTCCCATCGTGTGCCGCGACCTCTACCCAACGGCAGATGCAGGCACGCGCGGAAGATTCTTAGAGTGGAAAGACAGTGAACACCAACGACAAGAGTCTTTCCATGAACACCCCACCCGAGCAGTCGAACAAGACTCCTCTGACCACCGCCTTCGGCGCGCCCGTGGCCGACAACCAGAACAGCCTGTCGGCCGGACCGCGCGGCCCGCTGCTCATGCAGGATGTCTGGCTCATCGAGAAGCTCGCCATCCTGAACCGCGAGGTCATTCCCGAGCGTCGCATGCATGCCAAGGGCTCGGGCGCATTCGGCACCTTCACCGTCACGCACGACATCACCCGGTACACCCGCGCCAGGCTCTTCGGCGCCGTCGGCAAGAAAACAGAGATGTTCGCGCGCTTCACCACCGTGGCCGGCGAACGCGGCGCGGCCGATGCCGAACGCGACATCCGCGGCTTCGCGCTCAAGTTCTATACCGAGGAAGGCAACTGGGACCTGGTGGGCAACAACACGCCCGTGTTCTTTCTGCGCGATCCGCGCAAGTTTCCCGACCTCAACAAGGCCGTGAAGCGCGACCCGCGCACGAACATGCGCAGCGCCACCAACAACTGGGACTTCTGGACGCTGCTGCCCGAAGCACTTCATCAGGTCACCATCGTGATGAGCGACCGCGGCATTCCGGCGAGCTACCGCCACATGCACGGCTTCGGCTCGCACACCTACAGCTTCGTCAACGCGCGCGACGAGCGTTTCTGGGTCAAGTTCCACTTCAAGACGCAGCAGGGCATCAGGAACCTCACCGATGCCGAGGCCGCGAGCCTCGTGGGTGCGGACCGCGAGAGCCACCAGCGCGATCTTTTCGATGCGATCGCACGCGGGGACTTCCCCCGATGGACGCTGTACATCCAGATCATGCCCGAGGCCGATGCCGAAAGCGTGCCGTACCACCCCTTCGATCTCACCAAGGTCTGGCCGAAGAAGGATTACCCCCTGGTGGAGGTGGGCATCATGGAGCTCAATCGCAATCCGGAGAACTTCTTCGCCGACGTGGAGCAAAGCGCCTTCGCGCCCAACAACCTCGTCCCGGGCATCGGGGTGTCCCCTGACAAGATGCTGCAGGCGCGCCTGTTTGCCTATTCCGACGCGCAGCGCTACCGGCTGGGCGTGAACCACCACCAGATCCCGGTGAACGCCGCGCGATGCCCCGTGCACAGCAATCATCGGGACGGCGCGATACGCGTCGACGGCAACTACGCCGGCCTGCCCCACTACGAGCCCAACAGCTTCGGCCAGTGGCAGGAACAGCCCGGCTATCGCGAGCCTCCCCTCAGGCTGCGCGGCGATGCCGACTTCTGGAACTTTCGCGAAGACGACGCCGACTACTTCAAGCAGCCCGGTGACCTGTTCCGTCTGATGACGCCTTCGCAGCAATTGGTGCTGTTCGAGAACACCGCAAGGGCCATGGGTGATGCACCGGAGTTCATCAAGCGCAGGCACGTCGACAACTGCGCCAGAGCGGATGCGGCCTACGGCGCGGGCGTTGCGAACGCGCTGGGACTGGCTACGCGTTCGGCGCAAGAATCCGCAACCTGAGGATGACATGTTTGGTGCGTTTCAGTCACCACCGTGTGCCCTTGTGCATGCCTACCGCCTCGGTCCTGTCCTGCCTACTCTTGGCGACATGCGGCCTCGTGTCGTGATCCGCGCCCGACAACCCCACTGTTGAACGGCACGTCCTGCCAGCCCCGGGCTGGCTCGGCTCGAGTGATCGAGCTACCTCTTTTGGAGATTCCGCCATGTTTTCCCTAGATGAAACCCAGCAATCGGGTACCAAGAAGTTGGAAGAGCTTGTGCCGTCCCGCTATGCCTTGAAAGTCGGCGAGATCGATGCGCTGGTGGTCAGCGACGGCGTGCTGCCGCTGCCTACTTCGACGATGGCCACCAATGCAGCCCCCGCCGATCTTGCGAATTGGCTCAGCGACATGTTCATGCCACCCGACAAGTACGACTGGCCGCTGAACGTGATGGTGGCCCGCAGCGGCGACCAGACCATCCTCATCGACGCTGGTCTGGGCGGTCAGTTCTCGGGCTTCCCGCGTGCCGGTCAGTTCCCCCAGCGACTCGAAGCCGCCGGCATCGCGCTCGAGTCCGTCACCGATGTGATCCTGACTCACATGCACATGGACCACGTGGGCGGGCTGCTGGTTCCGGGCGTCAAGGAGCGCCTGCGCCCGGACGTGCGCATTCATGTCTCCGCGGCCGAGGTCAAGTTCTGGACCTCGCCCGACTTCACTCGCACCGTCATGCCGAACCCGGTGCCCGAGGTGCTGCGGTCGACTGCCAAGAGCTTCTACGAGGAATACCGCGACAAGCTGCAGACCTTCGAGGACACGCGTGAAGTTGCGCCGGGTGTCATCGTTCGCCACACCGGCGGCCACACTCCTGGGCACAGCGTGGTCGACCTGGTGTCAGGCGGTGAACGGCTGACTTTCGCCGGCGACGCCGTGTTTCCGGTCGGATTCGATCACCCCGACTGGCAAAACGGTTTCGAGCACGACCCCGAGGAGGCTGCTCGCGTCCGTATGCGCCTTTTCCAGGAACTGGCGCAAACCGGCGGGCTACTGGTCGCCGCCCACCTGCCGTTCCCCTCGCTGGGCCACGTCGCGGTTGATGGCGAGGCGTTTCGCTGGGTACCGATCATCTGGGACTATTGACGCTCCCACAGCATCCAAAGGAATGTGACCCATCGATTCATCGCTCTCCTGCGACGAGTTGATGTATGCGCCCGCCTGCGGCGGGTGATGTCATGCGCATTCGACGTGGCTTGGCGTGGGCCCCCTTCGTCACCGGCCCTCGCGTAATCGATTGAGCTCCGCGCGCCCCAGCGCGGTGATGTGCAAGATCACGCCGGGGCGATCGGCGATGCCCCCGGGCTCAGGAAGGTTTGCCTCGATCAGCTTGGCCGCAACCAACACGGCTGCGCACTCGATGTCGGCCTGGTCGTGGATGGCCAACGGCAAAGAAGCCTCCTCGATGCGTCGAAGGAAGTCCATCGGCATTGCAACTCCTCAACAGTTTGTTTGTGGCGGGAACATAGGGGTTGAGCCTTGCGCCTTCAAGGGTTGGATTGATCGGCTGTTCGGCGCATGCCCTCCACCTGCAACTGCATCGCGCCCTGCCGGTTCACCACAATCAAACGAATACAAACGTTCTGCAATTCGTCCACGAGCAATCAATCTCTCCCCTCCCTCCTCGCTCCACGGCTGCCCGCTTGGCCCGCTTCGGCGGGTCTTCTTTTTGCCGCGGGTTTTCCTCGTTGTTCTGCTGGCCAGGGTTCTGTGGCGGCGGGCAAGGCTCACGCCGTCCCAGGAGACAGCGTCCCGAGGCCCCACCTGAGCTCAGTGTTGCCATGCTTTCGAGCCCACGATCCGAGGCGACCTATCGCTCAGGTCGAGCCGCTCAGCCGGGCTGACTCCATCTTGCAGAGGCACTCAAGCCGGCATGCTTACTTTTGGCCAGGGCGCGCGCCGACGCACGGCTGGCCAAGAGGCCACCAGTCTCGATCTCGGAATCGGAGCTCGCCGACTTTCGCGGCATGCGACGACGGGTGACGTAGTCCGGATGGATGCAGCGCTGGGTGCCATCCTCGAAAGCCACCGTGACGGATCCCTCCGTCGAGGCGACGACGACGCCCGCACCAAAACGCCTGACCTGGACCGGATCGCTTTCGGCGAAAAGCACCGGTTTGCGTGCGCGCGCCTTCGCCTGAGGGCTCGCAGCAGCGGCCGCAGCCGCCGTTGTCGACGGCGTGCCCACGAGGATCGGCTGCGCCAGCGTGGCCTCATGGGCTGCAATACGATGGCAGTTGTCGCATGTGCCGCAGCGCTTCGCCTCGGCGGAGGGGTCCAGTTCGGCCAGCAGCAGTTGCCAGCGGCACTGCCCCGTCTGCGCGTACGACAGCATGCGCTCGAGCGTCTGCCGGTCCTGCAGCCGGCGCTCCTTGTAGGCGTCGAGCATCGTGCTCAGATCGACGCGCGAGGCGGCCTTCTGTCGAAGTGCCATCTCTCCTCGCCGGCCGATGCGCAGCAACTTTGCCTGCCGCAGCAAGGCCACAGCGGCCTGCATTTTGCTGCGAGGGCGATCCAGTGCATCGAGGAGGCTGGATGAGGTCCAGCCTTCGTCCACAGGCGGCGTGGCGAGCAACTGGCGATAGACCGCATCGAGGTCCTCGAGCTGGGGATACTTTCCAGCCAGAAAGAACTGCTGGATCACCCGGTCCTTAGGCTGGAAGAGCAGCACACAGCGTGCGCGCTGCCCATCGCGGCCGGCACGCCCCGCTTCCTGGTAGTAGGCGTGAAGACTCGACGGCATCTGGCAGTGAACGATGAAGCGAATGTCGGGCTTGTCGATGCCCATGCCGAACGCGTTGGTCGCCACCATCACCCGCGCCGCGCCGCTCATGAAACGCTCTTGTGCTTCTCCGCGCTCGCGCGTTCCCAATTTGCCGTGATAGATCGCGACCGACTCGTTCCGCGCGCGCAGAAGCTCGAAGGCCTGCTCGGCGGCCTTCACCGTGGCGGCATAGACGATGCCGCTGCCGGCTTCCTGCTGCACCAGTTCCACGACGCGCCGCTGGCGATCCTCCTCCTGCTGCATCTGCTCCACCGCGAAGTGCAGGTTGGCGCGATAGGCGCCCGTCTCGACCAATCCCCCGCGCGGGATCGCGAGGTGTTTCATCACGTCGGCGGCGACCTCCGACCCGGCCGTTGCGGTGAGCGCCAGCACGGTGGGAGTGCCCAGCGCCCGGATGGCAGGGCCGATGTCGAGGAAGGCCGGCCGAAAGTCATGGCCCCATTGCGAGATGCAGTGCGCCTCGTCCACCGCCACCAGGGCCACAGGATGGGCCGCGAGCTGCTCCAGGAAGGCGTGATCGGCGAGCCGCTCGGGTGTGGTCAGCACGATGCGCGCGCTGCCATCGCTCAGTGCCGTTTCGGCCGCAGCGAGCTCGTCCGCGGAAAGGGCGCTGTTGACCTGGATCGCCTGGATCCCCAAGGCTCTGAGCCTGTCGCACTGGTCCTTCATTAGCGCGATCAGCGGGGAGATCACCACCGTGCGTCCCTCGAGCAGCAGCGCCGGCAACTGGTAGCACAGCGACTTTCCCGCGCCCGTGGGCATCACGGCGAGGGTGGACCGCCCTTGCATGACCCGCTCGATGACTTCGGCCTGGCCGGCGCGCAGCCGGGTGTGCCCGAACACGCGGCGCAAGGTGCGGTTCAGCGGGTTGGACGATGGCCACTGTCTGGTGGCTCTGGTGGCGGCAGGGGCGCGGGTGGAAGGCATCAGCGCTGCTGGCGACCTTCGCCTTCGCCCTCTCGGCCCTCCCCGCCCTCTTCCTCTTCGCCTTCTCCATCGGCTGCGACTTCGTCGGCCAGGTCCTGCGCGCTGAGTGCCTCCGGGTCGTCCACCGAGCTCTCCGCCTCGGCCGCGGCATCCGGGAGGACACCTACGCGGTCCGGGAGTATGTCGGCATTGGTGGGGGTTTCGACCCCGCCTTCGGCCGCCGCGCGGTTGTCGCCCGATGCGTCGCTGCCGCTGTCGCTGGAGTCACTCGGCCCGAGGCTCTCCGCATCGGTGCCCTTCGGTGTGACGGGCGCGTGCTCGCCGCCGAGGATGCTACTGGTTGCCATGATCTCTTTGCCTCGATAGGAAGATGCGCCAAGACTGCGCGCCGCCGGACGCCGAGGAAGTAGGAGATTTGCGCGTTCCGGCCGCTTCTGATTTCGGTCGAGACGCAGCAGGTCATGCATCTATCGTGAGGTTGAGCAGTGCCGTGGCCGGGACCACACCATTGCTGAACGGCCACAGCCAATGCGTGACGCCCAGTCCAGAGGGTTGGACACGGCGCCGGTCGGCACCCCCGCCGGATTGACGCCGGTGCCCAGCGACAGCATCACGATGTCCGATATGGCACTCGCATAGCCTTGGTAGATCTCCTGAGCGTCGCGGCTTCCCGACGAGCGACACCCCGGGTGCTTCCAGCATGCGATGCGGTAGGACTTGTCAGCGAAGAGCGACGTCGAAGAGGGCCTTGATCAGCGGTCTCTGACTGCGCACCTCGAGGCAACACAGCGAGTAATTGATCGACAGTTGCTCGTCATCAACCACCACTGCAGCCAAGCCGGGCAAGGGAATGAACTCCACTTGGGTGACGAAACTCACGCCCATGCCATTGGCAACCGCATGCAGGATGGCTTCGCGGCTGTTGATCTCCATGATGCAGTCGAGCGGCACATTGGCCTGCTCGCATGCACGCTCCACCCGGTGTCTTGTCTTCGAGCCGGGTTCACGCAAGATCAGCGCCTCACCCTGGATGTCGCCGGTGGCGATGCTGGTTCGCTTCGCCCATGGATGGGCCTGCGGCACGACTGCGACGATGCGCTCGCTGCGGTAGTGCACGATGTGCAGCCCCTCGACGCCCGGAGGTTCAGCAACGATGCCCACATCGATGTCGAAGTCTTGCAAGCCCTGCAGCGTCGACTTCTCCGAGCCAATAGAAACCGTAAGTTCGATCGATGGATACGCCTGTCGAAAGGTGCGCGCAAGCTCCAGCGCGATAGGCGGCGACACCGCGCCGACGCGGACCAGCCCCGCCTTGAGCTTATGCACGCTCTGGAGAAACTGGAGCGCCTCTTCCTCCTGACCGAACAGTCCCTGCGTGATCGCATAGAGCCGCTCACCTGCGGCAGTGAGTTTCACGCCTCGCCCACCACGCAGGAAGAGCTCGACATTGAAGCGCGTCTCGAGCGCCTTGACCTGATCAGTGACGGTGGGCTGCCCGATGTGCAAGTACTGCGCCGCTGCAGTGAACCCTCCCGTCTTGGCGACGGCGTGGAAGCAACGGATCGATTTGTAGTACTGGTGAAACATGTCAAGGCTGTCCGCGGAACAAATGCGAGGGATGCCAGCGAGACTCTCACACGCGATCGCGCAGTGCATGCGCGCTTACCCGTGTTTTCCCTATGCAACGCCCATCACGTCGCGTCGTCAGGGTCTTCACTTCGAGGCGCGCTCGGCGATCCATCGGTTTTGGACCAGGCGCGCACCGCAAATGCGATTGGACGACGCACCGCCTCGCCCAGACACTGCGCCCAATGCCAATACGCGAAGTCGCGCGGCGCTGATGAATACATCCCACACGGAGACCATTTCGATGCCCCACACTTATCACAACCCCGTTTCGATCCATAGTGGCCGAGGCAGCCTCGAGCGGCTGCCAGCAATTCTCCACGGCCGTCGGGTCGTGCTCGTCACTTTTCCAGAGGCCCGCGGCCTCGGTCTCATCGCGCGACTTGAGGGACTGCTGAAAGACAGCCTGGTCGGCGTTGTCGAAGACGTGCGTCCCAACCCCGACGTCGAGCAACTCGAGGCCCTGTACAACAAATTCTGGAGCGAAGGCGCCTCGTGCGACGCGATCGTCGCAGTGGGAGGAGGCAGCGCCATCGACACGGCGAAGGCGCTGATGGTCGGCACGGCGGGCGGGAAATTCCATGAGCTCGTGGGCCTGCTTGCCACGGGCCAGCCCTTCACTCCGACAAGCGTCAAACCGCTGATCGCCGTGCCCACCACCGCCGGCACCGGCAGCGAAGTGACTCCCTGGGCAACGATCTGGGACGCCGGCAACCAGAAGAAGTACTCGCTGCACCTGGACATGACCTGGCCTGAGGCTGCCATCGTCGATCCCGAGCTCATGACCACGGTCCCGGCGGGAACTACGGTGTCGACGGGGCTCGATGCGCTTTCGCACGCACTGGAGTCGATCTGGAACGTGAATGCCAATCCGGTTTCCGACACTTTTGCCGTTTCGGCGATACAGGACATCTTCACCTGCCTGCCAGCGCTGCTGAGGGACCTGGGCAATCTCGACCTGCGCGAGCACATGGCGCTGGCCGCGCTCAAGGCCGGCATGGCCTTCTCCAACACAAAGACGGCGCTCGCACATTCCATCTCGTACGAGATGACGCTGCGCCACGGCTTGCCACACGGCATCGCTTGCTCTTTCACGCTGCCGATCGTGCTCGAGAAGGCCTGGGCCAAGTCGGCAGACCGCGACCTTACGCTGCAGCGCGTGTTCGGGCCCGACCTCTCGGCCGCAAAGCAGCGCTTGCGAGACTTCCTCAACGGCCTGGGCGTCAAGACCGAATTCTCCGACTACGGCGTTGCAGACGCCGAGGCGGCAGCCATGATTGCGCGCGCCATGGAGGGCGCGCGCGGAAAGAACTTCATCGGCGCGCCGATGGCCGCCTAGCCATCCAAGCTTTCCCAACCAGACATGTCGGCAAAGAACCGGCACCGGGGAATCAGTCGGTAAATCAACGGAGACAAAAATGCAGATAGCCAACCAGACCTTGACGGCAGGCACCTACGTATCGCCGCTCGATAACTCGTTTCGCAAGGCGCAGTGGCGAATGCTGCTCGCGGCCATGTTCTGCTACTTCTTCTTCTACACAGGACGGCAGACCTTCGGCTTCGCGATCCCGGGCATCCAGAAGGAGTTCGGGCTTTCGAAAGAGGTGCTGGGCTGGGCCTCGACCTCGTTGCTGTGGTGCTATGCCATCGGCCAGGCCATCAACGGCAACCTGGGCGACAAATTCGGCGGACGTCGCGTGATGACGGCAGGCGCCATCCTCTCGTGCGCGGCCAACTGGATCGTCAGCTTCGCGGTGGGCTTCAAGAGCCTGGCCGTTCCCTGGGGCATCAACGGCTATTTCCAGGCCCTGGGCTGGGCGCCGGGCAGCCGGCTGCTGTCGAACTGGTGGGGCGCGAGCGAGCGCGGCAAGGTCTACGGTTTCTACGTGTTTGCCGCCGGTTGCGCTTCGGTGCTGTCTTTCGTGACCTCGATCATCGTCATCAACGTGCTGCACCTCGAATGGCGATGGATCTTCCGACTGCCGGTGCTGCTGATGCTGGTCGGCGGCATCGCCTTCTACCTGATTGCCCGTGAGCGTCCGGAAGATCTGGGTTTCAAGTCACCCGACACCGGCGCAGCCGACAACACCCCTCAAAAGCCCCCGGGCGGGCTGACCAACAGCGGGCCCGCGGAAAATTCATGGTCACGCTACAAGGCCGTGCTCAGCAACCCCAGGCTGATGATCGCCGCATTGGCCATCGGCTTCCAGAACGCCGCACGGTATGGCCTCATCGTCTGGGTGCCGGTGCACTTCCTCGGCAAGGACTGGGCCAAGGCCGCCGACGGGATGATGGATCCCGCCTGGATCTCGGTGGCGCTGCCGGTGGGCATGGCCTTCGGTGCGCTCACCAACGGCTGGATTTCCGACAAGGTGTTCGGCTCCACGCGTTACAAGGCCATCGTGCTCTACATGCTGCTGGGTGCCGTTGCCTCGATGGGCATGTATCTCGTACCCACCAGCATCCTCGGGCTGGGGCTGCTCTTCCTGGCGGGCTTCTTCGTCTATGGACCAGCATCGTCGTTCTGGGCACTGTGCCCCGACCTGGTGGGCGCCCAGCGCGCCGGCACGGCAACCGGCGTCATGAACTTCTTCTCATATCTGCTGGCCGGCCTGGGCGAACCGTTGATCGGCCGGATGCTGGACCATTCGGGCAACACGTCGGTGGTGTTCCCCATCGTCGCGGCAAGTTGCCTCATCAGCGCCTTCATTGCGGTGTTCATCCGTCGTTGACGGCAACTGCACAGTGGCGCTTCTGCGTGCCCTGCCGCGCGGCGGCACGACACTGGCGCATGACGCTTGCGCGTTCGAGGTCCACAAGATGCTCGCGCAATCTCGACGCCACATGGACTCTCCAAGCAACCAACCACCGAGGATCTGCAATGACTTCATCAGCGACCAAGTCGGCAGCGGTGGCCTGCGTGGCCGCGGTCCCGATCCTCGCTCCAAGCGGCAGCGAAAACACGGTCTCGGATTCAAGGAATGAACGCGAACTTGGCATGGCCGGGGAACGTCTGCATCAAGACCTGGCCTTCGAAGTCGCCGCCAAGTGGATCCGCAGATACCACCGGCAGCTTTCGGGCGAGTGACCACGGCGACGCGTTCGCAATCTGCGCTCACGTGTTGGCATCGATGCTCTTGAACTACGCAAGCACGGGTCGTCTCACGCGACACATGCGGGCAACCCTGCAGTGCCACAACGTGAGTGTTCCGCCAGCGCGCAGCGTCGCAGTCCCCAACCACTTGAACACGACTTCGAGCACATGGATCGCGCCGAGCAGGCTGCCATTGAAACGACGACATCCTTCACCACACCATCAGGAAACATCACATGAAAGCATTGGTTCGCGCCGGACTGACGTGTCTGTTGATTGCGCTCACCGCCCCTGCGAGTGCCGCGACGCTCGATGCATTCGAGCAGTCGCCAAATGCTGCGATCTCGGGTTACAACGTCGAAAATCTCACTCAGGTTACACCTGAAACGTGCGCCACGGCCTGTCTCGGCGCGCCACGCGCCGCATGGTGCGTGTCCTTCGATTTCGACAAGGTCAACATGAGTTGCGACCTCAGCGACAAGCGCGCGGTCGACATAGGCGGCCTGAAGACGGACTACCCCAACAATCCCTATGACCACTACAGCCTCAAGCCCGACCCGCTGAAGCCTTTCATGCGCACGCCCGACGCAGCGATCAGCGGTCACAACACCGAGAGCCTGCAAGCCGTGACGCCCGGCGATTGCGCCAACGCGTGCACCGACGCGAGCCGCTCCGGATGGTGCAAATCCTTCGACTACTACAAGTCCCAGCAGCGCTGCGACCTCAGTGACAAGCGCGCCAGTGATGTGGGTGGACTGAAGAACGACTATCCCGGCAACCCCTACGACCACTACTCGCTGATTGCCGGCGAGGGTATTCCCAACCCGGTGCCGGGCAACAAACACGTCATGCTGATCGGCATCGACGGCCTGCGCGGCGACGCGATCCAGTGCCAGGGCTGCGTGCAGACGCCCGCGATGTCGGCACTGATCGCAGGGGGTGCTTTCCATGGCAATTTGCTGGCGGGCGGCACCAAGCAGGCGACGGTGAGCGGACCCGGCTGGTCCTCGGTGTTCACCGGCTTTTGGGCCGACAAGCACGGCGTGACCTCGAACGACACGAACCTGAAGGTGCTCAAGACCCACGTGTTCGATCAGATCAAGCAGACCTGGCCGACGGCGACGACGGCGGTCGTGGGCGACTGGTTCAACATCACCCACAACCTGCGCCCCGCGAAAGCGGACTTCGTGGTCGCCAATGCGGCGAAGAACTCCCAGGAGGCCACCGATGTGGTCAAGGGATGGCTGGGCTGGAAGAACCCGCCTACAGCCATCTTTTACTACCTCCACAACGTTGACATCCACGCGCCGAGCTATGACCCGTTCAATGCCTACTACCAGGGCAAGATCGCCGGGGAGGACCAGCAAATCGCGCAGGTGCTTGCCGCACTCACTGCACGGGCGAACTACGCCAACGAGGAATGGCTGATCGTGGTGACTTCGGACCACGGCGGCACAGGCAGCGGCCATGGCGGGCAGACGGCGGCGGAGCGAAGCACCTTGCTCATCCTGAACAACAACTATCTCAACCCGCTGAAGGCCAGCTACTGTCAAGGCAATCTGAGTGCGACCGCGAAGTTGCAGGTAGATGGCGCGACGCCGCACATTCTGGACTTTCTGGGATTGCCCAATGGCTCCGAAGGACAGAAGCATTCGGCTTGCGGAAACTGACTGAAGACGCGCGCATTGGTATGTGCGGCGAAGGGGGCGGCACAAAACCAGTCCAAGGTAGAGGAAGAAAGAACCAAGGACCGGCTCAGCCGGCGGCGATGAAATTGCGCCCGCGCGGCCCTTGCAGCGCCTGGTCGACCCGCGCCGACCAATCGGCTTCCGCGATGCCGTAGTCTGACGGGCGTGTGCTCACGCCCAGCGCATGCAGGAAGTCCGTCAGCGCGGCAACGGCGGCGGCCGGGCTGGGTGCGTCGAAGACGGCCATCAGTTGCGCGTCCACCGCCGCGTCGCGCCCCAGCGCCAGCGCCATCACGCGCGGCAGGCTGAACGAGCAGGCGATGCCGTGCGCGGTGCCGGTCGCCAGCGTGATGTCGTAGGACAGCGAATGGGCCAGCGCGGTGCGCGTGTTGGAGAAGGCCAGGCCAGCCTGCAGCGCCGCGGTGGCCATGGCCTCGCGCAGGCTGACTTGCCCGGGCTCGCGCATCAGCGCCGGCAGGGTGCGGACGATGGCACGCGCGGCATCGACGGCCAAGCTGGCCGAGATCGGGTTGCGATGCACGTTCCACAGCGCCTCGAAGGCATGCGACAGCGCGTCCAGCCCGCTGGCCAGCGTGGCTGCGGGCGGCAGGCTGCCCATCAGCGAGGCGTCGACGATGGCCGCCTCCGGCCAGGTGCAGTCCAGGTGCAGCGAGAGCTTGCGCGCGCCCGCCTGGTCCCACACCGTGGCCCACGGCGTCACCTCGCTGCCGGTGCCGGCGGTGGTGGGCAGCGCGATCAGGCGGCGATGGCCGTCGACGGCCAGCCCCTGCGGGTCACCTTCCATGGCGCGCACGAGCTCGTGGAAGTGGCCGCTGCGGGTGCGCACCAGCATGGCCTTGGCGCAGTCGATGGTGCTGCCGCCGCCCAGCGCGACCACGCACTCGGCCTGCGCGCTTGGCGCCCACAGGCGCTCGTACATCGGCGCCAGCCAGTCCACATCGGGGTTGGGGCGCACGTCGGTCTCGAGCGCTACCAGGCACTCGCCTAGCAGCGCACGCACGCGCGGCAGCAGGCCCACCTGCTGTGCTTCGGGGAAGGCGATGAGGATGGCGCGGCGCGCGCCGAGCAGCGCGGGCAGGTGCCGCAGCGCGTCGGTGCCCGAACGGATGACGACGGGGTTGTGGTAGCTCCACATGGGAATTCGCAAGTAGTGAGAAAACAGGAACGCGGCCGGGCCCCGCGCAGCACGGCTGCGCGGGGCGCGGAATGCAGGCCGCTCAGTGGCGGCCGCTGCTCTGAATGCGGTGGCGCAGCTGGCTCGACACCAGGTCGGCCACGATGACCATCGCCATGATCACGAGGATGCAGGTGGCGGTCTCTTGGTAGCGGAACAGCTTGAGGCTGCCGACCAGCTCGAAGCCCAGCCCGCCCGCGCCGACCATGCCCAAAACGGTGGCCGAGCGCAGGTTGACCTCGAAGCGGTACAGCAGCACGGCGATCCACGCCGTCAGCACCTGCGGCAGCACGCCGAACACCACCACCTGCAGTGGCCGCGCGCCGGTGGCGCGCAGCGCTTCGAGCGGGCCCTGGTCGATCTCCTCGATCGCCTCAGCGAAGAACTTGCCCAGCATGCCCGCCCCGTGCACGGCCAGCGCCAGCACGCCCGGGAAGGGGCCGAGGCCGACGGCCGACACGAACACTAGCGCGAGGATCAGTTCGTTGATGCTGCGCACCACGTTCAGCAGTTGGCGCGTGCCCTGGTAGACCCAGCGGTTGGACTGCAGGTTGCGCGCCGCCAGGAAGGACAGCAGCACCGCCGCCGGCACCGCCAGCAAGGTGCCCCACACGGCGATCTGGATCGTCTCCAGCGCCGGAGCCACCAGGCGGCCCAGAATGGCGGTGTCGGGCGGCATGGTGCGGCCGATGAAGTCGGCGATCTGCGGCAGGCCGGCTGCCAGCTCGCGCCAGCTCAGCTGCGCGCCGGCCGCGCTCCAGTCGAGCACCCAGACCAGCGCGAGCGTGCCCAGCGCCATCGTGATCCAGCCGCGGGTGTCGCGCGGCTCGGGGCCGGTCCAGCGCCAGCGGGTATCGGTAGAGGCTTGCATGTTCAGCCCTCCAGGCCGGCGGCCAGCATGATGGGGGCGCCCGGCGCGGGCGCGGGTTGGGCGGGCTCGGCCGAGGGCGCGTAGATGCGCTCGATGTCGGCTTCGGTGAGCGTGTCCGGGCGGCCGTCGAAGACCACACGCCCGTGCGCGAGGCCGACGATGCGATCGCCGAACTCGCGCGCGTAGTCGACCTGGTGCAGGTTGCACACCACCGTGATGCCCAGCTCGCGCGCGGCGCTGCGCAGGTCCTCAAGCACCGCGCGGGCGGTGTGCGGGTCGAGGCTGGCGACCGGCTCGTCGGCCAGGATCACGGCCGGCTGCTGGGCCAGCGCGCGGGCGATGCCCACGCGCTGCATCTGGCCGCCGGAGAGCGCGTCGGTGCGCTCGTTCGCCTTGTGGGCCAGGCCCACGCGCGCCAGGCAGGCGTGCGCCAGCGCGATGTCCTGGCGGCGGAACAGTTGCAGGCAGGAGCCGAGCACCGATACCGAGCCCAGCCGCCCGGTGAGCACGTTCTTCAGCGCCGTCAGCCGCGGCACCACGTGGTGGTGCTGGAAGATCATTGCCACCTTGCGGCGCAGCGCACGCGGGTCGCGGCAGCGCATCGCGTCAATGCCGTCGATGCGCAACTCGCCGCCGTCAGCGATTGCCAGCCGGTTCATGCAGCGCAGCAGCGTGGACTTGCCCGCGCCCGACTGCCCCAGCACCACCACGAACTCGCCGCGGGCGGCCTGGAAGTCGACGCCGCGCAGCACCGGGTTGCCGCCGTAGCGCTTGGTCAGCTGGCGAATGTCGATCACTTCATGCTCCGCAGGTCCAGCTTGAGCGTCTTGGCGGTGTCGCGGATCACGTTGTAGGCCGCGTCATTGGTCGGCTGGAAGCCGTTCAGCACGCCTTGGTCGCCCCACGGCAGGTCCTTGATGTTGGCCAGGGCCTTGGCGACCTTCTCCTTCAGGGCCGGGTCCAGGTCCTTGCGCCACACCATCGGCGATTCGGGGATCGGCTGCGAGGACCAGACCACGCGCAGGTCCTCCTGCTTGACCTGGCCCTTGGCGATGGCCGACGCGAGGATGCGGTCGGCGACCGCCGCCGCATCCACCTTCTTGTTGGCCACGGCGAGGATGCTGGCGTCGTGGGAGCCCGAGAAGATCACGCGGCTGAAGTGCGTCTCGGGGTTGAAGCCGCCCTGCAGCAGCCCGGCCTTCGGGAACAGGTGGCCCGAGGTGGAGGTCGGGTCGACGAAGGCGAAGGTCTTGCCCCTGAGGTCGGCGGGTGCGGTCGAGCCGCTGTCGCTGCGCGCGATGATCACGCTCTTGTACGAGCTCTGACCGGTCTTCTTGGTCACGGCCACGGCGAAGGCCTCGACGTCCGCCACCGAGCTGGCGAGCACGTAGGAGAACGGGCCGAGGTAGGCGACATCCAGCTTCTTGGCGCGCAGCGCCTCGATCACGCCGTTGTAGTCGGTGGCGACGAAGGGCTTGACCGGCATGCCCAGCTGCTTCTGCAGGCTGTCGATCACCTGACGGCTGCCTTCGATCATCGCCTGCGAATCCTCGGCCGGAATCAGGCCGATGGTTAGCGTCTGCTGGGCCAGCGCGGGCCAGGCCAGCAGGGGCAGCACCAGGGCGAACAGGGCGCGGCGCAGGGGAGAAAAGTGCGAGGGTCTCATGGAGGTGGGGGCTGTGAGGAAGACGACACCCGAGAGACTAGAAAGCCAAGATGACGCAGAGATATCAAATCGATCATGAATTTGTCATCGCAATATCGTAAAAATCTATGGATGTCGGCCGTCCAACTTCGCGCCTTCCTCGCCGTGGCCCAGAACGGCAGCTTCAGCGCCGCGGCGCGCTTCCTGAAAGTCAGTCAACCCACGCTCACCACGCAGGTGCAGGCGCTGGAGCGACGGCACGGTGTGCAGCTGTTCTACCGCCGCGGCCACGGGGTCGCGCTGACGGACGTGGGCGAGCGGCTGCTGCCGTTGGCGCGCCAGCTCGGCGCGCTGGAGGTCGAGGCCTACAACCTGCTGCACGACAACGGGGAGCTCAACGCCGGACACCTCAAGCTGGGCGCGGTCGGCCCCTTCCATGTGATCGAGATGGTGGACGCCTATCGCAAGCGCTACCCCCGCATCGATGTCTCCATTCGAATGGGGAACTCGACAAGCGTGTTTCGCGATCTGGAGGACTACACCGTCGATCTCGGTGTGCTCGCCCGCTTCCACGAGGCGCCTGGCTTCTCGGCCATGCCGTATGCACGGCACGCCGTGGTGCTGTGCGTCAACACCGAACATCCGTTCGCCAGGCGCCAGGCAGTCGCACTCGAGGAACTGCACCGGCAGCCGCTGCTGCAGCGGGAGAGCGGCTCGAGCACCCGCAGGGCGATGGAACAAGCCATGAAGGCCGCAAACGTGGTGCCCAAATTGGCGATGGAAATCGGCAGCCGCGAGGCACTACGCGAAGCCGCGATCCGGGGAATGGGCATCTGCACGGTCTCCGAGGCCGAGTTCATCCCCCACGAGCAATTGCACATGGTGCGCATCGCGGGCGACCCCGCCTGGACAGAAACCTATCTCTATTGCCTCGAGGAACGACGCCAGAGCCCACTGCTCGATTCGTTCATCGATATCGTTTCGATTCTTTCACCGTCACGGCCTTGTAGGCCGGTTGCCAATGGCACCCAAGGGCACAAGCACGCTGCCTGCGGAGACTGAGAGAAGAAAGTGTGCGCCTAAAAATGCATCGGGGCGCATCCTGCGCGTTCGACCTTGCTGCTCCGGGGGAATCGCCTGATGATGACGTTTCATCGATCCCCCTCCCCTTCCTTCGGGGATTCCCGGATTGCCGGTTCCGTACCTCCGTCTCGCGGTTCCGGCTAGGCTTGAACGTCGGACGTTCAGGCCTTGTCCGCCTTGCCTGCAGCGTTGGCCAGTTTGCTGAGCAGGCGATCGACCAGCCACGGCGAGCGGTCCTCGTCCTCGGCCCGCTCCTTGCGGCGGATTGCGTTGCGCACTGCGATCGAGCCGAGGTAGCGCATCGGCTCCGGCGGAAAGTGACCGAGCGGCCCCTTCGTGATCGGGCTTCGCGTCCAGACGTTGTCCTGGTCAAGCACCAGCGACGAGAGGATCTGGCCGCCCATGTAGGTCGGCCCGACGCCGTTGCCTGAATAGCCAAAGCCGTAGTAAATATGCGGCGCGCCGTCGAGCTTGCCGAAGAAGGGAAAACCCGTCACCGAGCGGTCGGACGGCCCGTTCCAACTCGCGGTGATCGGCGTGTCGCGCAATGCCGGGAAGAACGAATGCAGGGCCTGCGTGAGCTCGCCCTCGTAAGGCGAGCGCTCGTCGAACACCTTGGCCATGCGACCGCCCCAGGCGAAGGTGTTGCCTCCCTTGCCCAGCATGATGCGGCCGTCGACTGTGCTGCGGTAGTAGTACACGAAGGTGCGCGAGTCGAGCACCGACACGCCGTCGGTCAGCCCGATCTGCTGCAGCAGATCGGGGCAGCGCTCGGTGATGATCATGTCGCTCGACACGATGGCGATGGTCCGCTCGAACTGCGGGAAGCGGCTGGCCATCCACGCGTTCATCGCCAACACCAGTTTCTTCGCGCGCACGCGCCCGGTGGGCGTGTGCACCAGCACGGGCTGTTCGGTGCTGAAGTCGAGCATCGGCGTGCGCTCGTGGATGCGGATGCCCATGGCCAGCGCCACGCGCCGCAGCCCGCGCACCAGCTTGCCCGGATGCACGGTGGCGGCGATCGGCGAGTACACGCCGGCCAGGTTGCGCGCCGAGCCCGAGCGCCGCGCCACCTCGTCGGGCGAAAGCGCGTGGTACGAGTGGATGCCGCGCGCCTCCAGCGCCTGCATCATCGGATCGAGCGTGCCGATTTGTGCCTGCGAGGTCGCGGTGTAGAGCGTGCCGTCGCGCCGCAGCTCGGCGTCGATGTTGTGCGCCGCGCAGAAGTCGGCGATGTGCCCCACCGCCGCTTCCGACGCCTTCACGAGGCGCACCGCCTCGTCTTCGCCGAACAGCCGCTGCAGGGTCAAAAACTTGGCCGACCAGGTGAGCAGGCAACCGCCGTTGCGCCCGCTGGCGCCGGCGCCACACAGGTCGCTTTCGAGAATGACGATGTCAAGCGACGGCGCCTGCAGCTTGGCCTGGATGGCCGTCCACAGGCCGGTGAAGCCGCCGCCGACGATGCAGACGTCAGCGCTCGTTTCGCCTTGCAGCGCCGGGGCCAGATCGCCATCGTTGAAGAGCGCTTGTTCGATCCAGAAGGGGCGCATCCGTGTGCCTTAAGCGGTGGCGAGGGCTTGCCTGTGTTCGGCGGAACTGATCTCGAGGTGGCGCACGAAGTGCGCGAGGCCGGGCATGTGGGCATCGGCCAGCTTGGCCGTGTCGTCCCACTGCCGCAGGCGTACCGCGTCCATCGCATACGGCAAGACCTCGAAGGCTTTCGCCTGGGCCTCGTCGAACACGCCGCCCTGCAGTTGCAGGCTGCGCTTCGAATCGGCCGACAGCGCCTCCAGGTAGCCGGGCACGCGCGCGCATAGGAAGCGCTTGGCGTCCACGTGCAGCCGGATCGGCTCCAGCGTGGCCGGGCCGAACAGCGCGCGAAGAAACGGCAGGCAGCGGTACTGGTGCAGGTCGTCCAGGCCCTGCCGGGTCGGCGTGCCGCCGAAGTCGTGCAGCAGGTGGCCCAGGTCGTGCAGCAATGCCGCGGCGATCAGCGCGCTGCCCGCTCCCTCCTGCTCGGCGAGATGAGCCGACTGCAGCGCATGCTCAAGTTGCGTGACCGGCTCGCCGTCGTACTGCGCGCCGCCCTTGGTTTCGAACAGGCCGACGATGTCGGGAATGCTCAGGCTCATCGTTGTCTACCAGGGCAGCGAATAGGTCTTGGTGTTGGTGAAGCTCTTCATCGCCTCGAGCACGCCTTCCTTGTAGCCCAGGCCCGAGTCCTTGATGCCCCCGAAGGGCGTGAGCTCCAGCCGGTAGCCCGGCACCTCGCGCACGTTGACGCTGCCCACGTTCAGCTCGCGGATGAAGCGCGTGATGTAGTCCATGCGGTTGGTGCACACCGCCGACGACAGGCCGTAGGCCGTGCCGTTGGAGATGCGGATCGCCTCCTCGATGTTCCTGAAGCGGATCACCGGCGACACCGGCCCGAAGGTCTCGTGCCTGGCCACCGTCATCTGCGGGTCCACATGGTCGAGCACCGTCGGCGAGTACAGCGCACCGCGGCGCTCGTTGCCGTAGAGCAGCTGCGCACCGGCCTTGATGGCCTCGTTGACCACCGCCTCGAACTGGATCGCCGCGGCCTCATCGATCACCGTGCCCATGTCCGTGGCCGGGTCCATCGGATCGCCGTACTTCAAGGCCTTCGTCTTGGCCACCAGCAGCTCGACGAACCGGTCGGCCACCGACTCGTGCACCAGCATGCGCTTGATGGCCGTGCAGCGCTGGCCCGAGTTCTTGTACGACCCGCTGGCCGCCAGCGTCGCGGCTTCCTCGACGTCGGCGTCCTCCATCACGATGATCGGGTCGTTGCCGCCCAGCTCCAGGACCTGGCGCTTGTACACCGCCTTGCCCGCGATGTACTTGCCGATGGCCACGCCGCCGGTGAAGGTGACCAAGTCGACGTCGGCGCTGGTGAGCATCTCGTCGGCGATCTCCTTCGGGTCGCCGGTGACCACCGACAGCATCTGCGGCGGCAGGCCCGCCTCGTACAGGATGTCGGCCAGGATGAAGGCCGTCAGCGGCGTCTTCTCGCTGGGCTTGAGCACCATGCGGTTGTTGGTGGCAATGGAGGGAGCCACCTTGTGGATCACTTGGTTCAGCGGATGGTTGAACGGCGTGATGGCGGTGATGGCGCCCTGCAGCGGCTCGCGCAGCGTGTAGACCTTGCGGCTCTTGCCGTGGTGGGTGAGGTCGCAGGAGAACACCTGGCCGTCGTCCACCAGGGCCTGGTTGGCCGCGAACAGCAGCACGTCGGAGGCGCGGCCCACTTCGTACAAGGAGTCCTTGCGGCACAGGCCCGACTCCATGGTGATGACGCGCGAGATCTCGTCCAGGCGCGAGGCGATGATCTCGCCGGCGCGCATCAGGATCTTGTAGCGCTCGTAGCGCGTGAGCGTGGGCTTGTAGTCGCTCGCGATCTTGTAGGCCACCCGCACGTCCTCCAGCGTGGCCTTGGGCACGGTGGCGATGACTTCGCCGGTGTAGGGGTAGGTGACCTCGATGGTGCGGTCGCGGTGCACGCGCTCGCCGGCAATGCGCAGGGCCTCGCGGTGGACGGTGCCTGGCTTCAGGATGGCTTGGCTCATGGGGAAGTGCTCCGGAAGTCGTTGTCGTTACTGGGCGCGGTTCAGCGCGATGTCCAGCGCATCGAAGTTGCGCAGCCGGCGACCGGCGGCAATGCCGGTGACCGGGCGGTTGCAGATCAGCGGCACGCGCTGCTCCGAGACGCCGCCGTGCGAGCGCAGCGGCACTTCCAGCGCCGAGAGGTCGTGGCGGCTGGCCGAGGTGCCGATGACGGTGCTCTGCTCGCTGACCACCACGATGTCGCCGATGCGATCGGGCGGCAGCTCGAAGCGTTCGGCGGCGTCCTTGCGCGAGAGCACCAGTTCCATGCCGGGGATGCCCTTGATGCGCTCGATCCAGCCGGGCACGCTGGCTTCAGCGGGCGCGTACACGGTGGCGAAGGAGCCGAGCGCGCCGTGGTGCACCACGTAGGGGTCGGTGATCGGCAGGATGACCCGTGCCTCGTCTTGGCCGTACCAGCCGTCGAGCACGTCCTGCAGGTAGATGACCTTGGGCGCGCCGGCTGCGTCGTGCTTGTCGTTCATGCCGTGGTCGGCGGTGACGACGATGGTGGCGCCCAGGGCGTCGAGCTGCGCGAGGTAGCCGTCCATCATGGCGTAGAAGGCGTTGGCGGCGGGGCTGCCGGGGGCGGCCTTGTGCTGCACGTAGTCGGTGGTCGACAGGTACATGAGGTCGGGGCGGCGCGACTCCATGAGCTTGACGCCGGCGGCGAAGACGAACTCCGACAGTTCGGCGCTGTACACCGAGGGCACGGGCATGCCGACCATGTCGAGCACGTTGTCGATGCCGTTCTCCTCCATCGTCACCTGGTCGGACTTCTCCGACGAGAAGCAGATGCCCTTCATGCGGTGGCCCAGCAGCTTGCGCAGCTTGTCCTTGGCGGTGACGACGGCGACCTTGGCGCCCGCGTCCGCGAAGGCGGCCAGCACGGTGCCCGCGCGCAGGTACTTGGGGTCGTTCATCATGACTTCCTGGCCGAGCTCGCGGTCGAAGAAGTAGTTGCCGCAGATGCCGTGCACGGCCGGGGGCACGCCGGTCACGATCGACAGGTTGTTCGGGTTGGTGAACGAGGGCACCACGCAGTCGGCCAGCAGGTCGGCGCCGGACTTCCTCATGCGGTCGAAGTACGGGGCCACGCCGGCGGCGATCGCCGCGTCGAGGTACGCGGGCTCGCAGCCGTCAACGCACACGACCACGACCGGGCGCGACATCCAGCGGTAGCTGCGGGCGTTGACTTCGAGTGTCTCCTGTGTCATTTCAGACTTCCTTTTGGGGTGGGTTGTTCGGGGCTTCAATGGGAGCGGAATCGACGCGGCCGAAGGCCTTGTGCATCCGTGCGCGGCTGTCGGCGACGTGCTTGCGCAGCGCCTGCCCAGCGATGTCGGGATTGCCGCTGGCAATGGCATCGACGATCACGCGGTGCTCGTCGGCCGAGACCCGCAGGCCGCCGCCGCTGTCGAGCGCGCGCATTCTGAAAAGGTGCAGTTCCTTTACCAGGCGCTTGTAGGTTTCGGTGAGCTTCTTGCTGCCGGCGGTGTCGAGCAGGATTTCGTGGAACTGCAGATTGAGCTGCGCGTATTGCTCCACGTCCTGCGCCTGGGCTGCCGAACGCATCGCGTCGAGCATGGCGCGCAGGCGCTCGATGGCGTCGGGCTTGATGGCAACCGCCACGCGCCGGCCGATGACTTCTTCCAGCGCCTCGCGCAGTTCGTAGATTTCGTCGGCTTCCTCGAACGCGATCTCGCGCACGAAGACGCCGCGGTTCTTTTCGTTGCGCACGAGGCCGGCCTCTTCCAGCGCCCGCAGCGCTTCCCGGATGGGGCCGCGGCTGGTGTTGAAGCGCTGCGAAAGCTCGCTCTCGTTGATGCGGCTACCGACGGGAAGCTCGCCCGTCATGATCAAACGCTCGATTTCTTCCTGCATCAGCATCGGCAGCGAGCTGGACTGGAGGAATGCGAGGGCGGCGGAGTGATTGCTGGTGACCATGGGGCGTATTTTCCCGATGAATTGAAAACTGTCAACAATTTTTTATTGACAGTCTCCAATCAGCAATCTACATTGCAAACACCGAACGGCGTTGGCCACCCTCGCGACGGCGCCAGCCCTCACCCTCTTCAAGTGACAGCCAGCCTCTCAGGAGAAACGACAGATGACGATGAAACAAAGCACGCGCCGTCTCACGGCCGCCCTGTGTGTTGCAGCCCTCGGCCTCATGTCCGGCGGTGCGCGGGCGCAGAAGATGCCGCTCCTGGTCTATACGGCGCTCGAAACCGACGCCATGAAGCTCTACAAGGACGCCTTCGAAAAAGCCAACCCCGACATCGAGGTGAAGTGGGTGCGCGACTCCACCGGCATCGTCACCGCCAAGCTGCTGGCCGAAAAAGCCAACCCGCAGGCCGATGTGGTGGCCGGCTTGGCCGCCAGCAGCCTGGCACTGCTGCAGCAGGAGGGCATGCTGCTTCCTTACGAGCCCAAGGGTTTCAAGGACCTGAACCCCGCGTACTCCGACGCGGCGCGCCCGCCTGCCTGGGTTGGCATGGACGTGTGGGCCGCCACCATCTGCTTCAACCACGTCGAGGCGAAGAAGCTCGGCCTGCCCAAGCCCGAGAGCTGGAAGGACCTGACCAAGCCCGTCTACAAGGGCACGATCTCGATGCCGCACCCGGCCTCCAGCGGCACGGGCTATCTCGATGTGTCGTCGTGGCTGCAGAACATGGGCGATGCCGAAGGCTGGAAGTACATGGACGCGCTGCACCAGAACATCGCGCAGTACGTGCACTCCGGCTCCAAGCCCTGCAAGCAGGCGGGCGCGGGCGAGTTCCCCATCGGCATCTCCTTCGAGTTCCGCGCGCACCAGGTGAAGAAGTCGGGCGCCCCGGTTGACCTGATCTTTCCGAAGGAAGGCCTGGGCTGGGACATCGAGGCCACCAGCCTCATGAAGACCAGCACGAAGCTGGAGCAGGGCAAGCGCTTCGCCGACTGGATGGCGAGCAAGGAGGCCAACCAGATCAGCGCGCGCTGGTGGGCCGTGGTCGCCTACCCGGGCGTGGTCTCGAAACTCGAAGGCATTCCCGACAACTACGAGAAGCTGCTGGCCAAGAATGACCTGAACTGGGCGGCCAAGAACCGCGAACGCATCCTCGCCGAGTGGAGCAAGCGCTACGAAGGCAAGGCGGAGCCCAAATAAGAGCTCGCCCCCCGGGGCTGCGCGCACCCCGCGTCGCTCTGCCCCCTACCCGGGACGACGCCAGCGGCCCGGCGAAGCCGGTTCCGCAGCGTCCCCGCGAAGCAGACACCTTGTGAATTGATGGCCGCGCCGGCCTTTTTCCAACCCGCGACGCCAAGTGCAGCGGCGCCTACTTCCAACGAGTGCGAAAAATGGACATGACCGACACCCGCTTCATCGCCAGCCAGTTGCCCGCCGCCGCACCGCCCGCGGCGCTCGAGATCATCGGCGTTCGCAAGGACTTCGAAGCCTTCAGCGCGCTGCGCGATGTGCACCTGCGCGTGAACCCGGGCGAGATGCTGTGCTTTCTGGGCCCCTCGGGCTGCGGCAAGACCACGCTGCTGCGCATCATCGCGGGCCTGGAAACCCAGACCTCCGGACAGATCCTGCAGAACGGCAAGGACGTCTCGTGGCTGTCCGCGGACAAGCGCGACTACGGCATCGTGTTCCAGTCGTATGCACTTTTCCCCAATCTCTCGATTGCCGAGAATGTCGGCTACGGCTTGGTCAACAGTCGCGCCAAGCGCGACCAGATCCATGCCCGGGTCGATGAATTGTTGAAGCTCGTCGGCCTTCCGACCTCCGGCCACAAGTACCCCAGCCAGCTCTCGGGCGGCCAGCAGCAACGCGTGGCGCTGGCCCGCGCGCTGGCCGCCCGCCCTGGCCTGCTTCTGCTGGACGAGCCGCTCTCAGCGCTCGACGCGCTGGAACGCATCCGGCTGCGCGGTGAGATCCGCCGGCTACAAAAGCAGGTCGGCATCACCACCATCATGGTTACACACGACCAGGAAGAGGCGCTGTCGATGGCTGACCGCATCGTGGTCATGAACCACGGCGTGATCGAGCAGGTCGGCACGCCGATGGAAGTGTACGAACAGCCGGCCACCCCTTTTGTGGCGGACTTCGTGGGCAAGGTCAACGTGCTTCGCTCGGTGGCGCTGGGCAACCACCGCTTCCGGGTGGGCGACATGGAGCTCGAATGCGACGCCTGCGATGGCGCTTTCGAACCCGGAGAGGCTGTCAACCTGTACCTTCGCCCGGAGGACCGCGCGGTCGAGCAACTGCGCGATGACACGCCCAACCGCCTGCAAGCGAAGGTGACGAAGGTCGAGTTCCTCGGCGGCCAGTGCATCGCCGAGGTGACCGCCGATGCGCTGCACGGGCAGGTGCTGGGTCTGCACTTCTCCCTCAACCAGTTGCACGACCTGGACATCCGCGAAGGCAACACCATCGACATCGCGCTGCGCGCCAACCGCATCCGCGCCTTTTCCGCCACACGCACGCCAAAGCCATGAACGCGCTGGCCCACCCTACTGCCATCAAGACCGCCTTCGCCGCACGACCTGCGCTGCGCTGGAGCCGCGACGAAACCATCGCGCGGGCCATCCTGTTCGTGGTGATGGCGATGCTGTTTGTCTTCCTGATCGCACCGCTCGCCACCATCCTCGCGCATGCGGTGCAGGACAAGGACGGGCGATTCATCGGTCTGGCCCACTTCATCACCTACTTTCAGACGCCGAGCCTGCTGCGCGCGGCCTGGAACTCAGTCTGGGTCTCGGCCGCGGTAGTGATGATCTCGGTACCGACGGCCTTCGTCTTCGCCTATGCGCTCACGCGCAGCCGCATGCCTGTGTCGCTGAAGGCGCTGTTCCGACTCATCGCGCTCATCCCGCTGCTCGCGCCCTCGCTCTTGTCGGCGATCTCGTTCGTACAGTGGTTCGGAAACCAGGGGGCTCTCAAATTCCTGCTGGGCGGCGCATCGATCTACGGTGCACCGGGAATCATCCTGGCCGAGGTTTACAACACCTTTCCGCATGCGCTGATGATCCTCGTCACTGCGCTGTCGCTGGCCGACGGTCGGCTGTACGAAGCCGCCACCGCGCTGCGCACGCGGCCACTGCGTCAGTTCATGACGATCACACTACCCTCGTGCAAGTACGGCCTTATCAGCGCGGCCACCGTCGTCTTCACCTATGTGGTGAGCGATTTCGGCGCGCCCAAGGTGATTGGCGGCAATTTCAATGTGCTCTCAGTGGATGTCTTCAAGCAGGTCGTAGGACAGCACAACTTCGCCATCGGCGCGGTAGTGGGCATGCTGCTGTTGCTTCCGTCGGTGGTCTCGTTCGTGATCGATTACGTGGTACGGCGCAAGCTGAAGGCGCAACTCACCGCCCGCTCGGTCCCCTACAGCCCCAAGCCTCGGAAGGTGGCCGATGCGCTGCTGACGCTCTTTTGCGCAGTGGTGTGCGGCCTGCTGCTGGCCACCATCGGCATGGCGGTCTATACCTCGCTGATTTCGCTCTGGCCCTACGACCTGTCATTCACGCTCAAGCACTACCACTTCGTGCTGTTGGAGAGCGAGATGGCAGCCGCCTACGGCAACAGCCTGCTCGTGGCGATTGTCACTGCCGTGGCCGGCTCGCTGATCGTCTTCATGGGCGCTTATCTGATCGAGAAGACGCGCAATCTGGGCCTCATGCGCCGCGGCATGCACCTGATGGCCGTGCTTTCGATGGCGGTGCCGGGTCTGGTACTCGGGCTGGGCTACGTGATGTTCTTCAACCATCCAGCCAACCCACTGAACTTTCTCTATCAGACGATGGCAATCCTGATCATCTCGATGGTGGTGCACTACTACACCTCGAGCCACCTGACGGCCGTGACGGCGCTCAAGCAGATCGACAATGAGTTCGAGGCCGTCTCGGCCTCTCTCAAGGTACCGTTTTTCAAGACCTTCCTGCGTGTGACGGTGCCCGTGTGCCTGCCAGCCATTCTCGACATAGGACGCTACTTCTTCGTGGTGTCGATGGCCAGCCTGTCATGCGCGATCTTTCTCTACACGCCGGAGACCATCCTCGCGTCGGTCGCGATCATGCACCTGGACGACGCTGGGGACATCGGCCCGGCAGCCGCACTCGCGAGCCTGATCGTCGTCACCTCGACGCTGGTGTGCATCGCCTACGCATTGCTCACGCGTGTGCTGCTGGCACGAACGCAGGCCTGGCGCAACCTCGGCCGCGGCTGAGCTATTCCCTTTTTTCTCCCGACCCTCCTTCTCACTTTTCTTCCACTGCCTTGGAGACACCATGAGTCAAGCCGCTCCCATCCTGCTCACGCCCGGCCCCTTGACCACTTCGGAGCGCACCCGCCAAGCGATGCTGCGCGACTGGGGATCGTGGGACGGCGACTTCAACCAGATCACCGCGCGCATCCGAAAGAACGTGCTGGACATCGTGCACGGCACCGGCACGCACGAGTGCGTACCATTGCAGGGCAGCGGCACCTTCTCCGTCGAGGCAGCCATCGGAACGATCGTTCCTCGAAGCGGCCATGTGCTGGTGCCTAGCAACGGCGCCTACTGCCAACGTCTGGCGAAAATCTGCAAGGTGCTCGGCCGCAAGCTCAGCACCATCGACTACACCGAAGACAAACAGATCTCGCCGGCAGACGTCGACCGCGCCCTGACGGCTGATCCAAGCATCACCCATGTCGCGGTGGTGCACTGCGAAACCGGCGCCGGCGTTCTCAACCCGCTGCACGAGATTGCCCTGGTCGTCGCCAGGCACGGCCGCGGCCTGATCATCGACGCCATGAGCTCCTTCGGCGCACTGGAAATCGACGCACGCAAGACGCCGTTCGACGCTGTGGTCGCCGCTTCAGGCAAATGCCTCGAAGGGGTGCCGGGCATGGGCTTTGTTGTGATCAAGCGCACAACGCTCGAGCAATGCGAAGGCAACTGCCACTCGCTGAGCATGGATCTTTACGACCAGTGGGTCTATATGGAGAAAACGACCCAGTGGCGCTTCACGCCGCCTACACACGTGGTCGCAGCGCTCGATGCGGCCATCACGCAATACATCGAGGAAGGCGGCCTGGCCGCGCGCGGCGCACGCTATGCGCGCAACTGCAAAACGCTCATCGAAGGCCTTGCTGCCCTAGGCCTCCGCAGCTTCCTCGACCCCGCCTTTCAAGCGCCGATCATCGTCACCTTCCACGCTCCCGACGATGTGAACTACGACTTCAAGACCTTCTATCAAGAGGTAAAGAAGCGCGGTTACATCCTCTATCCCGGCAAGCTCACGCAGGTGGAAACCTTCCGCGTGGGATGCATTGGGCACTTCGGCGAGGCAGGCATCCCGGGTGCGGTTGCAGCCATTGCGGAGACGCTGAAGACCATGGGAATTCAGCGTATCGAAGCATCCTTGCCTGCATGACCGCGAGGTGTTGCCACGCTTGCGGCTGAGCGGACAAGGAGATCCAAGTGGATATCGGCCCCCACTCAATGTCGCCACGTCGATCACTCCTGTGCTGCGGCTCTTTGCAGCAGGTTAGGGGTGTCACGTGGGTTCAGATTTGGATGGAGAACACATGGCCGACTGGGGCACTTCAGGGAGGAAATCAAAAGATGGCCCTTGATCTTCAATACCGCCCAACCGCAGGTAGACCCGGCACTGGCAAGCTTGGGCCTTGCGCTGTCGCCCGAAGACGAGCTGATGTCGCCCATCAAAGCCGGCCGGCCCATTCGTGTACGTACTGATTCGGTACAGGGTCAGAATCAGGCCGCATGAAGCCATTGGACTCCTCGCTCAGCGCGTCTGGATGCGTTCGACCACTGCGCATCGAAGTTGTTGAAAGACGCTTGCGCCACGGTACCTATCCTCTCAAACCCAGTGCGCGCAACCAGGCATCGACCTGACCGAAAGCATCCTGCTGCCACTGCTCGGGGCTGCGTTCACCGAGCACTTTCGTTTCCTCGACAAAGCGACGCACACAGGTCGGCCCAAAACCATCGACTGTGTCGAACTTGCCAGCAATGAATCCGTAGCCTGCGGCGCCGCTGGCATGTTCAAGCAGCGGCCGGCACTCCTCGGCCAGCACCTCCGGCCCTCCGGGATAGTTCCGGACACAGTAGTAGATGTCGTAGGCGTCTTTCTGCTTGTAGCGCCCCTCGATCGCATGCCCCTTCATGGCCAGAAGGGCCGGTATCGAACTAACTGCGATCTCGACGCGGTTCGTACCGCCGGCGGGCATCGATCCGGTGATCGCCACCAGTTGATAGAAGCGAAGGGCCAGATCAGCGCCGTCCGCTCGTTGCACCGCGAAGTCGCTGATCAACGGCGGCACGTTCTTGATGATCTCGGCATTGCGAGGCATCAGAAAGTCGACAACGATGTCGATCGGGGCACCGCCATCTTCAGTCGCGATCTGGCGCACGAGCTGAAAACGCCGAAGGTCATGACGCTGCTGGTAGCCGTGCCCCTGCAGAGCCTCGACCAGCGTGGCGTATTCGCCGTCACCCAAGGCCTCGGCATCTAGCCCGAGATCCACATCGAGCGTGCCGACGTGCGGCATGTCCTCATTGCCAAGCAGCAGCCACGGGACGGCACCGCCGACGATGGCGAACTTGCCCTTGAAACTTCCGAGGATCTGGCCGATTTCGAGCAACACCGTTTTGACGGCCGCCGTCGTGCGGTCGTCGTAGTCGGCGGCGGACTGTGGCTCGCCTGGGGTCACTTCTGCCATTTCAACCTTTCTTGTCGTAGATGATCGGCCGCCTCCCGCCCCCGCTCGCCGGCTGCTGCGAGATCCAGGTAGGTCTGGACGGGACTGGTGCAGGTGACGCCAGGTGCCGGCTCAACCGTATCGCGGAATACACCGAGGTCTTTGAGCAAGGTCACCGTCACGTTCTCGCCCTTCGAGGCGGAAGACAGCTTCAGGCCCGACCGCAGATGTTCCAGACCAGCATCGTCCGCATAGAAGTACTGCGTGCCGGTGCGGCCATACGGAGCAAGCCAGTGCGCCGCCGAGAAGGACGCCATTGCCAAAAGTCCCGTTGCATGCTGCGAACTCATCACTCGCCGCGCAGCCTCCTCGAACGAACTGCCGTGCAACGTCGTGTAGAAACTCATACGCCGGCCGACTGGCGGCTCGTAGGCGTCGCGCCATTCATCGAGAAGCGCGTCGGGCTCGGACAGGTACAGGCCTTCGCTGGAGACTTGCGCCCACTCGCGGTCCAACAAGCCAACGCGCACATTGCTCACATGCCCCAGACTGACCTCGGCGGCCTCTGCAAGCTCCGTAACGCGCCATGCACGCTGCGGATCCCGAAGCATCACGCGCAACACCTGGGCGGACTTCGGCTTGAAAAGCGACCTGAGTTCACGCCGCTCCACAGCAGGCTTGCTCGCAACCTGGCGCTCGATGAAAACGCTGTCGAAAGCCAACCTCGCGTTACCTTCCAGGTCAAGGTAGCCCACCTCGTGCTCGCGGCACAGCGCCTGGGCTTCAGGCGACAGGTAGGGTGCGATGAAGACGGGCACGGCATCCTTTGCTTGATTCATCACGTAGTCGCGCAGTTGCAGCAGCGCGAGGCGGACGTGGCGCGGCTGGCCACTGGACCTCACTTCGCAGACCAACGCCTGTCGCCTGCCGTACACCTCGAAGTGCGCCACGATATCGACCCCGTGATCGGGGCTCAGCGTTTCGTGCTCGATGTCCAGAAGCTGGATAGCTGGCACTTGTTCTAGGAGCAGGCGAAGGGCAGCAGCAGCCTGGCGCTCGACATGTTTCACCGAATCATCGATTTTCAGCATCCGCTGAAAATACCATTTTTGGTGAAATCATCAAGGGAATTTCATCAAAATTCAAGATTTCAGCAACCGCTGAAATGCAGCAAACTGGTGAAATTGCGACAAATCGAACGCATCGACGCCGGACCAGCTCCTCGAGCTAGTCAGGATCGATCGTGCGCCAGTGGTGGCCAGCCCCAGGTCCAGGTCGCAGCGCAGCTCGCCGCGATGCGCCTCGAGGAAGGCCCGCACCAGCTCGCCGGCCTCGCGCTCGAACCCCTCGACCTCGGCCAGCCGGCCCGTGCAGGGGATGACATTGGCTCCGAGGGAAATTCCAGGATTGCCAGCGATGAAGCAGCAACTCTTCGGTGCGTTGACTCCATGGGAATGCCAGGGCATTCCTGCTGAAGAATAGCTAAAATGGCTAATCACTCTCACCCGAGTCCAATCATGCAAGTCAGTGCCACCGATGCCAAGAACCGCTTCGGCTACTACCTGGGTCAAGCCGAGCGCGAGCCCGTGCAGGTCATGAAGAACGACCGCGTCGCAGTTGTGATGGTCTCGGCAGCCCGTTACGCCGAGCTCGAGGCAATCGAACGGACGAAGACGCTCGGCCAGCGCAAGCGCGAATTCAACGAAACCTATGCGGAGTGGATTGCAGCCCAGAACGAGCTTGTCGAGCGCGTGGGTGTTTTCGGCGAGGACTACCGTCCCTGGTGATTGCACGATGGCCCAGTTCGACGTCTATGCCAACCCGTCCAAGACCCAGCGCGGCGAGATTCCCTGGATGGTGGACATCCAGAGCGAGATCCTCGACAAGCTCCCGACCCGCCTCGTGATGCCGTTGGCGCTGCGTGCCCACATGCCGGCGGCGATGCCGCGGTCCCTCTGTCCGACCATCGGCTGGAACGGAGCGATGCTGGTGGCATTGCCCCATCTGGCTGCACCCTTTCGAGTCAAGGATCTGGGCTCTGTCCAGGGCAACCTGCGATCTCAAGCCAGCGACTTCGTGGCCGCGCTCGATGCAGTGATTAGCGGAATCTGAGTCGAGCCTTCGGCAGGGGGTGCGGACGAAAACTTGGACTGGTTTTCATGCCGCCCCCGCCGGGTCAGGATCCATGGAAATCAACACGGCGCTACGGCGCACCACTGCGACTACACAGCCCTCAAGGCCTGCTACGGGCACAATGGCAAGCCCGAGCTGAGCGGGACGCACTCACTCGCGAGAACGCCACAGGGCGAGGCGCCCGGATCGAACGGGTCAGGAGCAACTGGTTTCCTGGATGCCACAGAGGCGATCCACCCAGACGCGGAAACGACCCGACGGCAGGCCCGCGCGCGCAGCGGGTTCGACCTTCAGCGTGGCGCGATCCTGGGCGGGGAAGCGCTGATCCGCGAACTCGACTTGCGCCCATTCGCCCTCGCAGTCGCTCAGGCGGGCGGCTTCGATGAAGTTGTCGCCATCGAAGGTTTCGCCGTCGCCCACGCGCAGGTGGACCGCCGCGGCCCGGGCCGGTCGCGCGCGGCCCGCATCCGCCTGGGACTTCACGGTGAGCTTGCTGCCGCCGACCCATCCCCTGCCGCTGTACATCGGCCGCGCCGGACGGACGACCGGTGAGATCGGCGTTGTCCTTGGCGTTGCGAATCAGGAACCAGCCGTCGCGCACGCCGATGACCTCGACCTCGACGCGGACACCGTAGTTCATCGCAGGCTCGACGAAGGTCGGCGGGAGCCTGCCCAAGACCCTGGCCGCAGTGCTCGGCGCCTCGCGGACGTTGAGTCCGGCCGGGTCGGTCTCGGCGACGAAGGCACCGAAGCTGCAGGATCTGGCCGGTGTCACCGCCGGCGACTCCGGGCGTGAAGCACCGTCGGCGGGACCCGCGGCCTTCGCGCCGCTGGCGAGCGCGGCCAGACCGGCAGTGATGGCGATCAGGATCGCCCTGTGGAGGTGGAAATCAGCAGCCATCGGTAGCCATCGAAAGAATGTGGTGGAACGCCGGCCTCTTCTACACCTTCTACACCATCAGCCGGCCCTGCGACGTGCAACCAGCGGCACCAGACAGGCCACGGCAAGCAATACCGCCCATGTCGCCAGGTAGCACCAGTCCGCAGGCCCCGAATGGCCGACGGACTCCCAGCCCGTGGTGGCCTCCCACCATGACCAGAAGGGATACAGGACGAGTGTGAGGACCGGGCCGGCCGGCACCACCCAGGCAAGGATGATCAGCAGCCGCAGCACGGGGTGGCGTTGCGCGGGTCGCGTCGGCGAAGGATCGGAAGGGCGCGGCATGGTCCATTCTGTTTGGCCTGCAGCATTTCCGGAAGGGTCGAAAGCCCTCGGATGGCCCGACAACAGCGCCGCCTGGAGCACCTGATGGCCGCTGTTATCGTCTGCCGGTCACAAGCGGCCCCAGCGATGGCCGCTCTTGCCGCCGCGACACCGGTCGACTCCTCCTCTCTTCTCCCAGCGATACATGTTTGCCCTGATCAGCCTGACCATCGACCGCGCCCGGAAGGAGCGCTTGCCCCAGGTCGCCGGAAGCCTTGCGTTCACCACCTTGCTGTCGATCGTGCCCCTGTTCGCGACGAGCTTTGCGCTCTTCACGCGATTCCCGGTCTTCTCGCGGTTCCAGGACGCGCTTCAGGAGTTCTTGCTGAGGAGGCTTCTTCCCACGGACATCGCGCGCACGGTGCTGAAGTACCTGAACCATTTCGCCGCGAATGCAAGCGGCATGACCTGGGTGGGCTCGCTCTTCCTGCTGGGCACCGCCATCGCGATGCTGCTGACGGTGGAGAACGCACTGAACCAGATGTGGAAGGTGCGCAGGAACCGGCCGTTCTTCAAAAGGGTCGGCCTGTACCTGCTGATGCTGGCGATCGGCCCGCCCGCCCTCGGCTTGAGCCTGTGGGCGACGTCGTACCTGCTGGGCATTTCCATGGGCCTGATCGGCGCGCTGCCGCCGTCGCTCGCGTTCGTGCTCGACCTCGGGCCGTTCCTGCTCGGCGTCGTGATGCTGACCAGCATGTTCTACCTCGTGCCGAACACCAAGGTCCGGCTGCGCGATGCCTTCGCGGGCGGCTTGATCGCCAGCATGGTTTTCGAACTCGGCAAGCGGGGCTTCACCGCCTACCTGGTCAAGATCCCGACATACAAGGCCCTGTATGGAGCCTTCGCGGTTCTTCCCATGTTCCTGCTGTGGGTGTACTTCTCGTGGCTGGTCACCCTGCTCGCGGCCATGGTGACGGCCAACCTGGCGCTCAACCGCCGGCAAGCGGCAGGCAAACCTGCCCGGGCGTGAACTCGGCCTCCGGTCGCCCCATCGGCGAGGAAGGCGTCTGCGCGCCGCACCGGCTCCAGTCGCGGCGCAAGGGCCTCAGCCTCCGCCAGGTTCGACAAGCTCCCGCAGATTGACCTTCAGCGGAAGCTCGTAGTCGCGACCGATGAGCTCCGCCCGGAAGGACTTGCGAGGATGGATCGTCAACACCTCGTCCACGATGGACAGCCGGTCGACCAGGCTGGGAGCATCGTCATGGAACCGGACCTGCGCGACCTGGACCTCCAGAGCGCGCGAAGTGGCGCGTTCCTCGATGCGTGCGAACACCCGGCTCGGCGCGGGATGGACCGGAATGTCCTGCTCCACGCGTATGCGGTATTTCTTCGTTTCCCTGGTCCGCAGCGTCACCCGCAGCGCGTTGCCTTTGCTGGCCATCTCTTGCTGCAGCAGGGGCAGCAACTCCACACCCCTTGTTGCCAGCGCCGCGATCGCCCCGAAGGTCGCGCTCTGAACCACTGACAACTGCTCGCCCGGCGGGCGATCGCTGTGGTCGCTGGCCAGTCCGACCATGACAAACCTGTGCCATCGCTCCAGGGCGTAGTCGGTGTGCAGCAGGCTGGCCTCAGGGATGCAGGGCGTGAGGCAGACATACAGGTGGTCGGCATCCCCGAGCGATATGCCGAGTTCCTCGCACTTTCTGCCGATGCGCTGCCCCAGGGCGATCGCGCCCTTCGGGAGCTTGAAGAGCTCGCCCGCGTAGCCCGGCATGGGACAACCGGGCCGCAGGTGCTCGGGACTCTCGAAGTAGCGAACGTCCCGCAGCGGCTTGGCGCGTTTCACAGACTTTTCCATGGTTGCAATGTATCGCGCGGCATCGCGGCGTCCCCGGGACTTCGCGCGAAGGCAGAAGCCACACGAATGCGTTTTTCGCCCATCGATTTCGATCTGAAACTGCAGCCCATGCCCCCTACCCTCGCCACACGCAAGCCGTCGATGAACTCACGGCCGCCGAACTGGAGACGTTCCCTGTCTGGGAGTTCGCCATGGATGAGGAGGGAGTCATCCACGCGGACAAGTTCGCCAACGTGCCGCACCTCACCGGCAAGCACTCTGTCGAGCGGATGATCGAGTCCCTGGACATTCCGGCGTGGCATTGGGCCAAGCGCCGGCGGAATGACAAAATTCTGAGGCCCAAGGCCTAAAATGCAAGAAATCCTGTAACACTTAGGAAAATAATGGCCTACGTGGGTTACGAGTATGTGCGGTCAAGCCTGGACCTGCCCATCTTCGAAGTGCGCCGTCCCGCTTTGGTCAAACCGGTCACGCGCATCATGTCATCGGCGGACGCACTTGGTGTGCCGGCCGCCATGGTGCCGGCCGCCGGCGATCTGGTAGCGCACCTGCTCTTTGCCCTCAAGCATGAGGGAGTGAACCTGCAGGTGCTTGCGGGCGCATCCAAGCACCTCGCCCGCGCCGACCTGGCCGCGGCGCTTGCGGCGACTCCCAATGGACAATACGTGCGAATGCTCTGCAGCACGTGGGAACACTTCACCGGCGACCAGGTGGTGGCCCAGCCGGTCATCACTGCGGGCTATGTTGATTTGTTCGACGAGGGTCGTTACTACACAGGCGGCACCGACCGCGACTCTCGATGGCGAGTCGATTTCAACGGTCTCGGAACCTGGGACTACTGCGTCACAGTGGAGCGCACGCCGGCGATCAAGAACGCGCTGGACTTTGATGTGCTGGGGGCCACTCGTGAATTCGTCGCCTCCCTCAACCGCGAACTCCTTGATCGCACGTTGACCTGGGCGTATCTGCACGAAACCCAAGACAGCTACGCGATAGAGAAAGAGGCGCCGTCGGAAGACAAGGCGCGCGCATTCATCCGCCTGCTGCATCAGGCGCACGAGCCGCGCTCCCTTGACGAGCAATATCTGGTGGAGTTGCAGGCCTCGATCGTCTCCAATCCTTACAACCAGGCGGTTCAGTACCGGACGGAGCAGAACTGGCTGAGCGACGGCGGCCGTGGTGCGCTGGGCGTGACCTTCGTGCCTCCACGGCCTGATGATCTGCCGAAGCTGATGGATGCGTGGTCACGTTTCGCTAACGACACAGCGAAGCATCTGGATCCACTGATGGCCGCCAGCATTGCCTCTTTCGGTTTTGTCTACTTGCACCCATTCATGGATGGCAACGGGCGCCTTTCCCGCTTTCTCTTTCACAAGGTCCTATGCCAGTCCGGTCAATTGCCCGACGGCATGCTCCTCCCAGTTTCCGTGGCCATGAAGCGTCATGAGTCACAGTATCTGAGCGTCCTACAAGACTTCTCGCGTCCGGCGCGCGCGCTGGTCAACGCCAAGGCGGCCGGCGAGGGCGACTTTGAATTCACCTTCAAGTGTGACGACACGATCTTTCGTTTCTGGGATGCCACGCGCTGTGTGGAATTCGGCCTGAGCATGGCGCGCGAAGCACTGGAGGTCGAGTTGCGCAACGAGACGAACTTCATCGTTCATTTCGACGCGGTGCGCAAGCACATTGACGACCAGTACGACCTGCGTGGTTCGACGCTGGCAACGCTTGTATCGATTGCGCTGAACAACGACGGTACGATCTCCAACAAAAAGCGAAAGCGCTACGCGGATGAGGTCGCGCCTGAGATCTTCGATGCAATCGAGGGCAAGGCCCGAGAAGTTCTCACTGAGGCCCTTGACGAATCTGATGGCGCGACAAACGACACCGACCGTGACGGGGTGCCCCGCTAAACGCGGGTCTAGCGGACTTCTTCAAGAGCATCGGCCGCCAGCGCCACGCCAAAGAGCCGACCTCTGTTCCCTTTGCACGGCCCGCCCGTCGAAGCGATCGAGGCAACAACTGCCTTTGCCTGTTGACGCGTATTCACGGATTTCATCGCCGAAGCATTTTCAAAGGTTCCAGCACTCGATATCCGCGATGGATCGCCTCAAGTGCAATGAACCGGACGTTTGGCGCCGCCGCGAACACGCATGTCCTGGCATGAGCTTCTCGGTCGTCTACGCAGCATTGCCTCCAGTCCAAGGCATTCTTCCTGAAGATAGCCACAATGCCTCATCACTCTCACCCGAGTCCAATCATGCAAGTCAGTGCCACCGATGCCAAGAACCGCTTCGGCTACGACCAGGGCCAGGCCGAGCGCGAGCCCGTGCAGGTCACGAAGAACGATCGCGTCGCGGTTGTGATGGTCCCGACTGCCCGTTGCGCCGAACTCGAGCGGACGATGACGCTCGGACAGCGCAACGTCGAGACGGGGCGATTCTCTCCCTGGGAACCTCTCGAACAGCCTTTCAACCGCAACGGTGAGAGTGCGGATCGGGCCGAAGCTGTTCAACGATCAACAGGTGGCCGTGCCCGCGTTGCTTCAGGGTGCTGAACTCGTCCACGAACTTGCGATAGCCGTCCAGCGCCGAGTTCGGGCCGCATTCTGACCCAAGCCGATGTCGCGGTGGGGCCTTGAGCGGAAGTCTAGTTCCATTAAAAAAACACCGCGGCTGCGGAGTGGATTGCCGCCCATAACGGACTCGTAGACCGGGTGCGTGTCTTCGGCGAGGACTGCCGTCCCTGGTGATTGCACGATGGCCCAGTTCGACGTCTATGTCGGCCCGTCCAAGATCCAGCGCGGCGAGAAGCAGATCAACTGGCGGATAAGCGTTCCTTCCCGGGAGGGAGGGAGTAAGCACCGTTCGAAGCGCCGTTCGCCTGCTCACGGCGCAACGTCGCGCTACAGAGCTTTCGAAAAGAAGGCCGCTTGACCAATCCTTGATGCTGCGCCCACCGAACTTCGATGAAGCATCGGCAGCATGGCGGCATGGATCAATTTCAGGGCCCCGGAAACCGCACGCCGTTGCTGCTTCCGCAAACGCAGGTCCGCCCCTCCTGTCACACCTCAAGGACTTCAATGCAAGGACTTTTCATGAAGAACCCGCAACGCAAAAGACTGTGCTCATCCGCAATGGCTGCGCTCTTGCTGCTGGCAGCGGGGTCGGCGACCGCTGGCGTGAGCTGGTCCATCGGCATCGGTTCGCCGAATGTGGTCGTGGCGCCCCGGCCGCCGGCCGTGGTCTATGAACCCGCGCCGACCTACGTGGTCCCGGCGCCGGTGTATCCGGTCGTGCCGCGGGTCGTCGTTGCTCCGCCGGTCATCTATCAGCCGCCGTCCGTCGCCCTGCGCGTCGACCATGACCCCGACCCTTACTACCACCACAGGCACGACGACGACTGCGATGACGACTGACGCTCGCCGGTGAGCTGCGCGGCGCGAGGCGCCGCGCAGCACGCACCTGCCCTGAAGTCATCGTCCAACCGCAGGGTCATCGCTCGCCTGCGCCGCTGCCCGACATGCCCGTTGCATGCGCGGCGGCAGAACTCCATTGCTCCGATGAATGCCTTGCCTGCGGGCCTTTCCCCTTTTGCCACCGACATGTGGCGTCTCCTGAAACCCTTCGCCGGTGTCGCTGCGGTCGCGACGCTCATCGGCAGCGTGGGTGGCCTGGCCACGGCCGCCCTGCTGGAGCAGATCAATTCAGCGCTGCACGGCAGTGCGGCCATTTCCGTTTCCGCCATCGCCGGGCTCGCGGTCCTGGCCGTGTTCGCCGTGGGCGGGCATACGGTGGCAGGCGTTCTCAACAGCGTCACCGGCCAGCGGGTGGTCGCGGCCCTGCGCAAGGACGTCTCCCTGCGGATCATGGGCGCGCCGATCGCTGCCGTCGAGCGCATGAAGAGCCACCGGCTGCAGGCGATCCTCAACGAGGACATCGACACCATCAGCGACTTCACGTCGGAGTTCGCCGGCCATGCTTCGGCCTTCGCGGTCACGGCGGGCTGCGCGATCTACCTGTTCAAGCTCTCGCCCGTTCTCTTCCTCGTCAGCGCGCTCGCGCTGGTCGTGGGCGTCTGGATCAATTTCGCCGCGGCAAGGGCCTGGAGCAGCAACTTCGAGAAGGCCCGGACCGGCGAGGACGAACTGCAGAAGCACTACCGCAGCGTCGTGGAGGGCGCCAAGGAGCTCCGGCTCAACCGGATGCGCCGGGCCCAGGTGCATGGCGTGCGCCTGTCGGGCGCGGCGGATCTCATCGCGCGGCTCAAGGCCCGGGCGCTCGGCCTGTTCTGGGCCGCCGAAGGTACGAATTCGGCCATCTTCTTCCTGGTCGTCGTGTGGATCCTGGCCGCGCGTCCGTCGCTGGGAATCGATGCCCAGGTCGTCAGCGGCTTCATCATCGTGCTGCTCTTCGTCAAGGGACCGATCGAGGAATTGGCCGCCCTGCTGCCTTTCCTGAGCCAGGCCCAGGTGGCTTTCCGCCGGATCGCGCGCCTGTCGGCGGAGTTCCGGAAGGAGCCGCACGCCGTCGATTCCGCACTGCCGGCATTTCTTGCGAGCCACATCGAGCTGCGGCAGGCTCGCTACCGTTTCGAAGCGCGGCAGGAAGGCGCCAAACCCTTCGAGGTGGGGCCGATCGACCTCAGGCTCCGGCGCGGCGAGACGCTGTTCATCGTCGGCGGCAACGGCAGCGGGAAGACGACGCTCGTCAAGCTGCTCCTGGGCCTCTACCAGCCGAGCGAAGGACAGCTTCTGCTCGACGCAGCGCCCGTGAACGACCGCAGCCGCGAAGCCTATCGCGGGCTCTTCTCCGCCATCTTCTCCGACTACCACCTGTTCGATGAACTGGTTGCGCAGGATGCCGAGCACATCCGGGCCGCCGGCGAACTGATGCGCCGCCTGGGAGTCGCGGACAAGGTCCAGCTCGTCGACGGCAAGTTTTCCACGACGGACGTCTCGACGGGCCAGCGCAAGCGCCTCGCGCTCGTGCATGCCTGGCTGGAAGACCGCCCGGTGGTCATGTTCGACGAATGGGCCGCGGACCAGGACCCGGAGTTCCGCAGCGTCTTCTATCGCGAGCTGCTGCCGGAACTCAAGCGCGAGGGCAAGACCCTGATCGTGGTTTCGCATGACGACCGCTACTTCGACGTCGCGGACCGTGTGATCCGAATGAGCGCGGGTCGGGTCGTCGAAGAGTTCGTCCCGCCTGGAAAGCCGAAGTCATCCAGGGCCTTCATGGCGGATGTCCGATAGGCCTGGTTGCGGCTGCATCACTGCAGTCGGAACAGCGATGGCAACTGCGCAAACCGACCGAGCCTCAGAGCCTTTGCTGGACGTGGCAAGGCGAATGCCGCCCCCGCAGACACCCCGACCATTTGTCGTCGAGGCTTGCTCGATGTTCATCCCGAAGGCAACCTGGGCAGGTAGCTGACTACCTATTTGCCTTCAGTCGCCGGTTCGGTAAGTTGGCCGCCCCAAGCTTCAACCAGCTGCTGAACCAACTCCGCGACAACGCGGCTCGCCGGCGAGAGCTTGCCTTGCTTCGGAAAAGCCAACGTCACATGTCGGACCAGGTCGGGCTTCACCAGTTTGCTGGCTTGCAGACGGCCACTCTGCAGCTCGGCGGTCATCGAGTACGGACCGAGCACCGAGTACAGACCCGGCGTCCGGGCCACCAGTTCCTTCTGCACCGTCAATGAGTCCGCTTCGGCGACGGATACGAGCTTGAATCCGAGGCTGCGTGCCGCCTCATCGAGTGCTTCGCGCCAATGACTGGGCCTGCGCGGAAGAACCAACTGCAGTCCGGACAGACGAGAGAAGTTCACGGTGGACTCGCGCGTGATCTCGTCGCCAGGGGCAGAGACCAGGTACGTATGCGCGACGCTCAACAGCTTCTCCTCTCGGCCGCTCGGTCGGTTGAAGCGAAAGAGAACCGCCATATCGACAGCACCGCTGTCCAGCAGCGTATCGAGTTCAGTGCCTTGAGACTCGGTAATGTTGAGACGGATGCCCGGGTGCTCCGAGCGCAGCCGCTCGAACAACCGGGTCACCAGTGGATGTGCGCCTGAAGGAATGATGCCCATCCGGACTTCACCGAGCAGCTTGCCTGACTCCGTGCGCAGTTCCTCTGTAAGGCGTTCCGTTTCCTGCAGCCATGAGCGCAGTCGCACCGCAGCCCTTGCGCCCAGTTCGGTCAGGGTCATACCACGGCCGGTGCGGCGAAAGAGCGGGCCGCCCAGTGCCGCTTCGAACTCGCTGATCTGGCGACTGACATGCGATTGCACCGTCTGGCGGCGTGCTGCCACCTTGCTGAGGCTACCGGCCTCGACCACGTCGAGGAAGAGCCTGACGCTTGCGATGTTCATAGGGATTTCCCTTAATAGCCATGCCTAAATTGGCAATTCTGAAACACCTGAATTCTATCTAGGCGGATGGCTCGCCGATTTCTACATTTGCTCCAGCGCTTCGCAAGAGCAAACGAAATTCCAAACCCGCAGAGATCCATCCCAAGGAGATACCTTGAAACTCGCCAGCTTCAAACACGACGGACGAGCCACCTATGGAGTGGCACAGGCAGACCGCTATCTGCAGCCCCCTGCCGACTTTCTGAACCGCTATCCGGACCTCGCCGCAGTGCTGCGCGCCAACGCACAACGCGAGCTCGAACAGGCCGCAATCAGCAGTGGTATTTCGATTCAGGTCGCTGCGACGCAGGCCCTGCCGGTCCTTCCCACCCCGCAGAAGTTCATCTGCGTCGGCCTGAACTACAAGACCCACGTCGCTGAGACCAAGCGCGACGACAGCGAATATCCCGCCCTGTTCGTGCGCTTCGCGGATTCACTGGCCGCGAACGGGGACGTCGTGCATCGCCCGTCTTTCTCGGAGCGCTTCGATTGGGAGGGCGAGCTCGCCGTCGTCATCGGCAAGGAGGGGCGTGCGATCTCTCAGGCACAAGCCTTCGACCATGTTGCCGGCTACGCGTGCTTCAACGACATCACCGTGCGCGACTGGCAGCGCCACACGCATCAGTGGACGCCGGGCAAGAACTTTCCCGGAACCGGTCCGCTGGGCCCCTGGCTCGTGACCGCCGACGAAGTCCCGGACGTCAACGCGTTGACCCTCGAGACGCGCCTCAACGGCGAAGTCATGCAGAAGGCTTCGCTTGCCGACCTGATCTTCACCATCCCGGTGCTGATCGAATACATCTCGCGCTTCACCCCCCTGTCCCCTGGTGACGTGATTGCCACCGGCACGCCCGGTGGCGTGGGCGACCGCCGCACGCCGCCTGTGTACATGAAGGACGGCGATGTGGTCGAGGTCGAAATCACCGGCCTCGGCATTCTCCAGAACCGCATCGGTACCGCGGCCTGACCGCACGAAATCACCATGGCAAACAAATCCCAGGCGGTGCCTCCCGTCAGCGCCAAGCTGCGCATAGCCGTCGACATCGGCGGCACGTTCACCGACATGGCGGCTTTCGATGAAGTCTCCGGCAAGCTCCTGTTCGGCAAGGCGCTGTCCACGCACGGGCAACTCGTGGACGGCATCCAGCACACGCTGGACAGCGCAGACATCGACGTGCACAACGGCAATCTTTTTCTGCACGGCTCGACCATCGCGATCAACACGCTGCTCGAGCGCAACGGCGCCAAGACAGCGCTGCTGATTACCGAAGGGTTCCGCGACATCTACGAGATCGGCCGCGTCAATCGCCCGGACGCGTACAACCTTTTCTTCAACAAGCACACGCCGCTGGTCAAGCGCTCCTTGCGCTTCGAAGTTGCGGAAAGGCTGCGCGCAGATGGGAGCACGCACAAGCCGCTCGACGAGGCGGCCGTGCGCGAACTCGCGCGAGAAATGCGCGGACAGGGCATCGAGGCGGTGGCCGTGCTGCTGCTGCACTCCTATCGCAACCCCGCGCACGAGCAGCGCGTCAAGCAGATCCTGCAGGAGGAACTGCCGGGCGCGTTCGTGAGTGCCTCGCACGAACTCTCCCAGGAGTACCGGGAGTTCGAACGCGTCTCCACCGTCGTGGCGAATGCCTACGTCGGCCCCCGCGTGTCGGCCTATCTCGGCGAACTGGAGAAGCACCTTGCCAAGGGCGGGTTCGAGGGCGACTTCTACGTCGTGCAGTCCACCGGCGGGCTCTTTCCCAGCGAGCATGCCCGGCGAGACTGCGTGCGCATGCTGGAGTCGGGCCCGGCGGCCGGCGTCATCGGCGCGCAGGCCATCTGCGCCCAGCTCGGCATGGGGGATGCGATCGCCTTCGACATGGGTGGCACGACAGCCAAGGCCGGCGTGATCAGCGAGGGGCGCCCCCTGACGACGGGCTCGGCGTTGATCGGTGGCTACGAACGCGCGCTGCCGATCCAGATCCCGATGATGGACATCCACGAAGTGGGCACCGGCGGCGGCAGCATTGCGCGCGTAGAAACCGGCAGTGCACTGCGCGTCGGCCCCCAGAGCGCCGGCTCGATTCCCGGTCCTGTGGCCTACGGCCGCGGCGGCACCGAACCCACCGTGACCGACGCCAACCTGCTGCTGGGCCGGCTCGACGCCGACCACTTCCTGGGCGGAGAACTCAAACTCGACATGGCCGGCTGCGAACGCCAGATGCGCGAGCGCGTCGCCGGGCCGCTGGGGCTGGATCCGACCGAGGCGGCCGACGGCATCCTTCGCATCGCCGTGACGCAGATGTCGCACGCTGTAAAGGCAGTGACCACCGAGCGCGGTCTTGATGCCGGCAGCTTCACCATGGTGGTCTATGGCGGTGCGGGGCCCCTGCACGCTTCGGCCATTGCGCGCGAGATCGGCATTCGCAAGGTGCTCATCCCCTTCGCTCCCGGCTACTTCTCGGCCTACGGCATGCTGTTTTCCGATCTGCGCTACGACTACGTGCGCTCGGTGTTCCGCAAGCTCAACGACGTGTCGTTCGAAGAGATCGAATCGCTCTACCAGGGGATGGAAGACGAAGGCCGCGCCGCGCTGGCGCAGTCCGGTGTCAAAGCCGACGGGATCGTCATCGAGCGGGCCGCCGACATGCGGTATGTCGGCCAGGAGCACGCAGTGACCGTCGACCTCCCGATGGCCTTCTTCGAGAGCAAGGACCGCTCGGCGATCAAGCGCCAGTTCGACGAACTTCACAAGGTTCGCTACGGCACTTCTGCGCCGAAGGAACCTGCTGACCTGGTGAGCCTGCGCGTCACGGTGCTGGGCACCATGAAGAAGCCGCCAAAGCACAGTGTCGAGGCGGGCTCCGGGCAGCCCGAAAAGGCGGCCCTGCGCGTCGTCAAGCCGGTGTATTTCCGTTCGGGAGGCTGGGCGGATACGCCGGTCTACAAGCGCGACCTGCTGCTCTCGGGCAACGTCGTGGCAGGGCCAGCGCTGATCGAGGAGCACGCCTCCACCACCGTTGTGCAGCCGGGCGATGAATTGCGCGTCGACGAACTGGGCAACCTTCAAATTTCCATTGGGAGCGACAGGACATGAGCAACCCGCACGACAAGCCGATCGACCCGGTCACCGTCGAGATCATCCGCAACGGCCTGTACGCAGTCACCGAGGAGATGAAGACCAACCTCACGCGCACCGCCTACAACCTCATCATCTACGAGGCGCTGGACTTCACGGTCGGCCTTTTCACCAAGGAGGGCGACACCGTCTCGATCGGCCTGGGCCTGCCGATGTTCATCCGCGGCATGTCCGAGACGGTCAAGGCGAAGATCAAGCACTTCGGCTACGAGAACATCCTGCCGGGCGACATCCTCGTCACGAACGACGCGTACACCACGGGCAGCCATCTGAACCACTTCACGTTCACGATGCCGATATTCCACGAGGGCAAGCTGGAGGGCTTTACCTGCTGCATGGCCCACTGGCTGGACGTGGGCGGCACGCTGGGCAACGTGACCACCGATATCTTCAGCGAAGGGATCCAGATCCCCATCCTGAAGTACCAGCGCGAGGGCGTGGTCAACCAGGACCTGATCGACATCATCGCGATGAATGTGCGGCTGGCCGAGCGGGCCCTGGGTGATCTGCGTGCGCAGATCACGGCCATCACCACCGGCGAGCGCCGCTACGTCGAACTTCTGCAGCGCTACGGCGCCGAGGCGGTGAATGGTTCGATCCGCCAGATCATGGATTCATCCGAAGCGGTGGCGCGCAAGAACACGCTGTCGATTCCAGACGGAGTCTATGAGGCCGAGTCGTTCATGGATGACGACGGCCTGGAGATCGGCAAGCGCATTCCGATCCGCGTCAAGGTGACGGTCGCGGGCGACGAGATGACCGTCGACCTGTCGGACGTCAGCAAGCAGGTGCGCGGTTTCTACAACTCCGGCTTCACGACAGGCATCGCTTGTGCGCAGGTGGCCTACAAGTGTCTGACCACGCCCACCGACTACCCGGTCAACGACGGAAGCTTCCGGTCGCTCAAGGTCGTCATGCCGATGGGCACGGTGATCAGTGCCGAGCGGCCATACCCGATGCGGGTGTGGATGACGTTCCCGATGACGGTGATCGACACCATCTTCAAGGCGCTCGCACCAGCCATTCCCGACCGCTCCATTGCCGGCCACCATGCCGACCTGGTGTTCCCCAATATCCACGGCATCTCGCCGGAGGATGGGAGGCTGTTCATCGTGGGCATTGGCCCACTGGGCGGCGGCTGGGGTGCCAAGAGCACCGAGGACGGCGTCTCGGTCACCGTCTGCATCAACGACGGTGACACGCACAACAGCCCGACCGAGCAGCTGGAAGCCAAGTACCCGGTGCTGGTGGAGAAGTACGAGATCCGCAGGGACAGCGCCGGCGCCGGCAAGTACCGTGGCGGGCTGGGCGCCGAGATGGTGGTGCAGGCGCTGTCGCCGTTCACCGTCACCACGCGCATCGACCGGGTGCATTGCAAGCCCTGGGGTTTGGAGGGCGGTGGCGATGCCATGGGCAACGGCCTGGCGGTACGCCACAAGGGCGAGTGGAAGACCGACCACCTGAACGCCAAGATCTTCAATGTGCGGCTGGAGCGCGGAGACGCCTACAAGATGCTGTCGGGCGGTGGCGGCGGTTTCGGTGACCCGTTGGAGCGTGACGTCGACTTGGTGGCCGAGGACGTGCGCGAAGGTTATGTGAGCGCGGAAGTCGCTCGCGAGGTCTACCGTGTGGCGCTGGATTCGCGCGGCGAGGTGGACAGGAACGCCACGCAAGGTCTGCGCCGCGCTCCCGGGAAAGCCGCGAGCATCCCGTCGCCTGCGGTCGCCTGGGACGGTCAGTGATCGCAGTCATGGCCGACGAGGTCTCGCAGCGCGCCGACCGCCTGTTGTCGCTGTGGAGCGAACTGTCGATGCTCCATTTGGCGTTGGGCGGTGCCTGTGCTTGCGGCACAGGCGGCATCAGCCTGCGGCTCGATGACTTCGAACTCGACATCGTCGGCTACCTCGAAGACAACGGCCTGCGGTCAGGCATTGCGGAGGTGATCGATTTCTTCAGTGACCTGCGGAAGGCAGGGATGCCGTCGCAACCGTTGCGCCAGATTCTGGAAGACGCTCGCAACGACCAGCTCTCGGCGGCGGTGGCCGAATGGCTCCTGCCCAAGCTGGAGAAGACCTTGCGCTCCTTCGCAGAGCTGCACGGACCCAAGGCGCGGGGCTGACCATGGGCGGACATTTCTCCTCCTTGCTGGCCGAGCCTGAAGCGCTTGCCGCCCGGGTGCCGGTGACCGTGCTCACGGGTTTCCTCGGCAGCGGCAAGACCACGCTGCTGAACGCGCTGCTGCGTGAGCCCGAGCTCCATGGTGTCGCCGTCATCGTTAACGAATTCGGCGAAGTGGGGATCGACCACGACCTGATCGCGCAAGCCCATGACGACACCGTGCTGCTCGCAAACGGCTGCCTGTGTTGTGCCGTACGGGGTGATCTTGTCGACGCGCTGGGCCGGCTCGTCGCGCGAACGGATCGCCCATTGCGCCATGTGCTGATCGAAACCAGCGGCTTGGCCGACCCCGGTCCGATCATCCGCACGCTGACGGGCGACGCCGGAATCCGCGCGCGATTCGCACTGGGTCGGCTGGTGTGCACCGTCGATGCGGTGCTGGCCATGGGGACGCTGGACCGTCACCCGGAATCGGTTCGGCAGATCGCGGTCGCGGATGACCTGTTCCTCACGAAGACAGATTTGCTGGAAGCCGCAGCACCTCCAACGGCCCTGCTCGAGCGCGTGCTTGGCATCAACGCCGCGGCGCCTTGGCGTACCAGCCGCGAGGAACAGCTGCGTTTGCTCGCTCATCTCGTTCGCACGGCCTCAGGCAGCAATGAGGATGTGAGCGACACGCCTTTCTACAGGCCGGCAGCGCAGGCCGCGCAGCCTGCCACACGGCACAGGGATGGCATCTCGTCGTTCATGGTGGTTCGCGACGTCGCGTTGCCGCGCGCTGCGTTTTCCGCCTGGCTGGACATGGTCATCGCGATGCGCGGGGAGGACCTGCTGCGCGTCAAGGGGCTGGTGCACCTTGCCGACGAGCCCGATCGCCCCATGGTCATCCACGGCGTGCAGCACCTCTTTGCACCGCCGGAATTTCTTGCGGCCTGGCCCAGCCCGGACCGGCGTACGCGGATCGTCTTCATTACCCGTGGCGTCGATGCGGAGTCTCTGGACGAAACGTTGGACGTGATGGTGCGCCGGCATATCCGGCGAGACGGCCCCAGGTTGGCAGGCGCACCGCCCTGATCCGCTGCTCCAACACTCAAACAGAAAAGATTCCGGAGACAAGATGACAGTCGATTCGACCCAGACGGGACAGAGCAGGGGCGCCATTCAACAGGCTGCCGGACTGCTGTTTCGCATCGAGAACGTGCCGTTCAGCCGGTGGCACACCAAGGCCCGCATCATCATGGGCAGCGCCACTTTCTTCGACGCGTTCGATGCGCTCGCACTGGCGTTCGTGCTGCCGGTCCTGATCGGGCTCTGGCATCTGTCGCCGCTGCAGGTGGGCATGCTGATCGCCTCCGGCTACGCGGGGCAGGTCATCGGTGCTCTCCTGTTCGGATGGCTCGCGGAACGCTACGGCCGGGTGCCGAGCGTCACGGCGACCGTGGCCCTCATGTCGGCAATGAGCATCGCATGCGCGACGGCCGGCAGTTTCGACGTGCTGTTTGCGCTGCGCTTCCTGCAGGGCATCGGCGTCGGCGGCGAGGTACCCATCGCGGCCGCCTACATCAACGAACTCTCCCAGGCGAAGGGGCGCGGCCGCTTCTTCATCCTCTATGAACTGATCTTTCCTCTGGGGCTGCTCGCGGCGGCCCAGGTCGGCGCATTCGTTGTGCCTCGCTTCGGCTGGGAATACATGTTTCTCGCCGGCGGCATCCCGGGGCTGCTCATCCTGGTCTTCATGGCGCGTCTGCCGGAATCTCCCCGCTGGCTCACCTCGAAGGGAAGATTTGCCGACGCCGAGCGCGTGATCACCGGCATCGAGGCGAGCACCACGAAGAGGAGCCTGGACATCACGCGAGAGAAGGACCAGGTCGCGGCGCGCGTTGCCGCCCTCGAGACCGGGTTGGCCAACACCCGAAAGGGATCGTGGAAGGAACTGTTCTCACCGCTGTACCGACCGCGCACGCTGGTCGTCTGGGTGCTGTGGGCATCCTCCTACTTTGTGGCCAACGGCATCAACAACTGGTTGCCCACGCTCTACCGCACGGTCTATCACCTGCCGCTTCAGGAGTCGCTGCGCATGGCGTCCCTGACGAATGTTCTCAGTACCTGCGCCGTGTTGGCATGCGCCTTGATGGTCGATCGCGTAGGCCGGCGCCGATGGGCGACCTCCAGCTTCCTGGTCAGTGGCCTGTTGCTGGGCCTCCTCGCCGCGATCGGGGCCGGCAGCCCTTGGTCGGTGGTGGTGCTGGCGTCCACGGCCTACGCGGTGATGGGAACGACCACCGTCCTGCTCTATCTCTACACGCCGGAGATCTACCCGACCCGGATGCGCGCGATCGGAACCGGACTGGCGACATCGTGGTTGCGCGTGGCATCGGCTACCGCTCCCGCCATCGTCGGGATCGTCCTGACTTCCCATGGCATCGCGACGGTCTTCCTGATGTTCGCGCTGGCCAACGTGGCCGGCTTCTTCGCGGCGCAGCGCATGGTCGAGACGGCCAACCGAGCGCTCGAGGAGATCTCGCCGTGACCAACCCAAAACCAAAACGAACTGGAGACGTGATGAAAATCCCAAGCCTGATTGCCCTCGCTGCGATCTTTGCGGCACCCGCGGGCGCGCAGACTGCCAAGTTCCCGGATCGAATGATCCGGATCATTGTTCCCTTTGCCGCAGGCGGCGGGGTCGACTCTACGGCTCGGCTGGTCGCCAACAGGTTGCAAACCCAGCTCGGTGTCTCGGTGATCGTGGAGAACCGCGCCGGCGCGAACGGTGTGCTTGGCGGCAAGGCAGTGCAGACAGCGGCCAACGATGGCTACACGCTGCTGTTCTCGGCGGCCACCCATGTCCTCGCCAAACAGGTGCTGAGCAGCGCACCTTACGACCCGGTCGTCGATTTCGCCCCCGTGGCACGCGTCGCCGAGGCGCCGTTGATGCTGGTGATCGCGCCGCAACTCGAAGTGCAGAAGCTGCCGGAACTGCTCGCCGCCGCGAAGCAGACGACGTGGACGGCCGCGATCCCGGCGGCTGGCGCGCCGAGCCACCTGGCCACGCTTCTGCTGGCCAAGCAGGGCAACGTCACCTTCAGCCTCGTTCCCTACAAGGGCACGCAGCCCGCGCTGGTCGATGTCGCGGGTGGCCATGTGCAGCTGATGCTGGACTCGATGATCTCGGTGCTGCCGCTGGCGAAAGCCGGCCGCGTCAAGCCCGTCGCGATCACCTCGCCGAAACGCAGTCCGCTCGCGCCGGAGGTACCGACAGCGCAAGAAAGCGGGTTGCCCGGCTTGACCTATGCGTCCTGGTACGGCGTCTGGGCGCCGAAGGGCACGGCACCGGAGCGCGTGCAACTTCTCAACAAGGCGATCAACGCCTCGGTCAACGAGCTCACCAGATCCGGCGCATTCGCGGGCCTGGGCATCGACCCCGTGAGCCAGGACGCGGACCAATTCGCTCGGTACATCACAGGGTACGTAACCCAGAGCGCCGACCTCCTGAAAAGCGCGGGCTTCAAGCCCGAGTGACGTCCCTCTTGTTTTTTCCGACCACCAGAAAAAGGAGACATCCATGAAAACCGCCTTCGTGGCAACAGCGCTGCTGTCCTCTGCCGCCGCTGCTTCCGCTCAATCGTCCGTGACGCTTTTTGGCGTTGTGGACGCTGCCATCAGTCACTACACAGCTCGAAGCGAGTTCTACAACGACTCCGGCCGCATCGTGCCGCTCCCCGCAAATGGCAATGCGGTCACCCGAACTCAAACGGTCCTGTCCAACAGCGCCAACTCGAACAGCCGGCTGGGATTGCGCGGAACCGAAGACCTGGGGGGAGGCCTGGCCGCCAGCTTCTGGCTTGAATCTCCACTCGCCAACGATTCGGGCGCTGGCGGACTGACCAGCTTCTCGCGTCGCTCGACAATCAGTCTCTCCGGCGGCTTCGGTGAAGTCCGGCTCGGGCGCGATTTCACGCCGACCTTCTGGAACGATTCGGTGTTCAGTCCGTTCAGCACGATCGGCGTCGGGGCAAACGTCGTATCCACGGTAGGCACGAATCTGGCCATCGCCAGGGGACCGGGTTCCGCTGTCGCGGCTTCCGACAACTACCTGCGCACCAGCAACAGCATCGGCTACTTCCTGCCGCCCAACCTCGGTGGCTTTTACGGCCAGCTGCAATATGCGCTGCACGAGAACGTTGCGCAGAGCGGCTTGCCTGGAAGCCCGACACGAAAAGGGCAGTTTGCCGGCGGGCGTTTCGGCTATGCCTCCGGACCTCTCGATGTCGCTGTGGCCTATGGGCAAAGCACCGCGGCGGATGCCACTGCCGTGAATGCGCTCGGACTCCCCACCGGCGTGGGAGCGAACGAAAAGATCAAGACGTTCAATCTCGGAGCCTCCTACAACTTCGGGGTTGTCAAACTCTTCGGTGAACTGTCGCGGGTCAGGGATCAGTCGACCACGACAGCGCCATCTGGTTTGGGGGCCCTGCTCATCGCCCGCGACGTCGACAAGTACAACGGTGGTCTCGTCGGGGTCACGGTTCCGGTGGGCCCCGGGTTGATCAAAGCAGCCTATTCCCGGGTCAAGTTCGACAACGACCTGGGGCCGCTGGCGACGCCATTCATGCCGCGTCGCGACGCTTACGTCAGCAAGCTCGCGATCGGATTCGAACATAACCTTTCAAAGCGGACCACACTGTATGCAACGGTTGCCTGGATCCGGGCAAAGGATGCGCAGAACAATGCCGCGATCATCGGCGCCGCCACCGGAACTGCGCCCTATCTGTCGACCGGTGCGGCGGGTGGTTCGGGCTACGCACCGAGCCGGTCTACGGGATACGACTTCGGGATCCGGCACGTGTTTTGAGGTGCGCCGACATTTGGGTGCGTTCCACAGTCACACTGGTCGGCTATCGATCGATCTCGAGTTCATCATTCGCATGCTCATCACGCTGATCTATAAGTTCCTTTCGGACCCAGTTGGCATGGCATCACTGCAGCCGGACCAGCGATGACAGCTGCGCAAACCGCTGCGGAGATCGGAAGCGCAGATGGAGCGCATAGATCGCCGCCAGCAATCCGGCTGCCAGCACGCTGAAGGCCAATGCGTAGCTCGGGCCGGCCGGCAGCCCTGACAGGAGCTGGACGTGGGTGATCATCTGCCACAGGAAGAACGTCAGCACGGCCGCGCTGATCACCGGTGCAAGCAGCGATCGCCACCGCGAGACCTTCATCGGATGCTTCCGGAAGAACGCGATGACGGCCAGCGCGGCGAGCACCTGGCAGGTCAACACGCCGATCGCCGACGGGACGCTCGCCCAGGGCAGGGCCTGGAGCATCGGATCCAGGCCCGCCATTGCACACAGCAGAACCAGCATCACCGATATGCACAGCGTTGCGGCGGACGCCACGTGCGGGGATCTGTGCCTGTGGTGCGTGCGGGACAGCCGGCTCCAGACAAGGCCGCAGACGGCGAGCGCGTGCCAGTATCTCGCCAGCACGTTCGTGAAACTCAGGACGGCGGCAAAGAGGCTGGTGATGACCAGCACCGCGCCGATCCTGGCTGCGGTGGGTCCGGCCAGGGTCGAGAACATCGACAGCCACATGCCGCCGGGGTCGCTTGTTGCCACGACCACCGCCTGCGAGAGGCCGAAATGGTTCAGCATCAGCAGGATGGACCCCGCATACAGAATGCCGATGAATGCGATCGACAGGTACATCGCTCGAGGCACCGAGCGTCGAGGGTCTCTGGCTTCCTGCGAGTAGATCGCCGCGGTTTCGAAACCCATGAACGATGCGACGACGAAGATCAGCGAAGGCCCGAACCCGGGGGTGAACACGGCCTGCGGCGAGAACGGCGCGAAGGACAGCGCGTGGCCGGCGAGCAGCAGGTTGAAGACTTCGAGAAGGTCCGCCAACAAGATGGCGCCGACCTCCGACAGCATCAGGATCAGGAGCAGCCGCCCGCTGAACTCGATGCCGCGTACGCAAAGCAGGTGTGCGCCCACGGCGCAGCCCATTGCCCAGGCCCACCAAGGCGCGTCAAGGCCCAGTGAAGCCATCGCCATGTGGACGAAGTGCCCCAGCATCGCATAGCAGGCCAGCAGGATCGCGATGTACGACAACACCGCAATGCATGCGCCCCCGATGCCCGGAATGGTGCCCAGGCCCTTGGTGATGTAGGCGTAGAAGGCTCCGCCGTTCTCCACATGGGGACTCATGGCGCAGAAGCCGACGGCGAAGAGCAGATACGCGGCACAGACGATGGCGTAGGAGCCCGGAAGGCCGATGCCATTGCCCAGCGTGATGCTCACGGGTACACCGCCGCCCATGGAGGTCAGCGGACCATTCGTCGTGATCACCATCAGGAAGATGCCGAACCAACCGATCGCATCCCGCTTGAGGCCCGTGTGTTCCGCTGGCGGACTCGCTGGTTCAGACATCGCATGCTCCTTGCACATAAATCAGGGGTCTGGCCGCCGGCCTAGGAGGTACCGAAATCGCCCATGCCATACATGTCGGCCGCGATGACCCAGGAAGCCCCTTGCCTGCGCCAGGCCGTGAGAGATCGCAATGCGATCACCTCGCCGGCCGGCCCGTCTGCCGGCGGGGAAGTCCACTCCAGCCAGGTGACCGCCGCGCCTTCCGAGAGCTCCATCGTCCGCACGGAGCGAATCGAGAGCTTGGGCGTCATCTTGAGCATTTCCGTGAGCGCTGGCAGCAAGTCGGCACCCACGGTGATGCCGGGAGCGCCCTCGCCGCTGACGCTCGCGTCCGGCGCGAACATCTCCTGCTGCAGCAAACGAGCGTCGCCTTGGCGGCACAAGCTCTGAAGTCTTTCGATGGCCTGTTCCAGTGTCATTGCTTTGTTTTCCTTTGAAAAATGGTGTGTCGGGATCGGGGGGCTCTTGGGACTTTTATCGCTACTGCGATCGCAAGAATTCGAGTGCATCCCTGGCACCTCGAATCCCGTCCTCGATCGCGCCATCGATGAACCCCCTCCAGCCGGTGGCCCAATCGGTGCTGGCGAAGAAGAGCGGCGGCGCCTGGGTCTGGAGCGTTGCCAAAACCCTGGAGGTCTGGTTCGGCGAGAACCAGGTCCAGCCTCCCTTGGCGTACGGGTCGTGCGTCCAATCGTGCGCAACGACCTCCTGCACGTTGATTCCCGGTATGAACTTGCGCAGTTCTGCTTCGACCACGCGGATGTCCTGAAGGTCGACCGCGTCGTCCGGCCCGAAGCCGACCAAAACGGACTTGCCGTCGACCTCACGATCGGCAACCACCATGGTCAGCGGATTGGGATAAGGCGCAAAGCCGACCCACGCGCCGACATTGCGATCGACACGGGCAATGAATTTCGTGCCTGCGCAGACATGTCGTTCGCGATGTGCAGCCAAGCGTGCCTCCGGCAGTTTTGGCACGAAGTCGATGTCGCTCAACACGTTCATAGGAACCGCGGCGATCACCGCCTTGCATCCGACGGAAAAGCTCTTCGCCTGGATCCGGACCTTGCCTTCCACCGTTTCGATGCTGGAGACCGGCTCTCCGAGCGCCAGATCGGCATTCGAATCCTTCAGCAGCGCAAGCGCCAGTGCGGACGTGCCTTTCGCGATCTTGTAGCGTCCCAGGCGCTTGAGCAGCGAGTCCGCCGAGTAGTCGCCCAGCGCCCACCAGCGCAGCTGGTCATACAGGCCGCCTTTTGCGGGATCGGTCGCGGCGTTCATGGAGATGAACGAGAGCAGCAGGTCGCGCTGCCGTCCGGAGACGGGCATGTCCCTGAATCGATCCGCCAGGCTCTGGCCATCGAAGTCCGACAGCAGGTTGGTGGAATCGACATGCGGGTTCGCGAATGCGATCCGGCCGTTCGCTCCATCCACATTGCAGTACGCGCTCAGCGCTGCGTCGAGGTCATTGCCCATCGCTTCCGCGGAGTCCGTCACCAGACCCTCGGCAGTCAGCAGGCTGATCGAATCGGCTGTGCCGCTGACGGACTCGGTGGTGTCCAGCCCGTATCGATGCAGTTCATTCCAAACGTATGGCTGGCCCCAGTGAACCCAGGTGCCGCCGACTTCGAATTTCTGCCCGTCCTGCTCCGCGGTGAAGGTCCGGCCGCCGATTCGATCGCGCGCCTCGATGATGGCCACGCGCAGGCCCCTCAGGCCCAGTTCCCTGGCCGCCGTCAGGCCGGCAAACCCGGCGCCGATCACGACCACGTCGTAGTCGTCGTGCGGCAAGCCTTGTGCAGGAAGTGCCGCAGGCGAAGTCAAACCGCGGCTCAATGGGAGTCCTGGCTTGATGTTGAATCCGTCTGAAGTTTTTTTCACGGGATGAATGGATGGTGTTGTGTCGGGAATGGGCGCAATGATTGCGAATCCCGTCGGGCGCAAGTAGCCGAAATCGGCAAGCGCTGCGGGGCGCGTTGCGGGCCATCGGCAGGGCAGCGGACTTGCCGATTCGGGCTAACGGACTCCGGTGATCGATGCAACCATGACTGCAGCCGGCGTGCTGAACGCGCCTGCACTCAAGCACCCAGAGACTCAACGAGGCATGTTGTGACCGACATCGAATCCATTCTTGAAACCCTGCACTTCCCCGACGCACCGAAGATGGTTGCAGGCCCCTATCCCGGACCGCGCGCGGCCGAAGCCCTGGCGCTGTCTGCGCGCACCGAATCCATGGCGCGCGGCGGCGGCCGCATGCCGGTCGTGATGGACCGCGCCTTCGGCGCCACCTTCAAGGACCCTGACGGCAGCACCTTCATCGACCTGTCGGCCGGCGTGGGCGTGAGCAGCGTGGGCCGCTGCCATCCCAAGGTGCAGAAAGCGATCGTCGAGCAGTCGCAGCAGCTGATGCATGCGATGGAGGTCAACAGCACCCGCCGCACCGAGCTGGCCGCGCGCCTGTCGGCCCTGATGCCCGAAGGGCTGCGCGACGACTGCATCACCTTCTTCGCGCAAAGCGGAAGCGATGCGCTCGAAGCGGCGGTGAAGTTCGCGCGGCGCGTGACGGGCCGCCACCAGATCATCGCCTTCCACGGCGGCTATCACGGTGTGTGGCATGCGTCGAATGCGCTGACCACGGGCACGGCCTACCGCAAGGGTTACGGGCCGTTCATGGGCGGCGTGATCCATGCGCCCTACCCGTACGCCTATCGCTTCCCGTTCGACACCACCCACAAGTCGGCGGAACAGATCGCCGGCGAATACGTGGACTACCTGCTGAACACGCCCTACACGGCCGCCGACGACGTGGCCGCCGTGATCGTGGAGCCGGTGCAGGGCGAAGGCGGGTATGTGCCGCCTTCACCCGAGTTCCTGCAACTGCTGCGCAAGGCGTGCGACCGCAGTGGTACGCTGCTGATCGTGGACGAGGTGCAGTGCGGCGCGGGCCGCACGGGCCGCATGTGGGCGGTGGAGCACACGGGCGTCAAGCCCGACATGCTGACCTTCGGCAAGGGCATTGGCGGCGACGTTCCCATGGCCGGCATCGCCATGCGCAGCGACCTGGCCGCGCGCATTCCCGATGGCTCGGTCCCCAACACCTTCGCGGCGAACTCGCTGTCGGCCGCGGTGGCGCTCACCAACCTCGAGATCCTGCACGACCCCGAACTGGGGCTGATGCCGCGTGCCGAAGCGCTGGGCCAGGAGGTGCAGGAACGGGTGCGCGGCTTCCAGAGCCCGTACGTGGGCGAAGTGCGCGGCAAGGGCCTGATGATCGGTATCGAGCTCGTCGAGGACAACACCACCAAGGAGCCGCTGGCGCCGGAGAAAGTCGGCCGGATCATGGAGTACGTGCTCGGCCACGGCGTGCTGATGGTGCCCTGCGGGCGCTATGGCAACGTGATGCGCGTGATGCCGTCGCTGACCATCTCGAGGCGGCTGCTGCACCGCGCGCTGGATGTCTTCGGCGAGGCGCTGGCCTCGCTGTGAACCGGCCGTGCCGCGCACGGCTTGTCCGCTTCGCCTACTGCTGGGCGATGCGGGCCGTGAGCTCCGACGCGGCGGTGGTCACCAGCGTGCACAGGTAGCTTTCCTGGAAGGCCCTGAAGCGCTCGTTGCGTCCCACCAGGGTCATGCTGCCGAGCACACGCTGCTTCTCGTCGAAGATCGGCGCGGCCACGCCCGTGCGGCCCGGATGCAGTTCGCTTTCGCTGATGCAGTAGCCCTGCTTGCGGATCGCCAGCAGGCCCTTGGAAAAAGACTTCCATTCAAGCCCCTGCTGCTGCCCCTCGGGCGTGCTGGCATGGGCATCGAAGACGCGGCGGATCTGCCTCGGCAGCAGGTAGGCCAGCACCACGCGCGAGGTCGCGCTGTGGAACAGGTCGATGGGGCGGCCGCGGCCTCCGCCCACGGGCCCGGGGTCGGGGCCGCGCCGGATCAGCACGTTGACCACCGAGTCGCCGTACCACTCGCTGATCACGGCATCCAGGCCCGTCTCGGCCACGAGCTTCTCGACGAGATCGCGGCTGCGCACCAGCACCGGGTCGTAGTCGGTCATCTGGTGCTCCAGCGCGATGATGCGCGGCCCCAGCGCATAGCCGCGGGGCAGGCGCACGAGGAGGCCGGCATCGCCGAGTTCGCGCAGGTAGCGGTAGGCACTGGCGGGCGTGTAGCCGAGCTGGTTGCAGATGATCTCGACGTCGATGACCGGCTGGTCGGGCCGGAAGAGATCGAGGACATCGAGCATGCGGCGAAGGCTGTTCATCGTCTGGGAAGGCTGCGGTCGTGAAACAAGAAATCGTACGGGCATGCGAAGGCGTGGTGCCCTTCATTGTCGGGCACCATCCGAGGACCTGATCGGGGCCCGCGGCGGCGCCGGATCCCCGAGGCACAGACACCTGAGACAGGACGCAAGTAAAGACCATGCCGCTTGAGAGACCCATCCACACCCCGAGGCTCGTCCTCCGACGCTTTCGCGAGCAGGACGCGGCGGACCTGTTCGACTACCTGCATGCACCGACCGCGAGCTGCTTCCTGTCGCTCGCGCTCGCGGACCTCGAAGCCGCGCGGGCCGAGGCCCGAAGACGCAGTACCGACGGCGAGCACGTGGCTGTGTGCCTCCAGGAATCGGGGCGGCTCATCGGCGATTTGTTCGCCATGCAGGAGGAAGACACTTTCTCGGTCGGCTGGAACCTCAACCCGCGTTTCGGTGGCAGGGGCTACGCCCAGGAGGCAGCCTCGGCGCTGTTCGCCCATCTCTTCACTGCCCGCGCCGCCCGCCGGCTCTATGCCTACGTGGAGGACCACAACGCTGCCTCCCGGCGGCTGTGCGAGAAGCTGGGCATGCGCGCCGAAGGGCTGTTCCTGGAGTTCATCTCGTTCCAGAACGACGCGCAGGGCGAGCCCATCTACGAGAACACCATGCAGTACGCGATTCTGCACAAGGAATGGCTGCGCGCTTCATCGGCCTGACGGGCGCCACGCCGGCGCTCAGCCGCGGTCCTGGCCCAACGCGGCAAAGCGCTGCGGATCGCGTCTCGCCAGCCGCGATGCGGCCAGCCAGCCGGCCGCCGCGGCCAGGAGCACGGTGACCACCAGGGCCGCGGAAATACCCCGGCTCGCGCCGGTGAGCACATGGAAGTTGCCGACGGCCAGCACCAGCACCACCAGCAAGCCCGCGCACGCCAGCAGCGGCAGCACGCGGATCCGTAGTCGGCCATAACCGTGCGAGTCGGCCCGGAAGAAGCGCACCACCGCCACGGCCGTCGCGATCATCAGCACCAGCAGGCACAGCGTGGCCAGGTTGCTGAGCCAGGCGAACTGGGTCAGTACCGGGTCGGCGCCCAGCAGCGCGAACAGGCCCACCGCGACGGCGCTCAGCACCGTCTGCAGCACCGAGGCCACATGCGGGCTGCGGTGGCGCGCATGCGTCCAGCCCAGGCGAGCGGGCATCAACCCCTCGCGGCCCATCGCGTAGAAATAGCGCGCGCTGGAGTTGTGGAATGCGATGAGCCCCGCATAGATGCTGGCGATGAACATCAGGCGCAGCAGCGCCGTGAGGCCATGGCCCGCATAGGTGTCCGACAGCAGGTACAGCAGGTTGGTCGGATCGGCCAGCCCGGTGATGGTGGTCACCACCCGGTCGCTGCCCGCACCGAGCACCAGGCACCACAGCGAGAAGGAATAGAAGCCCCCCACCAGCAGCAGCGCCGCATAGGTGGCGATCGGAATGCTGCGCTTCGGGTCCCTGGCCTCCTCGCTGTAGATGGTGGTGGCCTCGAAGCCGATGAAGGCCGCGAAGCAGAACAGCAGGCCGATGAAGGGGTTGCCGCTGGTGAAGGCCTCGGGAGTGAAGGAGTGCGCATCGATGCCGTGGGCGCCGCCTTTCGACAGGATCAGCACGTCCAGTGCCAGCACCGCCAGGTATTCGGCCACCACGAAGCCCGCGAGCACCCGCGCCGAGAAGTCGATCTGCCGGTAGCCGAAGACCGCCACGCTGGCCAGGGCGGCGAAGGCGCAGGCCCACCACGGCACCGCCAGGCCGAACTGCGCCTGCAGCGTCTCGGACGCCACCGCGCCCAGCATGCCGTAGAGGCCGAACTGCAGCGTGACGTAGCCGAACACGGCCACCATGGCCGCCGCCCCGCCCGCCCTGCCGCCCAGGCCGCGCGCCACCATCGCATAGAAGCCTCCGGCGCTGGTCACGCAGGTGGCCATGGCGGTGTAGCCGGTCGCGAACATCAGCAGCAGGCCGAGGGCCACCAGCACGAGCACCGGCGTGCCGGCGCCGTTGCCCAGCATCATCCCGATTGGGAAGCCGCCTGCCACCACGCTCAGCGGGCTCGCGGCTGAGATGACCAGCAGCGTGATGAAGCCCGCGCTCAGCGTGCCGCGGCGCAGGCTGGTGGCGTGAGGGGGGCGCGTTTCCTGGGCAGGCGTCATCGCGGGGGTCAGCGTTTCCATGGTGCGTCGCAATGCATGCCGCGCGCGGACGCGTGCAGCGGGGAGAGAGAAAGAAGGCCGTGCACCAGAGTGCTGGCCGCCGAGAGGGGCAGTCTAGGAAGGCATGCGTGCGCAGCGGTATCCCGGATCGGCAATCCGGACGCTTACGCCTTCCTCAGGCGTCATGCCACTTCGCCGCCCGCGGCGTCTGCGACGGCAATTCGCCGAAAAGCTCCTGGTATTCGGCCGCGAAATGGCTCAGGTGGAAGAAGCCCCACTGCCCCGCCGCATCGCCCACGGTCAGGTCACCGGCGCGGCTGCCCATCAGGGCGCGCCGCACCCCGTTCAGGCGCACCGAGCGCAGGTAGCTCAGCGGCGTGGTGTCCGCCACCGCGCGAAAGCTGTTCTGCACCGTGCGCCGGCTGACCTGCAAGCGCTCGCACAGCTCCATCACGCTGGGGGCGCTCATGGTCTCGGCCATGGCCATCCGGTGGCACTTCTCGACGATGAAGTCCTGGGTGGAACTGCCGCTGCGCTGGTGCCGGTCGCAGGCCGGATCCATCACCAGCCGCAGCAGCTCGCCCAGCAGCGCGTGTTCCAGTTCGTCCTGCCGCGCGGGCGTGCCGCTCATCTCATCGTTGACCAGGGCCTCGGAGAATATCGCCAGCAGGCGCTGGCGGCATTCGACGAAGCGCTGCTGCGGCACCTTGATGACGGGCTGGCGCAGCAGCCGGGCGATGTCGTCGGCGAACGGCACCTCCCGGAGCGTGGCGTCGAAGAAGGCTCGGTCGAAGGCGATGGACAGAAGGTCCATCCCGGTGGGCATGTGGCACATGAACTCCTCGCCGCCGCGCAGGAAGTAAAGGCTGCTGCCGTCCGCATCGCGCCCCTGCATCCGGACGGTCCCCGGCATGGAGATGGGGACCGCAAAGCACACGCTGTCGCGGGGTGCTTCGCCCTGCTGCACAACGCGCTTGTTGATGCGCTCGCGAAAAGCGTGGCAGTGTTCGCTGGACAATTGCTGCAGCGAGCTCTCCAGTGCGCCCGACGCGAGCTGGCTGTAGACGAGCTGGCTCCAATGAGCGACTGATGCGGCATGCGCATGCACGTCCTGGAAGTGGTGGATGCTTCGGTTCATGGTGCGGAGTCCTCGATCTGGAAGGGCTGCGTCGATCAACAGATATGCACTTTTCTCAGATAGGGAAAATTCTGCATTTTTCATGCCTGACGCCAGACAGGGGAAACCCGATGGATCCCGCCGCGAAGCTGATCTTCTGCTTGCTTGATTTGTTCACAGCAACAATCGTGCACACATGCCGCAAGCCAACTGCACCCTTGCGGTGCGTCGTTGTCGCGCACCGTTGCTGATTTGGGCTAACGCCGCACGGCGCCCTCCCGGACACTGCGGCCGCTCGAACATCCGCAGACACCATGACCCAGAACCTCAAGCATTTCATCGAAGGCGCCCACGCCGAAGCCTCTGACGGCGCACGCATGCGCCTTGTCAGCCCCGTGGACGAACATGAATACGGCAGCGCCGCGCGCGGCACCGCCGAAGACGTCGACCGCGCCGTGGCTGCGGCCCATGCCCAGCTCGAAGGCGGCGCCTGGAGCCGGCTGCACGCGGGCCAGCGCGCCCAGCTGCTGCTTCGCCTTGCCGACCTGGTCGAGCGCGACACGGCCCTGCTTGCCGACATGGACGCCAACGCCATCGGCCGCTCGCCGATGGAGCCGCGCATGATGGACGTGCCCAACGCCGTCGCCAACCTGCGCGCGGCCGCCGGCTGGACCAACCAGCTCGAAGGCCGCACGGTGCCCACCGGGGGCTACATGGGCACGCCCACGCTGTCGTACACGCTGCGCGAGCCGGTAGGCGTGGTCGGGGCCATCGTGCCGTGGAACTCGCCGCTGATGATCACCGTGTGGAAGCTCGCCGCCCTGCTCGCCGCCGGATGCACCGTGGTGGTCAAGCCCGCCGAGGAAACGCCCCAGTCCGCCCTGCACCTCGCGCGGCTGGCACAGGAAGCGGGCTTTCCCGATGGCGTCATCAACGTGGTGACCGGCTTCGGCGACGTGGTGGGCCGCGCGCTGTGCGAGCACCCGCTGGTCGCCAAGATCAGCTTCACCGGCAGCCCCGAGGCCGGCCGCGCCATCCAGCGCATCGCCGCGCCGCTGTTCAAGCGCGTCACGCTGGAGCTCGGCGGCAAGAGCCCGCAGATCGTGTTCGACGATGCCTCGTTCGACGACGCGCTGCGCGGCTGCGCCATGGGACTTTTCGTCAACCAGGGGCAGGTGTGCGCCGCGGGCTCGCGCATCCTGGTGCAGCGCAGCCTCGCGAAGCCTTTCGCGCAGGCGCTGGCCGAGGCCGCCCGCGCGGTCACTGTCGGCGACCCGCGCCAGGCCGGCGTGCAGATGGGGCCGGTGGCCAAGAAGGCGCAGTTCGAACGCGTCAACCGCTACATCCAGCTCGGCCAGGACGAAGGCGCGGTGCTGCTGGCCGGCGGCGTCTCCCGGCCTAAGAAGGGCTGGTTCGTGCAGCCCACCATCTTCGCCGAGGCCACCAACCGGATGACCATCGCCCGCGAGGAGATCTTCGGGCCGGTGGGCACCGTGATTCCCTTCGACACCGAGGAGGAAGCCATCGCGCTGGCCAACGATTCGTCCTACGGGCTGGCGGCCACTGTGTGGACCACGCAGCTCGCGCGGGCGCACCGCGTGGCCGCGCGCGTCAAGGCCGGTGCCGTGGGCGTCAACTGCTGGAGTCCGCTGGACGCCAACCTGCCCTGGGGCGGCCTCAAGACCAGCGGCATCGGCCGCGAGGGCGGGCTGCCCGGCGCGCTGGCGTACACCGAGGAGAAGGTCGTCACCGTCCTGCTGCCGGCCTGAGGCCCGGCCTCACAATGCACCAGACAAGGAATCCTGACATGGGTTGGCGCAACACGATCGACGCCTGGGGCCGGGCCTCGATGCTCTTTCACTGGGCCACGGCCGCGGCCTTCATCACTGCCTACGTGGTCGTGTACTACGTGATCTGGTTCGTCGATCCGCAGACCAGCATCAAGCCGGCGCTTTTTGGCACCACACCCAATGCCGAACGGGTCGTGCCGCTGCTCAACATCCATTGGGTGCTGGGCCTGTCCATCGGCTTTCTCACGCTGCCCAGGCTCGTGTGGCGCATCGCCGGCGGCGTGCCGCGGCATGTCGCCGGCTCGCGCCTGGAGCGCTGGTCGGCCGACGCGGCGCACTGGGCGCTCTACGCCATCCTGATCCTGATGCCGCTGTCGGGCTACATGACGACCTACGACCCGACCGACTTCGGGCTGTTCGTGATCCTGGCCTGCCGCGACACCGCCTTCGCAGCCGCAATTCGCGGCGCATTCGACCTTTCCGTGGCGCAGCTGGAAGATGCGGCCTGGGCGGTGCACAGCTTCATCGGTGCCTGGCTGGCCTGGCCGCTGGTGGTGCTGCACGTCGGGGCCGCGCTGCTGCACCACTTCGTGCGCAAGGACGCCGTGCTGCGGCGCATGCTGCCGCTGCGTCGCAGCACCGGCTGATCCACCCCCTCCGCTACCCGACCCGCACCACGACACACCGCATTGCGGTGCGTTGCGTTGCGGCGTGGTGCGGCGTCGTGCAGCCACGCCGGGAGCGGCGCGATCGCGTGGCCGCAAGCAGATGCCGATCTCGGATAACGGCCAGCGCCGCCTCCCTTCGATAGTCCAAAGACCCCACTGCCGGTTGGTAAAGCGGGCATCGGCGCAGCCCGGTCACGGTCCGGGCGATCCGGATCCACACACCTCGCCTCTTCATCTTTCAGGAGTTCCCATGACCCAGCACTGTGCAAGAACCCTTCGCCCTTTCGCCCTGGCGGCGGCCATCGCCGCCGGCCTGCTCTGCCCCGGTTTCTCCGCCATGGCCGCGCCCGACGCGGCCCAGCTCGACAAGCTCACGCCCTCGGGCGCCCAGCGCGAAGGCAACGCCGACGGCAGCATTCCCGCCTGGCAGGGCGCGGAGCCGCCGCTGGCCGGCTGGGAGTGGGGCAAGCTGCGGCGCGACTTCTGGAAGCACAAGGACGAGAAGCCGCTGTTCACCATCGATGCGGCCAACGTCGACAAGTACGCCGACAAGCTCTCGGCCGGCCAGGTCGCCATGCTCAAGCAGCGCAAGGACTACCGCATGGACGTCTATCCGTCGCACCGCACCTGCGGCGTGCCGGACTTCGTGGCCGCCAACACGCGCAAGAACGTGGGCACCGCCCGTCTCAACGACGACGGCTGGAGCCTGAAGGAGGCGACGGTGCCGGGCTATCCATTCCCCCTGCCCTCCAATGGCGTGGAGGCGATGTGGAACTCCAAGATGCGCTACCGCGGCGTGGGCGTCGACTACAAGGGCACCATCACCGCCGTCTCGCCGCGCCGCGGCAGCACGGAGTGGATCCGCGCCGACTCGGAGCAGACGGTGTTCATTCCCTCGGGCGCCAAGGGCTCGCAGCAGCTGTCCTCGCTGCCGCCGGTGGAGTTCTATGTGTACTTCGGCTACACCTCGCCCGCCGCGCTGGCCGGGCAGGCCCTGGCGATCACCCAGTACATGAATCAGGCCGAGAACGAGACCTTCTACTACTTCCCCGGCCAGCGCCGCGTGCGCCGCATGCCGACCTACTCGCACGACTCCCCGCAGATCGGCATGGAGAACCAGTACACGCTGGACGAACCGCAGGTCTTCAACGGCGCGCTCGACCGCTTCGACTGGAAGCTGGTGGGCAAGAAGGAGATCTACGTTCCCTACAACGCCTTCGGCGCCTATGACTTCAAGGCCAAGTTCGAGGACGTGGCGCGCGACGACTTCATCGCACAGTCGCATCGCCGCTACGAGCTGCACCGCGTGTGGGTGGTGGAGGCCACCGTCAAGGCCGGCATGCGCCATTCGGCGCCCAAGCGCACCGTCTACCTCGACGAGGACAGCTGGGCGCCGCTGCTGATGGACGACTTCGACGGGCAGAACAAGCTCGCCAAGATGCGCGAGGGCTTCCTCATCCCGGTGTACGAGACGGGCTCCTGCGACGCGATGGCCATGGTGCAGAACAACCTGGCCGAGGGCCGCTACGTCTTCGACACGCACACCGTGGGCGTCGGCAAGGACATCCGCTGGTTCACCGAGCCGACCGGCCCGCGCATGCGTTCGGGCTTCTACACGGCCGACAACCTGCGCGCCATCAGCGAGCGCTGAGCGTCGCGCTTCGAACGACGACAACAAGCCCCGAGGAGAAGAACCGATGAACTTCACCGCCCGCCCCTCCAGCACCCTCGCCCGGCTGAGCGCCGTGCCCGCCGCCTGCCTGCTCGCCGCGACGGGGGCCGCTCATGCCTTCACCTTCGAGACCGACAACGTTCGAGGGAGCTTCGATTCCACCATCACCATCGGCACCGGCATCCGCGTCAAGGACCCCTCCTGCACGCTCGTCATCCAGGGTGCGGTGGGCGTCGGCGCACCCGCCGGCTGCCTGGCACCCACCTCGTCGATGGGCGACCAAGGCAACTTGAACTACCGCAAGGGCGATGCCTTCACCACCTACGTCAAGGGCAGCCACGAGCTGCTCCTGAAGATGCCCGATGACATCACCTTCCTCGGGCGGGTGAACTGGGTCCGCGACCTCACGGCCACCCACACCACCGGCTACACCAGCGCCGCCGCGACGCAGTACCTGCCCGACGGCCTGGCCAGCGACGCGCGCAGCGACCTGCGCTTCAAGGCCCGGCTGCTGGACTTCTGGGTGAGCAAGACCTTCCAGCTCGGCGGCGAAACGGCGCGCGTGCGTGTGGGCAACCAGGTGATCAGCTGGGGGGAAAGCCTCTTCCTGCCCGGCGGCATCAACGCGACCAACGCGCTGGACATCATGCGGCTGTCGCAGCCCGGCACGCAGCTGAAGGAGGCGGTGCTGCCCGCGCCCATCGCCAGCTTCGCCACGGGCCTGGGCCACGGCCTCAACTTCGAGGCCTACGTGCAGGCGCGCTGGAACGGCAACTACATGGCACCCACCGGCTCCTACTGGTCTGTGGCCAACGGCATGGGCAAGGGCCACGACGCCTACGGCCTGATCGAGACGAAGCCGAAGAACGGCGGCCAGTGGGGCACCGCCCTGAAGTGGCAACCCGAGGGCACGCAGCTGAACCTGGGTGCCTACGTGATGAACTACAACGACAAGTCGTTGAACTTCAGCACCAATGCGGGCGGCACCGGCCGCGCGGGCTGGGCCTACCCGGAGAACCGCCGCCTCTACGGCCTGAGCGCCAACATGCCGGTGGGCGACTGGTCGGTGGGCACCGAGCTGTCGTACCGTCCGCGCGATGCCGTGGCACTGAACCCGGCGGCGAGCGGCTGCTCGTTCAACCACGGCAACTGCTGGGTCGACGAGAAGAAGCTGCAGTGGCACCTGACCGGCATGCTCAGCCTCACGCCGAGCAATGCAGGCGGCGTGCTGCGCGCCCTCGGCGCGGACACCGCGACGCTGATGGCCGAGGCCGTGGTGGTGCGCTATCCCAACCTCAAGAAGTACTACGGGTCCGATCCGATCGCTGCCGGTGCATGGGGCTGGGGCCAGGAGTTCAGCGCCGCGGGCACGCCGCAGCCGGTGGGCTCGAAGACGGCGTGGGGCTACAACTTGGACTTCAGCTGGGTCTACGACGGCTCGCTGATTCCAGGCTGGCAGGTGATTCCCGAGGTGTACTACTTCCAGGCCGTGAAGGGGCGCACGCCCAACGGCGCGGGCCAGCTGATGGAGGGCGCCAAGTCCGTCAACCTGGTCGTGACCTTCGTGCAGAACCCGGCGAAGTGGCAGGCCTCGATCAACTACGCGGCCTTCTTCGGCGGCAAGCGCGTGTTCGACCAGCCCTATCGCGACCGCAACTTCGTGGGCCTCACCCTGTCGCGCAACTTCTGACCCGGCGCGCCGTGCACCGCCCGCGCGGCGGTGGCGGCGCCGCCTGCTGAAAGCAATCCGTGTCCGATTCCAACCACGCCCCTGCCTCTGCGCTGCAGCGAACCGTGCAGCGCCTCGAGGCCTTCTGCTTCTCCCATCGTCGAGGCATCCTGATCGCGCTGGCTTTATTCACGCTGGCTATGGCGTGGTTCGCGGCGCAGCTGCGCATGGACGCCGGTTTCGACAAGCAGATGCCCTCGGGCCACGAGTACATCCAGACCTTCCAGGCCTACCGCGAGGACGTGCTGGGCGCCAATCGGCTCAACGTGGTGGTCAGGGCCCGCCACGGCACCATCTGGACTGCGCCGGCCCTCAAGCGCCTGTATGAGGTGACCCAGGCCGTCACCTACCTGCCAGGCATCGAGCGGCTGGGCGTGCAGTCGATGTGGACGCCCAACAGCTTCGTCAACGAGATCACCGAGGAAGGGTTCCGCGCCGATCCCCTGATAGACGCCACCATCACGCCCGATCGGCTCACGCCGGAGATCATTGCCGGCATCCAGCGCGCGGCCGCGCAGGGCGGCTTCATTGGCACGCTGGTCTCGCGCGACCAGACCAGCGCGATGGTCACGGCCGAGCTGGCCGAGTACGACGCGCAGGGCCGCAAGCTGGACTACGTGGCCTACAACCACCTGCTCGAAGAAAAGATCCGCGCTCGCTTCGAGGACGGCGACTTCGAGGTCCAGATCATCGGCTTCGCCAAGCAGATCGGCGACATCGCCGACGGCGCGCAGTCGGTGCTCAAGTTCTGCCTGGTCGCGCTGCTGCTCACCGCCGGCGCGGTGTATTGGTACTGCCGCTCGGTGCGCTTCACGCTGCTGCCCATCGCCTGCTCGCTTGCCTCGCTGGTGTGGCAGTTCGGCACGCTGCGGCTGCTCGGCTTCGGGCTCGATCCGCTCGCGGTGCTGGTGCCCTTCCTGGTGTTCGCCATCGGCGTGTCGCACGGCGTGCAGCAGATCAACTACATCGTGCGGCGCATCTCGCAGGGCCATACGACCTACGAGGCCTGCCGCGACAGCTTCGGCGGCCTGCTGATTCCCGGCACGCTGGCGCTGGTGACGGCCTTCGTGTCCTTCGTCACGCTGCTGATGATTCCGATCCCCATGGTGCGCGAGCTGGCCATCGCGGCCTCGCTGGGCGTGGCCTACAAGATCGTGACCAACCTCGTCATGCTGCCGGTGGCCGCCTCCTTCTTCGAGGTGAGCCGCGACTTCGCCGACCAGGCCCTGCTGCAGCGCGAGCGCCGCTCGGGCTGGCTGCGCGTGCTGGCCCGGCTCGCCCAGCCGCGCGCGGCGGCTGTGATGCTGCTGGTCACCGCGGTGGTGTTCGGCGCCGCCGTGTGGCAAAGCCGCGACCGCGTGGTCGGCACCCTGCAGCCCGGCGCGCCGGAGCTGCGCGAGGACGCCCGCTTCAACCGCGACGCCGCGTCCATCGCAGGCAATTTCGATACGGGCCTGGACTGGCTGACGGTGGTCTTCGAGGCACCGCCAGAGAGTTGCGGCAACGTGAACATCGGGCTCTACCAGGACCGCTTCGTCTGGGCGATGCAGCCCGTGGAGGGTGTGCTCTCGATCTCGTCTTACGCCGGACAGCTGCGGCTGTACAACGAGGGCTACAACGAAGGCAACCCCAAGATGGCCGTGGTGCCCATCGACTCGGCCAACTACGCCGCCCTTTCCACCGAGATCGCTCGCATCCGCGGCACCATGCGCAAGGACTGCAGCATGACGGCGGTGAACCTCTTCCTGACCGACCACAAGGCCACCACCATCCAGCGCGTGATCGACGCGGTGAAAGCCTTCCGCGACGGCCACCCCATGCCCGGCGTGAACATCCGCCTGGCCGCCGGCAATGCCGGGGTACTGGCGGCCATCGACGACGAGGTCGAGAAGAGCGAGCTGCCGATGATGCTGTACGTGTACGCGGCGATCGTGGTGCTGGTGTTCCTGGTTTACCGCGACCTGCGCGCCGTGGCGGCCTGCTGCCTGCCGCTCACGGTGGGCACCTTCATCGGCTACTGGTTCATGAAGGAGCTGCAGATCGGCCTCACGGTGGCGACCCTGCCGGTGATGGTGCTGGCGGTGGGCATCGGCGTGGACTACGCCTTCTACATCTACAACCGCCTGCTCATGCACATGGCCGCGGGCCAGACCATCGTCAAGTCCATCGAGCACGCGATCCTGGAAGTGGGCACCGCCACCATCTTCACCGCCATCACGCTGGCCGTGGGCGTGGCGACCTGGTCGTTCTCGCAGCTGAAGTTCCAGGCCGACATGGGCAAGCTGCTGGCCTTCATGTTCATGGTGAACATGGTCATGGCGATGACCGCCCTGCCCGCCATGGCGGTATGGCTCGAAAGGCTCTTCCCGCGCCGCAAGCCCGTGCGAGCGACCGGACTGCAGCAGCACTGACATCCATCTGACGATCGACGATGAAACCGACCTCCCTTCTTGCGCGCTCGGCATTGGCCGGCGCCCTCATTTCACTGTCGCTGGCCTGCGCGGCACAGGCACCTCACGCAAAAGAAGCCACTGCCGCCACCGATGGCACCCCCGTGCTGGTTCCCGCGGTTCGCGCCGCGCATGCCACCCGCGCCACGATGCTCGCCAGCACCCGCGCGGGCGAGCGCATCGTCGCCGTGGGCGACCACGGCGTGGTGCTGCTGTCGGACGACGGCGGCCGCAGCCACCGACAGGCGCGCCAGGTGCCGGTGGACGTGGCGCTGACCTCGGTCTCCTTCATCGACGCCCGGCAGGGCTGGGCCGCAGGCCACTGGGGCGTGATCCTGCACACCACGGACGGCGGCGAGAGCTGGCAGGTGCAGCGCAGCGATGCGGCGCAGGACCGGCCGCTGTTCGCGGTGCACTTCTTCGACGAGAAGCAAGGCGTGGCCGTGGGCCTGTGGTCGCTGGTGCTGCGCACCGACGATGGCGGCGCCCACTGGCAGCCCGTTGAACTGGCCCCGCCGCAAGGCGGCAAGCGCGCCGACCTCAACCTCTTCGGGCTGTTCGCCGACGCGCGCGGCCGGTTGTTCGCGCCGGCGGAGCGCGGCATGGTGCTGCGCTCCGACGACAGGGGCCGCACCTGGAGTTACATGCCGACCGGCTATGCGGGTTCGTTCTGGAGCGGCATCGCGGGACCTGGCGGCACCTTGCTGGTGGCAGGGCTGCGCGGCTCGATGTACCGCAGCGTCGACGACGGCAGCAGCTGGCAGCGCGTGGACACGCACACGGAGTCGTCCATCACCGCGCTCGCCGGCGCCGGCGCCGGCAAGAAGATCGTCGCTGTCGGCCTCGACGGACTGGTGCTGAGCAGCGAAGACGGCGGCGCGAGCTTCGCCGCCAGCACGCGCGAAGACCGCCTGCCCCTGACCAGCGTGGTGCTGGACGGACAGGGCCGCGCGACGATGTATTCGCGCCAGGGCGTGGTGGCAGCCACCAGCACGAAGGATCCGTCGGCGCGCTGAGCGCCCCGGATCCGGCAAGCAGGCAGGCTACTGGCGGAACACGCCTTCGGCCGCCGTCTCGGCGAGCAGCCGGCGGTCGTTGGGCGTCTCGAGCTTGCGCACGCCCTCGGGCAGCACGGCCGGATCGCCCTTTTTGCCGACGGCCACGACCGTCTCGATGGCGTAGCCCTGCGGCAGCTGGATGGCCGTGCGCAGCTTCTCGGCGTCGAAGCCGGCCATCGCATGGGCCGACCAGCCCGACAGCGTGGCCTGGAACGCGAGGCTGGCCCAGGCGGCGCCCGCATCGAAGGAATGCCACTGGTTGGGGGCCGCCTCGGTGCGCCCCGGGAACAGGGCCTCGCGCTGCGAGACCACGACCACCAGCGCGGCGGCGCGCTTCGTCCACATCTGGTTGAACTCGACGAGGCTGTCGAAGATGGGCTGCCAGGCGGGCGTGTCGCGGCGCGCGTAGATGAAGCGCCAGGGCTGCACGTTGTACGCCGAGGGCGCCCAGCGGGCCGCTTCGAGCAGGCTCATGAGCGCGGGCTCGGCGATGGTCTCTTCGGCGAAGGCGCGCGGCGACCACCGGTTGGTGAACAGCGGATCGATGGGGTGGGCGGATTGGCGGGGATTGCTCATTGAAGACTCCAGGGGGACGACAAAGGAAGATGCGGCACGGCGGTGCCGCGCAGGGACGCGCCGCGAAGACGCCGCGCGGGAAAACGAAGGCGCAGGAGAAGGCGCTTCAGCCGCGCATCAGGCGATGCCGGCCATGTTGATGTACTTGATGACCAGGTAGTCCTCGATGCCGTGGCGCGAGCCCTCGCGGCCGAGGCCCGACTGCTTGACGCCGCCGAAGGGCGCGACCTCGTTGCTGATGAGGCCGGTGTTGACGCCGACCATGCCGTACTCCAGCTGCTCGGCCACGCGCCACACGCGGCCCAGGTCGCGGGCATAGAAGTAGCTCGCCAGGCCGAACTCGGTGTCGTTGGCCATGCGCACGACCTCGGCTTCGTCGCTGAAGCGGAACAGCGGCGCAAGCGGGCCGAAGGTTTCTTCGCGCGCCACCGTCATCGCCTGCGTCACGCCGGTCAGCACGGTGGGCTCGAAGAAGCTGCCTCCCAGCGGATGGCGGCGGCCGCCGCTGAGCACCTGCGCGCCCTTCGCCACCGCATCGGCCAGATGCTCCTGCACCTTGCGCACGGCGGCCTCGTCGATCAGCGGGCCGATGCGCACGCCCTCCTGGTCGCCGGGGCCCACCTTGAGCGCGCGCAGCGCCTCGGCCAGCTTCTGCGCGAAGGCATCGTAGACGCCTTCGTGCACGTAAAGCCGGTTGGCGCACACACAGGTCTGCCCCGCGTTGCGGAACTTGGAGACCAGCGCGCCTTCGACTGCCGCGTCGAGGTCCGCGTCGTCGAAGACGATGAAAGGCGCGTTCCCGCCCAGCTCCATCGACACCTTCTTGACCGTGGCCGCCGTCTGCTGCATCAGCAGCCGTCCCACCTCGGTGGAGCCGGTGAAGCTGAGCTTGCGCACCACGGGGTTGGTGGCCAGCTCGGTGCCGATGTCGCCGGCCGAGCCGGTCAGCACCGACAGCACGCCCGCGGGCACGCCGGCACGCTCGGCCAGCAGCGCCAGCGCCAGGGCCGTGAGCGGCGTCTGGCTCGCAGGCTTGACCACCATCGTGCAGCCGGCTGCGAGCGCGGGGCCGGCCTTGCGCGTGATCATGGCCGCGGGAAAGTTCCAGGGCGTGATGGCCGCGCACACGCCCACCGGCTCGCGCACGACCACGATGCGCTGCGACGCCACGGGCGAAGGGATGGTCTCGCCATACACGCGCTTGGCTTCCTCGCCGAACCACTGGATGAACGAAGCCGCATAGGCGATCTCGCCGCGCGCCTCCGCCAGGGGCTTGCCCTGCTCCGCCGTCATGATGCGGGCGAGGTCTTCCTGGTTCTGCAGGATGAGCGCGTGCCAGCGCGCGAGGATGGCCGAGCGCTCGTGCGCGGTGCGGCGGCGCCACTGCGGCCAGGCGGCCTCTGCCGCCTCGATGGCGCGCCGCGTGGCGGCGGCGTCCAGCCGGGGCACGTGGGCGATCAGCGCGCCGGTGGCGGGGTTGGTGACGGCGATGGTCCGCTCGGCGGAAATCCATTCGCCTGCCACCAGGCATTGCGCGCGCAGCAGCGAGGGGTCGTCGAGTTTCAGCATGGGGTTCCGATTCAGATCTGGGTGATGAGCTTGGTACTGAGAAAACTGTCGAAGGACTCGGTGCCGCCTTCGCTGCCGAAGCCGCTGTCCTTCACGCCACCGAAGGGCAGCTCCGGATGCGCCATGCCCGAGTGGTTGATGTTCACCATGCCGGCCTCCAGGCCGTCGCCCACGCGGGTCGCGGTCTGCAGCGAACGGGTGAACACGTAGCTCGCCAGGCCGAAGGGCAACGCATTGGCCTGCTGCAACGCCTCGTCGACCGTGTCGAAGCGCGACAGCGCGGCGACGGGGCCGAAGGGCTCTTCGTGCATCACGCGAGCATCGGGAGGGACGTTGGTCAGCAGCGTCGGCGCGTGGAAATGGCCTTTGGCTCCAATATGCGCGCCAATCCGCCCGTCGACGCGCCCGCCGCCCGCCAGCAGCTCGGCGCCGCGCGCGCGGGCGTCGTCCACCAGCGCCTGCACCGCCTGGAAGCGGCGCTCGTGGATCAGCGGGCCCATCTGGACGCCATCCTCCAGGCCGTGGCCCACCTTCACCGCACCGAGCGCATCGGCGAAGGCGGCCGCGAAGCGGTCGTGGACGCCCGACTGCACATGGAAGCGCGTCGGCGACACGCACACCTGGCCTGCGTTGCGCGTCTTCAGCCGCGCCAGCAAGGCCACGGCGGCGTCGACGTCGGCATCGTCGAAGACCAGCACCGGCGCATGGCCGCCCAGCTCCATCGTCATGCGCTTCATGTGCTGGCCGGCCAGCGCGGCCAGTTGCCGGCCCACCGGCACCGAGCCGGTGAACGAGACCACGCGCACCAGCGGCGACTCGATGAGCTGGCGCGAGATGTCCGCCGGCACGCCCCACAGCAGATTGAACACGCCCGGTGGCAGGCCAGCATCGTGAAAGAGCCGCGCCATGGCCACCAGCGCGCTGGGCGATTCCTCCGGCCCCTTGAGCACGATGGGGCAGCCCGCGGCGATGGCCGCCGCGGCCTTCTTCATCGCTTGCCCGAAGGGAAAGTTCCAGGGACTGAAGGCGGCGCACACACCGACCGGCTCGCGCACCACCAGCTGCCGCACGCCGGGCTGGCGCGCGGGCACCACGCGGCCGTAGACGCGGCGGCCCTCCTCCGCATGCCACTCGACGTGCTCGGCGGCGTTCAGCACCTCGGCCACGGCATCGGCCAGCGGCCTGCCGTTGTCCTGCGTCATGGCGCGGCCGATCTCCGGCGCGCGCTCGCGCGCCAGCGCGGCCACGCGGCGCAGCAGATCCGAGCGTTCGAGCGGCGACACGCGCCGCCAGCCCGTGAAGGCCGCATGGGCGGCCTGCACGGCGGCCTCCACGTCCTCGGCCTCGGCCCACGGCAGCAAACCCAGCGGCTGCTGCGTGGCGGGATCGTGCACGGACTGCGTGCGCCGGCCCTGCGCGTCGATGAAGCGGCCGGCGATGTAGAGCGAGAGTTCTGGGTACATGGTGGGAGGGCCCGCGGCGCGGGTATTGGGGCGCCGGTATTGGGGCGCGGTTCGCGCGAGGCTTCAGGCCGCCAGGGCCTCGGCCTGCACGAGGGATTGATGGGCTGCAGCCTGTGGTTGCGCCGTATCGGCTGGGGCCAGCACGGCTTCGCAGAAGCTGCCCAGTTCGGCCGCGGCATCGGCCCGGCGGCCGACGGCGGCGATGAAGCGGTCGGGACGGATCAGCACCCAGTCCACGTCCTTGCCGTGGAACCAGAAATGCAGCGTGTTCTCCAGGTCCTCGATCACCGTGCCCGTGAGCTGCCCCGGCATCGGCGAGCCGGCCTCGTTGCCCATGCTGCGCGAGCGCACGGCCACATAGTGGTCGCAGCCCAGCCGGGCGAGTTGCGCGTGCAGCGCGGCGGGCGCGCCGGCCAGCGCATCGCAGCGCCAGCTCAGCAGCGCGAAGCGCGCGCCGACCACGTCGTCGAGCTTGCGCGGCAGGCCGCGCTCTCGCTCCACGTTGGGCTGGATGAACATGCGGCCCACCAGCGCATCGCGCCCGGCCACGCCGCTGTTGCGCACGATGCCCTTCGCGAAGCGCGGCATGGGCTTGAACTTCATCTGCAGCACGTAGTCGCGCACCTTCGGAATGTTCCGGATCGCCATGAAGAAGCGATCGCGCGCCCAGGCCAGCAGCGGGTTGCGCTGCGACAGCACGGCGCCGAAGGTGTCGGCCAGGTCGATCATGGCCTTGGCATGGGCATGGCGCTCGTCGTGGTAGCTGGCCAGCAGCTCGGGCCGCAGCCGGCCCTGGAGGATCCAGGCGAGCTTCCAGCCCAGGTTGAAGGCGTCGCGCAGGCCGGCGTTGAGGCCCTGGCCGATCCACGGCGGCGTGATGTGCGCGGCATCGCCGGCCAGGCAGACGCGGCCCGCGACGAAGCTGCCCGCCACGCGCGAGTTGTGGGTGTACACGCGCGCCCGGATCACGTTCAGCGCCGCCGGGTCGGCCACATGCCGGCCCAGCAGCTCGCGCACCTTGTCGGGCGCGAGCATCTGCTCGCCGTCCTCGCCGGGAAAGAGCATGAACTCCCAGCGCCGCAGCCCGTAGGGCAGGCGCAGGCAGACGTAGGGACGCCCGGGTTCGCAGTGCAGCGCGGTGTAGGGCGCGTCGAGCGGATCCTGGTCGCATTCGATCACCACCCACTTGGCCGGGTGCGTGCGCCCCTCGTAGGACAGCCCCAGCATCTCGCGCACGGTGCTGCGCCCGCCGTCGCAGGCCACCGCGTAGGCGGCGCGCACCTGCTGCTCGGCGCCGGCCTCGTCGCGCAGGGTGGCGGTCACGCCCGCCTCGTCCTGCACCAGGCCCACCAGCTCCAGGCCGAGGCGCAGCTGCACATGCTCGAAGCGCGCCAGGCCGCGGCGCAGCGTCTTCTCGCCCAGCGGCTGCGAGAACAGGTTGCGGCGGAACCAGCCGAACTCGCGCGTGCTCGGCAGGATCTCGGCGAAGCACTGCTTGCGCGCGGTGTACATGCGCATGGGCACGTTCTGGATCATGTCGCGCAGCATCTCCTCGGCCACGCCGGTGGCCTGGAAGGCGCGCAGGGCCTCGTCGTCCAGGCCCACGGCGCGCGGGAAGTCGAACACCGCCGTGCTGCGCTCGACCACCAGGGTCTGCACGCCGTAGGTGCCCAGCAGGTTGGCCAGCGTCACGCCGACAGGGCCGGCGCCGATGATGAGGACGGGGGCTTCCATGGAAGCGCTCATGAAAACTCCTTGGGACTTGGACGGGAACGGCGGCCTGTGCGAGTGCCTCAGGCGGCCGAGAGCAGCCGGCTCTCCTGGCGCACCAGCAGATGACGCACCTGCTTGCGGAACTCCGCGAAGGCCGGGTCGGCCATCAGCGCGGCGCGGCGGCGCGCGCGTTCGTCGAGGCTATCGAAGGCCCAGTGGAAGACCAGCTGGTTGATGTCGCCGCTTTCCGGCGTCATCAGTGCGACCAGTTGCCCGAGCGTGCGGGTCTGCAGCGCGCGGCCGCACTCGTTGTAGATGCGCAGGTAGTCGCGCACGCCGCCGGGCACGAGGGTGTAGGTTCTGAGTTCGTGGATCATGGATGGGACTGGCCTGCGGCGGCCGCATCAGGCCGCGTCAGGCCGCTTCAGGAAGGTGGTGACGGCCTCGGCGAAAAGCGCCGGCTGGTCGTCGTGGACGTAGTGGCCCGCATCGGGAATCTCGCGCGTGGAGATGCGCGGATTGAGCGTGCGCATGTGCTCGGCCATGGCCGGCTGCAAGTAGTCGGAGCGGCCGCCGCGCACCACGAGGGTCTCGCACTGCAGCTGCCTCACGTATGCGGCAAGGTCCACCTGACGGGTGGGATCCGGGTTCAGGCGCGTGGCGGCGATGCCCGCATGGTCGTAGCGCCAGGTGAAGCCGCCGCCGGTCATGGGCTTGAGCATGCTGTGCAGCCGCTGCTGGCGCGCTTCCTCCGTCACCGTAGGGCGCAGCGCGCGCATGAACGCGGCGGCTTCGTCCCAGGAAGCAAAGGCGGTGGGCGTGCTCGCCAGTTCCCTGCGGATGCGGGTGGCACCGTCGCTGGCGTCGAAGGCACCGGGGCCGGCGTCCTCGATCACCAGGCGGTGGATCTGGCGGGCATGCCGCGCGGCATACACGATGGCGTTGATGCCGCCCATCGAATGGCCGAGCAGGTCGAAGCGCTGCAAGCCCAACTGCGCCACCAGCGCCTCGACGTCGGCGACATAGGTGTCGGTGTAGTAGTCGTGCCCCGGGTCCCAGTCGGTCTCGCCGCGGCCGCGCTGGTCGAAGGCGATGACGCGGAACCCGGGCTGCAGTGCGGCAGCCACGCCCGCGAAGGTCTCGGCATAGCCGCGGATGCCGTGCAGCATCAGCACCGGCCAGGCATCGGGCTCGCCCCATTCGGTGACATGGAAGCCCAGGCCATCGTGGCTCAGGCGGTAATCGCGGCGCTGCATGTGCGTTGCTCCGGCGGCGCTCAGACGAGGCCGTCCTCGCCCTTGATCTCCGAGGCCTTCAGGCCGCCCAGTCGCGCGTTGAGCCGCCCGCGCGTGGCGAAGGCCCAGATCAGCACCACCTCGTCGCGGTTGGGGCCGTCGCCGAACATGGCCGAGACGGTGTCGTAGTGCGAGCGCACGTACAGCGCGTCCTTGTGCGCCAGCGGAATGTCGATGACGGTGCCGGGCCCACCGCGCTTGCCGGTGGAAGGCACCCACGACTTGCCGCCGCCCACGCCCTCGCGCACCGGGTTGGCGGCGGGGTTGGTCAGCAGCGCGTTGCCATGCTCGTATTCGCCGTCGATGCCCACCAGGCAGGCCTTGCCGTAGCTCTCGATGGCCTGCCCGCCCGCGGCCTCGCGGATGCGGCGGCCGAACTCCTTGCCCAGCTCGGGCGAAGGCGCGATCCAGGACGACAGGTCTTCGACGTAGCGGCCCGCGAACGGGTTGCGCAGGCAGGCGGCAATGACGATCTTGCGCAACGGCTCGCCGTCGGCAGGTGCACCGGTCTCTCCGGCCAGGGTGTCCTCGATCTGGAGGTACCACTTGCGGATGTGGAAGGCGCTGAGGTCGGGGGTGCTCATGGTGATCGTGTCCAGGAATGGGAGTGGATGGGATGGATGTGCAGCGAGCCGCCGCTCACAGCGGCTGCAGGTCCAAGGCGTTGCTCGGCGCGTTGTATTCGCCCAGCAGGCGCTTGGCTTCCTCGTCGTCATGGACGAGCTCGAGGAAGAATTCGAAGCGGTGGCCGTCGGGGTCGTGGAAGTACAGGCCGTAGCCCACCTTGTGGTCGGTGGTCTTGACCACCTCGACGTTCTTGCGCAGCAACATGCCGTAGAGCCGGCGCAGATCGTCCAGGCCGCCCTCGATCTCCAGGCCGTAGTGCTGCATGTTCACGGTGCCACGGGTGGCGGCCTCGGGCTCGTCCACCTGGATGAGCGCGATGTCGTGGTGCTTCTGCCCGAAGGAAAGGAACACCCAGCGCGCCCCGCGCGCCGTGACCTGCATGCCCAGCACCTCTTCGTACCAGGGGGCGGAGGCGAAGGGGTCCTTCACGAACAGCGCCAGGTGCGTGCGGCGGATGCGCGGGCGAACCTCTTCGCCAGTGCTGCCGGTGTTGCCGGTGCCGTCGGTGGAAGCGGGGTCGCGGGTGTTCATGGCCGGCCTCCGTGCTTCAGTGGATGGACTGCGGATGCGCGTGCACCGGTGCCACGAAGGGCGTCCAGGCCACCGAGGTGATCTCGCTGAAGTCGCGCCACTCCTTGAACCAGCTGCGCCCGCCGTTGGTGGAGCGCAGCAGGTGGCCGTACTTGGTGCCCGCAAAGAGCAGCCCTCGGTTGCTCGCATGCGCGCCGAAGGCCCACACGGTGGAGTTGGGCGCGGTGTTCAGCAGCGTCGGCACCCAGGTCTCGCCGCGGTCGGCGGAGCGATAAATGCGCGTGCGCGAACCCGGCGTGCCGTCGCCGAGGGCCAGCAGCAGTTCGCGGCCTTCAGGATCCAGCGGCTGCACCGTGCGGGTGTAGTACAGGCCGTCGAAGCGGTCCTTGGAGGGATGGCAGACGAAGCTCTGGGCATCGTCGATGCTCTCGCACACCGAGTTGACGGTGACCACGATGTGCTTGGCCGGCGCATCCTGCGTGGCGGGCAGTACCGAGATGGCGTGGATGTCGGAGTTGTTGATGCCGCGCCCGGGCGTGTCAATGCGCTCCCAGCTGTCGCCCGCATTGCGCGTGCGCCAGGCGCCGCCTTCCTCCACACCGAACCAGGCCTCGCCCGCGCGCTGCGGGTGGAAGGCGATGGTGAGGATGCGCGGGCGGTGCACGCCCGAGCAGAACTCAGGCAGCTCCACGTCCAGCAGCTGCCAGCTCAGGCCGCCGTTGCGCGAGCGGTACATGCGCGAGCGCGAAGGCGCGCCGGTGCCGGCGAACACCAGCTGCGGGTCCAGCGGGCTGAAAGCCAGGGCCCACACGGTCTGGCCATCGGCCGGCGAGGCCATGCGCTGGAAGTGCGCGCCGCCGTCGGTCGACAGGCAGATGCCCGCGTCGGCGCCCGCCAGCACGCGGCTGGGGTCCGACGGGTCCACGGCCAGTGCGCGCACCGTGCCGTCGAATTCGATGGCCTCCTTCAGGCCCAGGCGGTGCCAGGTGGCGCCGTCGTCCACGCTGCGCAGGATGCCCTGCCCTGCCGTGCCCACGAGAATGGTTCCGTTCATGTCTGCGACTCCTTGGATGGATGGCTCAGAGAAAGATGCCGCGCGTGATGCCGCCATCGACCGCGATGGATTCGCCGGTGATGGCCGCCGCGCGGTCCGAAGCGAGGAAGAGCACCGCGTCGGCGATCTCGCCCACCTGCAGCACGCGGCGGATCGGCGTGGCCTTGGCGTAGTTCGCCTCGACCTGTGCGGGCGTGAGCCCCTGCAGCCTGGCTTCCTTGGCGTAGAGCTCGTGGATGTGCGGCGTCTCCACCACGCCGGGATGGATCACGTTGACCGTGATGCCCGAGGGGCCGAGCTGGTCCGACAGTGTCTTGGTCATGTGCGCCACGGCCACGTTGCGCATGCCCGAGAGCTGCTTGCTGCCCCGGCCGGTGAGTCCACCGATGTTGATGATGCGGCCCCAGCCACCCTTTCGCATGTGCGCCGCGCAGGCCTTCGCGAAGCGCATGTAGCCGACCACCTTGATGTCGATGTCCTGCAGCAGCCCTTCGGGGTCGGCGTTCTCGATCTCGCTGCGCACCAGCCCGCCCGGATGGGCCGCGCCGTTGACCAGGATGTCGATGCGGCCGAAATGTGCCGCCGCCTTGTCGACGGCGGCCTGCACCTGCGCGGTGTCGCTCACGTCGGCGGGGGCGGCCAGCACCTCCACGCCGGTCTTCGCGGTGATTTCGCGCGCGGCTTCCTCCAGCGCACCCTGGCTGCGCGCCACGATGGCCACGCGCACGCCCTCGGCCGCGAAGGCTTGCGCCACGGCCCGGCCGATGCCCAGGCTGCCGCCCGTCACCACGGCCACTTTGCCCTTGAGTCTGAGATCCATGTTCGATTGCTCCTTGGATGGGAAAGGCGCCTGCCTGTACGGCTCAGAGCGCCATTTCGATGAGGGCCGGCCCGCGGCGCCCGAAGGCCTCGCGCAGCTGGACCGAGAGTTCTTCGGCGGTGGCGGCCCGCGTGGCCGGCACGCCATAGGACTGCGCCAGGCCCACCCAGTCGATGCGCGGCGAGTCGAGCGCGGTGAGCGCCTCGGCGCGCGCGCCCAGCGCGGCGCCGCCGCGGCGCAGTTCGTTGCGCAGGATGGCGTACTGGTGGTTGGCGGCAATGAGCACGACCACGTCGAGCTGCTCGTGCGCCATGGTCCACAGCGACTGGATCGTGTACTGGGTGCTGCCGTCCGACAGCAGCCCCACCACCCGCCGCCCGGGGCAGGCGATGGCCGCGCCCACCGCCACGGGCAGGCCCTGGCCGATGGCGCCGCCGGTGTTGGTCAGCGTCGTGTGCGGCGCCGCCGCGGACGATGCCGCATAGAAGGGATAGCCACAGGTGCCGCCTTCGACGGAGACGATGGCGCCGTCGGGCAGCGTGCGCGTGAGCACCGCGCCGATGGCCGCGGGCGTGAGCGCGCCGGTGGGCTCCGCCGGCAGCGGATGCACGGGCGCCTCGAAGGCCGGAGCTTGCAGCGCATCGGCCAACTGCTCCAGCGCCTCGGCCACCGGATGGCCGGGCTCGCCCAGGCTCAGCAGGCGATCGGCTTCGACCATCAGGCTGGGATGGCCCGCGTAGCCGAAGTAGGTGACCGGCGGCAGTGCGCCGGCCAGCACCACCAGGTCGGCGGGGTCGAGCACGGCGCGCGCCGGCTCGGGAAAGTAAGGCAGCCGGTCGAACGCCGGCAGGCCCTGGCCGCGTTCCGCGCGGGCCGGGAAGGTTTCGGCATAGGCGGTGGCGCCGAGCGCTGCGCACAGCCGCGCGGCGGCGTGCTGCGCGCGCACGCCCAGGCCACCGAGTTCGCCACCGCCGCCCAGCAGGAAGACGATGCGGCGCGCCGAACGCAGGCGTTGCGCGCAGGCGGCGATGTCGACGGGCGCGGTTGACGCCGCGGCCTGCGCCGGGGCGTCGGCTGCGGCCGTCGCGCCCTGCAGCGGATCGGCCTGGTAGTCCGCCGGAAAGATCAGCGTCGCACCCTGCCCGCCGTTGGCCAGCGACTGGCGCACGGACTCTGCCGCGGCACGCGGCGCATCGGCCGTGCTGGCGATGCGGTGCACCCAGCCCGAGACCGGCCGCGCCAGCGACTCGATGTCCGAGCTCAGCGGCGCATCGAAGGGCAGGTGCCAGCTGGTGTGGTCGCCGATCAGGTTGACGATCGGCGTGCGCGCGCGCCGCGCGTTGTGCAGGTTGGCGATGCCGTTGGCGAAGCCCGGGCCGAGGTGCAGCAGCGTGGCGGCGGGCCGCCCGAGCATGCGGCCATAGCCGTCGGCCGCGCCGGTGCAGACGTTCTCCTGCAGGCCGATCACGCAGCGGATCGAATCCTGGCCTTCCAGCGCGCGCACCAGGTCCAGCTCCGTCGTGCCGGGGTTGGCGAAGCAGGTGTCCACCCCTTCGCCGGAAAGCGCCGCCCACAGGGCCTGCGCGCCAGTCTGCTCAGTCATCGCCGATGTCCTCTCGTTGCTTCTCTCTGTTGGGAATGCCGCGACCGGCGTCACTGCACCTTGATGCCGCGCTCGCGCACGAGGCGGCCGATGCGGTCGTTGTCCACGGCGATGCGTGCGTCCAGTTCCGCTGGCGTGGAGGCGCCGGCGCCCAGGCCGCGCTCGGCTGCCCAGCGCTTGAGCTCGGGCTGCGCCAGCACCTTGGTGAGTGCCGCGTTCATGCGCGCCAGGATCTCGGGCGGCACGCCGCTCTTCGCGTGGAAGGAGTAGGAGGTGGACAGCAGCATGTCCGAGCCGCCCGCCTCCACGATGGTGGGCACGTTCGGCACGATGGCCTGACGCGTGGGCGCGCCCACGGCCAGCAGCTTGAAGCTGCCCTTCTGCACATAGGGCAGCATGGCCTCCACGCCGCCGGAGGTGACTTCCACCTGGCCGCCCAGCATGGCCGGGATCACCTCCGCCAGCGCCTTGTAGGGCACGTGCAGGAACTTGACCCCGGTGCCCGATTCGAGCAGCTCCATGTTCAGGTGCATCACGCTGCCCACGCCGCCCGTGCCGAAGGTGACCTTGCCCGGGTTGGCCTTGGCATAGGCGATGAAGGACTTGAAGTCGTTGGCCGGCAGCTGCGCGCTGGTGACCAGGTAGAGGTTCACGTCGGCGATGTTGCTGACGGAAACGAGGTCCTTCTTCGGGTCGTAGGGCGGCTGGTAGAGCAGCGGGTTGACGGTGAGCGTGAGCCGGTCGACCAGCAGATAGGTGTAGCCGTCGGCTGGCGCCTTCACCACCTCGGCGGTGCCGATGATGCCGTTGGCCCCAGCCTTGTTCTCCACCACGACCGAGGCCTTCAGCTCCTTGGAGAGCCCCTCGCCCACGAGCCGCGCCATGACGTCGGGACCCGTGCCCGGCGGGTAGGGCACTTCGATGCGGATCGGCCGCGAGGGCCAGCTGCCCTGGGCCGAAGCCAGCGGCGACACCAGTCCGCATGCCGCCGCCAAGGCGACGGCACCACAGACCTGCAGAACGGACTTTCTTTTCATTGCGCGATTCCTAGGCACCCCTGCGAAGACGGGGCCGACACCAGGAACCAGAGGGGATGCACCTGGGCGGCAATGGACGACTGACGACACCGAACACTCATCGGCCACCGAATCATATGCTGTTTTGTCGAATAAGCGAAATTCAGCAAATAAAACGCCTGTTAGTGGTTTCCCTTAGGATCAACTTTCGTCCATGTGACGCCCGAGCAAGCAATCGGCGTTCCAGAAAGTTTTAGCAACGTTGAGGCGGCTATTTACTGCATAGTGATAAGTTGCGATTCATGACAGTCGCCAAGGAGAGGAAGAGGGCCTTGAGATCGTCGAAGTAGCACCAAAGCCAACATTTGCCAGCGATCCGAGTAGTTCTACCGACGCGCTCGGGCCGAGTCGAATGGCATATTTATCGCATAGAAATAATTTGATTACCATGTTTTCGACCCTATGCAACAGAACGGGGCGCCGTTGCACCAGAACGCTGCGCAAGCGGCGGGCCGGCACCGCAAGAGCGCCCGCATCGGCGTTCGCCTCGGGCCTGCCGACGCGCAGGCCTGCCTCTCCATCCCCAGAAAGCGCCTTCCCGCCATGAAGCTCTATCTCACTCCCAGGACCTGCGCGCTGGCCGTCGACATCGTGGCGCGCGAGATCGGCCTCGCGCTCGAGCTCGTCTGGGTCGACGTGCGGGCCAAGAAGCTCAAGGACGGCGGCGACCTCCACCGCATCAACCCCAAGGGCCAGGTGCCGGCGCTCGAGACGGACGACGGCCAGCTCCTCACCGAGGGCGGCGTGATCATTCAGTACCTGTGCGACCGACACGGGGCGGACCACCTGCTGCCTCGCAGCCTCGACATGGAGCGATACCGCGTGCTGGAGTGGATGAGCTTCATGAGCTCGGAGCTGCACAAGACCTTCACGCCACTGTTTCGTGCCAGCACGCCGCCGGCCTACCGCGACATCGCCATCGAGAACCTGCTGCGCCGCTTCGCCTGGCTCGACCGGGTGCTGGCCACCCGGGGCTTCCTGCATGCGCAGCGCTTCACCGCGGCGGACGCCTGCTGCTTCACCATCGTCATGTGGGCCGAGCTGCACGCCATCGACCTGGCGCAGTGGCCGCACCTGCATGGCTACCTGCAGCGCATCGCGGCGCGCCCCAGCGTGCAGGCGGCGCTGGCCGCCGAGCGCGACGAGCTCGCCACCCAAGCCGCGGCCTGAGCCGCCGGCACCCCCTCGATCCGGAGAACCCATGAAGCTCTATCACGAAGTCCGCGGCTGCTCGCTCGCGGTGGACATCGTCGCGCGCGAACTGCAGCTGCCCCTCGCCCTCGAATGGGTCGACATGAAGACCAAGCGGCTGGCCGACGGCCGCGACTATTTCAGCGTCAACTCCAAGGGCACGGTGCCCACGCTGGAGATGCCGGACGGCCAGCACCTGAGCGAGGGCTGCATCGTCATGCAGTACCTGGCCGACCAGTGCCCCGGCAACACGCTCCTGCCCGCGTCGGGACTGCCGCGCTACCGCGTGCTGGAGTGGATGAGCTTCATCGCGGCCGATCTGCACAAGGGCGGCTTCATGCCGCTGTTCAAGGCTGTCACGCCGCCCGAGTACAAGGCCATCGCGCGCGGCATCGTCGAGGCCAAGCTGCAGTGGATCGACGAGCAGCTGGCAGGCCGCGCCCACCTCACCGGCGACACCTTCACGATCGCCGACGCGCACTGCTACACGATCGCCATGTGGACGCGCGCGCATGCCATCGACACGTGGCGCTGGCCCCACCTGGAGGCCTACCTGGCGCGCTGCGGCGCCCGGCCCAGCGTGCGCGCGGCCGAGGCCGCCGCGGCCGCGCAGGGCGAACGCGAGCGTGCGGCAGCGGCAGCCGCAGTCGCGCACTGAGCCCGTCTTCGCCACCCTCGCAAGGAACGACCATGCCCATGCTCCGACGCCTCCTGCTGCCCTGCCTGGCGGCCCTCGCCGGCCTGCTGCCGGCACTGGCCTGCGCCCAGGCCTCTCCCTCGGCCCCCATCCACCTGGTGGTCGCCTTTCCGCCCGGCGGCGGCACCGACGGCGCGGCGCGGCTGATCGCCGAGAAGCTGGCGCCGGAACTCGGGCAGTCGGTCGTGGTGGACAACCGCGCGGGTGCCGGCGGCACCATCGGCGCGCAGTCGGTGGCACGCGCCAGGCCCGACGGCCAGACGCTCCTCTTCGGCACGGGCGCCGAACTGCTGATCAACCCGGTCACGCGCAAGACCGCACCCTACGATCTCCTGAAAGACTTCGTCCCCATCACCGAGGTGGGCACCGTGAGCTTCGTGCTGGCCGTGCCCGCGGGCTCGCCGGTGCGGGACGTGCGCGAACTCATCGCCACCGCCAAAGCGCAGCCTGGCAAGCTCAACTATTCGTCCTTCGGCATGGGCGCGACCAACCACCTGATCGGCGAGCTTTTCCTGAAAGCCACCGGCACGCGGGCCGCGCATGTGCCCTTCCAGGGCAGCCAGCAGGCCATGACCTCGCTGCTGGCCGGCGACGTGGACTTCACCTTCGACACCACCGCCGTGGTGCTGCCGCAGGTCAAGGCCGGCAAGCTGCGCGCCCTGGCCACGCCGTCTCCCAGCCGACTGCCGGGCCTGCCCGATGTGCCCACGCTGCAGGAACTGGGCTACGGCGGGCTGGTGGCCGAAGGCTGGATGGGCGTGTTTGCGCCCGCGGGCACGCCGCCGGCCGCGGTGTCGACCCTGGCCGCCGCGCTGGACAAGGTGATCCGCACGCCCGACATGGCATCGCGCCTCGCTGCGCGCGGTGTGGCGGTGACGGCGGCCGACGGCCCGCAGTTCCGCACCAGGCTGCAGGCCGAACTGGACAAGTGGCGTCGCGTGGCCCGCGAGGCCAACGTGTCGCTGGACTGAGGCCGCCATTGCGCATCTTCCCAAGGAGCCCTGCCATGCCGATCCTTTTCTCCATCCGTCGCCGCGCCGCCCTCTCCCTCCTGGCCGCTGCATGCCTGCTCGGCGGCACTGTCGCCCGTGCCGACGCCTGGCCCTCGCGCCCGATCACGCTCATCGTCTCCTTCGAGCCGGGCGGCTCCACCGACATCTCGGCGCGTGCCGTCGCGCAGGCACTGTCGGTGGAGCTCAAGCAGCCCGTGGTGGTCGAGAACCGCGCGGGCGCGGGCGGGCGCATCGGCACCAAGGCGGCGGCCATGGCCAGGCCGGACGGCTACACCCTGCTGTGGGGCAGCGGCAGCAGCCTGACCGCGGCACCGGCGATCTACCCCAACCAGGAGCACGTCGCCACGCTGGTGCCGGTGAGCCTGGGCGCCACGCAGGCCTTTGTCTTCGCCACGAATCCGGGCCTGGGCGTGCGCACGGTGCAGGAATTCGTGGCGCTCGCAAAGCGCGAGCCGGGCAAGCTCAACTTCGCCTCGGCCGGCGCGGGCTCCAGCAACCACCTGCTGGGCGAGATCTTTCTGGCCGCCACCGGCGCGCCCGTGGTGCACGTGCCCTACAAGGGCGCCATCATGGCCAAGGACGCGGTGATCCGCGGCGAGGCGCAGTTGATGGACGAAGTCACCTCGCCCCTGATCGGCGCCCTGCGCGCCGGCCAGCTGGTGCCGCTGTTCATGACCGGCGAGCGGCGCGACCCGGCCTTTCCCGACATTCCCACCGCCGCAGAGGCCGGCCTGCCCGAGATGACGATCCAGGGCTTCTTCGGCCTGCTGGCGCCCGCCGGCACGCCGCCGGAGATTGTGGCGCGGCTCAACGCGGCCATGCGGGCCGCACTCACTTCCGAGCCTGTGACCAAAACATTCGGCAACCTGGGCTTCACGACCGTCTACAGCACGCCCGGGCAGATGGCGGCCCGCATCGCCGAGGGCCGCACAACCTATGACCGCATCGTCAAAGCGCGGCAGATCCGCGTCGACTGACGCACAGCCCTCTTCTTCTCCAGTTTTCCCGCCACACCATGACTTCAGCTTCGTTCCATCGCGAACTTCTCGTCCATCGCCGCAAGGTTCTCGGCACACTCGCCGCGCTGGTCGCCTGCGGCAGCGGCCCGGCATGCGCCGCCACCTGGCCGGAACGGCCGATCAACCTCGTGGTGCCTTTCGCAGCCGGCGGCGGCACCGACACGGTGGCCCGCCTCATCGGCCAGAAGCTGCAGGGCGCACTGGGCGGCACGGTCGTGATCGACAACAAGCCTGGCGCCAATGGCCTGATCGCCGCACGCACTGTGCTGCAGCCGCCGGCCGACGGGCACATGCTGATGTTCGGCAGCAACTCCACGCATGTGATCGCCGCGCTCGCCTCGAAGCAGCAGGTGGCGCCCGGCAAGAGCATGCAGGAGGCCTTCACCATCGTCAGCGTGATGGCCAATGCGCCGCTGGTGCTGGCCGTGCGCGCCGACAGCCCGGCCAGGGACTTGCGCGCCTTCCTGCAGCAGGCCAAGGCCGGCAAGCTCAGCTACGGCAGCTTCGGGGCGGGCTCCTCGGCCCACGTGATGGGCGAGGTGCTGGCCGGATCGGCCGGCGTCGAGCTGCTGCACGTGCCCTACAAGGGCTCGTCGCCCGCCATCACCGACCTGATGGGCGGCCAGGTGGATGCGGTGTTCCTCACCGTCGCCGCCGTCGAGGCCATGGTGGCGGCCGGCTCGGTGTGCCCGCTGGCGGTGACCGGCCTGCGCCGCGTGAGTTCGCTGCCCGCGGTGCCCACTTTCGAGGAGCTGGGCGTGCGCGACATGGGCAACGCCGGCTGGTTCGCGGTGTTCGCTCCCACGGGTACGCCGGCCCCGGTCGTGGCCAGGCTGGCGGCGGCGCTGCAGTCCATCGCGGGCGATGCGCAGGTGCAGTCGCGCATGGTGGCGCTGGGCCTAGAGCCGGTGGTGAGCACGCCTGCACAGGCGTTAGAGACCTGGCGCCGCTCGCTGGCCGCGGCCGCGCCCATCGTCAAGAAGGCCAACATCGTCTTCTGAACGAGCTGGCTGGCGCGTCTACAGGTGCCCGTCGGCCGACAGGCGCACGCTGATCATGTGCGCGGTGCGCTTGACCAGCTCGGCGATCGCCTCCGCATCGAAAAGCGCCAGCCGCGCATCGCTGCCCAGCGCGGTGACGCTGGCGACCACGAGCCGGCCGCGCCCGAAGATCGGCGCAGAGACGCCGGTCTTGCCCTCGTTGAGTTCGCCCGAGGTCCGGCAGTAGCCCTCGCGGCGGATGCGCTGGGCTTCTTCGTAGAACGCATCCCACGGAGGGGTGTCGGCCGCCTCGCCGGCCATTTCCTGGTGCAGCTTGCGCAGCCGCGCGGCCGGCAGGAAGGCCACCAGGGCCTTCGCGCTCGCGCCGCGCGACACCGGCACCGGCCGCCCGCGGCCATAGCGCAGGTGCGGCAGCGGGTCGTTGAACTCGGTGTGCACCGTGATGATGGAGTGGCCATAGAGCTTGGACAGGAACACATCCAGGCCCGTCTGCTCGGCCAGTTCGCGCATGGGCGGTGCGGCCGCGCGGATCACCGGGTCGGACTCGCGGATACAACGGTCCAACTCGATGATGCGCGGACCCAGCGTGATGCTGCGGTCCAGCCGCACCAGCAGGCCCACCTTCGACAGCTCCTGGATGTAGCGGTAGGCCGTGCTCTTGGGCACCTTGAGGCGGGTGGCGATCTCTTCGACCGTGAGCGAGGGGCTGGCCGTGGAGAAGAGCCCCAGCGTGCCAAGCAGGCGCGAGAGACTCGACTCAGGCGCGCCGCGCGATCCCCCATCGAGCTCGTCGGCCGCCGCCGGCGCGCCTGCATCGGCACGCGCCCCGCGTTCCATATTTTCCATCCGGCGCGCCCCGCGCCCGCCCTCTTGCTTCATCGAACTGATCTTAGTGGATGCGATTCGTGGGAAACAAGTAAGGTTGCGCGAGCAGGTCGGGAACGCATACCACACCGATGTCCGCCAGTGCTGCGCCGATCAACACGCTCGCCTCGTTCGCGTCCATCCGTCCGCCAATGGGAACGTTGTACGGCCGGCCGTCCACTGCCCGACGCCCACTGCCGCCGCTTTCCTACTGAACGGCCGCCTGAACTGCGCATCATGCCGCCATGGACCGATTTCAGCGCCACGCGCCATACACAGCGAAGGGCACCGGATGACACGAGCGCGTCTCTCAGCACCCGATGCTTCAGGCAGCCACCCTCGCAAAGTCCGCCTCCTGCCTCTGTGCAAGGAGGCGATCAGTGCATGGATCGACGATCTGGCGCCCAGCATGGGAGCGGCGATCGCGTACTACACGATGTTTTCGATGGCGCCGCTGCTGGTCATCGTCATCGCGGTGGCAGGCGCGCTGTTCGGCACGGAGGCCGTGCAGGGCCAGATCGCCGCACAGCTCTCGGGCCTGGTGGGCGAGGAAGGCGCACTCGCGGTGCAAGGCCTGATCCGAAGTGCCAGCGAGCCCTCCCGAGGGCTGATCGCCGGGGCAATCAGCATCGCCGTGCTCGTGGTGGGCGCAACGACGGTTTTTGCGGAGCTCCAAAGTGCGCTCGATCGCATCTGGCACGTGCCGGAGCGCGCGAAGCCTCACGGCTTATGGGGCGTCCTGCGCGCGCGCGTGCTGTCGTTCGGACTGATCCTGGGTCTGGCCTTCCTGCTGATGGTTTCCCTCGTGGTGAGTGCCGCCCTGGCCGCGCTCGGCACCTGGAGCGCGACCCTGGTGCCGGGATGGGAGGTGATGCTGCAGGGCCTCAACCTGCTCGTGTCGCTCGGCATCCTGACGGTCCTTTTCGCGATGATCTTCAAGTTCATGCCAAGCGCCCCCATCGCGTGGCGGGATGTCTGGACCGGCGCGGCCGTCACGGCGGTGCTGTTCGAGATCGGCAAGGTGCTGATCGGTCTGTATCTCGGCAAGAGCGGTGTCAACGAATCATTTGCAGCGGCAGGCTCCCTCGTCGTCCTGCTGGCCTGGGTCTATTACGCGGCGCAGATCTTTTTGCTCGGCGCCGAGTTCACCAAGGTCTACGCCCATGCGCACGGTTCTGTGGCGGCGGCCAAGGCGCAAGCCGCCACCCAGGAAACAGCGCACAAGGCCGAAGCAGGAACGGACGACGTAGAAGGAGCACCCAGGGGCCTGCGCAAGCCTTCTGAGGCGCACGCGGCTCTGGAGCGCAAGGACCTGATCGTGGCGCTCGCTGGGCGGCTTGTCGTGGCGGCGGGTTTCGCGATGCTTCACTCGCTGCTCAACGGCAAGCGCCGCGCTCGACCCGACCGGCATCGGCGAGGCCGGAGCTGAACTCGGCGCTGCTTGCTTTCGAGGACTGGACCTGAAGGGAGATATCGCTCAGGCTGGGTCGCTGGGACGGGCGAATCTGCTCGGATGAGCATCGGGCCGGCAATGCGCTCCGCAAGGGGCCAGGGGCCACGCATGAGCAAGACCGTCGGGCCGGCACCACCCCGCACGGCGGCGAACATGGTTCCTCCGTGGAATAGGTCCTTGCCGGCAATGCACGTGGCCGGCCCGGCAACCATGCAGCTACTTCAAAGTGGACGGACCCGCGGTGTCCTGCGGCAGCGTCGCGGCGCCTCGGGCAGGGACATCGCCGGGTGCTTTTTTCGGCGCGTGCATGCCATAGGCGAAGAGCAAGCTGACAGCGCTGACCACGGCTGCCGCGAGCAGCGCGGCCAGGAGGCGGCGGCCGATGCGCACCTTCGTGTCCCGATGTCTGCGGTGCATGTGGGTTCCTAGTGCGTCATTCACAGTGCTCGCCCGGCAGTTCAACAAGCCGCAGCATGAGAGATGTGGAACGCCTACCCCGAAGGCTCTGTCTTGAGCAGCCCCCGCATGTTGAGGGCCGCCAGGCAGACCTGCAGCGCGATCAGTGCATAAGCAGAGCGGTGCCAGCCCCACGCCGTCCACAGCACATTGCTGAGCAAGAACACCCAGAACCCCCAGTTTCTGCGCCGCCTCGTATCGGATGCAACCAGCCAGGCCGCAGCGAGTGACGCCAGAAAAGCCGGCCACTGAATCAGATCCAGCATGTTGTCCATGACGATTGTTCTCATCGCAATTTTTGGACCGAACGCAACGACGCCGATCATCGGGGCCCTCACCCTCGGGAAGGACTTCGCGACAAGGTAGGCAGACTGCACGCCGCAGCTCGTCGGCTGGTCCCTCTCACGGTTGTAGGAGGAACCGCGAGGCGCGGGCCGGCCCGGCGGCCCTGCTGGCGGTGGTCGCTGAAGGCGCTCGCGCGGGTTCGCAAACGACCGCCCCTGTTTCTGCAGCCCCGCCCGGGCATCGCCCATGAGAGGCAGCACCGGGACGAGACAAACCCGTGGCCAGGACTTTAAAGCTGACCTTGACCACCGTCGGCGAAGACGGCTTCCCGAGCGTCTCGGACTACGACGTCAAGTGCCGTTGAATCCGCACCACCTTGGCGGGACCTCATCGAACCCAAGGAACGCGCTGACTGCGACGCTATTTTTGCGCGCCTGTAGTGCCAGCCTGCGCGCCGTGGTGGCCTGCCGCAACGAAGGAAGCTACGCGGAGCGCACTGCGGCTTCCTGAAAGCTTGCTCAAGGCAATGGCGCGCTGGATGCGCGATCGATCGGCGGCAGCGTGCCCCCGAGGCGGACGACAAGGGCCCGCTCGCGTGTTGCCCGTCTGGCCGGCAACCCGCAGGGCTGAACGAGGAGACAACCTCGATCATGCGGGTGGATGGTGCAAGGCGACACCGGCCCCGTAGCCGGACGCTCGACCCGCGCCCCGCACCATGCCCTGGTTCGTATCGACCTTGATCATGTACGGCTGGCCCAGGCCCTGAGCGCCATCCGCCAGACCGGGGCCACGCGAAACCAGTGACGACCGGCGATATCACCGGGCGACGGGCCGCATCAAAGCAGTGACCGCCGATCCGATCGGCCGGTCAGGCGTTCACCGATGCATCTTGCGCGGGTCGCAGTGCGAACCCTGCGCCGCGACGGCGAGTCATTGCGCGAAGAAGATCACGCCGTGATGGAAATGGAAGTCAAAAGCGCTTCATGGGCGGCCTATTTCTACAGCCAGCCGCCCTGGAGGTCCAATGCCCCCCTCCTCACCTCCACCGGACCTCCGCATGGCCGACATCCATTTCCCGAAATCCGTGGCCGTTGCGAGGACGGTAAAGCGCTGGCTCGGCGCCGCCATCGCATGCGCCGATGTCCTGGTGCTGATCGTGGAAGGAATGCAGCTTGCCCGGTCGGGCTTCGCCACTGGTGCGGCGCTCACCAGCGTGTGCATCGGCGTTGGCCACTGCACTCGGCACCGTGCCCGACCCATCTAATCATCGAACCACGGCTATCTGCGAGCGGATTCCGCCCTTGTACGTGAACAAGGTCAGCGCGCCGTTCCTGATGTCCCCCTTTTCGTCGAAGGCGATGGTTCCGGTCAACCCCTCGTATTTCACCTTGCTCAGTTCAGGCAGGTAAACGGAAGGCTCCGCCGAGCCGGCCTTGACCATCGCATCGGCCAACACGCCTATCGCGTCATAGACATACGGTGCGTAGATCTGCACGTCTACACCGTTCTTTTCCTTGAATCTGGTTCTGAACTCCTCCAGTGCTTGCTTGGCGCCGTCATCGACGCCCCCTGCCACGGCGCACACAACCGCCCCCTCGCCCGTGGCATCCCCGGCGAGCTTCGGAAGTTCGGTGCTGCACATTCCGTCGCCGCCCATGAATTTCGCGTCAATTCCGAGCTGCCTGGCCTGCTTGAGCATCGGGCCACCGACGGCGTCCATGCCGCCGAAGAACAGCACGTCGGGCTTGGCAGCCTTCAGCTTGGTCAAGATGGCGTTGAAGTCGGTCGACTTGTCGGTGGTGAACTCGTGGCCCACGATGGTCGCGCCAGCGGCTTTGGCCGACTTCTCGAACTCCTCGGCGACGCCCTGGCCGTAGGCGGTGCGGTCGTCGATCACGGCGATGTTCTTGCCCTTGAGCGTTTCGACGGCGTACTTGCCCAGGGTGCTGCCGAGTTGCATGTCGTCAGCCACGACGCGGAAAGCGGTCTTGAAGCCCTGGCGGGTGTACTTCGGGTTGGTGGCCGAAGGCGAGATCTGCGGAATACCGGCGTCGCTGTACAGCCTGGAGGCGGGAATGGTAGTGCCCGAATTCATGTGGCCGACCACGCCTTTGACGTTTTCGTCGATCAGCTTCTGGGCCACCGCGGTGCCCTGCTTCGGATCGCCAGCGTCGTCTTCGGGAACCAGCTCGAACCTGGCGACCTTGTCGCCGATCTTGAGCTTCTTTGCATTCAGGTCTTCGATCGCCATCCTGGCACCGAGCTCGTTGTCCTTGCCGAGGTGGGCGATGGGACCGCTGGTCGGGCCGGCGTGTCCGATCCTGACGATCAGCACGCCTGCGTCCGGAGCCGTTGCTGCGGATGCCGCGGCTTCTTCTTTCTTGCCGCAAGCAGCCAGGGTGAGTGCGGCCAACGCGGGCGCAATCCATTTAATTTGCATAAAAGCTCCAGAGCATGGTGGGGAAAAAAGTCGAAAACTGTTGTGCGATTCGGCGTTCAGGCCGCACAAGCTTCTCGCCGCTAACCAGCGGCACCCTCGTGTTTGCCTGGCGTCGTTGACGAAGGAGCCGATTGAAAGACGCTGCTCAAGCGCAGCAGCCGTATCAGAGCGCCATCTTGTGAGACACGGTCTTCACAACGGTGTAGTGCAGAAGACCTTCCGCGCCGCCTTCACGGCCGAATCCGCTGGCCTTGACCCCGCCAAAAGGCGTTTCGGCAACTGATGCTTCCAAGGTATTGAAGGAGAGATTTCCCGTCTCGATTCCGTCGATCATCCGGTCCACGTTGGCCGCGGAATGCGTGAGCCCGTAAGCGGCAAGGCCGAACGGCAGCGAGTTCGCCTTTGCAATGGCCTCATCGAGGGTGGAGACCCTGTTGATGATGGCGATCGGCCCGAAGGGCTCCTCCTGCATGACCTTCGCGTCGTCAGGAACGTCCGCCAGGACCGTTGGCGCGAAGAAGTACCCCTTGTCTCCGATCCGGTGCCCCCCGGTAAGGGTTCTCGCGCCTCTGGCAGCCGCATCTTCCGAAAACGCCGTCAGTGCTTCGATTCGCCGGCCGCTGGCTACGGGCCCCATCTCGGTTCTCTCCTCGATGCTGTTGCCAACCACGATTGCCGCCGCGTGCTCGACGAAAGCATCGGCGAAACGATCGAAGACTCTCTCGTGGACGAAGAAGCGCGTTGGCGAAGTGCACACCTGCCCCGCGTTGCGCATCTTCCTCGTGGCCGACAGCACGCCGGCCTTGTGGGGGTCCACGTCGTCGCAAACGATCACCGGTGCATGGCCGCCCAGTTCCATGAGCACCGGCTTGCCGTGCTGTGCGGCGAGCCCAGTGAGGTGCCGGCCGACGGCCGTCGAACCCGTGAAGGCAACCATCCGCACCTGGTCATGCGGGATCAGATAACTCGAAATCTCGGCCGGAATGCCGAACACCAGGTTCAGGACACCGGGCGGAAGCCCAGCATCATGGAAGGCGCGTGCAATGTGCACAGCACCGCCCGGGGTTTCTTCGGCCGCCTTCAGGATGATCGAGCAACCCGAAGCCAGGGCGCCTGCCACCTTTCGAGCAGGTTGGCTCATCGGAAAATTCCATGGCGAAAAGGCTGCGACCGTCCCGATGGGCTGATGCACCGTCATGTACCGGATCCCCGGCTCGCTTGGAATGACGCGGCCATACATGCGCTGCGCCTCGCCGGCATCCCATTCAAAGAATTCGCAGCCACGGATCACTTCCATGCGCGCCTGCCTGATCGGCTTGCCTAGCTCCGAGCTGATGGTGTAGGCGATCTCCTCATTGCGCTCACGCAGGAGCGCACTGGCGCGCATCATGATTTCAGCGCGTTTGCGCGGTGCGGTACGGCTCCACGTCTTCAAGCCTTTTGCCGCGGCTTCGAGCGCATCGTCGAGGTCCGATTGCCGCGCAACGGGCAACGTACCGATGGTGGATTCGTTCGAGGGGTTGATGACCGGCATCGTATCGGACGCGCAGCGCCATTGTCCGTCTATGTACAGTTTCAGATCGGGATAAGTAGGCATGGTGTGCTCGGCAGATGGAAGGCCCGCAGCTGCCGAATGAATGAGTGTTGAATGGATGAACGATGAAGCCGAAGCGCGGCGCTCAAGCGCCGCGCGCCGTGTGCCACGCTTGCCAATCCCGTCCCGGATGCACCGCGCCGCACGAAGGGCAGCGCCTTTGCTCCGGCGCCGCGCCGTAAAAGCTTTCATAGACGCGCGGCAGGTCGTTGACGATGCTCTGAAGCTGGATTTCGGTGCGGTTCACCAGGTGACCGCATTCCGCGCAGTACCACTCGAAGGCATCGATGGTGCCCGGCGGCCTGGTGCGCTCGATCACCGTGCACAGGCTGTTGGGCTCGGGACGCTGAGGCGAGTGGCGAACATGGGCGGGCAGGAGGAAGATGTCGCCCTCGTGCAGGTCGATGCGTTCGAACTTGCCGCGGTCTGCCACCAGCAGGTGTGCATTGCCTTTGAACTGGTGAAAGTATTCCTCGAAAGGATCGTCGTGGAAGTCCGTGCGCTGATTGGGGCCACCGACCACGGTCACGATCAGGTCCGTGTCTTTCCAGATCTGCTGGTTTCCGACCGGAGGCTTGAGAAGGTGCTGGTTCTCGGCAATCCACTTGGGGAAATTAATGGGTTTCAACATGGAGTCTCCATAGGAACAAAGGGCGCTCAGATCGCCATGGCGGCACTACGGTTCAGGATGGTCCTGAGCACGCTGTGCGCCGTCATGACGGAGGTGCGTGCGTTGCCGGCGTCGGGTTGACCGGCGATTCGAGTGACCATGCTCCCGCCCGCCGACGCCGCCTCGATCTCATGCACGTTGACGGACGCACCCGGGTCTGCGATCAATTCGACTTGCGTTGCGTCCAGGCCCAGACCGGCTAGCGCCACGGTGGCTGCAACATTTGCGTTTCGGGGGTAGAGGGCGGCGGCTTCGCGCGCGCTGCCTTGAAAAAAAGCCGTCGGGCTGGCAAGCGAAGCGAGGTCCACGCTTCTTTCCGCCACACTGCCAGCCCACGCCTGCGACGGCTTGGACGCGCGATAAACCACGCGCGTGAGCCCTGCCGTGCGCGCCGCGCCGAGCCAGTCGATGCCACCGATTGCGCCCGGCGGCACGAGGATCTGGCGGCCCGCAGCGGCGGCCGCATCGCGCAACCGTTGTTCTCGCGAGGCATCCGCGAGGGCGCCGCTCGAGACCAGCACCAGATCGATGCCTGCATGCAGGACGGGGGCTGCGTATGTGTCCACCGCCTGATGGCCCGCGCATTCGACGACCATGTCGAGACCGAAGTCCAGCATGGTTTCCAGGTCCTTCGTCACCGCGAGCGATGAACTTTGGGCATGCGGTTGAACGGATGCGGGCGTGGAGACGAGGATGGCGGTCACTTCCACTGAAGCTTTCGCATGCGACAGCAGAAGCTGATGCAGCGCGCGACCGATGGCGCCATAGCCGATCAAACCAATGCGCTGCATTCAATGCCCCTTTTCTTCCATGGTCCGGCTCAGGCCTGCTTGAGACCGCTGCGGGCGAACGCTTCGCGTGCTGCAGCCTTCTGCCCTTCGGTCAAGTTCAGCAGAGGCCGGCGCACCGGGCCTCCGACCTGGCCCAGCAACTCCAGCCAATACTTCGTGTACGCCTGGGGTGTGCCGCTCGGGCGTGCCGAACGAAAAGCGGTGCGTGCGGGTTCCAGGCTGTCGCGTATCGCACGAGCCTCGGCCAGCTTGCCGTCGAATGCGAGTTGTGTGTAGGCATTGATGCGCTGGTCGACTGCGGTCTGCAGCAGGAAGGGCGGGGTGGAGCACAGGTACAGCTGCCAGCCGAGTTCGACGATGTTTTCGAGCCACTCCTCTTCCGAGGCCGTGCTGACGAGGATCCTGTCGCCGGCCAGCCGTGTCAGTTCACGGTACAGCGCGCGATCGACGCTGTACTTGATGGCAACGATGTTGGGCAGCTCGGCGATGCGCGCGCACAGCTCGGGGCTCATCACATAGCCGCAATCCGGGTGATTCCACAAGGCGATGCCGATGTCCAGCTGCTCGCTGAGGTAGCGGTAGTACTCGTAGACCGTTTCTTCGACGTCCTGGTGGAAGTGCAGGACGGGGCTGTGCACGACGATGTAGTCAGCGCCGATGTCCTGGGAATGGCGAGCCAGGGCAAGCACAACGTCCAGATTGACATCCGAGCAGGAAGTCACGATGCCGCAATGGCCCGCAGCTTCCTCGACGGCGATCTCGAAGCTTCGTTTGCGCTCTGCCAGCGACATGGAGAAGAACTCTCCCTGCTTGCCAGTGACGAACAGTCCACCCAGCCGCAGCGTGTGCACCCAATGGCGCAGATTGCGGCGGAATCCCCCTTCATCGAACGACAGGTTTTCGCGGAACGGCGTGACGGTCGCGGCCCAGACGCCACGGAAATGTTCGCGGGCATAGGCCTTGGCATCTTGCTTGCGGTACTTGCGGTTCATGGAGCTGCTTTCTTGAAAAGGGTTGGTGCCTATCGCACCGGATGTGTTGCGTCGGCACAGAGCGCATCGGGACGAAGTCGACCGGCGGCATGGGAATTTGCCCCGCCAGGCGGCGGAGCCGGGGCCACGCGCTGCTTCCTTTTTCCTGCTCCGGACCCTTGGTTGCGATGGGTCGGATTTGGCCGTCTTGCAGGCGCCAGAACAAGCGAAATACTTTGAAGGATTGCTCAGCGTTTCTGCAAAGTCGCCAAGGTTTGTCTCGCCTCACGCGTCGCATTCACCGTGATGTCGGGCGAGACGGGTGGATGCTGTCTCGATGCGTGCCCGATGCATGGCGCATGACGCGGGCGAGACCAGCCGCCGGCGTCGCCATGCCCGCCGGTCGTCGCGCGCTGCCGCGAGGGCAGGCCCCTCAGTAACGAGCCGCTCCCATCCCGGCCCGCATCGGCAATTTCCTTATTCGGGAATCGGAACGCCGATCGCCGCTTTCACTTCCTGCATGGCGAAGCTGCTGCGCAGCATCTTCACGCCCGGCAGTCGCCTCAGCTTGTGCTGCATCAGCGTCGAGTAGCGCTCCAGATCCTGTGCGACGACAAGCAGGATGAAGTCCTCCGGACCGGACACGCCGTAGCACGCAATCACCTCCGGGATGTCTTTCACGCTTTGCTCGAACAGCATCGAGTGCGCTTCGTCCTGGCTGTCGATGCTGATCGTCACGAACACAAGCACTCCCCACCCAAGCGCTCGCCGGTCCAGCCTTGCCTGATAGCCCGCGATGACCCCTGCTTCTTCCAGCCGCCGGACGCGCCGCCAGCTCGGTGATTGCGAAAGATGAGTGAGCTCCGCCAGCTCCGTGCTGGTCAGGCGGCCGTTCAACTGAAGCTCCCGCAGCACCAGGCGGTCGATTCGATCCAGCTCTATTTGCATGATTTATCCAATCGTGAAGAGATATTTGGGTTGATTAGTCGCGAGAGGCGGCATTAAGGCGCCACAAAGCCTAACAAATGCGCATCGTGCTGCATACACTTTCTTTCTCATGAACACCCCTGAACCTACGAAATCGATCCCTTTGACACGAGAGTTCTGCCTCGGGTTGGACAGCGAAGACCCGTTGTCCGCGCACCGTGCACGCTTTCAGTTGCCGCAAGGCGTGATCTACCTGGACGGCAATTCGCTGGGAGCCCTTCCCAAGACCGTTCCGCAGAGGCTCCGTGAGGCCGTGGAGGTGGAGTGGGGGGATGGATTGATCCGCTCGTGGAACGACGCTGACTGGTATCCCGCCCCGCAACGCGTGGGCTCCCGGATCGCGCGTCTGATCGGCGCCGGAGCCCGCGAAGTCATCGCTGCCGACTCGACATCCGTGAACCTGTTCAAGGTCTTGTGTGCGGCTCTACGGATGAGGCCGGGGCGCAAGGTCATCCTGGGAGAGAAGGACAACTTTCCTACCGACGCATACATCGCCAGCGGCGTGAGCAGCCTGATGGGCGCGCAGTTTCGTGCGGTCGAGGCTTCGGATGTCCTCGACGCCATCGACGAGACAGTCGCCATTGTTTCGCTCACCCACGTGAACTACCGCACGGGGCGTCTCTATGACATGGCGGCGATCACCGCGCGCGCCCACGAGGTCGGCGCGCTGGTGGTATGGGACCTGTGCCATACGGCCGGAGCGATGCCTTGCGACCTGAATGGCTGCGGTGCCGACTTCGCGGTCGGCTGCGGCTACAAGTACCTCAATGGTGGCCCGGGCGCTCCGGCGTTCGTCTTTGTCGCCGAACGCCATCAGGAGGCTTTGGATCAGCCGCTGTCGGGTTGGCACGGCCACGCGAAGCCTTTCGAATTTGTCCAGCAGTATCAGCCGGCGACGGGCATCGACCGGATGCTCGTCGGCACGGCGCCTCAACTGGGGCTGATCGCGCTGGAGGAAGCCCTGCATGCCTTCGACGACGTCGACATGGCCGCACTGCGCCGCAAGAGCGAACGGATGACCGAGCTCTTCATCGAGCTTGTAGACCAGGAGCTGGACGGTTTCACCGTGGCGACGCCGCGCGAAGCGGCGCTGCGCGGCAGCCAAGTGTCGCTGGCGCACGAACACGGCTACGCGATCATGCAGGTCCTCATCGAGCGAGGCGTCATCGGCGACTTCCGTGCACCGAACATCCTGCGCTTCGGATTTGCGGTGCTCTATCTGCGTTTTGCCGACGTGTGGGACGCCGTGGCGCAGATCAAGGATGTGATGGCTACAGGCGCGTGGAAGAGCGACCGGTACATGGTGCGCAAGGCGGTCACCTGAACTTGCGCCATCCGTCTCTCGTGTGTTCTTTCCATGTCCTGCGTTGCAGCGATGAACAATGACTTTCCAGCTCGGCTGGTCGATCTCCTGGGAGCGTCGGCCGTCAGAGTCGGCGACGCCGTTCCGCCGCATCACGCGACGGATTGGAGCGGCATGGCACCGGTGAAGCCCCTTGCACTCGTCATGCCATCCAGCACCGAAGAGGTCGCCGGCGTCCTGCGGCTGTGCCATCGTTTCCGCACACCCGTGGTGCCGCAGGGAGGGCTCACCGGCCTGGCCGGCGGTGCGAGGCCCGTCGGCAACGGCATTGCGCTTTCGCTGGTGCGGATGAACGCCATAGGCCCCATCGACAAGCAGGAGTCCTGCGTGGAGGTTCAAGCGGGCGCGACGCTTCAGGCCGTACAGGAGGCAGCGCAGGCCGAGGGGCTCTCGTTCGGGATCGATCTGGGTGCGCGCGGCTCCTGCCAGATCGGCGGCAACCTGTCGACCAACGGCGGTGGCATGGGCGTCATCCAGTCCGGAATGATGCGCGAACAGATGCTGGGCCTGGAGGTCGTGATGGCCGATGGCCGCATCCTGAACATGCTGCGGCCCATGTTGAAGAACAACACCGGCTACGACCTCAAGCAACTCTTCGTGGGCGCCGAGGGAACTCTCGGCGTGATCACGCGCGCCTTGCTCAAGCTCCGTCCCGAGGTGCATTCCAGGACGACCGCTTTTCTCGCGCTCCCTGACTACAACAGCGCGATCGTGTCATTGAGACGGCTGCAGACCAGCTTTCCGGGCGCCGTCGCGGCGTTCGAGCTGATGTGGGAAGACTTCCATCGGCTCTCCATCGCCTGGAACGCCATGGCGCCTCCCTTTCCCGAGCGCTACCCTCTGTTCGCCTTGATCGACATCGATGGCCATGAGGACGCTTCGACGACCGCGCAACTGGAAAGCGTCCTGGCTTCGCTGATGGAAGCAGGTGCGGTTGCGGATGCCGTCATTGCCCAGACCAGCGCGCAATCGCGCGCGCTCTGGCGCGGCCGCGAGATTCCGGCCGAGTTCCATTCGCGGATGCATCCGATCAGCTTCGACATCAGCCTGCCGGTGTCGAAGCTCGGCGATTTTGCGGAGAACTGCGTGGCAGCAATGTCCCAACGGTGGCCTGGCCATCGAACGGTGCGCTTCGGCCATCTGGGCGATGGCAACTTGCATCTGACGACGGATGCGAGATCGATCGACGCCCCTCCCGAAGAAGCCGAACGCATGGTGGAGCACTTCGTTTTCGATCTCGTGGCGCAGATGGGAGGCAGCGTGTCCGCGGAGCATGGGATCGGGCTGTTGAAAAAGCCATACCTCCGCTTCAGCCGCACCGAGAGCGAGATCGCCGCGATGCGTTCGGTAAAGGCGGCATTCGATCCACTGAATCTGCTCAATCCCGGAAAGATCTTCGATCTGTCCTGAGCCCCTTGCCTTTGTCCCTGTTCGACCTAAACCCACCGAGAAAAATCAGATGAAATTTGCGGCCCGGCTTGTCCAGCAACTGAGCGTATCGGCATTGATTGCATTCGCGCTTTCGCCGACTTCGACATTTGCGCAGAACGATTCCCCCATCCGGATACTGGTGGGTTTCTCTCCGGGCGGGAGTACCGACATGATTGCCCGTCACCTGGCCCTTGGCCTTCAGCGGGAGCTGGGGCGGCCCGTGGTCGTCGACAACAAGCCGGGCGCGGGCGGACAGATCGCGGCCCAGGCGCTCAAGCAAGCGAAACCCGACGGCCTCACGATCTTCCTGTCCAACAGCCACGCCATTTCGATGATTCCGCTGACAGTACGGCAGCCCGGCTACGACCCCGCCAAGGATTTTTCTCCTGTGGCGCTCGTTGCGCTCATCCCAGACGTGCTTGTCGTAAGTACCAGGGGCGTGCCGGGTTCGACGCCGAGCCTCAAGGATTTCGCTGCCTGGGCCAAGGCCAATCCCGGCAAGGGCAACGTCGGCGTTCCGGCCCCCGCCAGCGCGCCGGACTTCGCGGTATCGATGATTTCCGCCGAGATCTCGGCGCAGCTCGTATCGGTGCCTTACCGCGGCGAAGCGCCGTTGATCCAGGACTTGATCGCAGGCCAGATTCCGGCGGGCATTGGCTCCATCGCCGCGACGCTGCCGGCCGCAAAGGAAGGCAAGATCCGGATCGTCGCGATCAACGGGATGGCGCGCTCGCCGAGCTTGCCCGACGTGCCGACCTACGGCGAACTCGGCATCGCTGGATACGAGACAGTCGGATTCACCGCGCTGTACGCACCTGCGGGAACATCCGACGCACTGGTGAAAGCCTATGCTGCCGCAGCTTCGAAGGTCGTGGGCTCGAAGGATTTCTCCGAGAAGATGACCGCCCTCGGTGCCACCGCGGTGCAGGGTGCGTCCGAAGACGTAAAGAAGCTGATGCACGCCGCCGACACCAGCTTTGCATCGATGGTCAAACGCACGGGGTTCCAACCACAATGAGTACGGACATCGAATACCCCATGACCTTGGCTGACCGGGAGCGGGAATACTCCCCCAGCTCTTGCATCGGAGGCAACTACCAACCGTTCCTGGACGAATACCAGGCCCGTAGCGAAGAGGCCCTGCAACGGCATGCGGTGGTACTGAATCTCTCCTATGGCGAGAAGGCATCGAATCGGCTTGACTTCTTTCCTGCGCCTGCAGCAGCGATCTTGCCGCCGTTGCTGGTGTTCATTCACGGGGGCTACTGGCAGGAGCTGACGAAGGCGTCCTCGCTTTTCCCCGCGAATGGTTGCGTGCCCGAAGGCATCGCTTTCGCTGCCATCGACTACACGCTGGCCCCGGAAGCCAGCGTGCTGGACATCGTCAGGGAGTGCAGGGCCGCCCTGCGCTGGCTGCATGCGCAAGGCGCCGCACTCGGCTTCGACCCACAGCGCATCGTGATCGCTGGCAGCTCGGCGGGTGCCCATCTCGCGGCCATGTGCTGCCTTCGAGGTTGGTCGAGCGACCCAGACCTCCCGCCTGGATTGCCGCAGGCGGCGGTGCTGGTCTCGGGCATCTACGTGCTCGAACCGCTCATCGGCACATCGATCGACGCGGCCTTGTCGCTGACTCCCGATGAAGCAGCACTCGTCAGTCCTGGATTGCTGCCGTTGGACGGATTTCCGCCCGCGTTGGTGTGCTGGGGCGAATTCGAGACAAACGAGTTCAAGCGTCAAAGTACGGAGTTCGCGTCGCGCATTGACAGAGCACGATCGGGTCCTGGCACTGGCGTCAGCGCCTTCGAAGTGCCGTCGCGCAATCACTTCGACGTCATCCTGGATCTAGCCCAACGCGACACGCCGCTCGGCGACGCTGCCCTGGCGTTGCTCGCCCGCCCCTGAATCATTGGAGAAAAACGATGCCCGCTTATCGCCCTCAATTCCCACACATCGTCGACATCAGCGGCGTCAATGCCTCCGCTGAAGCGCGGCCGATGCCCATGACGACGGACACCAGCCGGGCCGAAACCGCCCAGTCGACCGGGGGCGCACCCCTCGTCGACTTCGCTGGCAAGAGCAACCCCTACGTCGACTACCAGAGTATCGATCTGCTGCTGTCCCTGCAGCATCCCCGCAGCCCCGGCTATGACGAGACATGTTTCTTCATCATGGGACAGGTCAAGGAGTTGTTGTTCAAGGCCTTGCATTTCGAGCTGTACAACGCGCAGCTGCAACTGACGAAGGATTGCGTGGACAACGCCTGCGAGATCCTGGTGCGGGCCAAGGCATATGCGCAGTACATCACCAGTTCGTGGGACGTGCTTTCGACCATCTCACCCGCGGGATTCAATGAGTTTCGCGACTACCTTGGCACGGCGTCGGGCCAGCTTTCGTTCATGTACCGACACGTCGAGTTCGTGCTGGGCAACAAGAGCGCGAGGCTTGCAAGCGCCTTCAAGAACATGCCCCATGTCTGGCCCGGCATTCACGCCGCCTTGCACTCGCGCAGCCTCTACGACGAAGCCATCGCGCTTCTTTCCAGGCGTGGTCACGCGATCAACCAGGCGGCGCTCGAGAGGGATTGGTCGCAACCCTACAGCGTGAATGCTTCCGTCGAACAAGCCTGGAGCAAGGTTTACGAAGACCCCGCCCCCGGCAACGACCTTTATCGGCTCGCAGAAGCACTGGTTGCGTTGAGCGACCAGATCAGCCAGTACCGCTGGAGGCATTTCGTTTCGGTCCAGCGGCTGATTGGATTCAAGGCGGGAACGGGCGGCTCTGCTGGCGTGGGCTGGCTCCAGCACGTCACGGAGCATCGCCATTTTCCCGAGCTGTGGTCGATTCGCACGGATTTCTGACGGATAGCGGGTGCGAACAAGGTGAGCGTGCGCATGCCGTCTTTTCCGCAGTCGGCAGTGACCATCCGGCAATTGCGCGCATTTGTCGCGGTTGCCCACGAGGGCAGCATTACGCGCGCGGCGCAACGCCTGTATCTCACGCCTTCGGCCCTGTCCATGTTGATCAGTGCGCTGGAAGGCGAACTCGCTGTTCGTCTGTTTGACCGGACGACACGCAAGATCGCACTCACGGAGGCAGGCCAGGAGTTGTTGCCATCGATTGAACGCGTATTCGAGAGTCTCGAGAGCGCGTTCGAGGGCCTTCGTGGTTTCGTCGACCGGCGCGCGCATCGTTTCGCCGTCGCGACCTCCCCTCTGCTTGCATCCACGCTGGTTCCATACCTCCTGGCGAGTTTCAAGAAGCGTTTCCCGCAGGTCAGGGTGGAGATACTCGATCTACCGGTGGACAGCGTTGCAGCCGCAGTGCGTAGCGGGCAGGCAGCCTTCGGCATATGCACTTCAGATCTGAACGCGCAGGATCTTTCGACCACGGCTCTTTGCCAGGATCGCTTGATGCTCGCTTGCCCGGTAGGTCACGCGCTCGCCTCACTGCGTGAAGTGCGATGGTCCGATCTGTGCGATGAACCTCTTGTGCTGCTACGCCAAGGCAGCGGACTGCGCGTACTCGTCGAGCAGGGTTTCGCCGAAATCGGAGAAACGTTCAAGCCCGTCTATGAAGTAGCGCAGGTAACCACCGCCATCGGACTTGTGCAGGCCGGCCTCGGCATATCGATACTTCCGTCCTTCGTACTGTCGTGCGCGTTGCCAGCCAATGTCGTGTGGATCCCCTTGGTGGATCCGGTGATAAAGCGGGCCGTTGTAGCGATTTGCAGGGCCGGGCAAAGCCTGCCCGAATCCAGCGAAGCATTCTTGGCGTACTCCTGCCATGAATCAAAAAAGATATTCAGCTCGTGACGGGGAAAAGTACTGGCTTGGTTCTGGCAACCCGGAAGGCCATCGAGCTGGAGAAGAGATGTTCGATCTGGTGTGACTTTGCTGATGAGAACGGCCAGCCGGTGCGCTGTACTACCGGCTCGCCGCGCAGCGGCAGATGGTGCCCGAGGGCTCAGCTACTGCTGAGGCCATCGACTACAGCTTCAAGCGCCGACGTGCGCCACGCGCTACATCGATGACGGCGGTCCGCCAACGGACGACATAACTGGGCGGAAACTAGACCAAGCCGATTGCCATCGACAGATCCATCTAGTTGCTCGCAGGATCGCGTCGGCGGCCCAGCGCGCCGCGGACATCATGACCTTGATCAAGTCAGCGAAGTTCAACGGACCCGATCTCTACGTCTACATCCCGAGATGTGCGAGCCAGCTTGCCCCCACCCCGCCAGCCTTTTAGCTCCGCCTTGCTCAAGGTCCCCCGCCCAAAGGTTCGAGAGAGATTCTTCAACATCTCGTTCACCAATTGCGAGAGGTCATATCGGTGCCGCCACCCCCAATCGGACCGCGCGCACCGGTCATCGATGGAGTTGGGCCAACTGCTGGCAATGGCTTGGCGAAAATCTGGCTCGTACACGATCTCGAAGTCAGGCAGGTGCTTGCGAATCTCCGCCGCGATTTCCCTGGGCGTGAAGCTCAAGCCTGCAAGGTTGTAGCTGCCGCGTTCCGTAATATCGGTTGTGGGAGCTTCCATCAGTTCCAGAGTCGCGCGCACCGCGTCGTCCATGTACAGCATGGGCAGGTACTCATCAGGCTCCAGGAAGCAGGTGTAGCGCTCGCTCTTCAAGGCGGCATGGAAGATGTCGATCGCGTAATCCGTCGTACCCCCTCCGGGGCTCGTCTTCCAGGAGATGAGTCCCGGGTAGCGCAAGCTTCGCACATCGACCCCATGCTTCTCGAAGTACCAACGGCACCAGCCTTCGCCGGCAAGCTTCGATATGCCATAGACCGTGCCGGGCTCCATCACCGTTGTCTGCGGCGTGCCGTCTTCCGGAGTCGTTGGGCCGAATGCCGCAATCGAGCTCGGCCAGAACACCTTGTCCAGCTTGTAGTGGCGGGCCGCTTCCAGGACGTTCAACAGGCCATCCATATTCAGCTTCCATGCCCACGCCGGCCGCGTCTCTCCGCTCGCCGACAGAGCTGCCGCCAGATGGTAAATCTGGGTAACGCGATGCTTTTCGATCAGCCCGGCAAGGCGCCGGGTGTCGGTTACGTCAAGCGTTTCGTACCGCAGGCTTTGATGTCGGCCACTCTCGAGCCGATCGCTCACGATCACGTTCTCCGCGCCATGGCGCTCGGCGAGCGCGACGGCAAGCTCCGTCCCCAACTGGCCATTGGCACCGACGACGAGAATGCGAGGCGCATCGCTCATGCGATCACCCCCGTGTCCCTACCTGCTTGCTCGAACGCGCACAGGGCTTCATCCAGTTGGCCCCGCGTGTGCTGCGCACTGATCTGCACGCGGATGCGGGCTTGGTCCTTCGGGACGACGGGGTAGAAGAAGCCCGTCACGTAGACGCCCAACTCCAGCAGCCGCCGTGCAAAACGCTGCGACAGCTCTGCGTCGTAAAGCATCACGGGCACGATGGGGTGCTCGCCCGGCTTCACCTCGAAGTCCCGCGCGACGAGACCTGCACGGAAATAGCGCGTGTTGTCTTCCAGCTGGTCACGCAGGGTCGTGTTCGCCTCCAGCACATCGAGCACCTTGAGCGTGGCGCCGACGATGGCCGGAGCCAGGCTGTTGGAAAACAGATAGGGACGCGAGCGTTGCCGAAGCAACTGCACCACTTCCCGCTTCGCGCTCGCGAATCCTCCTGACGCGCCGCCCAGTGCCTTGCCAAGCGTGCCCGTAATGATGTCGACCTTGCCAAAGACGCCGCGGTACTCGTGGCTACCGCGCCCCCTCTTGCCTAGGAAACCGGTGGCGTGCGAATCGTCCACCCCTAGCAATGCACCGAATTCGTCGCAGATCGCGCGCATCTCGTTCAGGCGAGCAATGGTCCCGTCCATCGAGAAGACCCCGTCGGTGAACACGAGCTTGTGCCGCGCCCCGGCCTCGTCCGCTGCCTCCAGCTGCACGCGCAGGTCCTTCATGTCGTCGTGCCGGTAGCGGTAGCGCTTGGCCTTGCACAGGCGGATGCCGTCGATGATCGAGGCATGGTTCAGTTCGTCGCTGATGACCGCATCCTCCGGACCCAGCAGCGGCTCGAACAATCCACCGTTCGCGTCGAAGGCTGATCCGTACAGGATGGTGTCCTCCATGCCCAGAAAAGTGGAGAGGCGCGCCTCCAGCGCCTGGTGCAGATCCTGGGTTCCACAGATGAACCGGGCACCGCTCATGCCAAAGCCGCGTGCGTCGAGTGCCGCGTGGGCGGCCTGCAGGACGTCGGCGTGTGACGACAGACCGAGGTAGTTGTTGGCGCAGAGATTGATCAACGCCGGCGCACCGGCAGTGGAAATTCGACTGCCTTGCGGTGACGTGATGGCGCGTTCGACCTTCAGCAGGCCGGCCGTCTGGATCTGTTCAAGTTCCTGCCGCAACGCGGCGTAGTAGTCTTTGGTGGTTCCCATGAGATCGTCCTTGTTGGGTCTAGAGAATCGCTTCGGCGTCGCTCGTGCAGTGACGCAGAACATGTTCGAATTGCCGCGGGTCGTGCGCCTTCAAGACTGCGGCTGGCCGCGGCAGATGCAGATCGCGCAGGCGTGACAACCAGAACCGAAGCGCGGCGGCGCGCCGCATCGCGAGCAGAAGGCCACGCTCCGGCGGCTGTAGCGGCCGCACTGCTTCGTAGGCCGACAGCAAAGCGGCTTCATGCGCTGCATTGCCTTGCCCGCTATCCAGGTCAACGCACCAGTCGTTGAGGCATACGCCGATGTCGTACAGCCACGTGTCGCAGCCGGCGAAATAGAAGTCGAGAACGCCCGTGAGCCGCTCCCCCTCGAACAAGACGTTGTCGCGAAACAAGTCACCGTGGATGGGGCCACGGGGCAGAGCCGCGTAGTCATCCGATGCCGCGATGCGCTTCTGGCAATCCATTTCACGCGTAAGTAGCGCTCGCTGACCATCGTCGAGGTACGGCATGACCAGGGGGGCGGTTTCGCTCCACCAAAGCAAGCCTCGCAGATTGGGCTGGTAACGTTCGTAGCCCCTGCCAGCCAAGTGCATTCGGGCGAGCACCGCTCCGACGGCACTGCAGTGCGCGACGGAAGGTTTCAGTTCACTCCTGCCATGCAATCTGGTCACGATCGCGGCGGGCTTGCCCTTCAGGCGATGCAGGATGCGTCCTTCGCGGTCCGGCAACGGGTCGGGCACAGGAATTCCCTGTCCCGCCAGGTGTTGCATGAGGTGCAGGTAGAAGGGCAGCTCCTCGTCTGCCAGTCGCTCGAACAGCGTCAACACATGAGGGCCCGCATCCGTCGCCACGAAGTAGTTCGTGTTCTCGATGCCCCCGGAACAAGCGAGAAGGGCCCGCAATTCACCCTGCTCGAACTTGCGCAGGAACATTGCGACCTCGTCGAATGAAACTTCGGTAAAGACAGCCATGGGACGATCAGGCCACGCGGGCAGCGATGTAGGCCTTTACCTGCTCAACCTCGGCCGGAAGCACCGTGACGCGGCGCGGCAGCTCCTCGATAGCTTCGAACTTGGCCGGTCGATCCGGGGCGCGTCCCAGCGCCTCCGCGACCGTGGCCGCAAATTTGATCGGCAGCGCGGTCTCCAGCACGACCATGGGCGTCCCCTTGCGCACATGCTCACGCGCCACCTTGAGACCGTCGGCCGTGTGCGGATCAACCATCGCGCCGAAGCGATGAAAAGTATCGCGGATGGTCGAGACACGGTCTGCATGCGTGCTCTTGCCCGACACGAAGCCGAACTTGGGATCAACCGCGAGTTCGAAGCGACCCTGGCTCGCCAGCTGTTCGCCAAACAGGCGCTTCACCTTCGCCGCGTCGCGCCCGACCAGGTCGAACACGAAGCGCTCGAAGTTGCTGGCCTTGCTGATGTCCATCGACGGGCTGGAGGTCTCGTGCGTGTCGACGGCGCCGCGCACGCGGTACACGCCGGTGCGGAAGAACTCGTCGAGCACGTCGTTCTCGTTGGTGGCGACCACCAGCGTGTGGATCGGCAGGCCCATCATGCGCGCCACGTGGCCCGCGCAGACGTTGCCGAAGTTGCCCGAGGGCACAGTGAAGCTCACCGGCTTGTCGTTGGCCGCCGTGGCCTGGAAGTAGCCCGCGAAGTAATAGACGACCTGCGCCAGCAGCCGCGCCCAGTTGATCGAGTTGACCGTGCCGATGCGGTACTTGCGCTTGAAGGCCAGGTCGTTCGACACTGCCTTGACGATGTCCTGGCAGTCGTCGAACACGCCGGTGATGGCGATGTTGTGGATGTTCGCGTCCTGCAGGCTGAACATCTGCGCCTGCTGGAACGGGCTCATGCGGCCGTCGGGCGAGGTCATGAAGACGCGCACGCCCTTCTTGCCGCGCATGGCGTACTCGGCCGCGCTGCCGGTGTCGCCGCTGGTGGCGCCCAGGATGTTGAGCTTGGCGCCGCGGCGGGCCAGTTCGTACTCGAACAGGTTGCCCAGCAGCTGCATCGCCATGTCCTTGAAGGCCAGCGTGGGGCCGTTGGACAGGGCTTCGAGGTACACGCCGTCTTCGAGCTCGCGCAGCGGCACGATCTCGTCGGTGCCGAACACTTCGGCCGTGTAGGTCTTCGCGCAGATCGCCTTCAGGTCGGCCGGCGGAATGTCGTCGATGTACAGCGAGAGGATCTCGAAGGCCAGCTCGGCGTACGGCAGCTTGCGCCACTTGGCGAGCGTGGCGGTGTCGACCTGCGGGTATTGCTCGGGCAGGTAGAGGCCGCCGTCGGGCGCGAGGCCTTCGAGCAGGATTTCGCAGAAGCGCTTGCGGTCGGGGTGGCCCCGGGTGGATAGGTAGAGCATCATTTCTGGGAAGGAGTGGACGTGTCCTGCAGCGCCAGCTGCGCAACGGTCACAAACCAGCGCACACCGAAGGCCAGCACGTCGTCGTTGAAGTCGTAGGAGGGGTGGTGCAAGGGCGCAGGGTTCGTGCCCGCGCCTTGGCCAAGCCAGAGATAGGCACCCGGCCGTTGCTGCAGCATGAACGCGAAGTCTTCCGAGGTGAAGGCGGGTGCTCCAGCCGTCTGCGCTTCCAGGCCGGCGCGGCGTGCCGCTTCGAGCGCGAGCTGCGCGTGCGCCGGGCTATTGATGGTGGCCGGGTAGTAGCGCGTGTACTCTACGTCGACAGTGGTGCCGCTCGCGCGCGCAACACCTGCGGCGATGTCGCGCAGGGCCTGCTCGATCATGTCCTGCACCGCCCCGTTGAAGCTGCGCACCGTGCCTGTCAGCTCCACCGCTGCCGGCAGAACGTTGTGCGACTGGCCGCCACTGATGCGGGTGACCGAGAGCACCGCGTTCTCGGTGGGCGGCACACGCCGTGACACGATGGTGTGTAGCTGGGCCACCAGCGTGCTGGCGGCCAGCACCACATCAGGTGTGTGGTGCGGCTGCGCCGCATGCCCGCCACGCCCACGCACCACGATATCGAAACGATCCGCTGCGGCCATGATGGGGCCGGACCGCGTCGCCGCCGCGCCCAACGGGAGGTCCGGCCAGTTGTGCACGGCGAACACGGCTTCGCAGGGGAAGCGCTCGAACAGACCTTCTAGCACCATCTCGCGCGCACCGCCTCGTCCTTCTTCGGCCGGCTGGAAGATGAAGGCGACGCAGCCCTCGAATGCTTCATCGCGAGCGAGTTGCCGGGCTGCGCCGAGCAGCATCGCTGTGTGGCCGTCGTGCCCGCACCCGTGGTGACGGCCGGGGAAGCGACTGACATGCGGCCGCTCACCTTGCTCCACAAGGGGCAGAGCGTCCATGTCTGCACGCAGGCCGACCATCCGTGGCGAGCTTCCTCGGCGCAGAACGCCGACCACGCCCGTTCCACCGATGCCCTCATGCACCTCCAGCCCCGCCTCACGCAGCACCGCTGCGACGATGCCAGAGGTTCGGCGCTCTTCGAACGCCAGCTCGGGATGAGCGTGCAGATCGCGTCGCAGCGCAATCAGATCGGGCAGAAGATCGTCAATGCTTGCACTCACGGCTCAATACCCCCTGTCGCGGCTCACAAGACCGACCAACGGCTCGCCTGCTTGATGGCGCCGTATGTTCTCCAGTACGAGATCAACCGCTGTTTCCGGCTGGGTCATGCTGGCGATATGCGGCGTCAACAGAATGCGCGGATGTGACCAGAACCGGTGGTTCGCAGGCAGCGGCTCGGGTGCCGTGACATCGACCACGGCGGAAGAAATCCACCCGCTGTCGAGCGCGTCCAGCAAGGCTTGGTGGTCAAGCTGTGCGCCACGCCCCACATGCACCAGAGATGCACCACAGGGCAAAGCATTGAGCAGCGTCGCATCGAGAATGTTGCGCGTCTCGCTCGTCAGCGGCAGCAAGCAGACCAGGATGTCCGTGGCAGCCAGCATCCCCAATAGCTCGCCCTCACCCGCGTAGCAAGTCACGCCTTCGAACTCATGGCGCGTCCGGCTCCAGCCCGCAAGCTGGAATCCAAAACTTCGAAGCTGCGTGAGGACCGCCCGACCCAACACTCCCATGCCAAGAACGCTCACCCGTCGCTTGGCGGCAGGATGGACGCGGTGCGCGGCCCATTTTTCTTGCCGCTGCTGCTCGATGTAGGCTGGCAGGTCCCGGTGCAAAGCCAGCACCGCCATGGTGGCGTACTCCACCATGCCCGCCACCACGCCAGGCTCGGCGAGGCGCACCACAGGCAGGGCCGGCGGCACCTTGCTCAGGTCGAACTGGTCCACGCCGGCACCCGTGGAGAACACCAGTTCCACGTTGGGGAACTGCCGCTCGAAGCCTTCTGGCAGCGTCCACGCTGCGAGATAGCGCACGCGTTCGGGCGGGCCCATGTCGGGCCAGATGTGAAACGGAATCTCGGGCGCTTTGGCGGCGAACAGGCGTGCCCATTCCGCCCCGCGCACGGGGTCGGCCTTGTAGACGAAGGCCATGGCTACTTGTTGTAGACGACCCAGATCTTGCGGGTCGTTTCGATGCAATGCCAGATGCCCGTGAATTCGGGTCTCATGACGAAGGAATCTCCCGCGCGCACCCGCACGGGCTCCTTTCCGTCCTCTGTCACTTCCGACAGGCCCGAGAGGATGTAGCAGAACTCCCAGGTACCACCTTTGATGGATCGGTAGGTACCAGGCGTGGTTTCCCAGACGCCAGCGCGGACTTTTTCGTCGTTGGAACGGTCCACGTCCCAGTTCTTGAACTTGGCAGTGCCTGCGAGGACGCGTTCCGACAAAGGTCCGCCCTCGCGGGCCGTACCCAGATCGTCGAACTTGAAGAAGGTGAGATTGTTCATGAAGATGGTTTCCGTACTTATCGAAGCTGCTCAGATAGCGCCGACCTTGACCTTCGAGCCGTCGCCAAAGCGCGAGTAGCGGAAAGGCGTGGGATCCACAGGAGGCGCGTCGCCCGTGACCATGCTCGCTGCCAGTTGCCCTGCCCCAGGCCCCAGACCGAAGCCATGGCCGCTGAAGCCGGCGGCGAGCACGAAGCCCTGGATGCGGTCCACAGGCGAGATGACGGGCACCGCGTCCGGCGTGCTGTCGATGTACGCCCCCCAGGCCTGGGACACCGTGATCCCAGGCAGCGCCGGGTAGAGCCGCTTGAAGCTGTCCAAGAGGTAGTTGATCGCCTTCTGGTCGGGCACTGGGTCCAGCACACGGATTTGCTCGAACGGCGATTTCTCGTCGAACTCCCAGCGGTTGAGTGCCTCGGGTCCACGGAAGAAGGAACTCCCTACGCCGATCTCCACCGCTTTGAGCCGCTTGACGAACATGGGCATGAAGTCACGCGCGTACCGCAGACCCTGGGGTGTTAGCTCCAGCGTCCCTTTTCCGCTGATGGCGACGATGTAGCCGCCATCGGGGCGGCGCGTCAGCGTGCACTCCGGGGTCGCCAGCGCTGGTGCAAGACCTTCAATGGGCGGTGTGCGCAGCACGGACGCACGGACACTCGCCTGCGGGAAGGAGATGCCGTGCCGGCGGCAGAACCCAGAGGCCCAAGCACCCCCAGCGCACACGACGGCGCCCGTCCTGACCAAGCCTTTCTCGGTGAACACGCCGCTTATCGCGCCATTGGAAATGTCAAGCCCGCGGGCCGCGCAGTCCTGATGGATCGTGGCACCGAAAGCACGGGCTCCTTCTGCGATGCCAGGTGCCGCCAGGGCCGGATCCGCAGTGCCATCGTCCATGGAGTGCACACCGCCCAGCCACTTGCGAGTGCTGCTGCCTCGCATCACGCTTTCGGCCTCTTTGGCGTCGAGCATGCGTGTGCGCACACCAAAAGGACGTCCATGCTGCGCTCCCCAGGCTTCCCAGGTGGCGAGCTGCTTCGGGTCGTCACTCGCGTAGTACAGGCCGCAACGCTGGAAGCCGAGGTCACGCCCGATGTCGCGTGCCATCTCATCCCACAAACGCATCGAGAGACCCGAAAGCGGCAGCTCGCGCGCATCGCGGTTTTGCTGGCGGCACCAACCCCAGTTGCGGCTGGACTGCTCACCGCCGATATAGCCTTTTTCCAGGATGACCACAGAAAGGCCACGCTGGGCCAGGAAATACGCCGTAGAGACACCGACGATGCCACCGCCGATGATCACTGCATCGGCTTGCTCGGGCAACTTGTCGTCGCTGCGAACGCGAAGGATAGAAGGAGACATGGATTGGCGTCAGATGTCGTCGCGGATGCACGCGGTCGCGTGGTTCCGCTCAACAAACCTAAGTTCAGGAACGGCGTTCGCGCAAGCAGGCTGGGCATGCGGGCATCGCGTGCGAAAGGAGCAACCCGAGGGCGGCGCCAGCGGACTGGGGATGTCGCCCTTGAGCAGCTCGCGCGGGCGCCGCTGCTGCGGGTCGATGTTCGGAACCGCCGCCATCAAGGCGCGCGTGTAGGGATGCCGAGGATCGTTCAGCAACGATTCGGCGTCGCCGATTTCCACCAGCCGGCCTAAATACATCACCGCGATGCGATCGGAAATGTGGCCCACGACAGCGAGGTCGTGGCTGATGAACAGCATGGTAAGACCCAAGCGCTGCTTCAGCTCCAGCAGCAGGTTGATCACCTGCGCCTGCACCGAAACGTCGAGCGCGGACACCGGCTCGTCAGCCACCAACAGCTGCGGCTCGGTCATCAGCGCGCGAGCGATGCCGATGCGCTGTCGCTGGCCGCCCGAGAACTCGTGCGGATAGCGGGCGCGATGCGCGGGGTTGAGTCCCACTGTCTTCAATATGGCGTCGATCCTGTCGCGGCGCTCCTGCACGGTGAGCTCCGGCATGTGGATCTGCAGCGGCGCCGACAGCAACTCCTCCACCGTGTGCTTCGGATTCAGCGACGAGTACGGATCCTGAAAGACCATCTGCATCGCGCGCCGCAGGGGCCGCATCTGGCGGCGCGTGAGGCCCACCAGGGGCTTGCCGTCGAATCGGACCTGACCCGCCGTTGGCGCATCGAGGTTCAGGATCGCGCGGCCGATGGTGCTCTTGCCGGAGCCGCTTTCGCCCACCAGGCTCAACACCTCGCCCCGGCGGATGTCAAAGTTCACGCCGTCGACGGCCTTCACGGTCTGAGCTGGCTTGCCCAGCCAGCCCCCGCCGATCGAGTACCACTTGCGCATGCCTTCGACCTGCAATAGGGCGGCAGCGGTATGTTCTTGCTGCATCACACGGCTCCTTGAATTTCAGGCCAACGCACGCACCGGACCAGGTGGCCAGGCCCGACGCCCTCGAGGTCCGGCACTGCGACATCGCAGCGTCCCGGCTCGAAATGGCTGCAGCGCGGCCCGAAGGTGCAGCCCGGCGGGTGGGACGTCGGGTCAGGGACGTTGCCCGGGATTGCGAACAGCGGGGTCTTGCGGGCGCGATTCGAGTGCAGCCGTGGAACAGACTGGATCAGTCCGCGACTGTAGGGGTGGCGCGGCTGTGCGAACAGCGACACCACGTCCGTCGTTTCCACGATGCGGCCCGCGTACATCACCATCACCCGGTCTGCGATCTCGGCAACCGTCCCGAGGTTGTGCGTGATGTAGATCATCGCCATGCCGTTGTCGGACTGCAGCTTCTGCAGCAGCTCCAGGATCTGCGCCTGGATGGTCACGTCCAGCGCCGTGGTAGGTTCGTCGGCGATCAGCAGGGACGGTTCGCATGCAATCGCCATGGCGATCATCACGCGCTGGCGCATGCCGCCGGACAGTTCATGCGGGTAATTCGCGAGCCGGCGCCTGGGATCGGAAATACCGACCTGGTTCAGGAGTTCAGCGGCGCGCTCCGTGGCGGCGCGGCCTTTCATCCCCAGGTGAAGGTGCAGGCTCTCGCATATTTGCGCCCCGACGGTGTGCACCGGGTTGAGCGAGGTCATCGGCTCTTGAAAAATCACCGAGGCGGCGCCTCCGCGCACCTGCCGCATCACACGCTCGGGCGTACCCACGAGCTCGTAGGTTTTGCCATCGCGCGCCGCCAGACGGGCAGAACCGCTGATGGCGCAGTGCGGCGCAGGTGGGGTGAGGCCGAGCAGGCCCAGGCAGGTCACGCTCTTGCCCGAACTGGTTTCTCCCACCAACGCCAGGTTCTCGCCCCGGCGCAAAGTAAAGCTCACATCGCGCACGGCCCGCACGGGTCCGCCAGGTGCGCGGAACGTCACGTTCAGGTCACGCACTTCCAGAATGTTGTCCACTTCCGCGCTTTCGGCAGCGGGCACGAAGTGCAATGGCTCGAGATGGTCCATGGCAAGCATCCTTAACGATCCAGTTTGGCGTCCAGCGCATCGCGCAGGCCGTCACCAATGAAGTTGAAGCTGGTCACCGTGAGCGTGATGGCGACCCCCGGTACGATGGCCAACCACGGCGCATTCGTCAGATAGCTTTGCGCGTTCTCGAGCATGTTTCCCCAGCTCGGCGTCGGGGGGTGGATGCCGAAGCCGAGAAAGCTGATGTAGGACTCCGCCAAGATCGCGTTGGCGATGTTCAGCGTTGCGGCAACGACGATGGGTCCCACTGCGTTCGGCAGGAGCTCGCGGAACATGATCCTCAAGTCGCTGGCGCCAAGCGACTCTGCCGCAACCGCGAAGTCGCGTGAACGCAGAGAGCGGACCTGCCCCTCGACCACGCGCGCCACCTCCATCCAACTGGCCGCAGCGATAAGTACCACAATGGAAATGACCGAGGGCTCTATCAGCGCCGCGACCGCCAGCAGCAGGAAAATCGTCGGAAAGCACAGCATGGAATCCACGAAGCGCATCAGTACGGTGCCAATTGCGCCGCGATAGAAACCCGCCACCAGCCCCACCAGTACGCCAATCACCATGGACAGCAACGTGGCGGCGAAGCCCACCGACAGGGAGATGCGTCCTGCGTACATCAGGCGCGCCAGGATGTCGCGGCCAAGGGGATCCGTGCCGAGGATATGGACGCCCGCAAAGGGAGCAACCAGGCGGTTCCGGATGTCGGTGTCCGTGGCGTTGAACTGCGTCAGATAAGGTCCGACGAAGCTCAGCAGCGTCATGAGTCCGATCACCACCAGTCCCAGCATGGCAAGACGGTGCCGCATGAAGCGGCGGATCGCAGGATGCCGTTCGCTGAAGGACCGACGAACGAGCGGGAGGGATGTTGTATGTACGGCGCTCATTGAACACCAACCTTGATGCGGGGATCCGCAACGGAATAGAGCAGGTCGGCTAGCAGGCTGCCCAGCAGCACCATGCATGCAGTGAACATGAGCATGCCCATCACCACTGGATAGTCCCGGTTGCCCACACTGTCCAGGAACAGCCTTCCCATGCCGGGCCAGGTGAAAACGGTTTCGGTCACAAGGGCGCCGCTCAGCAGCGTGGACACGTGCAGGCCGGTGATGGTGATCATGGGCAACAAGGCGTTGCGTAGGGCGTGGTGGATGAGAATGCGCACCGGAGCGACGCCCTTGGAGCGGGCCGTGCGGATGTAGTCCTGATTGATCACATCCAGCATCGAGGAACGCATGTATCGGCTCCACACTGCCGTCGACACCAATGCCAGCACGATGCAGGGCAACACCAGGTGCTGCATGCGATCGAGCACAGAACCATCGCCGATGGTTTCCCGTCCGCCGGCCGGCAGCCATCCCAGGTTCACGGAGAAGACGTAGATCACCGCCAACCCGAACCAAAAGGTGGGAATCGATAGGGCCACCATGGCGCCGATGGTGGCGAGGTGGTCGAAGAATGAATACCGCCTTACGGCACCGAGGATGCCGATCATTCCACCGATAAACATCGCCAACAGCGTGGAAGAGATCATCAGCTCGAGCGTGGGGCCGACATGCATGCCGATCTTCGTCAAGACCGGCAGGTCGTCACGATACGACCGGCCCCAGTCGCCTCTTAGCAGATTGCCGGCCCAGTCAAGGTACTGGAGAGGCAGCGGCCGGTCCAGGCCGTACTGGGCCATGAGCCGTTCAATGTCCTCCGGCCCCAGGGTCCCGGTGGCCAGAAACTGCGACAGTGGCCCACCGGGCGCCAGGTGAAGGATCGCGAAAGCGATCATTGAAACCAGCCACAGCAGCAGCAGTGCCTGCAGCAAGCGGCTCAGGAGATATCGGCTCATGACGGCACCCGCTTTCAGGCAGTCCAGCGCCAGCTGGCTGCGTTCCAGGCATTGGACAGCGCGTTCACGTTGCCCGCATACCCGTCCAGCCCCGCTTTCGTGCCTTCAACCTCCACAAGGTTGAACAACGGCAGAAAAGGCAGGTCGTCCATGATCAGTTCCTGGACCTTGGCGTAGATCTCCTTGCGCTTGGCCAGGTTGTATTCCTGGCGGCCTCGGGCAAGCAGCGTGTCCACCCCAGCGTTCTTGTAGAGACTCACGTTCGAGCCCGACTTGGTTTCCTTGGGAATGGCTCCCGAACCGAAGCGATGGGTGACATCCGGATCCGAGGCGATGGTGTAGGTCGGCGCTGTCATCAGGCTGTCGAACTCGGAGTTTCGCCAGAAGTCGGCCCACAGCACCGCCGCCACCATGTTCTTGATCAGCATCTCGACGCCGATCTTCTTGAAGTCGTCAGCGATGAGCTGCTGCGTCTGCTCGCGCAGCTGGTTGCCCGTGACGGTCGAGTTCGTGAAAGACAGCCGCACGCCATTCTTCACGCGGATGCCATCGGCACCCTTCACCCAGCCAAGTTGGTCAAGCGTCGCAGCAGCCTTCTTGGGGTCGTACTCGAACTTGGGCAGACTGGCGTTATAGGCCCAGTGGCCAGGGACCAGGAAGCTGTTGGCGGGCTTTGGCAGGCCGTAGTAGACGATGTCGCAGATCGACTGGCGGTCGATGGCCATGTTCAGTGCCTTCCGCACGGCCTTGTCCGCCAGCGCGGGGTGAGCCAGATTGAGCGTCAGGTTCTCAACCGCGGAGCGCGCCGCAGGATAGACACGGCGACCGCGCAGCGCCGAGGCTTCCTTGTAAAAATTGGCCGGTATGCCCGCCAGACCGACGAAGTCGATCTCTCCCGTCTTGAACTGCGTGTACATCGCGTTCAGGTCCGGCACATACTTGAAGATCAACCGATTGACGACGGGCACCGTCCCGAAGTAGCCGGGATTCGCCTCGAGCATCACGTAGTCGCCGGTCTTGCGGCTCACGAAGCGATAAGGGCCGGTGCCCACAGGTGCGGCCGCGAACTTCGGAGAGTTGGGATCGGGGTCCTGCGACAGGACGTGCGCCGGGACGATGAAGGTCCAGCTCAGCGTGGAGGTGAGCGGCGCATAGGGCTCCTTCAGTTTCCACGTGATCACATGAGTGCCCTCCACGGCAACGCTCGCGATCATGTCGAAGGCCGTTCGGTTACGGGCGCGGAAGGCCGGGTTCTTCATCAGGCCGATCGAATAGCGCACATCCTCCGCCGTCAACGGTTTGCCGTCATGCCACTTCACGTCGTTGCGCAGTTCCACGCGCCAGCTCAGGCCGTCGGCCGAAATGCCGCCGTTCTCCAAGGTCGGAACCGACTTGGCCAACACGGGCACGAAGTTGCCTCGAGCGTCGATCAGCCATAGAGGGCTGAACAGGTTCCACCAGACGCCCTGATCCACTTCGTTGGACGTCATCAGCGGATGCAGGACGGTGACTTCCTGCGAGAAGCCAAGAATGGCTTGGCCCGTCGGCTTCGTAGCCGGCGCCGCAGCGCGTGCACTCACAGCTAAACCAAGCGACCCGGCCGCAAAGGCCGCCGCACCGGCGAACATGGCGTCGCGCCGTGTCAGATTGCCCAGGCCTGGGTGGCTGGTGGGGCTTGAATTATTTTTGTGGTCAGTCATGGTTGTCTCCTGTGCTGGTTTGCAGGGTGGTTACACGGTGGCGAGACTCGCCTGCGGCGCGCCGATGGTTTCGCCGAAGCGGCGGACGCTGTAGGGAGTCAAGTCGATACTGGTCGTACCGCGGTCGATGAGTTCTGCCATCACGTCCCCGACACCGGGTCCGGTCTGGAAGCCGTGGCCGCAGAAGCCGAAGGCGTAATACAGGCCGCTCACGCTCTGGCTGGGTCCCATGACCGGCAGGTCGTCCGGGAAATAGCTTTCCACGCCGCTCCAGGTGCGAAGTACGTGAAGGTTGGCGAGCGCCGGAGCGATGCGCCTCAGATGCGGCAGCTGCAGCAAAGTGTTGCCGGGCCTGGGCTGCGCGCGGCGCTCGTCAAGATAGGCGTCGTTGCGCACGCTGCCGCCGAACACGATGTTGCCCCGCTTGACCTGGCGGAAGTACATGTCGTCAGCAGGGTTGGAACTCTTGACGCCGACCACCGGCAAGATCCCGTAGGGCACGGGTTCGGTCACGCCCATCGTGGGACCGCGTTGCACCAGCGGCACCGGCTCTCCGAAGCACGCGCTGAATTTGCCGGCCCAGGCTCCCGCGCAGACCAACGCCACAGGCGCAGTGACGCGGGTTCCATCCTTGACCGTGACATGAAAGTCAAGTGCGCCCTTCTGCAGGTCCAGAACCTCGCAATTTTCCAGCACGGTGGCGCCCGCCTTGCGCGCCGCGCGACCGAACGCCGGTGCCGCCAGGCGGGGGTTGGCATGGCCGTCGTTCGGAGACAGCGAGCCGCCGACCACGTCTGGCCCAAGGAAAGGAAACCGCTTGTGAACTTCGGAGTGACCGAGGATCTGCAGATCGAGGCCCCAAGGCCGCGCATCAGCGGCATACTTTTCGATGGCGGCCATGCCGTCCGCGTCGTACACCACGCGCACGTGACCGGTGACAGTGAACTCGGCGTCGTGGCCGATCAACTCCGGCAATCGTCCCCAGAGTTCGCGCGAACGGTGCGCCAAAGGCAGCTGCGGCAGATACCGCCCCTGCCGACGCACGTTGCCGAAGTTCACACCGCTGGCCTGCTGGCCCACCAGGCCACGCTCCAGCAACACGACGGAGAGGCCTCGCCGGCGCAGGAAGAAGGCGCCGGCCGCACCGACGATGCCACCGCCGATGATCACGACGTCAGCGGCGAAATGCCTGCTGTTCATTCGGCACCTCCGACGGCCAGCGCCGACACGGAAAGCGGCTTCACCGGGCCCTGGCCGCGGATGCGCCCGACCTGCTCTAGAGGAATTCCGGCGGCATGCGCCACGATCTCCGCAGCCGCGTGGCCGCAGTATCGGCCCTGACAACGCCCCATCCCCACGCGGCACAACGCTTTGGCGCGGTTGATCTCGCAGGCCCCGAGTTCGCTGACTGCTGTGCGCAACTCGCCCGCCGTGACGACTTCACAGCGACAGACGACGGTGCTGTCCGGCAATGCGGCCGCCGCGCGGTGCGGCCAGGGAAACGCCTGCAGCAGGCCCAGCCGGAAGCGCTCCATCTTGTCGAGGGCTGCGCGCAGTTGCACCACTTCCGCACGATCAGAGCGCTCAATGCCGAGGTCTGCGAGGCAGGTCAGCGCCGCCAGACGGCCCGCGGCTTCCGCACCATCCGCACCGGAGAGACGCACGCCGTCTCCCGCGAGGTACATGCCCTTGACGCTGCTGCGGCCGTCCTGGTCGACGCGAGGCAGCCATTGGCGCGACGCGGCATCGAACCGGAACTCGCATCTGGCGATGTCCGCAAGCTGGGCTTCGGAGCGCAGGTGATAGCCCAGCGCGACGGCGTCGCATTCGAATGCATGTTCGCGTCCACGTCTGTCGCGTACGCGCATGCCAGTCACACCGCGTTGAGGCGAACCGCCGATCTCGACCGGCGTGACGCCGGTCATCACGTGCACGCCCGCCCTCCGCAGCGAGGCCACGAGCCTCAAGCCGTTGAGCAGCACGCTAGGCCGCGCGGCAAGCCTAGGCAGCGCTCGCAGGCGCAGTACCGAAGCCGATGTGTCCAGGACCGCTTCCACCTGCGCGCCCGCGGCCACGTACTGAGCGGCGACGAGATACAGGAGCGGCCCAGTGCCCATGAACACCACGCGCCGGCCGATCGCGCAGGCCTGCGACTTGAGCGAAATCTGCGCGGCACCCAGGCTATAGCAGCCCGCCAAGTCCCAACCCGGCATCGGCATCAGCCTGTCCGTAGCGCCGCTGCAGACGATCAACGCGTCGAAGGGCAGGACTTCAGCTTCACCATTGCGAACGACATGCAACGCATGAGGCTCGATGTGCCAGGCCAACGTCTCGGCGCGCCATTCGATCCGGTGCTGCAGTTGCTCGAAGCTGCGATGCAAGGCTTGCGCCTTGTCGGCTTCCGTTCCGTACAGCTTGGCGTAAGGACGCTTGAACCCATCCGGTTGCCGGCGGTAGATCTGCCCGCCGTCACGGCGGCTCTCGTCCACGACGACCGGCCGGACTCCGCGCTCGACCAGCGCTTGCGCCGCGCGGACCCCCGCAGGGCCGGCGCCGACGATGACTATGCGAGCCTGGCCCATTCGACCTCCTGTGCGGAAGTGAGGATGCGCATGCCGTCACGGGCAGGCGTACTGCAGGAGCGTAGGCGTTGCCCCTGCTCGTCCCGCACCCAACAATCCTGGCACGCGCCCATCAAACAGAAGCCGGAGCGCACGACGTCTGAAAACTCGGAATGGCGCAAGTGGCTCGTGCTGGACAGAAGCGCCACGAGCAGCGTGTCGCCCTCGAGAGCATGTACGGGTCGGCCATCGATCCAGACCTGAATTGCACGTCTCTCGGTTTCGCCGAGTCGCACGAAGCGGCGTTCTGGCGGATTCTTGCTGTCCATTCGTTGCCTCGTTGCGTCACATGAAGGATTGGCCGTCTTCAGTCAGTATCGAAGGGACACTGCATGCGGTCAAATACAAGTTTTAGGTCACTTGATGCACTTCGGATATGTACTTTCGGGTGCCACATGGCACTGTCGCTTCCACTCACAGTGGGAGTTCATTGCAGGGGTGCCAACTCCCGGTCGACCGTCACGAAAGCGCAAAAGCGTTCCTCGCGGATGCAACCACTCGAACCCGGTCCTTGCCGTCACACGGGGAGTCCTATCAGCAGTGACTCAGGAACATGGACTGGAAGTTCCGGCCCGCCGTTGGACGACTTGGAATTGATCGTTGTCGCGACCTGTGCGCTGCGCTCATTCGGCAACTTCGCCCTGTTGACCGGCGGCAGGGCATTGACCATGCAGTGCCGTCATCGAGAGACTCCTTCAAAGTGCTGGATTCCCTCGGTGTCGACACGCGATTTCATGCAGCCAGACAGAAGTTCCGTCGAACTTCATACACTACCGACATGAACCTCCGCCAGATCGAATGCTTCCGCGCCGTCATGCACACAGGCTCGATGACGCTTGCCGCCACGCAGTTGCACACCTCGCAACCCAACGTGAGCAGGGCCGTCGCGCTGCTGCAGCGCGAAACGCAGATGAAGCTGTTCGAGCGCGTCGGACTGCGGGTTCTTCCCACGCCCGAAGCGCACGCATTGCTCAAGGAAGTGGACCGCGTCTACGTGGGCTTGGAATCCATCGGCGCGGCGGCGGAGCGCATCCGCACGCTGGGCGTGGATGGCCTGCGGATCGCCGTGACGCCGGCCTTGGCCATCAACCCTGTGCCACGCATCCTGCAAGTGTTTCGCGGCATGCGACCGCACGTGCCCATCGTGGTCACCACAGCGGACTCCGCAACCATCTGCAAAGGTGTGTCGTCGCGCTACTACGACCTGGGGCTGGCGCCCTACGTAGCGCTACCGCAGGAAGTCGACAGCGAGCTCGTCCTTTCGCAGCGTGCCGTCTGCATCGTGCCGAAGGGGCACCGGCTGGCGCGCCGCCGCAAGGTCAATCCGGGGGACTTGGCTGGGGAGTCTTTCATCTCGGCTTCGCCCCCTGACGTCGCACGTGCGGAGATTGACAAGGCCTTCGTTCCCGAGGTCCGCAAGCTCGAGATCGAGACGACGCTGGCCACCACGATGTGTGCCATGGTGGCTCGCGGGTTGGGCGTCAGCATCGTGAATCCGGCAGTTCTCACCGATCTCGGTCTCGCGGGCGTGCATGCGCTGGAGTTCGAACCAGCCATCCACTTCGATTGCTACCTGATACGGGCCCATCAGCAGCCGGAGCAAGCGCTGGTTGCCGACTTCGTCGAGGCGCTGCGGATCGTGGTGCGCGGCAGCGAGAACGCCGCGCGCAAGAGGGTCAGCCGATCGCCTGGGTAAACACAACCCAGCCGCCGCGCGCCGGTCCCCGCTCGAAGACACGGCCGCGGACCATGACGGTGCCGCCGCCGACGCACGGCAGCCCTTGCGTCTGCAGCCACTGCGACAAGCCATCATCGGCGTGTACGTCGACACGCAGAAACCCGTCGACGTGCCGACAGCAGTCCGATATCAGCAGGCTCGCGGCTTCGAGGTCCGGAGCGGCCACGGGGCCGATCGCCTGACCGCGACCGTAACGCCGCAAAACTGCGAAACCTGCGGTCTGGCCGCCTCGTTCCAGGACCACGGTCCTGTCTTCCGCAAACGCGCGCCGAAGTAGTTCGGTGCGGAGCATGCCTGTGGCCCGAGCGTCGAGGGTGATGAGAGATTCGATGTCATCTTCCTCGAGTGGCCGCAGGTGATCGCCCTCCCGCCGGTGCGGCTGCGGTGAACGCTCGAGCATGCCCTGGTGTTGGCAAACCTCGCCCATAGCGACGAAACCCAGCCGCTCATAGAGGCCGCGTCCTGCTTGCGTCGCGTGCAGCAGCACATGGCGCGCACCCAAGCGGTCGAGCAGGGCCTGCATCATGCGGTTGCCAATGCGCTGACCCTGCAGTTCGGGAGCGACGATCACGAGTCCGATGGTGGCGTAGTCCGCGCCCCACTGCCATGACAGCGCTGTGCCCAGCACCTTCCCATCGCGTTCGGCGACCACACCTTCACCCAGGGACAGCGCGAACTGCCAGTCCTCGGGCCGGTGCGGCCACTTCAGATCGCTGGACAAGACGTGCGCCAATCGCACGTCGCCGGGCCTGAATGGGCGTAGGTTGATGGTGCTGATGCCTTGCTTCATACCTCTAGTCCTTTCCTGGGAGCCTGAAGTATGCGGTTGGAGGACTCAGATCATTCATATCAAACTAGCATGAACACGGGCAATATTGGAATTTGACTGCATGAACTGCCGTTTCGATACTGCGCCGTCATGACACGAACGGACTCTTTAATCGTCGAACGCCTCGACGGCCGGTTGGACCGGGTTTTCATCGGAGGCGAGTGGGTCAGGCCCCATGGGCAGGCGCGTTCCATCGTGATCGACCCATCCACGGAAGAACCCCTGACGGACATGGTGCTGGGCGACGCACGGGACGTGGCCGATGCGGTCGCGGCCGCGCGGCGCGCTTTCCCCACGTGGTCGGTCCGTCCGGTCCACGAACGGGCTGCGTTGTTGGACCGCATTCACAGCCTCATCCTGGAGCGCGCCGAGACATTCGCGCAAGCGATCTCGCTGGAGATGGGTGCCGCCATCGCCTTCGCACGCAGCACGCAGGTCCCCGTCGCGGCAGAGCACATTCGCGTCGCCCGGGACAACGCGACGAGCTACCCCTTCCTCTCGCAGCGCGGTGACTTGGCCATCCAGCGCGAGGCCATCGGCGTGTGCGGCCTGATCACGCCCTGGAACTGGCCGCTCTATCAGATCACCGCGAAGGTGGGCCCCGCGCTGGCCGCGGGATGCACGGTCGTGCTCAAGCCCAGCGAGCTGTCGCCGCTGAGCGCCCTGCTCTTCGCCGAGTTGATGCACGACGCAGGCGTACCTCCTGGGGTGTTCAACCTGGTCAACGGCACGGGGCCCGAAGTCGGCGCAGCGTTGTCGGCGCATCCGGACGTGGACATGATCTCCATCACAGGCTCGACCCGCGCGGGGGTGCTGGTTGCTCAGGCGGCGGCGCCGACCGTCAAACGCGTTGCACAGGAGCTCGGAGGCAAATCGCCTAACGTGTTCTTGCCGGATGCGGACTTGGCGCGGGCCGTTCCCCTTGGCGTTGCAGCCGGCATGCGCAACGTCGGCCAGTCGTGCAGCGCTCCCACACGCATGATCGTCCCCCGCGAGCGGCTCCAGGAAGTCGAACGGCTCGCGGCGGAAACGGCGGCGAGTTTCGTGGTGGGCGATCCACGCTCCGCGCAGACCACGCATGGCCCGGTGGCCAATCGCGCCCAATTCAACCGGGTGCAGGAAATGATCGCGACAGGCATCGCCGAAGGCGCGCGGCTCGTTTGCGGAGGGGCCGGCCGCCCGGACGATCTGCGCCGCGGCTTTTACTGCCGGCCCACAGTGTTCTCCTCGGTCGGTGCCCAGATGCAGATCGCGCAGGAAGAAATATTCGGGCCAGTGCTTGTCGTGCTCCCTTACGACAGCGTCGACGAGGCCGTGGAGATCGCGAACTGCACCGTCTACGGCCTCGGCGCTCACGTGCAGGGCAAGGACATCGTGGCGGCACGCGCCGTGGCCCAGCGCATTCGTTCCGGCCAAGTGCACATCAACCATCCGGCCTGGAGCCCCCATGCGCCTTTCGGTGGCTACAAGCACTCCGGCAACGGACGCGAGTACGGCATCGAAGGCCTGGAGGAGTACCTCGAAACCAAGGCCATTCTCGGCTTTCACTAAAAACAGCGCACAACGCGCAGGAGCAATCAATGACCGTAGCCCTCGTGCTGCATCGCGCCAACGGCGCACCCGTTTCCACGTCGTTCCGACGGGCCGCCTTCGGCAAGGATGATCCCTTCACGCGCCATCGCGAGATCGCCTGGGAAGGACCCGACGCCATGGCCGTCGGTCGCACCAGCTTCATCGGCGAACTCGAGGTCGTCAGCTTTCCCCACGTCGAGACGCTAGTTGTCGTCGAGGGCGAACTGACGCTCACGGCAGCAGGTGCTGCGCCGCTGGTGCTCGGGCCCCACACGGGCGCAGTCATCGGATGCGGCACCTCGCTGCACATCCAAGCCAGCTCGCGGGTGCAGATGTCCTTCTGCGCGGCAGCCTGCGACAAACCGACGCGCAGCGGCATCGCGCGGCTACGCGCCGACGCCGATTTCAAACCGTCGCGATCGCTGCCACCGGAGGTACTGTTCGGCTCGGCGCCGGAATGCCGCAGCGACAACGTCTTCACCGAAGATGCTGCCCGATTCACGTCGGGCACCTGGGATTCCACGCCCTACCACCGCATCGTGCGACCGCACGGCTCCAACGAGTTCATGCACCTGGTGGCCGGCAGCGTGCGATTCGCAGCGCCGGATGGCAGCGTGCTGTCCCTCGCCACTGGCGACACGTTCTTCGTCCCCCTGGGCGCATCCATCGGCTGGGAAAGCCACGAGCGCGTGGCGAAGTTCTACGCCACCCAGACCCCTCAGGCCTGACCATCGTGCCGGCTTGATCATGTCCCCTCCCCTGCAATACATCGAGACGCCACAAACGCCGCCACTCTCGGCGGACGCCGTCGTCATCGGCGGCGGCATCGTCGGCGTTTTCGCGGCCTACTACCTGGCACAGCGCGGCTTTTCGGTGACCCTGGTCGAGAAAGGCCGTGTCGGCGCTGAGCAATCCAGCCGCAACTGGGGCTGGTGCCGCCAGCAGAACCGCGACGCACGCGAACTGCCGATGGCCAGCAAGAGCCTCGACCTCTGGGACCGATTCGCCGCCGAGACCGGCGAGGACACCGGCTTTCGCCGCTGCGGCCTGCTCTACCTCAGCAACGACGACGCGGAACTTGCGCATTGGGCGAGCTGGCGTGATTTCGCGAAGGGTGCGGGCGTCAACTCCATCATGCTCAATGGCCGGCAGGCCGCCCAGCGCGGACAAGCGACGGGACGCGAGTGGAAAGGCGGCGTCTTCTCTCCCAGCGATGGCACGGCCGATCCGGCCAAGGCGGCCCCCGCCGTGGCCCGGGCGTTCATGAAACTGGGCGGCAAGGTGCTCCAGCAGTGCGCCGCGCGCGGCATCGAGCTGGAGGGCGGCCGCGTCAGCGCCGTGGTGACCGAAGCCGGAGTGATCCGAACCCGAACGGTAGTGATGGCCGGCGGGGCCTGGGCTTCGTCGTTCTGCCGCCAACTCGGCATCCGTTTTCCGCAGGCTTCGGTCCGACAAACCATTCTCAGCGTGTCGCCAGTGGACGGCGCCTTGCCCGATGCCCTCTTCACCAAAGACGTGTCGGTGACGCGCCGCAACGACGGACGCTATGCGCTGGCCATCAGCGGCCGCGCGCGGGTGGACGTGACGCCGCAGTTCATGCGGTTCGCCACCCATTTCGTCCCGATGTTCGCCAAGCGCTGGCGCAGCATGATCCCCGGCGGCCTGGAAGGCATCCGCGGCGGGCACGAGACGCTCAAGCGGTGGCGTCTGGACGCACCCACCCCCATGGAGCGGGTGCGCATCCTCGACCCCAAACCCGATCTGCCCACCGTCAGGAAGACGCATCGCCGCGCGGTCGAACTGCTGCCGCAACTTCGGCCGGCCCAGGTCACGCACACGTGGGCAGGCTTCGTCGACTGCACGCCGGACGGCGTTCCGGCCATCGGCGAGGTAGCGTCCGTGCCGGGGTTCATCCTGGCTGCGGGTTTTTCCGGGCACGGCTTCGGCATCGGCCCAGGGGCGGGCCACCTGATCGCGGACCTGGCCACGGGCGCCGCGCCGATCGTTGATCCCCGTCCCTATCACCCCAGCCGGTTTAGCGACTCGTCCTGGGGCAAGGTCGCCGACTTCTAGGTGACGCACAACCACTGACCTGACATGAAAACACTGAACCACATCCATGGCCAATGGCAGCCTGCCACGAACGGCCGCGTGTTCGACGTGCGCAACCCGGCCGACGAGAGCCTCGTCGCGCAGGTGCCCGACAGCGGCGTGGAGGACGCCTCGCGCGCGGTCGATGCCGCTGTGGCTGCACTCGCGAGCTGGAAGTCGAAGGCTGCGCAGGAGCGTGCCCAAGTGCTGAAGCGCTGGCACGCACTCATCGTGCAGAACACAGAAGCCATTGCAGCCTTGATCTCGCGCGAGCAGGGCAAGCCGCTGGCGGAAGGCCGTGGTGAAGTCGCCTACAGCGCAGGTTACGTCGAGTGGTACGCCGAGGAAGCCGTGCGCGCCAATGGTGAGATGATCCCGGCCCCGGTGGCGAGCAAGCGCTTCTTCGTCCTGAAGGAAGCAGTCGGCGTGGTGGCCGTGGTGACGCCCTGGAACTTCCCGGCCGCCATGATCGCCCGCAAGATCGCGCCCGCGTTGGCCGCCGGCTGCACCGTCGTAGCCAAGCCTGCCGAGGACACGCCGCTCACATCGCTGCTGCTGGTCGAGCTGGCCGAACAGGCCGGTGTTCCGCCGGGCGTGCTCAACATCGTGACCGCTTCGCGCGAGCGCACCCCAGAAGTGGTGGGCGTATGGCTGGCCGACGGCCGCGTACGAAAGATCAGTTTCACCGGTAGCACGCAGGTGGGCAAGCTGCTGGCGCGCGAATCGGCGGGCACGCTCAAGAAGCTCTCGCTGGAGCTAGGCGGGAATGCGCCCTTCATCGTCTTTGAGGACGCCGACGTGGCTGCCGCTGTCGAAGGCGTGATGGCCGCGAAATTCCGCAACGGCGGGCAGACCTGCGTGAGCCCCAACCGCGTCTACGTGCACGACGCGGTGCACGATCGCTTCGTGGACAAGCTTGCCGCCCGCGTCGGCGCGCTCAAGGTGGGCCCCGCCACCTCGCCCGAGGCACAGATCGGCCCGATGATCAATGGCCGCGCGGTCGAGAAGATCGAGCGGCATGTAAAAGATGCCGTGGCCAAAGGCGCCAAGGCGGTGGTCGGCGGCCATCGCGTGCGCAGCGAGATCGCGCAGGGACCGAATTACTACGCGCCGACCGTGCTGATCGATGCCACGCGAGACATGGAACTGTCGTGCGAAGAGACGTTCGGCCCTGTGGTGCCTGTGTTCCGCTTCGGGAGCGAGGCCGAAGTGATTGCGCTGGCCAACGATACGCCGTTCGGCTTGGCGGGCTACTTCTATTCCAATGACGTGCGCCGCATCTGGCGCGTGGCGTCGGCACTGGAGACCGGCATCGTCGGCATCAACGAAGGCGCGATCTCGGCGCCGAGCGCTCCTTTCGGAGGTGTCAAGGAATCGGGTTACGGACGCGAAGGCTCCCATTGGGGCCTGGAAGACTACATGCACACCAAGTACCTGTGCCAAGGCAACCTGTGAACGCAGCAAGCTGAAATGGAATACACCCGCACTGATATGGCAGTAGCCACGTTGAACGATTTGCCGACGCCCTGCCTGGTGCTCGACGCGGACCGCATGGAGCGCAACATTGCCCGCTTGCGCCAGCGGCTGGATGGACTGGGCGTGGCGCTGCGCCCGCACCTGAAGACCGCCAAGTCGGTGGAGGTCGCGCGGCGCGTGATGAGATCGCCAGCGGGCCCGGCCACCGTGTCGACCCTCAAGGAAGTGGAGCAATTCGTGGCCGCCGGCGTGCGGGACATCATCTACGCAGTGAGCATCGTGCCCACGAAGCTCCCACAGGTGCTGGCGCTGCGCGCCAAGGGTGCCGACGTGGCTGTCGTGCTCGACACGGTGGAGCAGGCGCAAGCGGTGGCGCGGGCCTCGCGCGAGACGGGAGCACGCATACCCGCCCTCATCGAGATCGACTGCGATGGCCATCGCTCGGGTGTGCGTCCCGACGATAGGCAGCGCCTGATCGACATCGGACGCGCCCTGGCGGATGGCGCGGAACTGCGCGGCGTGCTGACCCATGCGGGCGGCAGCTATGCCGCGCGAGGCGCGGCCCTGCGGCAATGCGCGGAAGACGAGCGGCGCAGCGTGGTCGATGCAGCTGCGATCCTCCACGAAGCGGGCCTAGCCTGCCCCGTGCGCAGCGTGGGCTCGACACCGACCGCGCACAACGCGGCGGATCTCGCCGGCGTCACCGAGGTGCGGGCTGGCGTGTTTGTGTTCTTCGACCTGGTTATGGCGGGCGTGGGTGTCTGCGGCGTCGACGATATCGCCCTCTCGGTACTGGCGACCGTCATCGGCCACCAGCGCGAAAAGGGCTGGATTCTCACGGACGCCGGTTGGATGGCCATGTCGCAGGACCGGGGCACGCGCAAGCAGGAAATCGACCAGGGCTACGGCATCGTCTGCGACATCGCCGGCCAGCCGCATGCCGACTTGATCGTGGCCGATGCCAACCAGGAACACGGGATCATCACGGTGCGGCCCGGATCGGGCGGCGTGCTGCCCGACCTTGCCATCGGCGACCGCGTTCGTGTCCTGCCGAATCACGCCTGCGCCACAGCCGCGCAGCATGGGCACTATCACGTGGTACGGGGCAGTTCCAGCAAGGTGGAAGCACAGTGGCCGCGGTTTGGTGGCTGGCAATAGCGGCGGCGGGCGAGGATGAATTCCCATCCTTCCGAAGCGACCCTCCTCCTGCTGGACAAGGGCGCAGTTGAACAGCTGCTCACGCCCGCCGAGGTCACACAGGCGGTGCGTGAGGCCTTCGTGCTGCACGGGCGGCATGAAGGGCGCGTCTTTCCGCTGGTGCGCGAGAAGCTCTCCACCGGCGGCGTGTTTGGTATCAAATCCGGCGACGTGCCCTCGCAGGGCTTGCTCGGCTTCAAAGCTGCTGGTTTCTGGCCGCACAACCGCGAGCTGGGCGGCGAGCCGCACCAGGCGACCATTCTGCTGTTCGATCCGGCCACGGGCCGGCCTCGGTGCGTGATCGACGGCAATGCCATCACCACGGTACGTACCGGCGCAGCGGGCGGACTGGGGCTGGAACAACTCGCCCGCCAGGACAGCACGCGCCTCACGGTTTTCGGCACGGGGGTGCAGGCGCGCTCGCAATTGCGCTTCGCCTTGCGTGTACTGCCCCGCATTGCCACTGTTTGGTATGTGTCCGTCGACCGGAAGGCCGACCCCGCCTTCGAGGCCCTGTTTGCGGACCAGTGCGACATGCACTGCGCCCAAGATGCCGACCGTGCCGTGACCGAGAGCGATGTCGTCATCACCGCGACGCCGGGCGGAGGGCCACTTTTCGACGCCAGCGCGGTACGCCCAGGAACTCACCTGAACTGCGTAGGCGCCGATACTGCGGGCAAGCGCGAACTGCCGCCGGGCGTCCTGGAGCGCGCACGGCTGGTGGTCGATGACCGCGAGCAGGCATCGCAGCTGGGCGAGATGCAGTGGGCGCGTGAAACCGCCTGCGTGGAGCTTGGCTCCCTGCTGCTGGGCGAAACGCCGTTCTCGCGCGCGGCCAGTGACATCACGGTGTTCGACATGACGGGTCTGGCGCTACAGGATCTGACGGTGGCGCGCCTCATCTACGAGCGCGCGTGCGCTCAGGCGCTGGGGCACCGGATCGTCTGGCCTTGGTGAATGCATGCGCGGCAGCTCGGGGCTGCCGCGCATGCTGCGTCACGCCGTGACGCCTTCCAGCTTCAGGATGTTCTCGATCTGCTGGGGAACAGGTTCGCGCAGGAAGTCTCCGTCGAAGACGGCGCTGCCCACGGTGAAGCCCCACACGCCGCAGCGACGCATGGTCTGCACGCGTTCGTTGCCGTCGATGCTGCCCGCCGCCAGGACCGGGACCTTGACCGATTGAACGACTCGCGCAGTCAATTGCTCCACATCGCCGGCAAAGCGGTAGGCCAGCAGATCCAACCCATGCACGCCCGGCAGCGAAGCCAGGCGCTTGGCATCCTCCACGATCTCGTCGATCGTTCCTACCAGCCGCGTGGGATGGCCTTCGGTACGGCCCGCGAAGGGGAAGTACTGGATGTCGGTGCCCTGAAGGATGCGAACCGCTTCTTCCGCGTTGCGGCCGCCAAGCAGGTAGTCCACACCGATCTCCCGGGCTGCCTCCACGGAACGCATTTCCGCTTCGCGGCTGGTGCTCACAACTTCCAGCATCACCTTCTTGCCGTCCCGCTTCATGGCGGCGGCCAGGGACACCAGTTCCGCCACGGGCAGGCCGATGTCCTTGAATCCGACATAGCGAAGCGGAGTGCGCGCCAGGTCTGCGTAAATCTTGGCGGCGTCGGGGACCGTGCGGTCCTCCTTGGTGAGCATGAAGACGAAGTGGGACATGGTGATTTCCTTCAAATGGTTGCCGCAGAGGAACTGCGGGCGAGTTGGTGCGCGGTGGCAAGCGCGGTCTTGAGGCTGGATGGATCGGCGATGCCCTGACCGGCGATGTCGAACGCGGTGCCGTGGTCCGGGCTGGTCCGCACGAAGGGAAGGCCCACCGTGACGTTCACGCCGTCCTCCACGCCCAGAAGCTTCACGGGGATCAATCCCTGGTCGTGGTACTGGGCGACCACGATGTCGAAGCGGCCTTTGCGGGCCTGCATGAACACCGTGTCGCCGGGAAGCGGACCGACCGCGTTGATGCCTTCCTGCCGGGCCTGGGCCACCGCCGGCGCGATCAACTCCATGTCTTCGCTGCCGAACAGCCCGCCCTCGCCCGCATGGGGGTTCAGGCCGGCCACCGCAATGCGCGGTTGGGCGATGTCCATGCTCTGCAGGCTCCGATGGGCCAGACGGATGACCTGCAGTTCGCGCTCGACACTGAGCTTGCGAACCGCGTCCAGGATCGAGCAGTGCACCGTCACCAGCAGGGTGCGCAGGTATGGGTTGGCCAGCATCATTCCGTAGTCGCTGGTACCTGAGAGATCGGCCAGCATTTCGGTATGGCCGGGGTAAGGTACGCCTGCGGCAGCGAGCGCTTCCTTGTGAATCGGCGCCGTGCAGATGGCGCTCACGCGTCCGTCGTTGGCCCATTCGATGGACTGGCGGATAGCGCCAAAAGCTGCTGCCCCGGCCGCCGCGCTGATTTCGCCGTGTTGCAGGTCCGCGGGCAATCCACTCAGACTGACCACCTGCATTCGCCGGGCGGCGGGTGCGTATTCCTCAGGGGCGAAGATGGGCTCCACCACCAGCGAGGAACCCCAGCGCGCCGCGGCGCTCTTCATGATGCCCAGGTCTCCGACGACGAAGGCGGGATACTGTTCCATGAACTCGGTGTCGGCGAAGGTCTTGACGACGATCTCAGGGCCGATGCCCGCGGCGTCGCCGAAAGTGACCACGATGGGCTTCATCAGATTGCTCCTTCCAAAGATTTGAGGCAACGCTTGAAGACGTCGTCGTCCCCAAAACCTCCTGCCTTCGTGACCAACGGAAACTCCCCTTCGGGTGTCCGCATCAGGCACAAAGGAATACCCGGCTGCACTTCACGCAGCACCACGATCTCGAATGCTTGCAGACGGCGAGCGATGTGCTTGGCCGTTTCGCCTCCCGTGACGGCAAGGCCGTCGCAGCGACCAGCGAGCACCGCATCGCAGACCCTGTCAACGAGATCGGCCGTCAGCGCCGCTGACGCACCCCGCTCATCCGGGGTGGCCCAGACAAGGGCGCCGCAGGCTTCGGCGTGACGCAGCTGAGCGCGTGACCTGGGATTGAAGCTGCCAACCACGATGCCGGGGCACTGCGCGCCCTTCCAGGCCGGCGCGACCTGCTGCCGGTCGGGCAATGCAACGGCCAGTGCGCGCAGCAGTCCGGTTGAGCCGGCCCAAAGAAGATCTCTTCTTTGGCTGGTGGCAACAATCAGCTCTTCCAGATCGGCTTCGGTGGATGCGTCCACCACCACCGCATCGACCCTGTCCAGAAGGCTGATGGCCTCGGCCGCATCACGGGCAACGTGCAGTCGCTGACCTGCGGCAGCGAACAAGCCGGGCACGCTGCTGACTCGCACCGGTAACTGAGGGTCACGGGAAAAGTCAGTCTCCGCGACAGGAACCCCGTCGACCCACACCTCGCCGTTGACCGTGGTACGGCCGGCGGCAGGGAAAGCCGGCGCTACCAGCAGCTTCCCGCGCCCACTGGCCCGCCATGCGGCGATCACTTCGCAGGCAACGGGGCCCCTCAGCGTGGAATCGAACTGTTTGACCAGGATGTCCGCGTCACGCCACTGGCGCGCCCAGGCCGCGACCCGCCCCCCCGCGCTGGCGTCGTCCAGCGTACGACTGTCGGTGTCAGTGCTCCAGACCTCTGGAAGCACCGGAACGGCAAGCCGTTCTCCAAGTACCACGCGAGTGCGCCATCCCCGCTGCGCGAACGCGGGCAGCGCATCCGTTGCGCTGGTGAAATCATCGGCGATTACCCGGATTTGTCTTATCCCGGCGAGATGCTGCGCGTCAGGCATGGAAGAACCTCCGCACCGCCGCAATACAGCGGTCGATGCCTTGGGCATCGACACCGAGATGGGTGACGAAGCGCAAGCGATACAGCCCCCATGCCAGCACGCCTTCGCGCTTGAGCGCTTCCAGCAGTTCGTCCGACTTGTCGCGCGCCGGACCGTGAAGGTCGACGAATAGGATGTTCGTGTCAGGCTCCTCGACTTGCAGGCCCTCGATGCCACGCAAGCCTTCGGCCAGCCGCCTCGCGAGCGCGTGGTCCTCCGAGAGCCTGTCGATATGGTGGTCCAGTGCATGCGAAACCGCGGCCGCCAGGAAGCCCGCCTGTCGCATCGCGCCGCCCGCCATCTTGCGGGTGCGCCGTGCACGAGCGATCAGTTCCCGTGAACCACAGAGAGCCGAACCTACCGGCGCGCCCAGCCCCTTGCTGAAACACACCGAAACCGTGTCGAAGTACCGCGCAATCTTCCTGGCCTCCGCCTTGGCGTCACCGCCTGTGCGGCGCGCCTGCTCCACGGCCGCATTGAACAAGCGCGCGCCGTCGAGATGCGTCGCAAGTCCCTTGCTGCGCGCCAGGGCGGTGGCTTCCGCGATGTAGTCCAGCGGGATCACCTTTCCCATCATCGTGTTCTCGAGCGCCAGCAGCTTGCTGCGCGCGAAGTGCTGGTCGTCCGGCTTGACCGCCTCCGCGATGTCGGCCAGCGCGAGCGTCTTGTCAGGCTGGTGCGCAATTGGCTGGGGCTGCACGCCGCCAAACACGGCCGCATTGCCGCCCTCCCAGCGATAGCAGTGCTGTAGCTGGCCTGCGATGAATTCGTCGCCACGCTGGCAATGCGCCAGCACGGCGCACAGGTTGCTCTGCGTGCCGGTCGGCACGAAAAGCGCCGCCTCGAAACCGAGCAGTGAGGCGATTTTTTCCTGCAGCGCGTTCACGCTGGGGTCCTCGCCGAACACATCGTCACCCAGCGGTGCGGCCATCATCGCCTCGCGCATGGCATGCGTCGGTTGCGTAACGGTGTCGCTGCGGAGGTCTACTAAGGGGTTCATTTCGCCTGCTCCGAGAAGTTGCGCAGCATGGCGTTGCCACACTCCGTGGGGATGGATTCCAAATGCCTCATGCGTAGCCTTCTTCTTGGTTGCTCCGAGTCAGGTCCGCGACGGTCCGATCTGCATGCTCGAAAGTTTGCGTGCTCATTGGTTGCTTGTTAAGCTCCAATTTCTTCCTAAATTGAGCAACCAATTGATGCCGAACATCGCGGCTTCCGTGCTCCCGACACTGGAGATGTCCAACACATCCCAAGCTCGGAATACCCAATTGGCTTTGGCGCTTTCGCAAGCGATACGCGATGGGCGCCTGCCTCCCGGCTCTAGGCTGCCTCCGACGCGGGATGCCGCAAGTCAGCTTGGACTGGGTCGCAACACGGTGGTGGACGCTTACGCCGACCTCACGGCGGAGGGATTGCTCGAAAGCCGTGGACGGCTCGGCACCTTTGTGGCGCGGCAAGCCAAGGCTGTCCTGCAGCCAGCAACCTCGCTTCCTCGCATCGTGCGGCGCTTGCCCTCAACGTCCACCACGCCCGGTGCGGTGTCGCAGGACTGGCGATTGGGTCAGAGCGGCACTCAACTGCTCCCCTTGGATGTGTGGCGTTCAGCGTGCCGCGAGGCCGGGCGGAATCTTCCGCCGTCGGGGTATGGGGATCCTCAAGGTCTGTTCACACTGCGTGAAGCGATCGCTGCATGGCTGCGCAGGCACCGCGGTACGCGACACGAAGCGACGCAGATCGTGATCACTCAGGGCACTGGAAGCGCGGTGGAGTTGCTTGCGCGGACGCTCGTGCGGCCGGGAGACCTTTGCGCCGTGGAAAGCCCCGGCTATTCGCGCGCGCTGGACGCGTTTGAGTTAGCGGGCGGCACCATCGTGCGCGTGCCTATCGACGAGCAAGGCGCGATCGTCAAGGAGGCTTTCGCGAACACCGCTCCCAGCGTTTTTCATCTGACGCCCGCGAATCAATACCCGCTGGGCGGGCGCCTTTCAGGGTTGCGCCGCGCGGAGCTTGCAGCTCTTGCTTCGAAGGCGGGAACGCTTGTCATCGAGAACGAGTACGACCACGAATTCATCTACGAAGGACAGAACCACGCTCCGCTGGCCGCGACCCTTGCTGGTCAAACCGTTTTGGTCAGCACGTTCGCCAAATCCATCAGCCCAGCATTGAGGATCGGATTCATCGCCGCCCCACAGCGCGTGGCAGATGCGCTGGCGTCATCTATCGCCGCACAAGGCTTGCACGCGAGCTGGCCCGTGCAGGCGTCGCTGCAGTGGATGCTGGCCTCTGGAGAGCTTCAACGACATCTGCGCCGCGTCAGGCGTCACCACGCCACCCAACGTGATCGTCTACTTGCCGCCATTCGCCAATCATGTCCTGAACTGCAAGTGCGCGGCACTGAGGGCGGACTGCATTTCTTATTGACGCTCGGGCGTAAGGAGTTGGATCGGAAGCTAGCCAAGGAGCTGAAAGCGCGAGGGGTCGTGCTGCAAACAGTCACCGACTTCGGCGGCGAAACCGCCGAGGTCCTGATAGGCTACGGCCATATGGAAAGGACGGAGACTCAAGCGGCAGCCGATCTGCTTCGCGGTGCGTGCGCGGCCATCTGACGATAGTTGCCGAGCATTCGAACAGATCAACCTCCCATGGGTTCGGCTGGTCAGAGGGACTCATCGCATCGGTGCGAACCACCACAGGATCTAGCGCCGCCAAGCGGCGCTGTTGATGTGAATCTCCGGCACGTGGTCGGCGCGATGTCGCCGGGGATAAGTTTTGCTTCGTCGGGACGATCCGCCATTGCGGCTCCTGACTCGTTAAGCGACGCAGCATGCGGACCAGGTCGGTGCTTAAGCGGCCCGGTCCATGTACGGGTTCGTCGGCCGATGGCGGGATCTGAATCCCAGCTTCCGCCCGGCGTCATGCGCAGTGAACTCGGCGAAGCCGAGGAGATGAAGGAGCTCGCGGCTGGCTTCGGAATGGCGATGCTGACTGGCGTGCTGTGCATCTACATGGTTTGGCGCTGCTGCTCAAGGACTTTGTACAACCGGGAACGGTCCAGGCGGCTCTGGTGCTTTCCGTACCAGGAGCGATGCTCGCGCTATGGGTCACCGGCTCCGCGCTGTCAATGCCTTCCATGATCGGCCTGATCATGTTGACGGGGATCGCGACGAAGAACTCGATCCTGCTCGTGGACTACATCATCCTTGCACGACGTGACCGCGGCATGGATCGCACGGAGGCCATTCTCGATGCCTGCCGCAAGCGCTCGCGCCCCATCGTCATGACCACGACGGCCATGGGCGGCGGCATGATTCCGGTGGTCTTGGGACTGGGGGGTGATCAGAGCTTTCGCGTTCCCATGGCCGTCGTCGTCATCGGCGGGTTGATGACCTCGACCTTCCTGAGCCTGCTCGTGATTCCGGCCGTATATAGCTTCCTGGAAGATGACATGCAATGGTTGCGGCGGCGCTTCACGCCCGCTCAAAGGCGCTCGATTAGTTGGGGCAGGCTTCGCCATGAGAGCTCACGCTGCGGCCACTACGCCGACAGGCCGCAAAGCGCAGGCAGATCGCGCTCAATGCGCTGCCCGGATTTTCGCTGTCCTGTGGAAAACTTCCCCGCGGTGGCTTGCTCATCTGTCCAGCCTGACCACGATCGGAGACCAATCTCGCAGGGTTATGCAACAACGCCCCCATCGGCCCCAGGTTCAGGTGTGACTGCTGTCACACCCTTTCGCACTCAATCCCCGTGCGTGAACGCGATGCGCATCGTGTGCGCTGCATCGCCCTGTTCGCGCGTGTACGTCCATTGCTGCCGCTCGCAGAAGCGAGCAACGATCTGCAAGCCGTAGCCGGTGGACGACGGCACATCGCGATCGACATCGTTGAAGATCTCCAGCGCACCGTGCCGCAGCGATATCCGGATATGCGTCGCCGCATAGGCCACCGCATTGCGCAGCAGGTTGTCGACCAGCACGGTGAGCAGCTCGGGCGGCGCCGACACGGTCGCCTCGCCGTCCCCGTCGAGCGCCACCGTCAGCCGGCGTTGCCGGATCACCGGCGCGAGATACGCCAGCGCACGCTCGACGTCCGCCTGCAGCCGCAGCTGCCGGCTCTGGAGCGTGCCTTCCGACGCCTCGCGGCCGAGCGCGAGAAAGGTCGCGACCAGGGCCTCCATCTCTTCCGCGCTCTGCGCCATGCGCGACAGGGCCCGCTCGCGCACCGCCGGATCGCTGGTCACGCGCAGCAGCGAAAGGTTGTTCTTGAACACCGCCACCGGCGTGCGCAATTCATGGCTTGCGAAGCGCGTGAACTCCCGCTCGCGCTGCAGGAAGCCGCTGAGCCGGTCGACCAGGCCGGTAAAGCCGCGGCTCAGCGCACCGATCTCGTCCGCGCGCTGGATGCCCGAGAACACGGCAGGCCCTTCACCGTGCGCATCGATTTCCTCTGTCAGCGTGACCAGCGGCTGCGCCAGCTGGCGCGCCAGCACCTTGCCGGTGAACCCGCCCAGCGCCGTCACCGCGCCGCCGATCAGCAGCAGCGCGACGAGCAGGTACGGTTCGAGCTGGTCGATGTCGAGCAGGCCGTCGCCGTCGACGATGACGTAGAGCGCATCCTGGCCACCGTCCAGCGATGCGACGCCGACCATCGAGCCGTCGGCGTCGACGTCCAAGCGCCGGTGGATGCCCGGCGCATGGTCGCGCGCCCAGGCCGGCAGGTTAGGCGACGCGCGCACGTAGAGGCGGGCCACATCCTCGGCCAAGGTCGGGCGGGCCGTGCCGTGCGACTCCCTGGTGAGGACCTGCAGGCGCTCCAGGTTGCTCGCCCGCGGCAGGCCGGCCGCCGGCTGTTGCGCCAGATCCTTCATCGCCCACTCGAGGACCGCACCCACGTAGCGCCGCAACAGAAACTCTTCGGTTGCTTGCGCGACCACGTAAACCAGCAATCCGTAGAGCAGGCTCGTGACCGCGGCGAAACTCACGAAAACGCGCGAGAGCCGGCGTTGAAAATGCAGATTACGGGACAAACCGCCACCCCCTGCCATGCACGGTTTCGATCAACGGCTTCTCGCCAGGTGCAGACAGCGCGCTGCGCAGGCGATAGATGTGGGTGCGCAGCGGATCGCTGTCGGGCACGTCTTCACCCCATATTTCCTTCTCCAGCAAGCTGCGGTCCACCACGTCGGGCGCGCGCGCCACCAGGATCTTGAGCACCCGCAGCTGGAGCTCGTGCAGCTTGATGCGGCGTCCGTTGCGCGCGGCCGTGCCGGCGCCGTGGTCGATCACCAGGTCGCCGATCGTCTGCGTCGACACCTGCGGCCGCCGCCCGCGCGCGGTGACCGCCTGGATGCGACACAGCAGCTCTTCCATCTCGAAGGGCTTGACGAGGTAGTCGTCCCCGCCGCGCGCAAAGCCGGCCTTCTTGTCCTCCAGCGTATCGCGCGCTGTCAGGAAGATGACGGGCGTGTCGTCGCGGTGGCCACGGCGCAGTCGCTCGCACACCTGCAGGCCGTCGATGCCAGGCACCGCGACATCCAGGATGTAGGCATCGAAGGTCGCGGCCTGCGCGATGTCGAGGAAGGCCTGGCCGTGAAAGGCCAGGTCGACCTCGCAGCCCTGCACCTCCAGGTAGTCGGACAGGGTGCCCGCCAGGGCCGGGTTGTCTTCCAGCAAAAGAACTCTCATGAAACACTTTCCTCGGTGCGAATGCGCGATGCGCCCGGACTTTGCAGCCAATCGCAGCCCCTGGCAACGCAGACCCGACCGCACGGGAATGGGCCTGCACTGCGGCACCACGAGGTAGCTGGGCGGGCTGGGCCGGCGTGGCTCGTGACTTCGGCCGGCGCGCTGCCCCCGTTGGAGGCCGGTGCCACGCCGCCAGGCCTGCAGGGGCCCGCCGGAGCGTGCGTGAAATTCACCATGCCGGCCTGCTCGCTGCCCGCCGCTCGGTCATCGAACGCGGCATGTCGGGCCAGGACACCAGCAACATCGCAATCGCCGCATCGCGATTGGCCGCATCGCGATTCGCCGGATCGGCCAGCCGGCCGGCCGCGCGGCCATCACCTTGAACGCGGTGCCCGTCGCGCCGGGGCCCTTGAACACACCCGGCGCGAAGGGAACTACGGGGGCGATCACCGGTGCCGCAGGTGCGGGTGCAGCGGCCGGTGCGGGGACCGACGCAGGCGCGGTGACAGGAGCGAACGCCTGCGTGATGCCGCCGCCGGATCCGCAACCCGCCAGCAGCGCCGCCGCCAGGATGCCGGCGCATGGCTTGAACGACGACGGCATGTCGATCAGAACCTGTAGAGGTAGCCGAGCTTGACGCTGCTGGTGCTGGAGCGGTCGACCAGCGGGCTGTTCTTGATGCCCTTGCCGAGCGAGGTGACGCTCACGTCGAGGAAAACGCTCTGCGCCTTCGGCACGATGTCGTAGGTCATGCGCAGGCCGAGCTCGGCCTGTGTGACGGCGCTGCCGGCGTAGGCCGGCCGGTTGAACGCCGCTTCTTCGCGGCGCACGCCGTAGTAGTAGTCCACATACTTCTTGTCGTACCGCACCACGCCAGCGCGGGGCGTGAGGCTGAAGGTGCTGGTCACCGGGAAGTCGCGCTCGACGGACAGCTTGAGCGTCTGGCCCTTACTCTGGCTCGAGGCACGCAGCCATTCGGCCGAGAAGGTCGCGACGTCGGTGCGCCAGAGCGCGGCCACGCCCAGCCAACCGGAAGACTTTCTTTCCGCCATGCCCCGAAGGACCACGGCGTCCGTGGCCTTGTAGCCGTCCGAGACACCATAGGCCGCGCGCAACCGCAGCGACAGTCCGTTGACGGCATAGAGCTTGAGGTCGGCGCGCGGACCGGCGATGCTGAGCCAGTTGTTCTCGACCGCAAGGATCGGCAGCGCGCCGGTGTCGTTGCCGAACTTGGCATACGGCTTGGTGTTGGCCATGAAACCGAGACCGAGGCCGAACCGGGTTTCCTTCGGCCCTGTCTGCTCGCCCAGCAGGTCGGCCCATGCCGAGGGCAAGGCCATCAGTGATGCCAATGCAACCACGCCGTGAACGAGGCGCGGAACGGGCCGCAAGGCAACGGTGGAACTGAAAACGCTCATGAATACTCCGGTGGGTAAAAAAGAGGACGCCTCGTGGAATCGAACGTGGGCCCGAGGTGGCAGATCCGCGTCCAGGCATGGGTTGAAAGAATCAGGGGGTGCGTCGGCTCAACCCGGCCTGGGTTTCGTCGACGCGGGCAAGTGCCTGTGCGAGCGCAGGGCTGCCGGCCAGTGCCGCATCGACCAACGCATCGACGGCGGGATCCTGCAGGGCGCGCCACCTGTGTTCGTCGGGTGCATTGCCTGAGCCCTCGGCGGCCCCGATCGGCCAGGGAAACGGCGCGTTCAGTGCGGGTGGCGGATGCGCCGGCTGCGGCGCGCAGCCGATCGGCGCGAAGGTACTGGCGATGGGCAGGCGCCACCGGGTACGGGGAAGGTTCATGAGGTCAGGGCACGGCTTGGCAGTAGAAGGGGCCGCGATCGTAGGAAGCCTGGCGTGAAGCAAATGTCAACGCACAAACCCCCAGGGGCATCAGCGCGGCACGTTGATCTTTCGTTCACGACCGTATGCCTAGCATCCCGGCCACTTCCTCCTTCCACCCCCTTCCACCCCCTTCCAGCCTCTTCCAGCCCACGCCATGCCCCTTGCCGTCTTCATCGCCCGTCACCACAGCGCCATCTCGCGGCTCTTCTGGCTGCTCGCACTGGTGGCGTTGCTCCTGACCGAGCGCGTGTTCGCCGACCGGCTGATGGGCAACGTGCTGCTGACGATCGGCCTCATGCTGATCGGCTTCGCGATCGTCGGAAGACTCTGGTGCGCGCTCTACATCGGCGGCCGCAAGAACGACGAACTGGTGAGCGAAGGGCCCTACTCGATGACCCGCAACCCGCAGTATTTCTTTTCGCTGCTGGGCTTCCTGGGCCTGGGTCTGTCCACCCGCAGCGTGAGCTTCGCGCTGTCCGCGGGGCTGTTCTTTGCGGCGGTGTATCCCTGCGTGATCGCCAGCGAGGAAGCCTTTCTGCGCAACAAGTTCGGCGCCGCGTTCGAGGCATACTGCGAACGCACGCCCCGCTTCTTTCCCTCGATCGTTCTCTACCGTGAACCCGACGCCTGCGAGGTGCGGCCGCGGCATTTCCATCGCACGGCCGGCGATGTCGTCTGGTTCGTGTGGCTCGTGGGCGTGGTCGCGCTGGCCGATGCGCTGGGCACCCGCCTGGTGACGCCGATGTTCGTGCTCTTCTGAGACGTGCGCGGCGCCATGAGCATCCGTCCTCCGTCCCTCGCCCCGACCGGACAGCACGCCGGCCTGCAGCTGAACATCAGTGTCCCCCGCAACCTTCAAGAGCGGCTGCTGCACGCCTTGCATGCGCGAATCCACGCAGGGGTGAAGGCGCTGCCAATGGCATCAGAGCTGCGGTACGTCAACGACGGCAGCAGCGACGCGATGGTGCCGGGCGGGCATGGCCCGGGTCGTGCTGTTGCCTTCCATTGCGGCGCACTACCGTTGCGACGGCCCGCGGGACGAGCCGATGCTCAGGCTGCACGTCGCCAGCGAAGCCGTGCGGTTCAAAGCCGGCGATCGCGCCGACCATGCCTGCGGCCGCGAGACCATCGGGTTCGCGCAGACTTCGGCGAGCATCGACCATCCCGACGCATTCAGCCTCGCGCTGAACAGCCTCATGGCCATGGGGCTGGCGATGCTGCCACTGGTGCTTGCAATGGCGCGGCTGGTCGTGCCGATCGTGCCGATCCTGCGCGCGACCGTGGAGCACCGACGCACGGCGGCGCTGCGCCTGTCGCGATGCGCTGGAGGCGACTGCCACCGACCACGGCACCACCTTCCGCCAACTGAGAAGCGAGCGAACGACGCCGCGCGCGTCGCACCGGCTCGCTGCGCGATCCCGCACGACAACGCCATGGCCTCGTGACGCGTCCCGTCGCAGCCGCAGCCTGGCGGTCCTTCCTCATCGAAAGGTCTTGACCATGTCCAGTTCCCGCAGGTGCGCATGCCGCACCGGGTGCCCTCCTGCGCCCGTCTTTTCGTTCCTCCGTTGCGGAACAGCGCCATGGATGCGCTGAACCTCACGCTCTTTCACTGGCTCGCCGCCGGCAGCCGTCCCACGCCGTGGGTGCTTTCCATCGCCTCGGCCTTCGCGCTCTGGGCCAGCTGGCCGGGCGCACTCATCGTCGCGGTCGCGCTGTGGCGGCATCGCGGCGACCGCGCCTACCTGTGCATGGTGGCCGCTGCGGCAGGATTCACGTCGCTGTTGTCGCACGCCATCGCCGCGTCGCTCGATGTGCCCCGCCCCTTCGTGCTGGGGTTGGCGCCGGTCTACATCGCGCATTCCGCGCGCGGCTCGCTGCCGAGCACGCATGCGGCGGTGATGTTCATGGTGGCGTTTGGCTTCATGCTGAGCCCCAGCTTGCGCAAGCCCGGCGTGCCGCTTCTGGCGCTGGCGGCCATCACCGGATGGGCTCGCGTGTATGTCGGGGTTCATTTCCCGCTCGACATCGCCGCGGGTCTGGTGCTCGGCGCCGCGGTGGCCGGCATCGCTGCCGTCGGTCGCCGGCTCTTTCGCCTCCTCACGCTGCGGGCGGCCCCCGGTTCGCTCACGCATCAGGCGTCGGGTTCGTCATGGAGGCATTCATGATCTCGCCCACGAAGACCGAAGCCGCAGGCGTCGCGGCCGCCAGGGCCATCGGGGACACCGACGCCCCGAAGGCACCTTCGCAGGCACGGTCGCAGGCACGTGCGCCATTGGAGCTGCAGACGCCTGGCATCTCCTGCGTCATTCCCTGCTTCAATGAAGGCGCCAACCTTCGGCACCTGCTGCCCCGCCTCGAGGAAATCCTCTGGGCCACCAAGCTGCGCTGGGAAATCATCGTGGTGGACGACGGCAGCACCGACGACACCGCGGAGGTCGCACGCGCCTGGTGCGAGCTCTCGGGTTTTCGCTGCATCTCGCTGTCGCGCAACTTCGGCAAGGAAGCCGCGCTCACCGCAGGCCTGGCGGCCGCTGCCGGCGATGCGGTGGTGCTGCTCGACGGCGATCTGCAGCACTCGCCCGATCTCATCCACAAGATGATCGCCCAATGGACGGCAGGCGCCGAAGTGGTGTACGCGGTGCGACAGGAGCGCGGCGACGAAAGCCGCTTCAAGCAACTGGGCAGCAAGCTCTTCTATCGCCTCCTCGACACCTCGGACCGCTTTGCCGTTCCCAAGGACGCGGGCGACTTCCGCCTGATGGACCGCAAGGTGGTCGATGCGCTCCTGAGCCTGCCCGAGCGCAGCCGCTTCATGAAGGGCCTGTATGCCTGGGTTGGCTTTCGCGCGGTGGCGATGCCGTATACGCCAGCGCCGCGCGCGCAGGGCACGAGCACCTTCAACGCACAGCGCCTGGTGCGCCTGGCCATCGACGGCCTCACGGCCTTCACCACCTGGCCACTGCGCTTGGTCAGCGTGGTCGGATTGCTGTTTTCCTTGTCCGCCTTCTGCTACGGCCTCTACGTGAGCATCGACTACCTGCTGTTCGGCAACCCGGTCTCCGGCTGGACCACCATCGTCGTGAGCCTGATGTTCTTCATCGGCGTGCAGATGATCTCCACCGGCATCGTCGGCGAGTACATCGCGCGCATCTACGAGGAAGTCAAGGGCCGACCGCTGTACGTCGTGAGCCGCGAGCACGGGAGCGGCCTGCGCGCCGGCAAGCCATGAAGCGCGCGAGTTCCGCGAATTGGATGTCACCCCGGCCGCTGTGGCTCCTCCTCGCGCTCTTCGCATGGCTGCTGGCCACCGCGTGGGTGCGCCCCCTGATGGCACCCGATGAGGGCCGCTACGGCGGCGTTGCGCTGGCGATGCTGCGCTCCGGCGACTGGCTGGTGCCACGGCTGGACGGCCTGCCCTTCTTTCACAAGCCGCCGCTGTTCTACTGGATCGGCGCCGCTGCGATGTCGGTGACGGGGCCGGTGGAATGGGCGGCACGGTTGCCTTCGGTGTTGGGTGCAGTCGCCGGTGCAACGGCGCTGTACCTTTTCCTTCGCCGCTGGTCGGCGGCGCATGTCGCGCTGCTGTCCACCGTGGTGCTGGCGACCATGCCTTTTTTCTTCCTGGGCGCGCAGTTCGCCAACCTGGACATGCTGGTGGCCGGGTGTATCGCGTGCACGGTGCTGCTCGCGGCGGGCGCGGCATTGAGCAGGGAGCGCGAGGAACCATGGCGCATGCTGCTGGCGGGCGCCTATCTGTTCGCGGCGGCCGGCCTGCTGGCCAAGGGCCTCATCGGCCTGGTGTTGCCCGCGATGGTGATCGTGATCTGGAGCAGCGCGACACGCCGGCTGCCGCTGGCACTGCGGCTCGCGTTGTGGCTGCCCGGCTGGGCCGTGCTGCTCGCCGTGGCCGGCCCCTGGTTCCTGACCATGCAGATGAAGTACCCCGATTTCTTCGACTACTTCGTCATCAAGCAGCATTTCCGGCGCTTTGCGTCGTCGGGCTTCAACAACGAAAACGGCTTCTGGTTCTACCTGCCGGTGCTGGCGGGGCTCACGCTGCCGTGGTTCGGCTGGCTGCTGGTGCCGCGCGGCAAGGACGACGATGCGCATTCCGGGAACAGCGACGTCGATCGGCTCATGTGGATCTGGCTCGCGGTGATCGTCGTGTTCTTCTCGATGCCGCGCTCCAAGCTCGTGGGCTACGTGCTGCCGGCGCTGCCGCCGCTCGCGTACCTGATCACGCGGCGCGTGTCCGCCGGCCGCTCGCCCGATGCGTTGCGGACCCCGCTGCGCGCGACCGCGCTCGCGTCCGCCGCGGTGTGCGTGACCTGCGTGGTGGCCATGGCCATCTATTCCGTGCCGCCGGGCACACGGCTGCGGCTGCCGACCGGCATGTCGATCGCGCCCGGAGAGCGGGTGCTGATGCTCGAGCGCTACTTCTACGAGATTCCCTTCTACTGGAACTTGCGCGAACCGGTGCTCGTGTCCGACGACTGGCAGGCCGCGGCCCGCGACACGCGCGACAACTGGCGCAAGGAGTTCTCCGACGCGGGCCGCTTCGAGCCCGCGCGCACGGCGGCAACGTTGTTGGATCGAAGCAGGCTCTCCCCCTGGCTCTGCGTGCCGCGCCCCACCTGGATCGTCGGGCCGAACACCGCGCATCTCACGAATGCCTGGCTGGCTCGCGCCCAGCTGGTGACGGTCAACGATGCCATCGCCGCATGGCGCTTCGCGGGCAGTGCCACCAGCGATCCCCATTGCCTGGGCTCCTCGTCCGCGGCAACGGCTTCCGCAGCCATCGGCAATGACTGAGGCCACGGAGGTTGCGGCGACCGTCATGCAGGAAATCTGCATCTGCGCGGACGATTTCGGCCTGAGCGCCGGCGTCAATGCGGCAGTCGTCGACCTGGCCCAGCGCGGCAAGATTTCCGCCACCAGCGCCATGGTGCGCCGCAGCGCCTGGCTGAGCGGTGCGCGGACGCTGCGCTCGCTCACCCCGGCACGGCTGGACGTCGGGCTGCACCTGGATCTCACGCGTCCGGCGAGCGCCGATGGGCCCGAGCCCGGCCTCGCGCGCCTGCTCGCGCAGGCCTACACGCGAACGCTGTTCGCTGCGGGACTGCGGGCCGACATCCGCGACCAGCTGACGCGCTTCGAGGACGCCATGGGACGCCAGCCCGCCTTCATCGACGGTCACCGGCATGTCCATCAATTCCCGGTGGTGCGCGAGTTGCTGCTCGAGGAAATTTCCAGGCGCTATTCGACCTCGCTGCCCTGGCTTCGCAGCACCGCGCCGGGCGGCGCCTTGCGCAGGGAGGGCCTGAAGGCCCGGGTGATCCACGCGCTCGGTGGGCCAGCCCTCCAGAGAAGAGCGTGCGCTCGCGGCATTCCCCACAGCCGCGGACTGCTGGGCGTGTACGACTTCGGCGGCAATGCCGACGCCTACCGCGCGCGGCTGTATGGCTGGCTGCGCACCGCACGCACTGGCGATGTGCTGATGTGTCACCCCTCCGCGGCCTTGCTCGCAGACCCGCACGCGCATGCCCGCATGCGAGAGTACGCAGTGCTGCGCGCCATCGACTTCCCCTGGCACGGCGATGCCTGCCACGTTTGCCCAGTACCGCTGACGGAGTTGCTGCAGCGCGGTGCAGGTGTGCCGTGGCGGAGTCCGGGGCCGAGCCAGCCAGGCAGGCCCTGAACGACCTCGGTAAGGCCGTCATTCATATCCATCCCTTCTGTCCCGCGCCTGCCCGCACGCATCGAAACCGAGTTCTCAATCCTTCATCGGGAACGAGACCAGAACCGTCTTTACCGCCAATTCATCGTTGTAGTCCACCTTGACCTGCCGGCCATCCTTCATCCAGATATCCCAATAGACGTCGCCGTCTTCTTCCTCGGTTTCCTGCGGTTCCCCGAAAGCCGCGAGCGCCTCCTCCCGGCTCCCGACCGAACCCGTGGCGAACGGAATGGATCCCAGGTATGCGGACACCTTGGCTGCTCCATTCGGGTAATAGAACACGCCACTCATCGCATACGGACCAGACCCCATCGGATCTCGATAGTTTCGAGAGAAGAATTCCTTTGGCGTGAATGCGAGCACAACACCCAGATCATTCAGCTGGACGAAGTCGATCGTCAACTCCTTGAGCTTCTTCGGAGAAAGCGCATCGATGGACCCCCCATTGACCTTGATCGCATCGATCACGTCATTGTCTGTATCGGTCATTCCAACCAGCGTAAACAGTCGATCTGCATTCATGCCTTACCTGCCTTCTCTATGGTTCCGGATCATCATCTTCTCGAGCCGCTCGTACCAATCGTCATTTCTCATTGCGGACAGTGTCTTCGCGGCGTCACTGCGTGGCAAAACAGTTCCAACGACTCATCGCAACCTCGCTCGATTCGTTCGCCGGGCTTATTCATATTCTGTGGCTCCCAACCGAACCAGACGCTGACACCTCGGACCCGAAGAACCATCACCTTCTTCCAATTCGTACTCGCGCTCGCGGCGCAGTAGCTCGCGCGCTGGCGCCGGTAACCGACGAAGCAGGGGCACGCGAGATAGCAACGCACGAACCTGGGCTGGCGTAAGCGTCTCCAGCAGCGCCTTGGCTGCGGTACAGGCCACGTCGGGCGCAGGGTCCGACAAGCTCCCGGTCAATACCGGCATCACACGCGTTGAGGTGAAGAAACTCAACGCCCACACGATGCGTCGACGCACGTAAGGCTCACGTCTGTCCAAAGTGCGGATCAGCGGCTCGATGGCTTCGCCATCGCCAATCGCAGCCAGCAGCGGAAGCGAAGCAGCGCCAGGCTGCTCGTCGAACAGAGGGGCTAGCGAGCGGACGGCCCGCTCACGGACTTCCCCATCGGTATCCGCCAGCATCAACGAAACGAGTTCAAGCCGATGCGCCTCAGGCAGCGAGCGTGAATCGCCAAGCGCCATTGCAGCGGCCAACCGGAGCCTCAAGTCCTCGGCGCGAGCAGCCAAGCGGAGCACATCCAATGCCTGGGTCCCATCCAGGTAAGCCAGTGCATGGAGCGCATTCTCTCGAACCTCCAAGTCGAGATCGTGGTGGAAAACGCGGATCAAGCCTCGAAGATGGACGGGACGGGCAGGTCGAAGTCCTTGAGAGCGATCACGACGTTGCTGCGCACATCGGCCTCCGTATCGCGCAGTGCGACCAACAGCGGTTCGATCGCAGCGGGGTCGCTGAAACGCAGACCTTGAGCGGCGGCGGCGCGCACGCAGGCATCCACGTCCCGCAAGCCCGCCGTCAACGCCTCGAATGCCGCCGTGCCGACGCCCCTGTCCTCCTCGTCGCCGAACCACCACATGGCTTGACATCTCGCGGCTGGAAGGGGATCGCAGGCGGCTTCGACGAACACCTTCGTCACTGCATCCCCTCTTGATCGAGAATCTGCCAAGGCAGATAAGGCGGCACTGCGCGTTTCTTCATCCCCGTCGGCCCACAGCGGCAACCAGGGGGCAAGTCGCCCGGCGATGTCAGTCGCTTGTTCGGCCTCTTTTTCCGCGGCCTCTACACGTGCTTGGTCCAGCATTCCATAGCTCATTTTTGTGAGGCTGGCGCGGCCGAGCGAATTTCTTCGCTGCCGACCAAGGTTCCCACGGTATTCGATGGGGCCGAGAGAGATTTCGATCCGCTTCTGGTTGCACCCACGGATGCAGGAACCCACCGCTTCCATGAATTCCTCAACGGTGGTGCTCGCCCAGTACCGAGGATAAAACAGTTCGGTCTGAGGTCGACCGAAGAGCCTTCGCGGGCCGCGTTGTCAGGCGAGCAGGCTTTGCAAGGCGTCGAGCGAGTGAGATGCGCGTCGCTCATTCTTGTTAGCCAGCCTGGCCAGCGTAGTGGCGCACCACGATCGCGGTGCGCCACGGGCCAGTCGGTGGTTTCGGCCACGGTCTCAATGGCAGCATCCAGCATCTTCGTGCTGGGCGTACATGCTTGAAGTAAAAGAATTTTCACTCGCGAAAATCCGAAGTACTCAGAATTTCCGAAGATGCCACCGCGAGTGTCGACATCGTCCAACTGGCGTGGCGGCGCTCAGCGGTCCAGCATCGCATGCGGCCAGCGTCCCGAATCCACGCGCTCCTGCACCACGGCCCGCAGGATGTCGATGAGCACTTCGGTCGCGCGCGATGGCGGCCGGTCGGAAGCGCGAGCCAGCACGCGCCGCAAGCGCAGCCCCTCGATGGGAATCGCGACCAGGCGTCCGGCCTCGATCTCGTCCTGCACGACCGCGGCGAAGTGAACCGTGAGGCCCAGGCCTTCTTCCACCAGGCGAGCCGCCACGCTCAAGGTCTCGACCTCGACCACAGGGTTCAGCACCACGCCCGCGCGCGCCGCTGCCGCTTCCAACTCGAGCCGCACGCCCGACTTGGACACGCCCGTCATCACCAGAGGCAGGCCGGCCAGCCGGGGCAGCTTGATCTTCGTCATGCGCATCAGCCGCGCGTCATCGGTGCGCCCGATGAGGCACAGCGCTTCGGTCATGAGTGGCGTCGCCAGCACGTTGGTCAACTGCATCGGCCCGTTGAGGATCGCGATGTCGACCGCCCCCTGCTCCAGCATGCCCAGCAGAGACTGCGAGAAGCCTTCGACGATGCGCAGCCGCACATCGGGAAACTGCTCGCGCACCGCGCGCGCAAGTGGCACGGCGAGCAGCAGCGCGAGAGCGGGCGACAAGCCGATGGCCGCCGGGCCGCTCGGGTCGCGTTGACGCGCCGTCATGTCCTGCTTCATCTGCTCGGCATAGCGCAGCAGGAACGATGCGCGCTCCATGAGGAACACAGCCTCTTCGGTCGGTGTCGCGCCGCGCGCGTGCCGCTCGAAGAGGCGCACGCCCAGTTCTTCCTCGAGCAGGCGGATCTGCCGGCTCAGCGCTGGCTGCGCGACGTGCAGTACGGCAGAGGCGCGGCCGTAGTGCTGCTGCGTGGCGAGTACCACGAAATACCGAAGCTGTCTGAGGTCCATGCAGGGGGTCCAAGTCGTTGCAGCAAGAGTGGTCGATGGGCATCGCACTCCCCATACCGAAATGTTATCGAGCCGCTCGAAAAATGGTAATGGACGCACGAATGACCGTTGCCTACAGTGGGCCTCGCAGAACGTAATCCGCTGCTTTTTCAACGAATCCGAACATCATCGCATCAAGGAATAGACATGGACCCCACCCTCCAGGAAATGGAATCCACCCGCATCGCCCGCTGGGGCAAGGTCACGCCCTACGGCGAGACCTTCATCGAGAGCCGGCTGCCGGGTATGAAGAAAAACATCTACAAGATCATGAACCGCGGCGTCCTGGAGAACAAAGGTGTCCAGCCGGCGATTCCAGGCAACCACCGCTTCGGCGTGACCTTCATCGAAATCCCGGTGGGCCAGGGTGCCAGCCTTCACGCACACAAGACCGAGGAAGTCTTCTGTCCGCTGAACGGGCAGATGGAGGTCATCTGGGGCGAGAAGGGCCAGTACTCCGTGATGCTCAACCAGTGGGACGTGATCTCGTGCCCCATCGGCGTGATGCGCGGTTTCCGCAATCCGAACGATCACGCGCTGGTGGTGTATTCGGTCGTCGGTGGAACCGACGAAGAATGCGGGCGCATCGCCTGGCACGAGGATGTCGTCAGGGCTGCAGAGGCCACCGGCCTGGTCTACGGAACCGACGGCTATATCAAAGAGACGGCGCCAGAAAGCAAGTAGTCGCCGCGCCGACCGCCCGAACTGCGCAAGGCTCATAGGCACCGCCCGAGGAGACAAAAAAATGACGATCCCCCAGGACTTCCAGGCCGCATGCCGCATGCCGACGTGCGGCGTGGCACACGGCATGAACCGGCGACACGCCATCGCCGCTGCACTCGCGGCGCTGGGCGCCGGCCTTGTTCGCGCCCAGCCGACCTGGAGCCCCAAAGGCCCTGTGCGCATCGTCGTTCCGTTCGCCGCCGGCGGCACCTCGGACATCATCGCGCGCATCGTGGGCGTGCGGCTCGCCGAAGCACTGGGTCAGCCGGTGCTCGTCGACAACCGCGTGGGCGCCGGCGGCAACATCGGCATCGCGTCGGTGGCACGCGCCGCACTCGACGGCCAGACGCTGCTGCTGGTCTCGTCCGCGTTCGTGACCAATCCGGCCTTGTTTGCCGACAAGCCTCTTTATGACCCGCTGCGCCAGTTCGCACCGGTGTCGCTCGCCGTCAGCTCACCCGACGTGATCGTGGTGTCGGCGACGAGCCCACTTACCAGCCTGTCGGCGCTGATCGACACCGCTAAACGCCGACCAGGCGCGCTCACCTACTCGACGCCCGGCAAGGGCAACAGCGTGCACCTGGGCGGCGAGCTGCTGTGGCAGCGCGCCGGCATCGAGCTGCTGCACGTGCCTTACAACGGCGCGGCCCCTGCCGTGCAGGCCGTGCTCGGCGGACAGGTCGATTGCGCGCTGACCGCACTGCCGGCTGCCAAGGCCCACATCGCGGCGGGCACGCTGCGGGTGCTGGCCGTCGGCAGCCGCGCGCGCTGGGCCGAGCTGCCGCAGGTGCCGACGGTGGCGGAGTCGGGCTTTGCCGGCTACCGCTCCGAAACCATGCAGGCGCTGTTCGCGCCGGCGGGCACGCCTGTCGCCGCCATCGAGCGACTGCACACCGAGGTGCGGCGCATCCTGGCGCTCGACGACGTGCAGCGCCAGACCCGAGAACTCGGCTTCGAGACGGTCGCAAGCCTGCCCGCCGACCTCGCTGCGCGCGTCGCCGAAGACGTGCCGCGCTGGACCGCCGTCGCCACCCGCGCGCGCATCCGCGCCGACTAGCGGCCCCACGCCCCTTCAGCCACAGCGGTGCGCCGATGCGTGCCGGGCGGCATCGTGCCGATTTCATTTTCTTCACTCTCCAGGACTTCCCATGATTTCTGCCACCGAGACGCCCACGGATACCGAGGCACCGCCTGCGCAGCGCTCGATTCCCGCCAACGCCCAGGCGCTGCTGCAGGCCGTGCTGGACGCCAACCAGGGCACGCGCGACGCGCGCACCCGCACCGTGCTCGACGCGATGATCCGCCACCTGCACGCCTTCGCCTCGGAAGTGACGCTGACCTATGAAGAGCTCTTCAAGGGCCTGGACTTCATGGTGCGCATCGGCCAGGCCACCGGCCCGAGCAAGCACGAAGGCATCCTGCTTGCCGACATCCTCGGCCTCGCCACGCTGGTGCTGCTCATGGACGCAAAGGCCGTGCTCGCCGCGGGCGGCACCGAGCCGGCGCTCATCGGCCCCTTCTGGCGCGCGAACCAGCCGGTGAGGCCCAACGGCGTGCGCATCGCGACCGACGACACGGCCGGCGAGACGCTGCATGTACGCGGCCGTGTGCTGTCGCTGGACGGCACGCCCCTCGCCGGTGCCCGCATCGAAACCTGGCAGGCCGCGCCCAGTGGACTGTACGAAAACCAGGACCCGGAGCAGGAAGACATGAACCTGCGCGCAGTCTTCGAGACCGACGCCGACGGCCGCTTCTGGTTCGAGAGCGTGCAGCCCTCGGGCTATGGCGTGCCCACCGACGGACCTTGCGGCGAGCTGCTGGCGCTGCAGAACCGCAGCCACATGCGCCCGGCGCACCTGCACTTCATCGCCATCGCGCCGGGCCACAAGGTGCTGACGACGCAGATCTTCGATGCGCGCGATCCGTACGCCTACAGCGACGCGGCCTTCGGCGCGGTGGGCTCGCTGCTGCGCGACTTCGAACCCGACAGCGCGGGCCACTTCCACCTCGACTTCGAACTGCGGCTGGAGCCCGGCGAAACGTGCCTGCCTACGCCGCCGCTGCCCTGAACGCACACACATTTTCTTCACTTCACTCCGTACCACGAGACATAGCACCATGAGGACACCACCGCGCGCCCTTCGCCTCAGCGCCGGGGCCCCGAGCTCCGATGCACTGAACCCCGACCTGGTTGACATCGCACAGCCCGAGACACCGGCCGGCTGCGCCATCGTCGAAGTCCTTGCCGCGGCGATCAACCCCAGCGACGTCAAGGCGGCACTGGGCTTGATGCCATATGCCATCTGGCCCCGCACGCCGGGCCGCGACTACGCCGGGCGCGTCGTCGCCGGTCCGTCGGAATGGATCGGCCGCGCCGTGTGGGGCACCGGCGGCGACCTCGGCATCACGCGCGACGGCACGCACGCGCGCTACCTCGTGCTGCCCGTGGCAGCGCTCGTCGCCAAGCCCGAGCGCATCGCCATGGCTTCGGCCGCCACGGTGGGCGTGCCCTTCGTGACGGCATATGAAGGCCTGCGCCGCGCCCACCTCGCGGGCCCCGGCCAGACCGTGCTGGTGCTCGGCTCGAACGGCAAGGTCGGTCAGGCCACCGTGCAGTTGGCCACGCGCGCCGGCGCGCGCGTGATCGGCGTCGAGCGCGGCGCCACCCGGTACACGGGCCACGCGAGCGCGCAGGTCGAGGTGATCGATGGCACGCGCGACGACATCGCACAGGCAGTCCTGTCGATGACCGATGGCAAAGGCGTGGACGTTGCCTACAACACCGTCGGCTCACCGTACTTCGCCGCAGCGCTCGCATCGCTCAAGGTCGGCGGCACGCAGATCCTGATCTCCACGCCCGACCGCAACGTGCCCTTCGACATCATGGCCTTCTACCGCCGCGACTTGCACATGCTCGGCGTGGACAGCCTGAAGCTCACGGCCAGCCAGTGCGCGGACGTGTTCCGCACGCTGCTGCCGGGCTTCGAAGACGGCAGCCTGCAGGGCTTCGACGTGAACGACGGCTCGGTGCTGCCGCTGGACCGTGCGCGCCAGGCCTACCTGCAGGTGCTCGAAGGCTCGATGGAGCGGCTGGTTTTGGCGCCCTGAACGTTCCCGGGGCGCAGCCCCGTTCATCACTTCGGGGCCTGCCCGGCAGGTAGGCCCTCCCCCACGCACAACAAGGAGACAACGATGGACATCCATCGCAGGACATTGCTTCGCCTCACAGCAGCTGCAGGCGGCATCGCCGGCCTTCCCACCACGCTCTTCGCACAGCCCGCCTACCCCAACCAGCCCGTGAAGCTGGTCATTCCCTTCACCGCCGGATCGACCACCGACGTGGTAGGCCGCATCGTCGGCGAACGTCTGCAGCAGTACCTCGGCCAGCCTTGCGTGGTCGACAACCGGCCCGGCGCGGGCGGCACGCTCGGCGCCAGCGCGGTGGTCAACGCCGCAGCCGACGGTCACACGGTGCTGATCCACTCGACCGGCCACGTCGCCAACGCCGCGCTCTACCCCGGGCTCAAGTACGACACGCTGAACGACTTCACGCCGGTTACCATGCTGGCGTCGATGCCCAATGTGCTGGTGGTGCCGCCCGACCGCGGCTTCACTTCGCTGCAGGACCTCGTGCGCAAGGTGAAGGCAGGCCCGCAGAAGTTCGTGTACGGCTCTTCGGGCAACGGCAGCGCCTCGCACATCGCGGGCGAGAAGTTCCGCATCGCCACCGGCATCGAGGCCGCGCACATCCCCTACCGGGGCACGCCGCAGGCGCTCACCGACCTCATGGGCGGGCGGCTTGACTGGTTCCTGGCGCCGCTGGCGCTGGCCGCCCCACTGGTCCAAGGCGGCAAGCTCGCCGCGCTGGCCATCGGCGCGCCGCGGCGTTCGCCACTGCTGCCGCACGTGCCGACCACCGCCGAAAGCGGCGTCGGTGACGCGGACCACCTGTTCTGGGTCGGCATGTTCGTGGCCGCCAAGACACCGGAGCGCACCGTGGCGCATCTGCATGCGGAGACCGTGCGCGCCCTGAAGACCAGCGAGGTGCGCGCGCGCCTGGACAAGCTCGGCGCCGACGCCGCACCGATGCCGCAGCAGGCCTTTGCGCAGCAGGTGCGCGAAGAGGTCCTTTCGACCACCGCGCTCATCCGGCGCGCCGGCATCCGCATCGACAGCTGATCACCCTCGACCGCTGCGCTTCGAAAGAAAGACATGAGACAACAACTCAAACTTCTGCTTGCCCTTGCGGCCATGGGCGCCTTCGGCGCCGCCCAGGGCCAATCGTCCGTGACGGTGTTCGGCAGCATCGACCTGAACTTCACCTACTCGAAAGCCGGCCACGCCTCGACCAAGGCCATGGACCAGGGCGGCTACCTGCTGCCCAGCCGCCTTGGCTTTCGCGGCATGGAAGACCTGGGCGGCGGACTCGCGGCCGGCTTCTGGCTCGAGACCGCCGTGCTGCCCGACACCGGCGTGACGCAAGGCGGCTTCGGCCGGCGCTCCACCGTGAGCCTGATGACCAAGGACCTCGGCGAGCTGCGGCTGGGCCGTGACTACACGCCCACGTTCTGGAACGTGTCGAGCTTTTCGCCCTTCGGGACGGTCGGCGTGGGCGGCAGCAGCAACATCGTCGAAGGCTGGCCGCTCGGCCTGGGCCGTGCACGCACGCAGGCCCGCGCCAGCAACTCGGCCGGCTACTTCCTGCCGCGCGGCCTCGGCGGCCTGTACGGGCAGTTCATGTTCGCGGCGGCCGAAGGTGTCCAGGGCGCCGGCTACCGCGGCGGCCGGCTGGGCTACGAGTCGGGCCCGCTCAACGTAGCGGCCGCCTACGGGCAGACCGCTGTGGGCGTCGACGACTACCGTACCGTGACCGTCGGCGGCAGCTATGACTTCGGCGTGGTCAAGGCCTATGCCAACCACCTGCGCCATCGGCTGGGACGCGAGCGGCAGACGAACGCGCTGATCGGTGCGTCGGTTCCCGTGGGCGCGGGGCAGATCCGGGTATCGTTCGCACGCTCCGAACGCTCCGGCCCGAGCCCCGGCACCGGCGGCACCGCCCGCCAGTTCGCCATCGGCTACGCACATAACCTGAGCAAGCGCACCACGCTGTACAGCGCCTACTCACGCATCAGCAACCGCGGTAATGCTGCCTACGTGGTAGCCGACTCGTCGCCCGCCGGTGTGGCGGGCCGGCGCTCGTCGGGCCTGCAGCTCGGCGTGAACCACGCCTTCTGAACGCAGCCCATGAACCGACCGATACGATGTCTCGAGCGAAACCGCGGTGCAGATACTCACCGAGATGATCCACTACGGCATAGCGAAGACCGCCCAGTTCGCTGTGTCGCGCGGCGTCGGCGACTTCGTGGAAGCATAGCGCGCTTGAGCGACAAGAGCTTCGAGCAGGTCGAGGCGGAGTTCTTTGACCACATCCGCCCGACCTCGCTGATCAAGCGCTTCGCATCGCCACAGGAAGTGGCCTTCCTCGTGGTCCACGTGCAAGTCCACTCGCTTCGGCGACCATGGGGGTGGCCCTTCGCGTCGACTGCAGCATCGTCAAGAGCGCCTTCTGAAGGCTTGCCTGGACCATCGGTCAGGTCGCTTCTTCGAACGCGGGCCTTCAAATTCGTGCGGTATTCCCGGCGCTGCCTTCGAGCTGCTCGCCCCGCTCATATGAAAAATGCGACATCCACCAGGGGCGAGGCGGACCGTCCCCGCTCACCTAAATCCTCGTTCTCACCGCCATGCTGGGCACGCCGGTGTCCATCGTCATCGGCGCTTTCCTCGCGTTCTGGCTCTTCCGCGAGGACTATCTCGCACGCCGCATGGCCGGGAGAGTGATCGTGCTGGACGGGATCGCGGCGATCAGTCTTTGATGTTTGGTCTCGATGCCTGGCAACCAGCGCACGCCATGGGCGCATTGCATGCAATGCGCCGCACTGTTGTCGCGTCACCATGGCCATCCGGCGTCGAGTGGAGCCCTCCAGGCCGTCAATGCCAGAAGCGCCGCCCCAAGAATCCGTAGAGCCGACATGGCGTTTCCCTCCCATGCAATGCATCAGGATGCTAGGAAAGTCCGACTGCCTGCGCATCCCTTGAATATAGGAGCGAGCATCAACCTCCTGTCTCGTCAGGGAACGGGCAAACGGCAACCGGAAGAAGGGCCACCGGCGCTGAATCGCCCCTGCCGGAACGAACCCGCAGCCCGCCTACTCTCGCAACGTGGACACCACCGACAGGTACGACACCGGCCCCGAATGGATCACCTCGATGCCGTGCAGCGCCGTCGCGTCGAACAGCAGCGTGTCCCCTGCCCCCACCTCCACCGCCTTCGCACCATAGCGGTAGGTGACCGACCCTGACAAAAAGTACAGGAACTTGAGCCCCGGATGCTGGAAGGTCACGTACGGCCCTGCCTCCGGTAGCAGCGTCACGAGGTAGGGCTCCACGAACAGGTTGCCCGACAGCGAGTGCCCGAGCAGCTCATACCGGTAGTCCGCCACCGTCCCCACCCTGTCAACGACAAGCCCCTGCCCTGCCCGCACATGGCAGAAGTCCGTTCGCCGGGCCTGATCCCCGAAGAAGCGCGACAGCGGCACGTGCAGCCCCTGCGCAAGCCGCTCCAAGGTCTCCACCGAGGGCGAAACCAAGCCCCGCTCGATGCGCGAGAGCATCGATGCAGAGATTCCTGAAACCAAAGCCAACTGGCCAGCAGACATCCCCGCCGCCATGCGCAATGCCCTCACCTGCGCGCCAATGGCCGAAGCGGACGTACTCCGCTGAGGCTGCGACGATTTTTTTGGCCGCACGCGCGCGATTGATGCCGGCAACCTCGGCGGTCGGGCAGTGGGAAACGGAGAAGGAAGCCGAGAAGTTCGCATGAACGCAAGCTCTTCGCAGATGCAGACGGCTCGCCGATTGTGACTCAAACACGGCTGACTTAAAAGCAGCTTCCTCGAAGACTCCTTGTGTGGCTGGCCCCAAGAATTCTTCGAAGCACCCCGCAGCGTCGGCGCGGGAAGTGCTCGCGCTGAATTTGATTCGGCTACGCGGATTGAGGGGGTGGTCGCAGGAAGCACTGGCCTTCGAGGCAGGATTGCATCGGACCTTTGTCGCTCACGTCGAACGCCAAGCCCGCAACATTTCTCTCGACAACCTCGAGCGTCTCGCCTTGGCGCTGGAGATCCGCCCCTACCAGTTGCTCGAGGAATGAAGGCGCCCCTTCGCACGTCGATCCGTATTGCAGGTCCTGATAGAACCACGCTGGTCCACTAGAGCCTTGAACGCACGACACAGGTAGATGGGACGCCGCGAAGCGGAATCCTCTACAGGGGACGCCGAACTCTTTCAGACGATCGGTGCTGCCAACCAATTATCAAGAATGTGTGCAGCCATCATTGAGATTGAATGAAGACGGGCGACTTTCCGTGCCAACCGCCTCCATCATCTTCTTTGGCGAAGCGCCCTTTCGATCTTCCTGTCGGTCTTGTACTGGCCGAGCCCGTACACGGCCCATATCGTCGCCGGCAACCAGCCAATGATCGTGAGTTGGAGAATGAGGCAGATCACACCGGCAATCGGCCGACCAATGGTGAAGAACGCCAGCCACGGCAGGATCAGGGCGATCAACAGACGCATTTCTCTTTCCTTTCTGCAGCCCAATTCTCCAGTCCAACGACCCCGAAGCCAGCATTGATCCGCTAGCAATATTCATCGTTGCTATCACCCAAAGGAACTGCTTGGTGCTCAGGCTCAGCACGGATAGCTGCTCCGAGGCTGCTTCGCAGCAATTGCGCACAGTGATCCAGACCCTCGGACCCCAGGCGCTTCCAGCCGCGATTCTTCTCGGCTCCTCACCAAGCGAGCCACTGCTTCGACGCTCGAAGTTGTCGCCGGTTCCACGGATCTCAAACCCGAGCTCCTTGAGAAGCGAAAAACCAGAGCGTCGTTTCGTCCTCAGCAAGTTCGTCGCACATGGGGCGCGCTTGCGCGAAGTCCGTGGTGCCTACCTCCCTTTGCCCGCGGCGGCCCTGCCGCTCGCTCGTGACTTACAGGCGCGCTGCCAGTCCAGCACTCAGGGGCGCATGGCGCCGAGGCTCAGGCGCAACTGCGGCTCGAGCGATCGGACCTGCTCCATGAAGTACAGGCACCTGACATGGAGCGCGTCAAGGGTTCGATCCGCCATCTGGGCAAAAGCGAAGACGTTCATGCGCAACCCGCCCGGCAGCGACGGCCCTCCGGTGGAAGCGACCGGGTAGCGGAAGGCGTAGGAGCCGGGGTCGATGCGGTCCAGCTCGGACAGAAACTGGAGTTCCTCCTCGTCGAAGGCTCGCAGCGCCAACGGCAGCTTCTCGCGCATCGCGGCAAGCACTGGCTGCGCCATGTCCAGCAACTTCGCCAGTGAATGCTCGCGCCACAGCCGGGGCAGCAACTGCCGCAGCGCCTGGCCGTCCACGCTCATGCTCGCGATGCGATACAGCATCGCCTTGAGGTACAGCTCGATCGCATGCCGGTAGAGAAACACGATCGGGCAAGCATCGTGATCGATCTGGACGGTATCACCGCGCCCCTCGAGCGCGTCGCTCAAGACGTGCGCGGCACCGCGGTAGGCCACCGCGTAGGCGACAACATCTTCGGGCGCACTGGCACGCCAGTTCAGCAGCACGTTTCCATGCGTGCCGATCGGGGAGGCGCAAAATTCTTCCGTGTTCATGGATGCGACAGCATAGCGCTGCCTCGAGAGCAAGCGTGCGCCCGCCATCGAGCAGAACTGCGCATGTGGATCGCACCGCTCAGATCCCTGCCCATACGGCCTGGGATTCGATGACCTCGAGGAAGCGCTCTCCTGAAAACCCCAGCGGATAGAGGCTGTCCAACGCTCCCGCCTGGCGATCCGGCGCCGGATCGCCCCCCAGCGGCTCGTGCAGCAGCCGAGTGTCGTCGCGCAGCGCGATCAGGATTTCTTCAAGCGACACCTTCCTGAAACCGCTGAAGCATTGATGGTCACACTCGATCGACGTGTCAACGATCCACCCTCGGACGTCGAGCCCGGCCGCCGCCAACCCCAGGCGCTGCGCAAGGGGCGTTCCCGCTGCGCCAGTTGCTTCTCCAGAACCGACCGTCGCCGCACTTTCCGCCAGCGCCGATTGCACCGCGGCCACCTTGCGTCGCAACTGTCGCCCCGCCTTGCGCAGGGTCGTGCTGGCATGCTGCCAGGCCTCGCGCTGGGATCGCCGCAGGAACGTCGACTTCACTTCCAGCACGAGGACCACGCCGTCGCGCGCACAGATCAGGTCCACCTCGCCGGCATCGTCGGAGGCACTGCGCGGCGGTTGCCAGTTCAAGACCACTGCGAAGCCGCGCGCAGCCAATGCCGCGCCGAGATTTGCCTCGATGCGGGCGGTCTCGGCCCGATACTCGCCGCGGCGCAACCCGAGACGCCGCAGGTTGTTCAGCGCCGCGGTGCTGTTGTTCTGCACGCCGGCGAGCCAGGGCAGTTGGACCAGCATCGATCCGAAACGCAGGTAGGGACGCTCGAAAAGCTCCGGCCGCAGTTCTTTTTCAGCGCCGCCTCGCGCGCGCTCCGCCAGCGCGCGCCAGTCGCTGCTCCAGAAATCCAGGATGCGCCCCGCCACGAGTGCGCTGCCCTGCGGGTCGCGCTGCGTGACAGTCCAGCCGATCAGGTTGCTCACCTTCTCGGCGCGCCCCGACCAAGTAAGCGGCAGACGGTTCTGCTGGCCCTGCAGGAAGCCGTCCATCGCCAGCTGCCGCAGCGCGAGCCCCCAGTCACCGTAGGCCTCCAGGTGGGCGACGTAGGCAGCGAGGATGTCCCGCTGGAAGAACGCCGAGTTCAGCTCCGAAGCGAGCAGCGCCTGGAACAGGTCCACCGGCTCTCCCGCGTCGGTCGTGACGCTCGTGCCGACGCCATGCACCTCGGTGAGTTGCAGGCGGGTGCGCAGCGCCCTGACGTAGGCCAACTGGTTCGCCTCGTGATTCTCCGGTCGGCCGATGCGCTGCGTCGCCATCGGCGAATCGGCGAAAGCGTCCAGGGCCCGACAAAGCCAGTACGTGTGCAGCCGCTCGAGCTTTCGCCCGTCGCGCGTCCAGGCGGCACGCAGGGCGACGTCCACTTCCTCGATCTCGAGCACTTCCCCGAGGCGCACGAAGCGGATGCCATCGTCGAAGCAGAAAGCGTCGACCGAACGCGACAGGAAGGCGTTGAGTTCGCAGGTCGCAGCCAACAATTCGGCCAGCGCGACCCGCTCGGGCCGAATGTCCGTGGTGTTCTCGAGCACCGGCGCGAGATGCCGGGAGAGTGCCAGACCGATTGCGCGCTCGTCCAGATGCAGCGCCGCATCCTCGGACATTGAGAGCTTCCACCACAAGATGTCGTGCATTGCACGCCAGATGGCCTGCTCCTCGGCCCTCGATGCCTCGTCGCGCGACGCGGCGGCCAGAGATACCGGCACCATGTGCTCGAAAGCATGCAGGCTGGTCAGCAGCAAGAGTTCGAACAGCGTCAGCGCCTCGAGCGGTCCCTGGCACCTCGACACCTCGTCAAGGCGCAGTCGGTATGCGTCCCCGAAGATGTCGAGCACGCAGCGTAGCTCAGCCATCTCTGGCGAGACAGCACCGAGCGCATCGAGTTCGAGACGACGCGCCGACGCGGGCCGTACTGCCAAGCGGGAGCGCCGCACTGCGAACAGGATCGCCTCGGGACAGGAGGTCGCGATGCGCTCGAGCAACGCCGGGTTCGACACCGGCTCCTGGGAGAAGTAGCGCACCAGCGCCAATCGAGAAGCCTCGCCATGCCAGCAGACAGGCGGCGCGTCCATCCAGGCCGGGCAGCGCCAGAACGCGGCGTCACGCTGAGAGCCGGTGGTTTCCCGCTGACTGCTGCGTCTCGGCCTGCCGTCCAGGTACGCACTGGCGGCCGCGTCGGCAGCAGCCGCCCACGCTGCCGGGGTGCCATCCAGGTTCTCGAAGTAGGGCTCGTACATCCTGCAAGGACCGCAGGTTGCGATCCGATCGCTGTCGAAGTAAACGCGATTGTGATGCCCGGAGAGAACCGCCTCCCACCGGACGAGCGCCGACTCCGGAAGCCGTCGCGAGCGTACAACCCTCGCTCTGCACAGACCCCAATTCGAAGATCACTCGCGCAACGTGGACACCACCGAGAGGTACGACACCGGCCCCGAATGGATCACTTCGATGCCGTGCAGTGCCGTCGCATCGAACAGCAGCGTGTCCCCTGCCCCCACCTCGACCGCCTTCACGCCGTAGCGGTAGGTGACCGACCCTGACAAAAAGTACAGGAACTTGAGCCCCGGGTGCTGGAAGGTCACGTACGGCCCAGCCTCCGGCAGCAGTGTCACCAGGTAGGGCTCCACGAACAGGTTGCCGGACAGCGAATGCCCGAGCAGTTCATACCGGTAGTCCGCCACGGCACCGATGCGGTCGACCACGAGCCCCTGCCCTGCCCGCACATGGCAGAAGTCCGTGCGTCGGGCCTGATCGCCGAAGAAGCGCGACACCGGCACGAGCAAACCTTGCGCGAGCCGTTCCAAGGTCTCCACCGAAGGTGAAACCAAGCCCCGCTCGATGCGCGAAAGCATCGAGGCGGAGATCCCCGACGCCAACGCGAGTTGCCCGGCCGACAGTCCGGCCGCCATGCGCAGTGCCCTCACCTGTGCGCCGATGCGGACCGCCGACAGGCTGCGCGCGACGGGCGCCGGTCGCCGAGACCGCGCACGTGTCACCGAGACGGGCAGGCGCAGCGGACGTGCCGTAGGCAGGGGCGAGGCGATGTGGCGATGCGTCATTTGTATTTCGCTCCCCAAGGATGGCCTGAATGGGGGAAGTTCTGGCCGGTTCTCCGACTCCCTCTGCGATCCAAATTCGATACGGAGCGAGTCGTGCATCTCTTTTTGTACCATACAAGCGGGTGCATAAAGAAGACCGCGCGATGAGAGTCATCGCATGCGATCGACGCAGGATCCCGCACTGCTGAAAGCCTTTGCAGCCGAGCTAAAAGCTCGGCGGGCAGCGCGTGGCTTCAATCAGGAGGAGCTGGGATTTGCGTCGGGACTCAATCGCACGTTCATCGCCAAGCTCGAGACCGGCACCTCCAGTCCTTCGCTGACCAGCCTCGTTCTTCTGTGCAACGGGCTCGAAACAGATCCGGCAGAGCTGATGCACTCCCTCATGAAGCGCTACCGGAAGGAACTCCGAGCCAAGCCGGCAACCGGGTAAGTCTTCAGAAAACCGCGATTTTCGACAGGCGGAGGCCGATTCCCGCACGCCGCTGCCTGATGTTCGGTATGCCGAACATCAGGGAAGGAAGTGAAGGACATACACCGCACCGCCAATGCAATAGGAATCCACCCACCGGGCCAAGCGCACCGACACCTGGGGGCGCCGGCCTTCTTGCAGATCAGCGCATGCTGCCGATTGAACTTCCAGCGATGTGCACGGCCAGAATGAGATAAGCACGGGCAAGCTTTCAGCGGTGCCCGTCTTGGTCAGGCCCTTTGGTTGCGCGCCTTTTCGATCTTCTTGTCGGTCTTGTACTGGCCGAGCCTGTACACGGCCCATAACGTCACCGGCAGCCATCCGATCAAGGTGATCTGACGAATCAGGCAGATGACGCCGCCGAGCAGCCGGCCAATGGTGAAAACGCCCGCCACGGCAAGATCAAGGAATCAACCGACGCATTTCTGTTCTCTTTCTGCTACTCAATTCTCCAGACCTACGATCCAGAAACCAGCATCAGCTTTCATTTTCTGACACCTCGCCATGCGAACCATTGCTGTCATCGACAATCGCGTGAGCAAGCCAACTTCTGTGAACTGCGCAAAGAGAGGTCTGAGCAGAGAGTCGAACCACCCACTACCGCTTGCCGTCGACGGCGACCAGGTTCTAGCAACGAGTTGACGCCACCAATCCTCGCCCAACGCGCGCAGTTGCCTTTCATTGAGAACTAAAGCAATCACAACAGGGAATGAGACGCTCAACGCTTTCACCTTTATTTTGCCCACGAACCCATTCACAGCCTCTAGATACAGCAGTCACTAGGCAGAACTATAGTGAAACCGCCTCTAATGGGTCGAGAGGTGACACTAGAATATTTTGATGAATTTGCTTTTAGATTAAAAAATGAAAACCGAAACCATTGTCCAGAAAATTTGGAGCCTATGTCATATTTTGCGGGGCGATGGCGTTAGCTATCACGAATATATATCCGAACTAACCTATCTGCTTTTTTTGAAAATCGCCAAAGAAAACAAATCCGAAGAAAATTTACCCAAAGGTTATCGCTGGGACAATCTCGTTAATTATCAAGGCGACGATCTTCTTAGTTTCTATCGGGAAATGCTAACCTATCTAGGCGGGCACGCCTCAACAGAGAAAGTAAGAAAGATTTATGCATTTCCCACCACTGTTTTTTCACACTCAGAAAATCTTAGCGCAGTAATTCAGGGCATTGCCAGATTAGACTGGAACTATCTCGGAAAAGACCGAATGGGTGAGGTCTATGAAGGCCTGCTCGCCAAGAACTCTCAAGACTCCCGTTCTGGCGCAGGCCAGTACTTCACGCCGCGTCCTTTGGTCGATTGTATGGTCGCTTTGCTGAGGCCAAAGCCTGGCGAAATCATTCAGGATCCGGCCATGGGGACCGGAGGATTTCTTATTTCAGCGAACGATTGCTTAAGGCGACACGCGAGCGCGAAGGCCTATGCCAAAGAGCCGCCCAAATACGAAGGAATTGAAATAGAGAAAGGGACCTATCGCATCGCGCTAATGAACAGCTTTTTGCACGACTTGGATTCGAAACTGATCCTGGGAGACGCTCTGACAAAAGATGCTGAGCAACTGTCGCCAGCTGACGTTGTGCTTGCCAATCCTCCGTTTGGCAACAAAGCCGGAAGCGCAAGAGCTCAGAGGGAAGACATTCCTGTACCTACGTCCAACAAGCAGCTGGCGTTTCTTCAGCACATTCAGTTGAGCCTAAAGCCTGGCGGGCGGGCCGCTGTTGTCTTGCCGGATAACGTATTGTTTGAGGGAGGGGCCGGCCGAAAAATTCGACAAAAACTGATGAGCGAATGTCAACTACATACGGTCTTGCGGCTTCCTACGGGAATTTTTTACAGCCCCGGGGTCCAGACAAATGTGTTGTTCTTCAATCGTTGTAAACCAGGCGAGCCGGGGACCGAGGAAATTTGGTTCTATGACTTGCGTCATGACATGCCTCGCTTTGGCCGTACGCGGCCACTGGCAGACAACGACTTCAAGCAGTTCGTGGAGGCCTTTGGAGACAATCCGAACGGTTTGGCAGCGCGAAGCGAGGAAGGTTTCGATGGACGATGGAAGCGGTTTAGCCGCGCTGAAATTGCAGAGCGCCAAGACAATCTTAATCCGTCTTGGATGGGCGAAGAGACAGGACATCTCGAACACCTTCTGGAGCCGGACGAGATTGCTGCTGCCCTGCTTACACATTTGCGCGCGGCTGTTAGCGAAATTGAGTCACTTGCCAGTGACTTTATTGAGGTTGACGAGCCAAGCAAATGAATGAACCTCGTTGGAGTTTGCCCCCAGGCTGGGCTTGGGCGAAGACCTCGGACATTGCACAGATTGTGGGAGGAGGGACTCCCCCTAGCAGGGACGAGAACAACTTTGCAGAAAGCGGCATACCGTGGATTACCCCCGCAGACCTGACCGGCTACGAGTCGGCCTATATTTCTAGAGGTCGGCGTGATCTCTCATATCGGGGCTATCAAAACTGCGGTGCCCGATTGATACCTAAAGGAAGTGTACTCTTTTCTTCACGCGCGCCTATCGGGTATTGCGTAATTGCAGAGAACGAGCTCTGCACAAATCAAGGCTTCAAATCCTTGGTTTTGCGCGGCGAGATGCTGCCAGAATTTGTGCGCTACTACTTGCTAAGTGCTAAGGATTATGCCCAATCGCTAGCGAGCGGTACTACATTTTTGGAGTTATCGGGTAGCCGCGTAGCTTCAATGCAAATCCCCATCGCGCCTATGGCAGAGCAACGTCGAATCGTAGATCGGCTTGACGGTCTGACCTGCCCCCTCTTGCCATGCCATTCATAACGAGGAAGTCCGGGGTTGCAAGATTAATTGATCTCGGTGGTGTTTGAGCTGGGCCGAGCTGCATCGCCAGCGCGCTGGCGATGCAGCTCGGCGAACTTGGCTGGCGGCATGCGATTGCAACTGCTGTGCGGCCTGACCTCGTTGTAGTCCTGCCGCCAGGCGGTGATGGCCGACCTGGCCTGCACCAGCGTCTCGAACCACTGCTCGTTCAGGCACTCGTCCCTGAATTTGCCGTTGAAGCTCTCGATGTAGCCGTTCTGCATGGGTCGCCCGGGCTCGATAAGGATGTGGCGGATGCCATGGGTCTGGGCCCAACCCATGAAGGCGCGACTGGTGAACTCGGGGCCGTTGTCCGTGCGCACGGCCAGCGGATAGCCTCTGAAGACCGCCGCCTGGTCCAGCAGCCGCGTCACGTACTGCCCAGAGATGCCCCAGTCCACCGAGATGCTCACGCACTCGCGGCTGAAGTCGTCGGCCACCGTCAGGCACTTGATGCGCCGCCCGGTGCTCAGGCTGTCGCTGACGAAGTCCATGCTCCAGACCTCATTGACCGTCCTGGCCAGTTGCAGCGGCACGCGCTCGCTGACGGGCCGCTTGGCCTTCTTGCGCTTGCGCACGGCCAGGTTGGCCGCGCTGTAGAGCCGGTAGACCTTCTTGTGGTTCACGCCGGGGAAATGCGGGCGCAGCATGTCGTGGATGCGCCGATAGCCGAAGCGCCGGCGCACATGCGCGATCTCGACGATCTTGCTGCTGAGCTCCTGGGTCATGGCATCGATCTCAGGTGGGTTGCGCCAACTGTCGCGTGAGAGCCCCACAAGCCTGCACGCCCGTCGCTCGCTCAGATCGCATTGCTCGATCATGGTGGCGATGGCGGCACGCTTGGCCTGTGGGGCTAACGCTTTACCCCGAAGGCGGTGTTCAGCGCGTGGATGTCCAGGTGGGCTTCGGCCAACAGCTTTTTGAGCTTGTTGTTCTCCGCCTCCAGTTCACGCAGTCGCCTCGCATCGGGCACCTCCATGCCACCGTACTTGGCTCGCCACTTGTAGAAGGTGGCGTCGCTGAAGCCGCCCTTGCGGCACAGCTCCTTGATCGGCAGGCCGGCCTCGGCCTGCTTGATGAAACCGATGATCTGCTCCTCGGTGTATCTGCTCTTTCTCATGTCCGTCATTCTCCAAGTTGACGGACTTCGCTGCCATTACGCTGGTACGGCCGGGAGGGGGCAGGTCAGGTCTTTTCGAAAAAATTGCGAGAGCACGAGCAGAACTGATGCGAGTTCAGCCGTTGCTGCAGCAATACAAGTTGAGACTCCTCCAAGCCGCTTATGACGGAAGTCTGATAGGACGATTCAATTCGCCTCATTGTCCGCTTCACGAAGTTTCAGAAGAATTGAGCTATGGGACCGCACGCAAATCTCATATCGAAGCCAGAGGCGTTGCTGTCTTGCGCATTCCGAATATCAGTGGCGGACAGATTGATCTGAGCGGACTGAAGTATTCGGAGTTCGACGAACATGAATACGAGCGTCTTCGGCTGAAAATTGGCGACCTGCTGGTGGTGAGATCCAATGGAAGCCCGGACTTGGTCGGGCGCCCAGCAGTCGTCGGCGAGGAGGCGGCTGGCATGGCCTACGCTGGCTACTTGATTCGCATTCGACCGCAAGCCGATGCGATCAATTCACATTATCTTGCGTACATGGTTCAAGCCCCATCGTTGCGCGCGCAAATTGAGTCTGAAGTGACATCAACGAGTGGGGTTCACAATGTCAACGCCAAGCAACTAGGTGCGCTCTCTATTCCCGTCCTCCCAATGGAAGAGCAAGATGAGATTGTGAGCAAGCTCGATGCTGCGTTTAGCTGGTTGCGTCGTGTAGAAGCGGAAAGTGGAAAGAGCCTCGGCATGCTTGAAAGCTTGTACAGCGCTATTCTTTCAAAGGCATTTAAGAGCGAAAAAGGCGAATTTGATCGAGCAGAGAATGGGAGTAAAGAATTACTCCTCCAGATTCAAAAATCAGCTCAACCCCAGCTTCCAGAACCTCAGTTGAGCGCGCAACCGGAGAACCTGATGGCGGATAACCCACGAGAGTGGCTGCTCAAAGACAGTCTTGACTGGCCCAAGGAAGGTGTGATTTTTGAAGATCTTGCCAAGCGCATATCACTTGAGCGAGATACGATGCGCGATGCGATTTTTGAGCTGCTTGGAGGAAAGGCGCCGGAATTGACCCAAGACTTCGACGCTACCACCGGGCGCATCCTGTTAAAGAGGAGTAAAAAATGAGATTGCGGCGACTGCAGGTAGAAGAGTCTGGTGCTGGGGGAGCATTGTTTGACGGTGCGGACATTTTGTTCGGCCGCGAAGTGTCGGACGATGTCAAGGCTGCACTTTCACCACTTTGTTTGATAGGACCTAACGGATCTGGGAAATCGCAATTCCTGCAACTCATCGCTGAGATTTTTCAAACGGCTTGGCACGCACACGCCCCAAACCAAGAGCGAGTTAGTTCCAACGAAAAATTAGCATTCGAGTTGACTTACTCAATTGCGCCGCGAGGATCATCAGCCGTAGAAGAGGTGAGCTTAGTTCGAAAAAGGAAGGGTCGAACGAAACCCGCCATTGAGCTGCACTGCGGAGAAAAGATAATAACTGCCTCGGAGGAAGCCTTTGGACGCTATCTACCATCACTCATCATCGGTTACACCTCTGGCGACAATGAGACTTTGAGCTTACCGTTTCTCGCGAGCAGAAGTGGCTATGCAAGCGATGTTGCGTCGGCAGCATTGCAGAAAGCGGCCGATAGCGGCGTAGCTGACAACCGGATGATGATGATTGATTATGGCACAAATTTGGAAGTTCTTTTTGCCAACATGATTCTTGGTAAACCGGCAGTACGCAAGGAGATCCTGGACCATGCAAATTTAGCAGATTTGGCGTCTTGCCGCTGCACAGTGCGACTTGCGCATTCCGTCATCAATCGCGCTTCAGCTCGGCAGGCAAAAAAGCCTAGGCGCAAAGGCATCCAACTCACTAAGGAGCTAGAACAAATTATTGAGCGGCTTCAAAAAATTGCCACATGCTGGCACTTGGAGCCAGAGACTGAGACTTACACATTTGATTTTTTTATCTCCAAAGCAACGAGATCAGCGTTTGCTCACTATTGGAATAGCGCATTCGATCTTTACCGCGACCTTCACAAACTCGCGCTGCTAAACGATCTCGCGATCCCTAGGCCTGCACGGAGACGCCTTGAGAGAGCTGTAAAGGATCGAAGATTTGCGCTTAGGCTTCCAGAGCCCCAACAGGAGGAATTGGTGTTCGGGTTTGAAGAATTTCGCTTTTGGCCAAACGGAAAACGCGAAGAGCCAGTGGACTACGTGACACTCTCCGATGGCGAGCATCAGCAAGCCCTCGTACTCGGCGTTTACGCCATGGTGGAGGATGTCAATGCGCTATTTTTATTAGACGAGCCCGAGTCGCACTTCAATCCACTATGGCGAGTGAAATTTGTGCAGCGTCTGAAGAAGCTCACGGGCTCCCGAGGCAATCAAGAGCTGTTAATGACCACTCATGCTCCGTTCGTCCCTTCTGATATGCCGAGAGATCACATCATGATATTTTCGCGCAACGAGGGGAAGGTCACTGTTGCACAGCCGATCATTGAAACATTTGGGGCGGAGTACGACAGAATTTTGGAGAATTGCTTCAAGGTGGAACCCAATATTTCGCGCATCGCAGAAGCAAAGATTGAGTCACTGCTTGATTCAGCGGACTTACAAACCGTGGAGCGTGGATTAGGAATGCTTGGTCCGTCACTCGGGAAAGGCCTTGTGGCCGATCATCTTAGGAAGCTGAGAAGCCAATAGAGATGCTTTTTTCGTTTTCTCCTGCGGCATTGAGCCACAATTGGATAGGCCCACTGGTGACGACGACTCTTTCAGAGGGGATGATGGCAATCGATGCCGCACAACCCGTTCCGGCCTGGCCACCATTAACAGCAACTGCAATAAGAAGAGCTTGGCTAATACGCCATTCGGGGTTCAACAAGAAGCTCAAAAAGTTTTTTACCGAGTACCGGAAACTCGCAACTCCCTCTCGCATGTTGATCCAAAGCGCACTTGCCGCTCAAACTAACTTACCGGCCATACTTGGAAATCAGCAGGCGTGTCCTGTAATTTCGAACTTGGCTGACATCGAGGAGGCGATCAAAGATCTGTTCGAATACGCCTTTGGGCAGCTTTCACGCGAAGACGATTCAGGAAGCCCTGTTCGAGATCGGCACTATTCGGATATCTATGATCACCTGCCAGATCGCATATGTCCGTTCTGTGGGCTTAGCCCGATGCGCGGCAAGAAGGGGCCTCGCCATCACCTTGATCATTGGATGGCAATCTCACGATATCCATTCGCTGGAGCAGACCTCCGAAATCTCTGTCCGATGTGTGATGCATGCAATGCAACCTTCAAAGGAATGACCGACATACTTCATAACTCGGCCAACGCGAGGCGCCGTAGCAGTGATCCGTATCAAGGACCGACATATCAAATTGTGCTATCCAATAGTGTGTGGGGCAAAGGGAACAAGCGGATGAATTTTTTTCTTCCTCGATGGCAAATTGATTTCATGGGAAACCCAGCAGAGCAAGCAGAAACTTGGAATGAAGTTTTTAAGATTCGATCTCGCTATCAGGAAGACATATTGGACCCCGAGTTTTTTCCTTGGCTAAATCATTTTGCCCGCTGGTTTAACGGTGAAATTCAATATGAACGCACGCCGCAAGGTATTTCCCAAAGTTTTGGGCCATATATAGGACAAGTGATTCAGGAAAGATTCGCAGAGAATTCCTTTTTGAAGGCCGAGGTGTTTCGGTTTTTGGAAAAATCGTGCCAGTCGCCAGAATACCGCGACGATGTAACAGGTTTGCTGTTATCAATTGCCGACAACATTCAGTAGGTCTGCCTTGTGCGGTATCTATTTGCTGCACACTGGCGCTATAGCAGGCCGCTGATCCTTCTGCGGCGGACGGTCACAACTAGACACTGGATTCGTTTCCAGTGTCTCTCATGAGTTCTCCATGCTCGTAAAGACAGGGCCGGGCGGTCCCAAGGCAACCACTGCAGGCTGCGATAAATCATCTCATGTGGGGAACACCGGTTGGCCGAGTTACACCGTATGCTTGTGCACCACACAGGCTTATTACCAGCGTTCCAAGCTCTCCTCTAACAGGCTACGCTGATCAACTGCCTTCAAGCGTCTACGTCGGGATGCCCTTGCTTCGCGCTTACCTTTAACGGGGGTCGAGGCAGGCTCGCTGAAAACTTCAAAAGATAGTCACGGGACGGCCCGTTAAAGCGCCGTACCTTCATCCATTTAAAGTCACAGGACTACTGAAAGGGTGCGATGCAAAACTGCTATGCGAACTGGCCGCTGATACTTGAATTCCTGAAAGTCTTTCTCTCTTGGCCGGTAGCGGCGTTGGTATTAGGCGGCATTTTTATGCGCGTGTTCAGAGAGCCAATCAGAGAGCTTGTCAGTCGGTTGACAAAATTCAAGGCTATCGGCGCCGAGATTGAGGCATCCGCTCCAGTTCCGTCGAATCAGGAGCAGGCCAAGCCAGCGGCGGAGCTGAGTGACCCTGTCGACCAAGCTGCAGCAACCCCGGCCCGCGCCCGGGAAGTAATCCTGGCGCTTCGCGACGTTTGCATGTTTGAGCAAACTTACAACCTCATCTTTGGCTCGCAAATGCAGCTGCTCCACTATTTGAGAATGCAAGGGGCCCAGGGTGCAGAAAAGGCCCCCATCGAAGCGTTCTATCAGGAGCATCTGAAGTTGGTCGGCGAGGGCCAGCCGCCCACTCTTGAGGACTATTTGCGCTTCCTCGCCGTCCGAACTTTGATCGAGCCAGTCGATGGAACGGAGCGCGTGCGGATCTCTGCTTTGGGGGATAAATTTGTGGGGTACATCGTGTCCACCTATACGCCTCCGCCATTTCGACCCTTCTAACCGTGCTAGGTCCTGCGCGTCTGGGGATCCGTATCCGCGGAGGGAAGCATTCCGCTCAGCCCACGCCTGCTGATGGAGGTCGACAGCGTCGGCCTGGGATCCAAAGTTCTGGCCTACAGCGACATCGCCAACGCCGAAGTCGCGCGACAGAACCGCAGGATGATCACCAATGCGGACAGGACCGTGTATTTCAGCAGCAACAATCAACGAGCCAAGCATCTGGACTTGTTGTTGTCGCAGCGTAGACAAAAGAAGACCACGGGGCCGGCCGCTCCGCTGGGTGCCGGCGCCGGCGCCGGCTGATCGACGCTCGCGCACGCGTTCACCGGCGGTTCGCTGTAGCATTCGTCCGGATGGTCGCAGCGCTTCGAGACGATCGCAGGCAGCCCTGCAGTTCGATCGTGTCGAGTGCGTCCGGCCACATCGATCGGTATGCGGATCGCTGGAGACCACGTGCCGCGGATCTTCTGATCACCGAGCCACTGAACGACCGTACCTGCAGGGTGTTGATTTCCACTCAGGTGGCGACCTGCTTTATTCACGGAGCCTCGACCCGCAAGGCTGTTGAACACACGCGTGTCCGAGCATAGGGGTGAGGACAAATACGCCGGGTCGGCGCCTGATGGAATCGTGGGTCAGACGGGCGCGGAAATCTACACTCCAGGCTCCCCACGGCATTCCTGCTATCTCAGGGGCTGCGTCCTGCGAAGCCGAACCGCCATGGCATCCAGGTGCGCCATGACGCCCGTCATCGGATCCTTCGCGCACTGCCTGTCGAGGAACGCGGTGATCACCGACAGGTCCGGGATGACGAAGGCGTTTCCTTCCCGGGGCACGCCGTCGAACTCGCTGTTTTTGCCCGAGAGATACCCCTGTGCCCAGCTGATCGTCATCAGCTCGCCACGGCTCATGGGCGTGCTCGGCACGCGGCGCACCTCCAACCAGTGGCCGCACGAGTCCCGGGCGGTACCGACGCCCGCGTAGGCGCTGTTGTCCTGCTGGGCCCGGGCCTGCGACGCAGGACAGCCGGCAGCGACGACAATGACGATTGCGGCGGCGGCGAAACGGAGGATTGACGTCGTCGTCATGGCAGGGTTCCCTTCTTTTTCTGAATGTGTTCGTTCCTGAGTGCCAATTCTCGCGGCACTTGCGCGGGCCTGGAGCCCGACGCCTGCGGCAACGGCGGCCGCGTTAGACCGCAACCGGAGCCGAGAAGACGCGCAGCAGGAGCGTTGATACGAAGTGCATCGAGGCGGTTGGCGCACTGCCTGTTGATTACTACCCAGGTGGCGACCCGCCTTTTCACGGAGCCTTGACCCGCATGCTGTTGGACACATGCGTATCCGAGCAAAAGGGGTGAAGGCAAACACGCTGGGTCGGCGCTTGGTGGAACTGGGGATCAAACGGGCGCTGAAATCTACAGAGGAGCGCTTCAGTCCCCTTCTGAAGATGCTGCACGGCCTCGGCGATACACTCGGGCGCCCGCAGTTTGCATGCGGACACACTTCCCTCATGGGCAATTACCCGAATCCCTGAATGGGCCGCGCCCCGCATGCGACCTCTCTCACAGCGGTCCTTTGCCAATTGGCTTGTTCCCATCGCGCTCGCCTGTCTGGTGCTGATCTTGCAGGCGGGTGGTGAGCCGGTGTACGAAGCGCTGCGCTACGAACGCGCGGCCGTGCTCGGTGGACAGCCCTGGCGCCTGCTTTCGGCGCATGTGGTGCATCTCGGCTGGGGGCACTGCATGATGAACACTGGCGGGCTGGCACTGTGCGCCACGTTCGCGGCCGGCACCCGCAGCTGGCGCGCCTGGGCCACCGCGATCGTTGTGCTGGCCCTCGGCGTGGGGATTTTGCTGGTAGCCGCATCGCCCCAAGCCACGAACTACGCGGGCCTCTCCGGCGTGCTCTATGGGCTGTTCATCTGGGTGCTGGCGCCGCGCACCTGGCGTGGCGATCGCATGGCCTTGATCGTCCTGGTCGCCGTCCTCGCACGCATCGCTTGGCAGATGTTCCATCCGCCTTCTGAAGCGCAGCGTGCGCTGATCGGCGGCGACGTGATGGTCCAGGCGCACCTGTACGGCGCGCTGTGCGCACTGGCGCTCTGCCTCTGGCAGGAGGTTTGGCCGCACTTGCGGCGGGCCTGAGCCGACCTCATTGGCGCCTTTCCTGCCATTCTGACGGAAAGGTGATCGCGACCTTCTCCGGCTCTGCATGGTCAGCTCAACCGACGCTCCATCAACACCGCGTCCTTTTCGGTATCGAGCCGGCGCGGCGATGGATGACGGCGGCAGCGATTCGGCTCTTGCATTCACGCGACTCGCCACACCATCGACATCTGACTCACCTTGCCGTCAAGGCGGGCCACGAGAACGCATGAGGGTGCGCCTGCGATGCAGCCGCGGCCGAGGCCTGACCCGGCGCCGGCTTCACCGCCGACGGCGGCGGGCGACCGCAAGCGCCGCAAGACCGGCCAGCGCCAGGGCAAGGTCGCCCGCGTCCAGCGATCCGCCGTTTCTGCGGAATGGGAAGGCGATCGGCATTGCCGGTGGCGGCGTGGAGGGAGGCTCCGTCGTAGGCGGATTCGTCGTCGGCGGCGGTTCATTGTCGGGCGCGTAGGACTCGATGTCGTAGGCGTAGAGCCTGATGCTCGTGCCCTCCTTGGGGCTCTCCGCCTGCGTGGCGACGAAGCCGCCAACAGACCCCTGCCGCTGACTGATGGCATTCCCGGCGTCCCTGTTGGGCGTCTCGCCATCGCTCACTTCCTTCAGGACGTGATGCTGTTTGGCACCATCCTTGTCGGTGTACAGGAACATCTTCATCTCGCCGGTCTTCGGGTCGATGGGCGTGTTGAACCACACCGCCTGGTCCAGCGCTCTTTCGGCGATCTGCGAACCCTCCTGGCCGTTCGTCTGTCGCGTGATCAGCGAGTTCTGACCCGCCACGACGGTGCCAGTCGCCCCGTTGCCTCTGAAGACGATATGCGGGTAAGCGTTGGTGCCATGGATGAAGCTCTGCATCGTGTGCCCTTCCTGCGCCGCGTACGGTCCTGCGGCAGGGCTCTTCGCCTCCTCGAAGACGAACTTGAGGTTGTCCTGCGCCAGGGCGGGCTCGCTCGCGGGCGCATTCGAATTGCGCAATGGCACAAGGATGTCGCCACGCAGGACGACGGGCGTGCGCGACAGCGATTCGGGCGAGGCTGTGGTTGCGGGCTTGCTCCTGTTGGTCAACGCGGCGGCCTGCGTCTGTCCGTTGGAAGCCGATTCCGCGGACACGACCATGTACGTCCTGCCGGGCTCGAATCTCGTGACGAGTCGCCAGGCTTTCTGCGTCGACGCGTCCTTTTGCAACCTCAACCCGAACGGGCCGACGATCGGGTCCTGCGGCTGCAGGACGAGCGTGGTGCGGCCATGTTTCGGCACAGCCTTCGTCTCCACGACGCCGGACGCTCTCGCCATCCCGTCGCTTCCATACGAGGTCTTGTACTGCTTGAATGCGGTCACGCCGTCGCTGAAGCGAACCTCCGCATAGGACAAGGGCGCCTCCAGGGCGTTGGCGGCATCCATCCACCCGACGGTCATCTTTCCAAAGGACAGTACGAACGTCGCCGTGTTCTCGACGGACGCAGTGGCCGGTGCGGACCCTCGCGCGGTCACCGTCACATGGCACGGCTTCCCGGGAACCACGGCGCAGTCGGGCGGGTTGAACTTCATGCTCTCGACGGCAAATCCCGCGGGCAGCGAGACGTTGGCGGCGGTGAAGACTACGTTCTTCGTTCCCACCGGCACGTTGATGTCGAGCATCGCCTGAGCGTTCCTGCCGCCCCAGGTCCTGGCCGTGAAGCTTTCTCCGCCATAGCTGAAGGTCGCGGTGACTCCGTTTGGCGGCAAGCCCGCATCGATGAGGTATTGCTCGGGGTTCGTCGTGGCCCAGTACGCCTCCTTCGGCTGGCCGACGCCGGACCACGGATATCCGTTGGTGTGGTAGCCCGGGTCCGTCATCCCCCACCAAGTCACCCGGTGCACGCCGCCCTTGTACTCGGGGTGACGACCTCCCGGGCCGGCGGCGTATTCCTTGAGCAGGCTGAAAAGCTTCGCGTACTGGATGCCCTGCTCCTTGAACAGGGCCTCCATCTCGGGGCCGTTCTGGATCCGCTGGCCCTTGTCCAGCCCCAGGAGCGGTGCGAGATCCAGCTCGGTCAGATCGACGTTCACCCCGGTTTCGAGATAGGTCTTGATGGTCCTCTCGAAGGCGTCCAGGTTGAGCCGCATGTCCCAGTGCCCCTGCGTGCCGATGACGTCGACCAGCGGCCTGGGGTTTCCCTTGGCATCCAGGAGGATCCGCCCCTTGCCCGCGGCCGATTCGGCCGCGTACCGTTCATTGAACTCCTTGACCATCGAGGCGATCGCGGTGGCCTTCGAGGCTCGCTCGTTGTCGTTGAAGTCGTTGTAGTTCAGGATCGCGGTCGTGTTCTGGCGCGCCGCGTGGAAGGCGTCATACATGTAGTCCCAGCTCTTCCCACCCTTGGCGTAGGCCTGGGCCCATCGGGAGGGGCGTTCTTCGGGGCTGTAGCCGGTTCGCAGGGCGTTCCTCCAGTCGGCGGGGTTGTCGGGGTTGTCCTTGAACGCCTCGTTGACGACGTCCCAGGCGTAGGTCTTGAACGGTTCCTGATCGAAATGCCCGGCCACGGTCCGGATGTAGTACTCCAGATTCGTCTTCGCCGTTGCGTAGTCCCACGGGGTTTCCCATCCGCCATTCGCAGTCGCGACGTTGGGAGCAGGCCATTGGGCCGACTGGTTGTGCCAGACCAGCACGTGCCCGGTGACCTTGACGCCGCGCGCATTGGCCGCGCCGATGTCTGCGTTGATGCCCGAGCTCAGGTTGGTGAGGAAGTTGGGGGTCGGATTGCTGATTCCCCCATTCCAGAACTCCGGCTTCATCGCGTTGCCGGGCGTCACCACGTTGAAGTGCTTCACGGTCATGGCAGCGACCGAGTTTTCGCCCGGCACCACCTCGGCGCCGAAGTTGCGCGCGTCGAGATTGGTGCTGCCGATCAGGAAGTGGTTTTTGTACACGTCCTTCAGCGCAGGCCAGTCGGCGGGGTTCGTTGGCCGATCGGCCGCCAGGGCGGCGTTCACGATCACAAGTCCGGCTGGCAGCGCAATCAGGAGGCTCTTGATGTCCAGTCTGCCGAACATGATCCCGGTCCTCCTGGTGGTTCCGGCGATCGGGGAGTTCTCGTTGCACGTGTTCCTTGATCTGCGCCAAGGCGAACCGGCCAATGCGACCCGCAGTGCAGTCGCCAGACCCAGTGATCTGAATTTCATGATGTCTCCGGAATGGAATATGCGGGGTGCGGCGAACTTGCCGCGACTCGCCGGCTCTCTGCGGAGCCCTGGTTGACCGACACGAAGGCTAGGTGAGCGCCCCCTGCCGGTCCACTGACTTTTTCGCTAGCATCCATTCCAAATGCTGATGAGTTCAGGCAAGACCCCTGGTAAATCGCTGATGCTGGCCCAAGTCTCGCGTCTGCGTTTCCGGCATCTGCAGTTCCTCGACATCCTCGGAAAGACACGCAACCTGCGCCTGACTGCCGAGCAGATGTACATCACGCAGCCGGCGGCCACCAAGGTGTTGATGGACATCGAGGAGATGCTGGAAGCGCGGCTTTTCGATCGCCTGCCGCGCGACATGCAACCGAACGAGCTGGGACTCTTCACCTTGCGTTATGCGCACTCGGCACTGGACGGCTATCGCAAGTTCGTGGACGAGTTCAGCACCCTGAAGCAGGGCGGGCACGGCCATCTGTCGATCGGCGCCATCTCGGGTGCGGCGCATCTGCTGATTGCCGCGGTGGCCGAGTTGCAGCGCCTGCGGCCGTTGCTGGTGGTGAAGGTTCTGGAGCAGAGCAGCGACCAGCTCATCGTGTGGTTGGCCGAGCGCAAGATCGACGTGATGATCGGCCGCTTCACCGACGAATCCCAGCGCGACCAGTTCCACTACGAGAACCTGAGCAGTGAAAGCCTGCAGATCGCCGCGGGCGTGCACCATCCGTTGCGCGGGCCGAACGCCCCTGGGCTGAGGGAGCTGTCCAACTGGCCATGGATCCTGTATCCGGCGTCCACCGCGCTGCGCAAGGTGTCGGATGACATCTTGCGCAGCACAGGCCTGTCGCTCACCTCGGGCATCGTCGAGACGCCGTCGTTTCTCTTCGCGCTGGAGCTGATGCAGAGCACGACCATGCTGTCGCTGCAGCCTGCCGCGCTCGTGGACAAATATGTACGGCGCGGTCTGCTGACGCGCATCGCGACAGAACTCCCCACCCGCATGCCCGACTTCGGCCTGATCACGCTGCAAGGCGAGCCGCCCAGCACGGCCGTGCTGGCGTTCATGGACGTGATCCGCAACATGGCGGACCACGAAGCCGAAGCGGCGTCGGGCATCCTCCGCTGATGGCGATTGCACTGGCGCTAACAGCCGCCCTATTCCACCAGTCGAATCGCGTATCGAAGGGCGCCTGTCGCATTGCGGGCAGCAGCTGAGCACCGACTGGCCGTCAAGGCGAACTCACCTGGGCATTGACGTTCGTGCGACCGTCTGCTTCCAAGATCCAGTTCAGGCAACGTCGCTTGAAGGATTCAAGATCGGTTTCAACCCAGGATCGTGGAAGGACCAACGTCAATCTGCAGCGATGATTGCCGTCCAAGGTGACCTCGGCGCTGGCACACAGTCCGCCGCTTTCGATGGGTTGACGAACGGTAGAGCACGCCCAGAGTCCCAATCTTCCTTCGTGGACAAGACGCTCGCTCCCCATGGTGGTCTCCGGACGGCTTCCCACGGGTACGACATCAAGATCGATGGTTGGCGCGAGCGGCAAGTCAGCAGACGTTAACGCCTCAGCGGCGATGTCGTGTAGGACGGCGTGCCGTCCCTAGGGATCTGGGCCCACACGCTTCGGAGGTGGCGCCTGTCCCGAAAGCCAAACAACCTGCGATGCAACGGGCAAGGGCCGGAGTTCAGGAATTACTTATTCTTCAAGGAAGCATCGAATCAGGGTGCATGATGTGCCATGAACATCCAACTCGGCTTCGAGATCGCCTACAAGTTTCCTCGGCCGACTCCGATGATTCTGAATCTCAACATCCACTATTCAAGAGCATCGGACCTCCTGCGTCCAGATCATCTGCTCACGCATCCGGCGGTGTCCACGACGGCTTACCGAGACCTGTTTGGGAACTGGTGCACGCGCCTGGTCGCTCCCGCAGGGCGCTTCGTATTGAGCACGGATGCCTTGATCCGCGACAGCGGCTTGCCGGACAGTATTGCCCCTTCTGCTTCGCAGACAGCGGTGGAACGCCTGCCCGAATCCACCTTGGTGTATCTGTTGGGCAGCCGTTACTGCGAAACCGACTTGCTGTCCGATTTTGCTTGGCAGCGTTTTGGGAGCGGACCCAGCGGATGGGCGCGCGTGCAGGCGGTGTGCGATTTCGTGCACCAGCATATCGAGTTCGGCTATCAGCATGCTCGACGTACCCGTTCGGCCCTGGAGGCTTTCAAGGAGGGGAAAGGCGTGTGCCGGGACTATGCGCATCTGGCCATTGCTCTATGTCGCTGTTTGAACATTCCAGCCCGCTATTGCACTGGATACCTGGGCGATGTCGGAACTGCGCCACCCTTCGGTCCAATGGACTTCGCAGGTTGGTTCGAGGCGTTCCTGGGTGACCGTTGGTACACGTTCGACGCGCGCAACAACGTGCCGCGCATCGGTCGCGTGTTGATTGCACAGGGGCGGGATGCCAGCGACGTGGCGTTGTCCTGCACCTTCGGACCGGATCAATTGGAGGGTTTCAAGGTCTGGTGCGACGAAGTTCAATGAGCCCCAAAGGCACCGCGAATCTTCGCTGTGGTACCCGCTGTCGCCTGGGAGCGGGCGGGACGAGACGGGCTGGCAGCCGTTGGCTATCTCGGGCCGGCCAGTGACCAGATCGTCGCGCCCAGACGCATCAGGTCGGTCGCTTCCTGCTGAACGCCCTCGCATGACATGTCCAAGCCCGCGACTTTCGCCGCGACCAGTGATACAGCCTCGTCTGCGGGAAGTGCCCCACCAATGCGAGCCATCTCCACGATCTTGAGCATCACGTCCGTCTGGTTCATGGCTCAGGCACATTCCTACTTCGGCTGCTGCTGGCGGCAGATGTTCACACCTGTGGTCGTCAGCTGAAGCGATCCGCCCAGCCATTCGAGCCAGGACAACGAAACCATATCGTCGATCACCGCCTCATCGATTTCACCCGCACGCCGGTGGTGCAGCAGATCGGCCACTTGGGGCAGATCCGCGCGAAGCGCTTCCTGCCGAGAGAGGGAGAGAAGCGCCTGAGTCATGCGGGTCCTTCACGCGAATGGAGCGAGTCAGCGTAACACTGGAACACCGCCTGCGGGCATGAAAAACCACCGCGCCCCGAAATCACCTACACTAGGTGCATCGATTGCGGCGTGCTCGTTGCCTCAATCCCTGATTGGCACCTCGCGGCAGTCGCCTCCCGCAAAGGCCTCAACTCTCCGACAAGGTGGCCCATTTTCGCCACCCTCGCCGGAGCGCCATCCCCCTCAGCGAGCTTCATCTTCGGTCCGTTCAATAGAGAACATCCCACGGACCGTTTCCTTCACGGTTTCACTTCGTGCGCCTGACCGGTCCAACGCCGGCACGCGTCCACTCGGCGCGCCCTCAGGGCAAGCGCTCGCTTTATCACATGCAGATTCCACAGGCCCACGAGGTGGGCAGATACCTCGTCACCCCCATGACCAAACTCACGGATACCGGGCAGTACGCAGCCTCGGTTTCCATCCGCCGTGGCATGCATGACCGGGTCTTCCGGCTCATTCCGCGTTTCGACAGCGCCGCGCGAGCGGCGCGCTATGCACTGATGCAAGGCCGTCATTTCGTGCTGAACAACCAGCTGGCCTGAGCATCCGGCCAATCACTGAAGGAGCGTCGTGGGCAAGGAAGAACTGATTGAAATGCAAGGCCGGGTGCAGGAGGTGCTGCCTGATTCGCGCTTTCGCGTCACTCTCGACAACGGGCACAGCCTGATCTGCTACTCGGGCGGAAAGATGCGCAAGCACCGCATCCGCGTGCTCGCGGGCGACAAAGTCTCGCTGGAGATGTCACCCTACGATCTCAACAAGGGACGGATCACGTTCCGTCATCTGGAGCCTCGCACCCAGAGCGGCTCTTCGCTCGTGCGGCGCCCTGTTCGGTAGGCCTGCGCGCCGACTCCCATCCATTTCATACCGAATTTCGGTTCACTCAAGAAAGCAAATCATGGACAACAAACTCTACGTCGGCAATCTCTCATACGCGGTGCGCGAAGACGCGCTGCAGCAACAATTTTCGGCCTTCGGTCATGTCTCCTCGGCCAAGGTCATGATGGAGCGCGATACCGGTCGCTCCAAGGGTTTTGGTTTCGTCGAGATGGGCTCGCCTGCGGAAGCGCAGGCCGCCATCGCAGGGCTCCATGGCAAGGAAATCGACGGTCGTGCACTGACCGTCAATCTGGCGCGTCCGATGGAGCCGCGTACCGGTGGCTTCGGCGGTGGCTATCGCAACTGAGCCACCATGACGATCAGCCCCTCTTTCGTACTGGGCTTGACAGAGGCAGACAACGCAGAGTCCATTGCGCATGTTGCCTTCCTCCGGAGCATCGAGCATGCGGTCTTTCCGCTGACCATCCTCAAACCCGAGGAGGTTTCCTTCACGGGGGCGCTGAATGCGAAGAAATGGGTCCTTCTGCAAAACGCAGGGTCGAAATCTCGTCCAGCAGACACGGCCGATCCCCTATCGGTCGTGATCGAGGACATCACCGCAGAAGGACGCGCCGAGCTGCGGCGCCGGCAGACCTTCGGGCCCTGGGAGTGGCGCAAGAAGTCGCAAGCCTGACAGGCATCGCGCCCAACTGGCTCAGTTGCTGACCGGTGGGCGCGCACGTTGAACGTTGCCTAGCGGATGCATGGCGCGCAGCAGCGTCGCTGCACAGCGTGTTGTCGTCCGGGCCGTGCGTTGCCGTCTCGCTCGGGAACTTGCGATACAGCGGATATTTCGATTCATTCGCCCAGTTCTCGCAATGAGATACGAGGCATGGCCGCGGTGGTGCATCAGAAAGACGCACTGTAGGCAGCGGCCGCCCGACACGACACGACCAGCGCTTGCATCAAGTCGTCCCCCTCGTCCCGATCGGCACAAGGAAATCATCACAAGGCAAGCCTCCAACTCAGCGTGGGGTCGGTGGGCAGGTCGAACATGGCCTCATCGCCGAGCCATATCAAGACCGCATCAACTTCGCGCGGCCTGCCGCCAGAACCCGCCAGGCTTGGATGAGGCTGCGGCGCGGAATGGTTTCCGGCAAGGAGTTGTTCCACGAGTTTGTTGAAATCTTTGTGGATAACTCGGGGACAACATCGGTGTTGCAAGCATTGATGCGGGTCGCCGCCAGAGTGCCTGCGTTCGAGGCAGTCGCCTCTTGACTTTTCGCGCAACAGGCTAGGGAGAGCCCGGTGGATCCGGATATCTGGATGCGAGCTTCCTTGCCGCACTGAGTCCGCATCACGCCTTCGAAGCCGAACCGCGACCGCAGCCGCTGGAGTTCGCGATTGCCCCCGTTGAGGGCCTTGCACGAGTGGACGGCCTGCGTCGGCAAGCTTGCAGCGCAGGCAGGAAAGGATCCGCCTGCCGATGGCCCCGAAAGCCCCTGCGCGCCCGTCTTGGCGGCCACACCGGCCTGGCCAGGCTGGCAAGCGTGCCCGGCGCGCAACACGGGGGCCCCCAGACATGCCGCCGTCCGGCGCTCCTGTGCCATGATGAAGTTCGCCGATCCACTCCCTACACCCGGGCTTTGCCCCGCCCTTGCTCGCACAGCGTCATCTTGGCCTACCTCGTCGCACTTCTGATGTTCGTCGCATCGCTGTGCCATGCGCAGACGGCGCCTGTGCAACGCCTGCGCATCGTCGGAGGGCTGGGCGGGGTCACCCAGTACACGGGGCAGGAGGAGCAGTTCTGGACGCGTGACCTCGCGGCGCTGTCCGGCGGCCGCTACACCGCCAGCATCGTGCCCTTCGACCGTGCCGGGGTGCCCGGCCAGGAAATGCTGAGCCTGATGCAACTCGGCGTGGTGCCCTTCGGCACGGCGCTGCTGAGCCAGGTTTCCACCCAATTTCCGGAGCTCGGCGCGCCCGACATGGCCGGACTGAACCCCGACATCGCCACGCTGCGCCGCGTGGTCGGCGCGTTCCGCCCCTACCTGACGCACGCGTTGCGCGAGCGCTATGACGTGGAACTGCTGGCGGTCTACATCTACCCGGCGCAGGAGGTGTTCTGCAACAAGCCGATGCAACAACTCGGCGACCTCGCGGGCCGGCGCACACGCGTATCCAGCTCGACGCAGGCCGACTTCGTCACGGCGCTGGGCGGCACGCCGGTGTACACCGAGTTCTCGCAGATCATGGCGAACATGAAATCGGGCAACACCGACTGCGTCATCACCGGCACCATGTCCGGGCACACGCTCGGCCTGCATGCAGTGACCAGCGCCCTCTATGTCATGCCGCTGAACTGGGGCGTGGCGGTGTTCGCGGCCAACCGCGAAAGCCTGAATGCGCTGCCGCCCGAGCTGCAGGCGCTGCTGCGCAAGGAACTGCCGCGGCTGGAAGCCGCCGTCTGGGCCCAGTCGGAGCGCGATACCGAGGAAGGCATCGCCTGCAACACGGGCACCGCGGGCTGCAGCAAGGCCCTCAAGGGGCGCATGGTGGCCGTGCCGCCATCGCCGCAGGACCACGCCCGCCGCCGCGAGATCCTTGCGACCCGCGTGCTGCCCGGATGGGTGCAGCGCTGCGGTCCGGTGTGCGCCACGACCTGGAACCAGACGGTCGCGCCGGTGGTCGGCATCCAGGCCCGGGCAGCAGCACCGTGACGGCGCGTTTTCCCCGCCGCATCACCGCCATCGTCCTCGGCGTGGCGCTGGTCTTCCTCGCCACCGTGGGGGCCGTGGCCTCCCTCATCGTCTGGGAGTCCAGGCAGAAGGCCATCACCGATCACGAGAGCCAGACGGTCCGCTTCGTGACCGGTTCCGAGGCGGCCCTCAATCGCGCGCTGCTGAGCGTCGACATGCTGCTTGCAGGAGCCAACGAACTGCTGCGCGGTTCGAGCGCCGCAAGTGCCGGCAACGACGCAAGCAGCCCCGGGCCACACCAGCTGCTCGGCAACATGGTGCGGCAGAACCTGCTGGTGCGCCACGTGGCCTTCGTCGATGCGCGTGGGGCCGTGGTGGCCTCGTCGGACCGGCGCGGCGAACACCTGCCGCTCGCTCTGCCCGCGGGCTTCGTGGACAGCGTGCTGGCCAAGCCGGTGTCGACGCTGGCGATCAGCGCGCCGGCCCTCAGCGCAGTCACCTCGCAGAAGGTGCTGTATTTCGCCCGCGCCGTGACGCTGGCGGACAGCTCTCGCATGCTGGCGGTGGCCGAGGTGCAGCTGTCGCTGCTCGCGACGATCATGACGCAAGGCAGCGGCTTGCGCGACCTGGAAGTCACGCTGGAGCGCGACGCCGGCCCCCTCCTGGCGAGCCTGCCGCCACGCGACGACCTGGCCGATCGGCAGATCGAGCCGCCCCTGCACGAGCAGACCAGCGATGGCAAGCCGCGGCGGATGGCCGCGCGCCTGAGCGGTGAGCCGGCCATCGTGGTGGCCCGGCCCACGTTGCACCGCAATCTGCTGATCGTGGCGAGCATGCCGCTGAGCGCTGCGCTCAGGGACTGGCGACGCGAGCGCGATCTGATCGCCTGGACCGGCGTGGCCATCGGCTTGATGATCCTGGCGGTGGCGTGCTTCACGCACATCCAGCTGCGCCGCCAATGGCGCTCCCGGATGGAGCTGATGCGCTCCAAGGCCACGCTGGACCAGGCATTGGGATCGATGGTCAACGGCTTCATCCTGCTGGACGCCGAGCACCGCGTGCTCACCTGGAACCGCAGCTTCGTCGCGATGTTCCCGTGGACCGAATCGATGATCGCGCCACAGTTGCCCTTTCGCCGCATCATGGACGAAACCGCCCGGCACGTGGTGCACAGCCAGGGCCCCGCCGGCTGGTCGGCCTTGAATGCGCCGCAGATGGTCCAACCGCATTCCGAGCAGGAAGCACTGTTGGAGAACGGCCAGGTGATCCGCGCCACCCGCAACCGCACGCCGGACGGCGGCATGGTCTGCGTCTACCAGGACATCACCGAGAAGCGTCGCCACACGGCCGCCATCATCGAGAGCAAGGCGCAGTTGCAGGCCACGCTCAATGCCCTGCCCGATCTGCTGCTCGAAGTCGGCCTGGATGGCCGCTGCCATGGCTATCACGCGCCGCGCGTGCCCTTTCCCGCCGCCGACATCGGAGATCCCGTGGGCCGCACGCTGCAGGAGCTGCTGCCGTTCGAGGCCGCCTCGCAGGTGATGGCGGCGGTGCGCGAAGCGCAGGTCAAGGGCTATTCGGCCGGGCGCCAGTTCGAGCGACGCGACAAGGGCGAGCGCAGCTGGTTCGAGATCTCTGCATCGCGCAAGTCGGTCGAGGTGGTGACCGATGAAAGAGCCAACGCACCGGCCGAAGCCTCGCGCGGCCACGGCGAGGAACGCAGTGCGCGCTTCATCGTGATCCTGCGCGACATCACGCAAAGCAAGCGCGCGGCTCGGGAGATCGAGCACCTGGCTTTCTACGACACGCTCACCGGCTTGCCCAACCGCCGGCAGTTGCTCGATCGCCTGCACCATGCCATCGGCAATGCCGCGCGGCAGCCGGGGCTGTGCGCGCTGCTCTTTTTGGACCTGGACAACTTCAAGACGCTGAACGACGCGCTCGGCCACGACGTGGGCGACCAGTTGCTCAAGCAGGTGGCGCAGCGACTCAAGCGCTGCCTGCGCGAGGGCGACATCGTGGCGCGTCTGGGCGGCGACGAGTTCGTGGTGATCCTGGAAAACCTGAGCGACCAGCTCGCTGGGGCCACCTCGCAGACCGAGACCGTCGGTGCGGCCATCCTCGCGCAGCTGAACCAGCCGTACCAGCTCGGTGTCCAGCATCATCACGCCACGTGCAGCATTGGTGCCTGCCTGTTCGATGCCCGGACTGCCTCAATCGAGGAGGTACTCAAACAGGCCGACATCGCCATGTACCGCGCCAAGACGGACGGCGGCAACGCGATGCGCTTCTTCGAGACGGAAATGCAGACCCGCATCACCGCGCGCGCCGCGCTGGAAAACGAACTGCACGCCGCCATCGCGGCGCAGCAGTTCGTGCTGCACTACCAGAGCCAGGTCACCGGCGAGGACCGGGTGGTGGGCGCGGAGGTGCTGGTGCGCTGGAACCATCCGACACGCGGGTTGCTGATGCCAGGCCAGTTCATCGACGTGGCGGAGGACACCGGGCTCATCATCCCGCTGGGCCTGTGGGTGCTGGAGACCGCCTGCAGGCAGCTCACGGCATGGCGCGGCGATCCGCGGAGGCGGCACCTGCAGCTGTCGGTCAATGTGAGCGCCCGGCAGTTCCGAGAGGCGGATTTCGTCGACCAGGTGAGCCGAGTGCTGGTGCAAACCGGCGCCGATCCGGGCAGGCTCAAGCTGGAGCTCACCGAAAGCCTGCTGCACGAGAAGGTGGCCGACGCCATCGGCAAGATGGAAGCCCTGGCCGCCTTGGGCATCCAGTTCTCCATGGACGACTTCGGCACCGGCTATTCGTCGCTGTCCTACATGACCCAGTTGCCGCTGAGCCAGGTGAAGGTCGACAAGTTCTTCGTGCACAACATCGGGCTCGACCCGAAGGTGGAGTCGATCATCCAGGCCATCATCGGCCTGGCGCGCAACCTGGAACTGGAGATCGTGGCCGAAGGCGTGGAAACTCATGCGCAGCGCGAGTTCCTGATGCGCCAGGGCTGCGACGTGTGCCAGGGCTACCTGTTCGGCGTTCCCCAGCCCCTCGAAAGCTACGAGCGCGAGCTGGATACGAAGCTTCCGTCATCGAACCCGGTGGTCATACAGCAGTGAACGGCTGCCCGGCATCGCGGATGGATGCCTTCGGGGCTCACAGACTCCGCTCCCCCGACCGCACCCGCGTCCCGCCCATCCAGCGTTGGAAACGGCTCAACTGGATCTGCCGATGGCCGCGAATAACCAACGTCTGGCCCAACTGAGCTTCGAGCGCAGCGACGTGTCGGCTTACGGCGGATTGAGCCAAGCCTTGGTCGCGTGCAGTGGCTGTGAAGCTCCTGCAGCGTGCCAATGCCTAGTACGTTCGGAGTGCCGATAACGGGGTGTCGATAACGGGGTGTCGATCATGGCTTGAGCGCAACTCGACCGATGTCGCGGATATTTCTCCCTCGCATGCGCCCGGCCGAACTTTCAGGCGCCGCTCCAGGTTCATCGGCCATCGCTCGTCGAACTGCCCCGGCACATCGCCTCACGCCACAAAGCAGCGCCCGCCTGACGCCCCGGCGTTGATTTCCCCAGGGGCAACTCGTTTTGTCACGAAGCCTTGACCCGCATGCTGTCGGGCACACGCGTGTCCAGGCAAAGGCGTGGAAGCAAATGCGCTGGCTCAGCGCTTGATGGAACTGTGGGTCAAACGAGCACGGAAATCCACACCCGGTCAGCACGGCAACATCTGACTTCGACCAGGTTCCCCAATGTCGTCTCCCATCCGGCCGGCAAGAACATTCCACTCGTGGATTCTTGTTTCTTTCGCCTGGGCTCGCTGTGAAATCTGATGAGCTTTTCAGGCCTATTTGGGAGGCAAAGCCAGTCGCCGCTGGGCTGCCTGAAACACAGGGCCTCGCGCGAGCCTCAGGGCCTGCCCGCGATGCGCGCTATCCGGCGAAATCGTGGATGTCACGGCCACAACCAAGCCGAGAGGTGAGTGGACCCAGATGAGCTGCCCAGCGTAGCCGCTGGCGAAGAAGGTGGAACCCGAAGGCACCCACCAGAACAGTCCATAGGGCAAGTGAGCGGGCGGCCCGCCTGAACTTTGAGGCTTGACCATCTGGGCTACGAAGCCCGGAGGCAGCAACGGGGCGCCAGCCCAGGTGCCATCCAGCAGCATCAGGTGCCCCAGCTTTGCCATGTCCACGGTTCTCATGGAAGCAATGCCGTCACGAGAGTACGCAGGCTGCCGCATTTCAAGAGGCGTCACGAGTTGCTCGCGCACGAGGTCTGCCATCGGACGTCCGGTCACTCGTTCGAGGACGGCTCGAACCATGGGGGGTCCACTGTTGTCGTAGGCGAAGCGTTGCCCTGGCTCTGTCTGAATTGACCTTGCCCAAGCGGAAGTCGGCGTGAGCGGCGCTGCAGTTCCTGAACGGTCATCTACCGCAAATCCAGCAGTCATGGCCATCAGGTGTCGCAACGTGATGCTCTGCGCGCGAGGGTCCGAGTTGAGAGCGCGCCACTCCGGCATGAGTTCGACAACCGGCAGCTCGAGAGAAGACAGTTGCCCTCGCTTCAAAGCAGTGCCTACCAGGAGCGCCAAGGCGCTCTTGGTGACGGATTGGGTGTCCCGCAATGCGTTCGGGTCGCCATCGCGGTAGTACTCGTATACGGTCCGACCTTGGAGGACAACGACCAAGCTCTGGACATCGCCCAGTTCCTGCTCGATGTCTTTGTCGAGGTTCTTGAAGGCAGCGGCGTCCAGGCGCTGCTCTTCCGGCGTAGACGTTCGCCAAGCCGGCAACGCCTGCGCAAAAGCTGTGGACGCAACCATCGCACAAAGCCAGACGATGAATCTCCGCATCTTGTCCCTCGCGCTGCTTGTTGAAGGGCGTCGCCGCTGAACGACAGCCCAGCCTCCATTCTGCCGGCGAACCGTGACCGGGCGGCAGCACGAATGCCCCTTCAGTGCAAAGTTGCCGGATACCTCGAACGGCTGCTCCTGGCCGACCTCAGCCCTCAAAACATGGCCGCGGTTCATGGGGGGCGCGGAACTTCGCCAAACGCGGCAGCTAGCACGCCGCGCACAGAGATAGCACTTGTCCTCCCCGAGAGACCGCCGATGTCCCACAAGGCCCGAGGTCCCTCGGCGGGAAGGTCTGACCCCTAGGTGGCTATGCCACGACGATCTTCCGCGCGACCGAGGACTGAGAAAAGGCAATCGACATGGCAACTGGCAGCAGAACCCTTTGGAAAGGCGCCATCACCTTTGGCCTGGTCCATATCCCCGTGGGCCTGCACACCGCCAGCATCGAGCAGGGTATCGATTTCGACTGGCTGGACAAGCGCAGCATGGACCCGGTCGGCTACAAGCGCATCAACAAGAAGACGGGCCGGGAGATCGACAAGGACAACATCGTCAAGGGCTTCGAGTACGAAGACGGCAAGTACGTCGTGATCTCGCCCGACGAGATCGAAGCCGTCTATCCCCGCACCACGCAGACGATCGAGATCCAGCGCTTCATCGATGCCCAGGAGCTGCCCTTCCTGTATCTGGAACGGCCCTACTACGTTGCGCCGATCAACAAGGGCCAGAAGGTCTACGCGCTGCTGCGCGAGGTGCTTCTGAAGACGGGCAAGATCGGCCTGGCCAAGGTGGTTATCGCCACCAAGCAGCATCTGGCCGTGCTGGTGCCCTCCGGCAAGGCGATGGTGTTGAACCTGCTGCGATGGGGCGACGAAGTCAAAAGCCTGGAAGGCCTCGACCTGCCTCCTGCGGGGGTCAAGGGCGCCAAGGTGAGCGCGGCAGAGATGAAGATGGCCGAGCAACTGGTCAACAGCATGTCAGGCAAGTGGGATCCGGAAGACTTCAAGGACGAGTTCAAGAGCGCCGTCATGAAGATCGTCCAGAAGAAGGTCAAGGCCGGCGATACCGAGACCGTCATCCAGCCCGAGGAAGAAGCCCCGGAAGACAGCTCGAACGTGATCGACCTGACCGAACTGCTCCAGCGCAGCCTCAAGGGCGGCAAGTCTCCCCAAACCAGCAATGCGGCAGCCAAGAAGCGCAGCAGTGCCAAGGCGCCGGCCAAATCCGCCGGAACCGCGCGAAAGACGGCTTCGAAGAAGGCGTCCGCCAAGACCCGAAAGGCGGCTTGAGGAGGCGCCACGGGTGCCTCGCCGCCCGGCCCTTGAGAGGGACGCCCGATGGCCAAGAGCGACGCGCTGTCCACGTACAAGGCGAAGCGGAACTTCGCTGTCACTGCGGAGCCCGCCGAGGGAGGCCGGCCGAGCCCGCATGCGCTCACCTTCGTGGTGCAAAAGCATGCCGCTTCGCGACTGCACTACGACTTCCGGCTCGAACTCGACGGCGTGATGGTGTCCTGGGCCGTGCCCAAGGGCCCCAGCTTCGATCCGAAGGAAAAGCGGATGCCTTCGCGCGCGCCCATGCCGAGTACGACGTGATCGCCGCCCTGCCCGACAGCGTCATCGCCAAGCCTCTCAAGCAGGCCGCGCCTGCGGCGAAGCCGGCCGGCAAGGCACCCAGCCCCTCCAGGCCTGCGCGCAAGGCGGCCCTGCCCGCCGAGATCAAGCCGCAGCTGGCCACCCTCGTTGCGGGCATCCCCTCAGGCGGTGAATGGCTGTTCGAGATCAAGTTCGACGGCTATCGGCTGATGGCCCGGTTCGACAAGCGCAAGCTCGCGCTCATCACCCGCGGCGGACACGACTGGTCGGCACGCATGCCCACGCTGGCGCGCGAGCTTGGCAGCCTGGGCCTTCATTCGACCTTTCTGGACGGAGAGATCGTCGTGCTCGGGGAGAACGGCGCGCCGGATTTCAATGCGCTGCAGAACGCCTTCGACCGCGGGCAAGGCGCCGACCACATCGTGTTCTTTGTCTTCGACGTCCCGTTCTTCGAGGGGCACGACCTGCGCCCTCTTCCCCTGTCGCAGCGCCGCCAGCTGCTGCGGGACTTCCTCGCGGAAAAATCCACCGACCACGTGCGCTTCAGCGACAACTTCGAAGCCGATCCCGCGTCACTGCTGCGCTCCGCGTGCCAGATGCAGATGGAAGGCGTGATCGCCAAGCGCGCCGATGCGCCGTACGTCTCCCGGCGCAGCGAAACCTGGCTCAAGCTCAAGTGCAAGCTGCGCCAGGAGTTCGTGATCTGCGGCTATACCGACCGGACGGACCGCTCCGACCAGGTCGGAAGCCTCCTGCTGGGCATTCATGATGCCGGCGGCAAGCTGGTGTCCGTGGGCAGCGTGGGCACCGGCTGGAGCAGCGAAGAAGCCTGGGAGGTCAAGCAGAGGCTGCTGCCGCTGGCTGCCGCGAAGTCCCCCTTCGAGAAGGGCGACGCGAGGCCGGGCCGCTGGTCCAGGCGCAAGGCCGGCAGCGAGCGCTGGGTGAAGCCCCGGCTGCTGGCGGAGGTGAGTTTTGCTGAGTGGACGCCGGACGACCAGATACGGCATGCGTCCTTCATCGGACTGCGCGACGACAAGCCCGCCAAAGCCATCGTGCGCGAGCGGCCCAAGCAGCTCGGGCCATCCGCCGCGCCGGCCGAGGGGAAGGCCGGGGGGAAGGCCGGCCGATCGTCGGTGGCCTCCGTCAAGGTCAGCCATGGCGAACGCGTGATCGACGAAGCCACGGGCGCCAGCAAACTGGACCTGGTGCGCTACTACGAGTCGGTCGCGCAGTTCATCCTGCCGCACCTGAAGGGGCGGCCCTGCTCCCTCGTGCGCGGTCCCACGGGGGTGACCGGCGAACTGTTCTTCCAGAAGCACGGCGAGAAGATCGGCATTCCCGGCATCACCGAGCTGCCTGAAAACCTGTGGCCGGGCCATGCCGCCCTGCTCGAGATCGCAAGCGCCAAGGCGCTGGTGGGGGCCGCGCAGATGAACGTGATCGAGTTTCACACGTGGAATTCCACTGCGAAGAACATCGACAAGCCCGACAGGATGGTGTTCGACCTGGACCCCGGCGAAGGCACGACCTGGGACCATGTCCAGGAGGCCGCGGCGTTGGTGCGCGCCATGCTCGACGCCCTGGGGCTGCAGGCCTGGCTCAAGACCAGCGGCGGCAAGGGACTGCACGTCGTCGTGCCGCTGGCGCCGCGCTACGATTACGAAATCGTCAAGAGGTTTTCGCAAGCCATCGTCCAGCACCTGGCCCGGACGATCCCCGCGCGCTTCGTGGCCAAGAGCGGGCCGAGCAACCGCGTCGGCAAGCTTTTTGTCGACTATCTGCGCAACGGGCATGGGGCGACGACCGCCGTGGCCTTCTCTGCGCGGGCCAGGCCCGGCCTGGGCGTCTCGATGCCGGTGGCCTGGGACGACCTCGGGCAGCTCAAGAGCGGTGCGCAGTGGAATATCCGGACCGCGCGCGAGTACCTCTCCTTTCAGACGGAGGATCCCTGGAAGGGCTATTGGAAGAAGCGCCAGCCGCTGGCCGAAGCGATGAAGCGCCTCGGCTACAGGAAGTAGCTCCGTCGCCGCGGACAGCGCGCAATTGACGGCCTTCACCTCTTTCCGACCCGCCAGAAAAGTGGCATGTTGATTTTTCCTTGCGGAGGTTCATCCATGGCCATCCCTCGCTCGATCGCTTCCCTGTCGCTCGGATTCGGCCTCGTGTCGATCCCTGTGCGCTTGTACACCGCCACCGAAAGCGCGGCCGCGGTGCATTTCAACCTGCTCTCCAGGCAGGGGGAGCGGGTCAAGCAGCAGTACGTGTCCGCGGTCAATCCCAAGCGGGTCATTCCACGGGCGGAGCTGGTCAAGGGGTACGAGTTCGACACGGACCGTTTCGTCGTCTTCCAGCCGGACGAACTGAAGGCACTGGAGGACGGCGCCAGCCATCTGATCGACATCGTCGCGTTCATCCCGGCCGATGCGGTCGATCCGATCTACTACGACAAGCCTTATTTCCTCGCGCCCGACAAGCGGGGAGGCAAGCCCTACAACCTGCTGAAGAAAGCCATGCTGCAAAGCGGGCGCTGTGCTCTGGCCAAATGGGCATGGAAGTCGAAGCAGTACGTGGTGCAGGTGCGTGCGCGGGAGGAAGGCTTGATCCTGCAGCAGCTGCTGTATGCGCAGGAGGTGCGCTCCCTCAAGGACCTGCGCATCGAGCAACTCGAGCCCTCGGCGGCGGAGCTGAAGCTCGCGCTGCAATTGATCCAGCAGATTTCCCAGGATACCTACGACCCGACGCTGTTCGAGGACGAGGAGAAGAAGCGCATCCTGGCGGCCATCGATGCGAAGATCGCCGGCGAAGAAGTTGTGGCTGCGGAACATCCCGAAGACGCCGGCTCCTCCGGCCAGATCGTCGACCTGACCCAGATGCTCAAGGCGAGCCTGGAGAAGCGGCCGACGGCGGCACAAAAGCCGCGCACTTCGCCTGCGAAAGGCGCCCAGACGGTCGTCCCGCTGCGAAAGCCGGCTGCCAAGGCCAAGCGCGCTCCGCCGTCCACGACCAAAACGCTCGTACCCGCATCGCGCACGAGAATGAAGAAGTGAAGACGCCGGCGGAATCTTCGCAGACGCTTCGCGCGGTGCTGCAATCGCTGGGGTTGTCGCGCCACGCGGTGCTCAAGCTCATCGAATTGGGGTTCGTGGCGCCGGTCAAGGAGCAGAACCGGGCCTGGAAGTTTTCCTTCCAGGACCTTGTGCTGCTTCGCTCCGCCCACGAGCTGCGTGCCGCGCGCATTCCCACGCGCCAGATCCTTCAAGCGCTTCGCCACCTCAAGGCGAGCTTGCCTGAAGAGCAGCCACTTCAGGGCATGCGCATCACCTCCGAGGGGGACCGTGTGACGGTCAGGTTCGGCGAGGCCCATTGGGAACCTCAGACGGGGCAGTTCGTCCTTGACCTGCAGATCGCGTCCGGCGGCAGCGCCGTGAGCCTTTTCCCCGGCCCGCCCGAGCCCGTCCCCGATGGTGCCCAACTGGATGCACGGTTCGCCCGAGCCGAAGCGCTGGAAGAAACAAGGCCTGAAGCCGCCGAAGCGATGTACCGGGACATCCTCTCGGAAGACCCTTCGTATGCGCACGCGTACCTCAATCTGGGTTTCATGCTCTGCGAATCCGGCCGATGCGAGATCGCCGCAGAGCTTTATGCGGACGGACTGCGCTTCTGTCCTGATGACCCGCTGATGCACTTCAATCTCGCAGTGGCCCTGGAAGGATGCGGCAAAGCTGACGCAGCGCTGGCGGCCTATGAAGAATCGCTTCGGCTGCAGCCGGACCTGCTCGACGCCCACAGGAACGCGGCGCTGCTTTATGCGGACATCGGAGATCAGAAGATGGCGATTCGCCATTTCAGCGCATTTCGGCGCCTCGGTCCGAAGATGCCGCGGGAATGACGTTGCCAGCCATGGCCATGGCCGTGATGTCATCGAAGAGGTGGCTAACGGTGAGCTGCCGGTCCCGACGCATCGGCCCGACCGCATCGAGGAGGACATGGCCTGCCCGCCCACGGCATCCTCCACGGGAGTTCATGTCGACGACCCGCTGAGGATCCCATCGGCCAGGGGCGAGGCGGAAGGACAGCGAGGGCGTAGATGTGGAATCAGCCAGGACCATCGCTCGCTGCCGCGAGGAGCGGGACCAAGACATCACTGATGGGTGTGCGAATGCCGTGGGTCCGGCCGCGACGTGAGACGACACCGTTGCGAATGTCCCATTCGAGCGGCCGGCCGGCTTCGCGATCCGTGAGGATGGACGTGCCCATGTCGGCGGGAGACGCCTGGAACTTGTCGAGGATCGCGTGCGGCACCTCGTCGCCGAGTTGGGCGCCCTCGGCGCGGGCCACCGCCAGACATTCCTGCAGGTACGCCAGAGTGAGCACGGTGATGTCGGATCGAGTGAACATGCCCGAGCGACGATGCGTGAGCGCCATAAGTCCGGCCACCGCGTTCTGCATCAGCTTGCGCCAGGCCAGGGATTTGAAATCGGCCGCCAGCTCGACGACACAGCGGGTGCCTTGCAGCGCTTCGGCGATCACGCGCGAAGCCGGCGTGTCCGGCAAGCTCAGTCGAGCGTCGCCACGCAAGCGCACCGAGCCATCGGATTGCGCCTGCGCAGGAAACCACACGACGGCGGGCGTGATCCGTCCACGCGGGCAATGGGGAGCGACCCGCTCTAGCTGCTCCACGCCGTTTTGCAGAACGCACACGACGGTCTCCGGACCGGTCAATGCGGCCAGCCATGCCGCAGCTGCTTCAATCTGCGTCGACTTGACGGCGAGAAAGACAACGTCGACCGGATGATCGATCTGCCTGGGATCGGTCCGTACCGGACCGGGAATGGAGATCAGGCGGTCGCCATCGCGCAGCGCCAGATGATCGCGGGACGTGCGGCCGCACAGCACCGGCGCGCGGCCGACCTCGTGCAGCACCCCCGCGATCGTGGTGCCGATGGCACCCGGACCCACGACGGCGACGGTTGGACTGCTTTCTGGATTCATGCAACGCGACTCCTGCGACTTGGTTTCAGGGCATCCGCTTGCGCGGCGGTTGACTGCTTCGGATGCGCAATGTAATGTATTCCAAATGAATTATGAAGTTGGTAATGGCGTTTCTTCCAGCGATAAGCAGCTTGGGCAATGGCTGGGGAGCATCCAGGCCCGCTGCGGCGATCTGGCCCCCAGCGAAGCGAAGGTGGTGGCTCTGCTGCTCGCCGATCCCCTGTTCGTCGGCGTCAGCACGACCGCGCAGGTGGCCGTTCGTGCCGGCGTTTCACCGCCGAGCGTCGTCCGCGCGGCACGGGCCATCGGGTTCACTGGTTTCACCGAACTCAAGATCGAGATCGCTCGCGCCCGCGGCACCACCCGGTTCTTCGCGCCGCCTGAAGCGCTCGCTGCGGATGCAACCCCGGCCACTGTGCTCGAGACCTCCATCCGCGCAGGCACCGACGCGCTGGCCGCGCTGGCCGGGGCCGTCGAAATCTCCGCGCTCGATGAAGCGGTCGGCTCCATCCAGTCTGCGCGACAGGTCGTCGCATTCGGTGCCGGCCCATCAGCGACGGTCGCCGCAGACGCAGTCTTCCGCCTGCGCGCAGTCGGCGTAACGACCATCGGCATCCAGGACCACCTGTCGGCCATGATCGCGACGCGTCTGCTCGGCCCCGGCGATGTCGTCATCGCCGTCAGTTCGACCGGACGTACTTCGACGACGCTCGCCATCGCCGATGCAGCATCGTCTGCCGGGGCGTTGCTCATCGCCCTCACCAATCAGTACGGCACACCCCTGGCGACCCTCGCGGATATTGCGCTGGTCGTCGGCGGTGCGCCCCTGCCGGCGCAGATGGCCGCAGCCGGGAGCCGGGTGGCCCAGCTCGTCGTGATCGACGCGCTGGTCGCAATGCTTGCGCTGCGCGACCCCGAGCGCGGCCGCTTGGCGGAGCGGGCAGGCATCGACCTGCCCAGCATCTGCTGATGCGGCCCGGCACCGTCGCGCTCGTGCTTGCTGCGGCGGCAGCCCATGCGCTGTGGAACATCGCCTCGAAATACAAGCGCGGCGACACCTTCCTGTTCGTCTGGGCCTATACCTGCGCCTCGGCGCTGCTGTGCCTGCCGATCGGCATGGCCCCCTTGGCCAAGGCACAACAGCTGCTTGATTGGCGGCTCGCGGTGGGTTCCGCCGTCTCGGCCGCGTTGCACATCGCCTATTCCCTGATCCTGCAGGCCGGTTACGACCGCGCAGAGCTGGGGGTGGTCTATTCGGTCGCCCGCGGTACGGGACCCATGCTGACGATGCTGTTCGCGGTTGTCCTGCTGGAAGAACGGCCCAGCGCGGTCGCCATGCTCGGAGCGTTGCTCATCGTCACGGGCATCCTCGTCGTCGTCGGAAATCTCTTCAGAAGCGGCAGCCACCGTACCGTGCCGGGGATCCTCTGGGGAGCAGCGACAGGTGCCACCATCGCCGCATACACCCTCTGGGACAGCTACGCGGTCACCGCGTGGCACCTGGCGCCCGTGAGCTATTACGCGGGCACGCTCCTTCTGCAAGGCCTGATCCTGACACCCATCGCGCTGATGCAGCGGCATCGGATTCCCGATGTCCTGCGTGCCAACGCTGTGCCGATCCTCGTCGTGGCCGTGTTGTCCCCCCTGGCCTACATCCTCGTTCTCACCGCCATGCTGAGTGCGCCAGTGGCGCTGATCGCGCCGCTGCGCGAGTCGTCCATCGTCATCGGCGCCTTCCTCGCGTGCTGGCTCTTTCGCGAGGACCATCTCGCGCGCCGTATTGCCGGAGGCGTGATCGTGCTGGCCGGGATCGCGGCGATCAGCCTTTGATGTTCATACGGGCGGCCATGGGGTAGCGCGATTGCGAATCGTGGTTTCGGCAGCAGAGAAGAACCACCGGACTTGACCTTCGTCGCGCGGAGGAAGAGGCCTGCATCCTTGCTTCAGAAAGCCTCGAGCGCCAGCGCCGTCACGCTCTCCGCGCCGTCGACGATGCTGTCGCGGATGCCCGGCACCTTGTTGAGGATGTGCTCGGCGTAAAAGCGCGCGGTTGCGATCTTCGCCAGCATGAAGTCGGTGTCGAAGCTGCGCGAGGCAAGGTCCTGCGCAATGATCAGCGAACGCGCGAGCTGCCAGCCTGCCACCAGGTTGCCCGCGAGCATCAGGTAGGGCACGCTGCCCGCGAACACCGCGTTGGGCGAGGCCTTGGTCTGGCCGGCCACGAAATCGACGACTTCGACGAAGGCCTGGCGCGCAGCCTTCAGGCGCTTGAGCACGGCCGCTGCAGCAGGGTTGTCGATCCTGGCCAGCTCGGCTTCGGTCTTCTCGATCTGCGCGGCGATCGCCTTGGCCGTCTGGCCGCCGTCGCGCGCCGTCTTGCGGCCCACGAGGTCGTTGGCCTGGATGGCGGTGGTGCCTTCGTAGATCGTCAGGATCTTGGCGTCACGGTAGTACTGCGCCGCGCCGGTCTCCTCGATGAAGCCCATGCCGCCGTGCACCTGCACGCCCAGCGATGCCACCTCCAGGCTCATCTCGGTGCTGTAGCCCTTCACCAGCGGCACCATGAATTCGTAGAAGGCCCGGTTCTGCTTGCGCGCATCCGCGTCGGGGTGATGGTGCCCGGCGTCGTAGGCCGCAGCCGCCACGCTGGCCATGGCACGGCAGCCTTCGGTGTAGGCGCGCATCGTCATCAGCATGCGCTTGACGTCGGGGTGATGGATGATCGGGGCGCTGGCGTTGATGGAGCCATCGACCGGGCGGCTCTGCACGCGCTCCTTCGCGTAGGCCACGGCGTGCTGGTAGGCACGCTCGGCAATCGCGATGCCCTGCATGCCCACGGCGTAGCGGGCAGAGTTCATCATGATGAACATGTATTCAAGGCCGCGGTTCTCCTGGCCCACGAGATAGCCGATGGCACCGCCGTGGTCGCCATACTGCAGCACGGCCGTGGGCGACGCCTTGATGCCCATCTTGTGCTCGATGCTCACGCAGTGCACGTCGTTGCGCTCGCCCAGCGAGCCATCCTTGTTCACGAGGAACTTGGGCACGACGAACAGGCTGATGCCCTTCACGCCCTCGGGCGCACCGGCCACGCGGGCCAGCACGAGGTGCACGATGTTCTGCGCCATGTCGTGCTCGCCGTAGGTGATGAAGATCTTGGTGCCGAACACCTTGTAGGTACCGTCGGGCTGCGGCTCGGCGCGGCTGCGCACCATGGCGAGGTCGCTGCCGGCCTGCGGCTCGGTGAGGTTCATGGTGCCGGTCCACTGGCCGCTCACGAGCTTCTCCAGATAGGTGGCCTTGAGCTCGTCGGAGCCGGCCGTGAGCAGCGCCTCGATGGCGCCGTCGCTCAAGAGCGGGCACAGAGCGAAGCTCATGTTGGCCGAGTTGAGCATCTCGCCGCAGGCCGCGCCGATGGTCTTGGGCAGGCCCTGGCCGCCGAAGTCCGCCGGATGCTGCAGCCCCTGCCACCCACCCGCCACGTACTGCGCGAAGGCTTCCTTGAAGCCCGGCGTAGTGGTGACCGCGCCATCCTTGAACGACGAGGGATCGCGGTCGCCCGCCACGTTCAGGGGCGCGATCACGTCCTGGTTGAAGCGCGCGCACTCTTCGAGCACGGCCTGCGCGGTTTCGAGGCCGGCATCCTCGAAGCCGGGCAGCTTCGCGATCTCGCCGATGTTGGCCAGGTGTTCGATGTCGAACAGCATGTCTTTGAGGGGCGCGACGTAACTCATCTCGATTTTTCTTTCGAAGCAGATCCAAGGTAAATGAAAAGCTCGGCCCCTCCCGAACAGAAGCGCCAGCACACGACAGGACAACGTGAAGCTTCAAGCCAGACGGGCTAGCCCTGCTTCTCCATCTTCTCGTGGGCATCCACGAGCTGAGCCAGCAATTTCATGAAGACGGCGCGGTCCTCGGGCGACAGCGGCTCAATCAGCAGCTCCTGCGAGCGGTGGATGCTTTCCTGCAGGTCGTTGATGAGGTTCAGCCCGTCCTTGGTGATCACCGACAGCCTCGATCGACGATCGTCCGGATTGACGCGAGTCTCGACCAGCCCCTTGTCGACCAGGCGCTTGACCACTTCGGCCGTCGTCGTTCGATCCAGTGAAAGCTCGCGGCCGAGGGCCTTCTGATCGAGCCACGGATTCATCGACAGCGCGGTCAACATGCCGATCTGCAGCGGCGTGATGCTCTCGGACTTGCAGAGATCGAAGAATATCGCCTGGCCGATCTGAGTGAGCCGGCGGATCAGGAAGCCCGGGCGCCGCCACATGACTTCGCGCAGCGGATTGAACGGCTCTGGACCCTTGGGCTTTGCCGCCTCAACCTCGGTGGTGCCACCTGTCTTCTTCCGGGCGGGAGAACGCTTCGTCATCATCTCGAGATCGCCAATAGTGTCAGCCGGCGAGTGTATCGGCTCCCCCATATGCAAAGGAACGAGAACGCCCGCCGCTACAGCAGGTCGACCTCGAGGTACTCGCCCAACAGGCGGTGGAAGTCCAGCTCATCGTCCCATGGGATCATGTGGCCGGCGCTGTGGGCCGTGCACTGCTTCAAGCGGGGTGCGAGGGTTTCGATCTCCGCCAGGTCTTCGGCGAGCACCACGCCGCCGCGCCCTGCCCTCATGAGCAGCCCGGGCGTCTGCAACCTCGCCAGATCGGCGTGGATGTCGTCGTTGTGAAAACCGGCATGCGCCTGGACCACCGCCTCCTCGCTGCAAGTGTGGAGCCACTCGGCGCGCAGTTGCAGTTGTTCGTCCGTCCAGGTCGGCGCGTAGGGACGCAGCTCGTCGGCCGTGATGCCCTGGATGGCCATCCGGATGGAATCCACGTACCACGATAGCGGCACGGGATAGGGCCGGCGGCCGGGGCCGGAGACGGGCGGATCGATCAGCAGCAACCTGTCGAGGCGGCGCGCGGCGCGCGACGCGGCGCGGATCGCGACGCGCGCTCCCATGGAGTGCCCCAGCAGCGTGGCGGACGACCACCCCTGCACCTCCAGCAGATCGAGCACGTCGCCCGCCATGGCATCGAGGCTGGCGTCCATGCCGGGCACGCTCCAGGACAGGCCCCGCCCGCGGAAGTCCAGCACATGGACGTCGAAGTGGCGAGCCAGCCGCTCGGCGACGAAGCCCCATGTGATGGCCGGGCTCGTGATGCCGGGCAACAGGAGCATGCGCGGGCCCTGGCCGCCATAGCGCAGCAGGTGCAGCCGCACCCCGTTGGCCCGCACGTGATAGCCATGAAGAAATGAACTCATTGCGGCCTTCCGAACCAGCCTCGAATGCGGTTCCACAGCACGCTCCACATCATCGCTGCCATGGAGACCGTGGGTTGCGGCTCGTCGACCGAGGCAGCCTGTCCGCTCAGCCGGCGTGAGATCTGCTTGCCGAAGTCCGCCACCATGCGGCGCACGAAATCCTTCACCAGCCCCGAGCGCGAGAACTGCGCGAGCGGCCCCTGCAGCGCGTAGATCATGTCCACGTGGACCCGGGTGCTGTCCGCGGACAGCGCTTCGAGCCGATAGGTGATGTCGCCTTGGGTGCGCGACTTGCTCAGACTGTCCTGGCCCGCGCCTCGAAGGACGGCGCGCCTGGCGGCATCGTCGCGTTCCAGCCGCGCCGCGCCGACGAAGGCTGCGGACATCGGCCCGAACTTGATGGCGATCGTGCCCTTGACCCTTTCGCCCTCGTGCGAGTCGATGGTCGCGCCCGGCAGGCAGGACGCCACCGCGGGCAGGTCGCCCATGAATGCCCACACACGGTCGACCGGATGGGGTACGTCGAAATGGACCTCGATGGCGTTGCCTTTCGCCTTGGCCTTGGCCATTGCCACGGGGTCCACCTCGGGCATGTCCGCCGCGGCGGCCGTATCGGATGCCGCGCTCCGACCCGGCGACGGCGATGTGATGGGCGTCGCTGCGTCGACGCGTTTCAGCGCGACCGTTCGCGGCGCGACCAGTCTCTGGCGCAGCTTCTCGAACTGCGCGTCGGGGGTGTCGCGCTGCTGCTGGAGCACGTCCAGGATGGCGTCAACGATGCCCTGGTAACCCGTGCAGCGGCACAGGTTGCCCGACAGCTCCAGGCGCACGCGCGCTTCGTCGGCGTCGGGCAGTCGAAGCACGATGTCGCGCGCCGTGGCCAGCATTCCCGGCGTGCAGAAGCCGCACTGCAGCGCATGGTGGCGCGTGAATGCCTGACGCAGCCGCTGCATCGCCGCATCGTCGTCGTAGCCCTCGATGGTGGTGACCTCCCGGCCCTCGCATGCCACGGCGAAGGTGATGCACGAGCGCGTGGGCTGGCCGTCGACGAGTACCGTGCAGGCGCCGCACACGCCGTGCTCGCAGCCGAGGTGCGTTCCGGTGAGGCGCAGTTCGTCGCGCAGGAAATCGCCCAGATGCACCCTGGGCTCGGCCGACCGGCTGATGCTGCGACCGTTCACTTGAATGGAAATCGGGTCCAAGTCTTTTTACTCCGCGTGTTTGGCACCGGCCGGGACGCCGGACTGCTTGAGTGCACGCTCCAGGCAGGCGGTGAAGAGCTTCAGGTCGATGGCGTCGCGTTCCGGTAGTGCGGTGCGTACGGCTGCCCGCAGCGACTCGCGGCCGGCCGCGCCGGCACCGTCGCGCGCGATCTCGGCTGCGAGCGCAAGCAGCAGAAGTGGAGGGCCGTCGGCCGCGCCAAGGACGATCCGCGCACGCTCGCGCGAAGCGTCGAAATACACCGCGGCGCTGGCCTCCGCGAACTCGCCCGGCTTGCGGCAGACCTTGTGATATCCCCAATGCGTGGAGGATGTCTCCGAAGGTACGGCGACCGACACGATCAGTTCATCGGACTCGAGCACGGTCGTGTAGGCGCCGAGCATGAATGCATCGGCGTCGATCGTGCGTTCGCCGCGTGGCGACCTGACCACCACGCGCGCGCCGAGTGCCGCCAGCACCACCACCCAGTCGGCCGCGGGATCGGCATGCGCCAGGCTGCCACCCACGGTGCCACGGGTGCGGATCGCGCGGTAGGCGATCCCGCCTGCGACCTGGCGCATGGGGTGCGCGGCCAGCGGCGGGTGTGTGCCGTCCTCGATCTCCGCATGGGTGACGGCGGCGCCGATCTCGATCCAGTCGCCCTTGCGGCTGACGGTGCGCAGGCTGGGAATCTGCGCGACGTCTACCACCTGAGCAGGCCGCGCCAGCCGCAGGTTGAGCATGGGGCCGAGGGACTGGCTCCCGCTCATCGCCTTCGCGGCGCCTGCGCCTGCCGCCAGTGCAGCGATCGCCTCGCCGACATCGAGGACGCGCGTGTATGCGAACTTCGGCGCTTTCATCGGGCGTGCTCCTGTTCGCGATTCGCGCTTTCGAGGGCCGCGAGCAGGCGGCGCGGCGTCAGGGGCGTCATGAGCACCTCGGCAGCCCCGGTGCCGCGCAGGGCGTCGTTCACCGCGTTGAAGATCACCGCCGGCGGCGCGATCGCGCCGCCTTCGCCGACGCCCTTGGCTCCGAATTCGGTGTGCGGCGAAGGTGTCTCGAAATGGTCGATGCGGATGCGCGGCACCTCGGTGGCGCCCGGCAGGATGTAGTCGGCCAGGGTGGAGGCCAGCGGCTGGCCCTGTTCGTCATACGGACTCTCCTCGTACATCGCGGTGCCGATGCCCTGCGCGATGCCGCCGATGGTCTGGCCCTCCACGATCATCGGATTGACCATGGTCCCGCAGTCCTCCACGACCACGTAGTCGAGGATCTCGACCTCGCCGGTTTCGGTGTCGACGGCCACCACCACCGCATGCGTTGCATAGGTGAAGGTGCCGGTATCGACGTTGGGCTTGTACGCACGGGACACCTCCAGGCCGCCGAGATGAACGTCGGCAGGCAGGTCCTGCGGTGTGAGGTACCACGCGCCCCCGACCTGCGACAGCGGGATCGACATGTCACCGGATACGGCGCGTCCTTCGATCAACGCCACGGTCTGCGCATCCACCCCCATGAGGTAGGCGGCGATCGACTGAATCCGCGGCAGCAGTTCCTTGCACGCGACCGAGATGGCGCCTCCCGACATGACGGTGGCGCGCGAGGCGTAGGTGCCCGAAGAAAACGGCGTGAGCGCCGTGTCCCCGTGC